>JAEYPZ010000181.1:0-9840 GCA_023410275.1 Bacillota bacterium
CCTTCCAGCGAGTTTGGTATAATTTCACCTGCCAGGAACAGCTGCTGGCATTTTAGTGGAATTTGGAACCCCGAACGAGAAAATTACGAAAGGTAAGCCAAAATCATCGTCCGTTCCCAATCCCCCCTTTTATTACAATCCTCAGTAAGTTTCAAAAAGTGCTTGATTTTTACAAATAAGTATGATACTATCATATTAGTTAATAAATTACTTAATTCGTCATCCCCAGAGCCGATTCTTAGACTAAAATGTTTAAGGTTAATCGGCTCTTTTTACGTCAATATTTAGAAGAAAGCATTTACATCGGTATGAAAACACCATTAGGATGGATTAAAGATTAAAGTTTAAAGAGAAAAGAGAGGTAGAATTATGAATATTACCGTTATTGGCTGCGGCAGATGGGGTTCCTTTATTACCTGGTATTTGAATAAAATCGGACATCAGGTTACCTTATATGGCAGAAGCAATTCAAAGCATATGCAGGACTTTTACAGGACCAGAAGCAATGGGCTTATAACTCTGGAGGAAAGGGTTACCCTGACAAGTGACCTGTCTGGCGTGAACAACTCGGATATTATTGTAATATCAGTAAATTCTCAGGGATTAAAGCCCTTAATGGAGGAAATAAAAGAGGTTCAGAAAAAGACGGTTGTCTTATGTATGAAGGGGATTGAGATTGGTACGGGGAAAAGGCTGTCGGAGATTGCAAGGGAAGCCATGGACCCTTCCAATAAAGTGGCTGTGTGGCTTGGGCCCGGTCATGTTCAGGAGTATTTAAGTAATATACCTAATTGCATGGTTATAGACAGCGAAGAGGATGAGGTAAAGGAAAGACTGGTAAGGGAATTTTCCAGTGATTTGATTCGGTTTTATTATGGCTGTGATTTGATTGGAAACGAAGTGGGTGCCGCTGCTAAGAATGTTATTGGTATTGCCGCCGGTATGCTAGACGGCTTGGGCCTTACCACCCTAAAGGGTGCTTTGATGTCCAGAGGGACCAGGGAAATTGCAAGACTTATTAAGGCAATGGGGGGCAATGAACTGTCTGCTTATGGATTATGCCATCTGGGCGATTATCAGGCTACCGTTTTCTCTGAATTCAGCCATAACAGAAAATTCGGCGAATGTTTCGTAAAAGGTGAGAGCTATGGTGACCTGGCAGAAGGCTATTATACCGTCAGAGCATTGACGGAGCTTTCTGAAAGCTATCAGGTAGAACTTCCTATCTGCCAGGCCGTATTTGAAATATTATACCGGAATAAAGACGTTAAAACTATACTGGAGCAGCTATTTGCCAGGAATCTGAAAAATGAATTTTAGTCAGATACAGCAAGGCAGCACTAAATGGTAAAATGGCTGATTTCCGTCTTAAGAGAAAGGCAGCTTGTATCTGCAGCAGATATCAGCTGCTCAACTTCTCCTGATTTTGTATTTACATCACCGATCCTTACCGCAATATCGCCGGTTCCGGAGGCTCCCTCAGCGGCAGCCAGAGAGACATCGCCTTTGGCAAGCTGCCCCAGATAACTGCTGATGGACTTAAAGCTCCGGTTGATTCTTCCAATTATGTATATGCAGGAGATAAGAGAGAACAGAAGTGTAATAAGAATAATAATATCGTTATTCAGCATAGCTGCTTCCACCTTTTTCTTTTGTTCCAAAGATGAAGCTTTAATAATTTCATCGATATAGTCGGTGTAATTTCCGGTTCCGATTACCCAGGAAGAGGGTTCAAAGGCCTGGCTGTAGCTGCGTTTTGGCTTTGCATTTGTTTCACCGGCCTTAGGAAACCAATAGTCGGTATATCCGCCCCCATCCTTACCGGCCTGTATAATTGCCTTCATATAGGCAAATCCCTTTTCATCCAGTTTATCGATGCGGTTGGTTCCCTCTGTTTCATTCCCCAGAAGAACAACATTCGTACCGTCATAGGTATCAGCCCAGAAATAACCGTTCTCACCATAGGACATTTTCCTTAAGATATCAGCACCTATGATTTTGGCCTCATCCAAAGTATAGCTGCCATTCTGGTATTTGGCATAAACCTCATTCAGCATGGAAACAGCGGTCTGCACCTGTTCTTTTATATTATTGTCATAATCAGAACGGATGCTGCTTTCCAATACCTTGAGGTTATCATTCAGGGTTTCACGCTGGCTAATAAGAGAAATGACCCCTATCAGGAGGGCAGCCATTACGAGAATGGTGGAAAATATTATGATTTGTACAATATCGTAATAAATTCGACAATATATGTAAAAATTGGCACTGTTAAAAAAAGAAAAACTGGAGATTGATTACATGCCAGATATGACTTAATATAGTCATAATGAAAATAGCAAAAGGGAGGAAAATGAAAATGCAGAAAAGAGTTGCCGCAATACATGATATATCCTGTTTCGGGAGGTGTTCCCTTACCGTTGCGCTCCCCATCCTTTCGGCGGCAGGAATTGAGACCAGCATAATACCAACGGCTGTACTATCCACTCATACGGGAGGGTTTACAGGATATACTTTTAAGGACCTGACAGAGGATATTCTGCCGATTGCAGAACATTGGAAATCCCTTGGATTAACCTTTGAAGCAATTTATACCGGCTATTTGGGTTCCTATTCCCAGCTTGATATCGTTTCTCATATTTTTGATATGTTTAAAGAAAAGGATTCCATGATTCTGGTGGATCCTGTCATGGGAGATAACGGAAGGCTTTATACGGCATTTGATGAGGATTTTCCCAAAGGCATGGTAAAGCTTTGTGAAAAAGCGGATGTTATAGTGCCGAACATTACGGAGGCTGCTCTTCTTTTGGGAGAAGACTACAGGGAAGGGCCCTATACAACAGAATATATAGAAGGACTTTTTACCAGGCTGTCCGGCTGCGGTGCCAAAAAAATCGTCCTTACCGGAGTGTATTTACAGGAAGGGCAGATGGGGGCAGCCGCATATGACTGCGGCAGAAAGGAAGTAAGCTATTACTTTAGGGAAAAAATTCCCGGAATGTATCATGGCACCGGGGATGTATTTTCCAGTGTACTGCTTTCAGGGCTGTTAAATGACCAGTCCATGGAGGAATCATTAAAGCTTGCGGTTGATTTTACAACGGGAGCTATTCAAAGAACCTATGACGATAGGACGGATAACAGATATGGTGTAAACTTTGAACAGGGGCTTGTTGACCTTGCCAGGATAGGTTCCGCTCACAGGAATTCCTGAAATCACGTATGGATGGCCGGTTTCTTACATAAACTGTAGGAAAAGAACAAAGGTGAAGGACATATATGAGGCAGGAAGGCTATATTGTTCTTGTGAATGAAACGGATTATGACTGGATTATGGCCCGTAATTTTAAGCTCAGGATGAAACAGTTCTGCTTCCCGGAATGTATAAGAGGACAGTCCGAAGCCGTTGCTTTTCTGGAATGGGAGGACGTGGGAAATTCCTGTGAAGAGAACCTTGCGGCAGCGGTATGCTATGAGCTGGCCGGAACCGAGAGTTCCTTTACCCTTCTGGCCTATGAGGAGGGGAATGTGAAGGATTTAAGGGTTTATTTTGAGAAGATGTCTGCAAGGGGGTTAAAGGATAAGGAAACTACCTCTCTTGGATGGGTGAATGGAGGAACATTAAGGCTTATACTCTCAAAGCCGGATGATGGGGAATTACATAGATTGGAAATATATCCGGATTATTCGGAGGGCTTTCATGCTGCCGGTAAGAAGGAGTATAAGGAAAATATTATAAAGACTTCGGTATCCTGGAATGGTTCTTTTTACGGAGTCGGAAGCATTGATAACCTATGCCTCTTTGATAGCTGCTATTGGGAGGACTGTGAGATTATCCTGAAAGGATATCCCGGTGAATATATCAGGTGCTCTCTTACGCTTGTAATTGGCGGAGAGCTTACCAGTAAAAGCTTTTTAAAGGATATTTATCTGAACGGGGCAGAAGAAAAGCATCTGACAGTACATATCGGACAACAGACTACTTTAATTCTGGCAGGAACAGCGGCAAACCTTAATGGAGCACAAGCCAGGGCAGACATTACATTGACAGGAATATGCAAAGAAAACAGTCAGGTAAATGGGTAAGGAAGGAAAAGAGGTTATGATGCAGGACAGCAGGAACGCGATGGCTATGCTAGCTGCCTCCAAACTGGCATACCACATTAAGGACGGTAAACTGCCGGCAAGCTGCCGTTACAGGATTGACGAGTGGATTGGAGGGGTACCCTTTAACTGGTATCACAGAGCGGGTTTTACAGAGGAAGTCTATACTTTTACTGCGGGTATTGAAAGCATACATGCCGGTTTAATGGGGATTGTAAAGGATAAGCTTATAATTGCCCTTCGCGGTACGGATGGAAATGATACCTTTCAGGGAAGTATTCTGGACTGGTTAAATAATTTCCTTGCCATACAGGTTCCCTTCCCTTACGGACCGGGCAATGTACATGAGGGATTTTTAAATGCTGCCCAAAGCCTTCGGGAAGATATGGTGCCGAAGGCAGAAGAGCTATACAGCATCCTGGAAAAGAAATATGAGAATCCGGAAATTATCCTGACCGGACACAGCAAAGGAGGGGCCGTAGCAATGATAATGGCAGCTATTCTGTCGGAAATCCGGGAGGGTAAATATAGAGATAAGCTTACAGTCTGTACCTTCGGAGCTCCCAGGGCTGGAGACAAAATATTTGCGGAGAATTATAGCCGTCCGGGCTATTTTCGCTATGAAGCATTTTTGGATATCGTCTGCCATCTGCCTTTTACCTTACAGGAAATGGAGCTGCTCAAGCGCCTGGGGCCGGTTCAGGAATTGTTTGGAGAATGCTTGAAATTAAGGCCTTATAAAGCTGTCGGAACGGGAATCTGCATCTATAACAGCAAGGATAATTTCGGAAAATATCCTCCAGACGGAAGAAATGCCAGCGGTGAGACCTTGAATTCCTTTTGCGCCATTGAGCAGGTCGTGCGCTACGGAGCCTTTCAGATATTTGAGGGGAGCCACGAAAAGGACTACTATCTGCTTGACAAATCCATTCAATTCCATTAAAGTATTCCTTGTGAAAACCCTCGGCAAAGGGTAGATTTGCCAGAATACAGGATTTTATCTTTCGGTGTATGAAATGCAGTTTGACGGCAATATGCCAAGGTGCAGGGATACATCGAAATTTTTATTAAAGGTCAAAAAACTTGGAAGAAAGGATATACTTAAAATGAAGATTTCCACCGTGAAAGGCACCAATGATTATTTACCCAGGGAAGCAGCCCTGAGAGATTATTTAATGGATGAAATATTAAGGACTTACCAATCCTGCGGCTTTCAAAGAATTATGACGCCGGTTATCGAGGATATTGAGAATTTGGATAAAAGTGAGGGCGGAGAGAATCTGAACCTGATTTTTAAGGTGTTGAAACGGGGAGACAAATTAGAAAAGGCCTTGGAAGCAAAGGATGAAAAAGAACTGTGCGACATGGGCCTTCGTTACGATTTGACACTTCCTCTCAGCAGATATTATGCCAATAACAGGGATAAGCTCTTATCCCCCTTCAAATGTATCCAGATTGACAGGGTATACCGTGCGGAACGCCCTCAGAAAGGCCGTTTAAGGGAATTCTACCAGTGTGATATTGACATAATCGGAACCACCTCCCTGACAGCGGAGGTAGAATTAATCACTACCACAGCTCAGGCTCTTAAAAACATCGGAATTGGTGATTTTAAGGTCAAGATTAATAATAGAAAGCTCTTAAAGGCAATTCTTTTAAAGGCAGGCTTTCAGGCAGAGGAACTGGACAGCGTCTGCATCTCCATTGATAAGCTGGATAAGGCTGGCCTGGATGGCGTAAAGGAAGAATTAAGTGCAAAGGAATTTCAGGCAGAAAGCATTGAAAAGCTGTCCGGAATATTAGCCACCAAGCCTTTTACCCTGGAGGAAGCAGAAAAGCTTTGCCCCGAAGAGGAGAGTGTAAAGGAAATAAGATTTATTCTGGACTCTGTAAAGGCATTGAACAGTGAATTTAACATAGAATATGACATTACCCTTATCAGAGGGCAGGGCTACTATACCGGTACGGTATTTGAGGTCGAGAGCACGAAATTCCGCGGAGCTATTGCAGGAGGCGGAAGATATGATAACCTCATTGGTAAATTCCTGAATGAATCAGTTCCCGCAGTGGGATTTTCCATTGGTTTTGAGCGGATATTTGGTATTTTAACCGACGTTGGTTTTCAGATACCGGACAGAAAGAAAGTAATTGCAGTTCTCTATGAGGAAAAGGATTTTCTTGGTGCCATGGAGTATGCAAATGACCTGCGTAAGACTTATAATGCAGCCATGTATGTGAAACCGAAAAAGACAGGTAAGTTTATAGACAGGCTGCAGGAACAGGGCTGTGATGGATTCTATATTTATGGGCAGTCGGAAGAAATTCAGTTCTTATAGTCAAAGATAATCAGAAATGGAGTATGGTTTGAAATAAGATTATATTCAGAAGTGTAATATAAACAGAAGCTGGATACAATTTTGTAAGATTTTATTTAAAAGCAGTAAATAATAATAGAATGCTGAAATTTTTACTATAGCAATAGTATAAATTTCAGCATTTTTTATTATCATAAAATAACCTTGTTCCTGCCTTCTTTTTTTGCCTGATACAGCTTACGGTCCAATAATTCGATCACTTCATTTACGGTGTGGACATTACTGCTTTTATGTACGGTTAATAACCCCAGGCTGCAGGTAATCTTTATAACGGGATTTACCGTGTAAAATGTTTTTTCTTCCACTGCGAGACGTATTCGATTAGCTATTTTTATGGTGGACTTACGGCTGATCCCTGGGAGGCAGAGGAGAAATTCATCCCCTCCATACCGGGCTGCCCAGCCGTTCTTACGCCAGAGGATTTGCAGAAAGGTGCTTGCGATTTCCTTTAATATTAAATCTCCAATAATATGCCCGTAATGGTCATTAATTTCTTTAAAATAATCGATATCTATATAGATAAGAGATAAAGGATTATTACTTTGATATGTTTTTTCCAAATCCTTTGGCAGTTGCTCATCTATAAATCTGCGGTTATACAAGCTGGTCAGGGAATCGGTAATAATAAGCTCCTGCATGGAATGAAGCACATCATCACCATATTCCTTTATGTTGCGCTGAATAAGTTCAAGACGGCAGGGTTGTCCATTAATTGACAGGGGGATATTAATTTCAAGTGTGTTCTTATGCTTTGGTATACAGAAAGCTGCTTCCTGGAAGAAGAGCGTTGTTTCTGCAGCTTCCTTTAAACCATTTGACTTTTTGTTTTCATAAAGAATACGGTTATACCCGGTATCGTAAATGCGAATGGTAGAATAAAAATTATGAAGCATCTGGAGGGATGCTATGGCTTGATTCAGGTTTTTAAAATTCATGTTATTTCTCCAATGCCAGTATCATGAAGGGAATAATACTCGAAATAGGTAAATGCCAAGAAAATATGATTATTTTATTGGAAAAAAGTATTTATCTCGTATATAGCAAGATTATAACATATAATATTGGATTATTACAAGTATAATAGCGTATATATTTGGAGTAATTACCTCATATTATTTATTATGATATGTTTGGAGGTGATTATGGTGTCAACATATGATAAATTTGTAAGGGACCGGATAACACAGCTTAGATTGCTGAAAGGTATATCAGAATACCAATTAAGCTATGATCTGGGCCACAGCAGAAGCTATATTTATAATATTACTTCTGGTAAATCGCTTCCGCCTTTAATAGAATTATTTTCGATCTGCGAATATTTTAATATAACACCGGCAGAGTTCTTTGATGATAAACTGCCAAATCCGGAACTGGTCCACAAAGCTGTGGAAGAGTTCAAAAAGCTGGATGACAGAGATATGCTTATGATTTTAAGCCTGATTAACCGATTGACTAAAAAATGAAAAACTGATAGTAGCAGCATGGCCGTTTTCAGCCATGCTGTTTTGTTTATTTCAATATTGAAGCAATGTCCTTCTTCCATAGAGTATTATTTTGTACATAATTTATCATAAATTTTTAACATTTATTTTAGAGTAATTTTTTTGACTTAAAATTAGTCATTCTGTATAATGGCATGAATACAGCAGGATACTTAGCATAGAAGGAGGAATAGAAAATTGCTGGAATTAGTGGATATAAAAAGAGCTTATAATGTCGGAGGCATTGAGACAAAAGCCCTTGACGGAGTAAGTGTTGCTTTCAGACAGAAGGAATTTGTTGCTATTCTTGGCTCCAGCGGTTCAGGTAAGACCACATGCCTGAATATTATAGGAGGCCTTGACCGTTACGATTCGGGAGAGCTGATCATTAAGGGAAAAAAGACTGCGGATTTTACAGATAGAGATTGGGATGCTTACCGAAACAATTCTATTGGCTTTGTATTCCAAAGCTATAATCTGATCATGCATCTCAGCATTGTTGCAAACGTGGAGCTTGGTATGACCTTAAGCGGCGTAACAGCGGAGGAAAAGCATAGAAAGGCACTTGAGGTCCTGGAAAAGGTGGGACTGAAGGAGCATCTTCACAAAAAGCCCAACCAGTTATCCGGCGGCCAGATGCAGCGTGTTGCCTTAGCAAGGGCCCTGGCAAATGACCCGGAAATCCTCCTGTGTGATGAGCCAACGGGAGCCTTGGACAGTAATACCAGTATACAGATCATGGAGCTCATTAAAGAAGTTGCCAAAGAACGTCTGGTTATCATGGTAACTCATAATCCGGAGCTTGCCAAAAGCTATGCGGACCGTATTATCCGTTTTCAGGACGGAAAAATCATATCCGACAGCCATCCCCATGTTGAAAGACCAAAAGCAGATGAATTTAAGCTTCAGAAAACAAGCATGAGCTTCTTAACTGCCCTTCGCCTTTCCTTTAACAATATTCGTACGAAGAAGGGCAGGACAATCCTTACAGCCTTTGCCTCCAGTATTGGTATTATCGGTATTGCGGTTATTTTAAGCTTATCCTCGGGCTTTCAAACGCAGATTGATAATTTTCAAAGGGATGCCATGGCGGAATTTCCCATCATTATTTCCCAATCTGCTACTACAGTCGATGCCGAAAGCATGAAGAATATGAGAAAGGATATGACGAATCAGGACGATGGCTCCTTTGCATCTACGGACAAGGTAACGCTTTATGACCCGACGGACACACAAATTACCCACCGAAATATTTTTACCCAGGATTATCTTGATTACCTGAATAAGATAGACCCTGAAATTTGCAGCAGTATAGGGTATTCCAGGCTGGTATCCATGAATATGGTCCGTAAAGTAGAAGATAAGGTGATTCCGGTTACCTTAAGCAGCCAGAGCAGTACCTCCGGAACCGGACAGTCAGGCGCTTTGACAGGCTCCATGGGATTATCCTCTTATCCCAAGCAGTTAAAGACAGAGGAAGAGTCCTACCTGACGAAAAATTACGACCTTATGGCAGGAGAATATCCTGTGAAGTCAACGGACCTGGTTCTTGTCATAGATGAGAAAAACAGACTGGACTACAACATCCTTCAGAAGCTGGGCTTTGATACCGACGGAAAGGATAGCATCAATTTAAGTGATATTGTCGGTACGGAATTTAAGATTGTTCCCAATGATGTTTACTATTTGCCAACACAGGCAGGAACTTATCTGCCCGGCAATGACTATCAGGCAATGTATGATTCAAAGGATGACATAACAGTAAAGATTACAGGTGTTGTACGCCAGAAAGAGGATGTGGCAATGGCACTTCTTCTTCCGGGTATTGCCTACAGTGACGAATTATCGGAAATGGTTATAGATAGTGCTAAGGATTCTGC
>JAEYPZ010000186.1:0-87385 GCA_023410275.1 Bacillota bacterium
AGCGCAGGGAAAGAATTCCATGTTCATTGGCCTGCTCCACGATATGAATATCTTTTATGTACAGTGCTTCCATTTCTGACTGCAGCACAAGCTGCCCTAATCCTGTCATTTCCTCTTTTGCCATACTGTCTCCCTCCTCGTATGTTATTATCGGTGCCTTATCTTATCCGCTGCCGTAAGTATTGCAAAGGAAAGGATAAAGAATACAACTGCTGAGATTCCAAATCGGATTATAAATAAAGTGAACTCATGCTCATTGTTCCATTCATTGTCTACGGCATACAGCACATAATCGGTGGAAGCCCCATACTTGCCGCATATCTCTTTGAGATAGCTTCTCGCTTCCTTCCCCGTGTTTTTTTGTATTCCAAGAGGAAGGGTAACTGTCTCGCCCCTCTCTATGGCCTTACGGTATGTATCGCTAAACTGTGCCAGGATATAGGAATCATCCGGCAGCTGAATCAGATAATATTCAATATAATCAGAGACTGCCAGAATGGCACTGTCAGTAGCCTCGGCGGCTTTCCTTCCCGTACGGTAGATTCTTCCGCTGTTATTCCTTCCGTTTGTGATTTCATAGGGATTAAGCCATGGCTTTAAGCTGTATACCCCGGATTTTATGACTTTTTTAGGAATTGCACTTTCGTACTGTGTTCCAATCATATCTTCCAGCTCTTTGCTCCCTGAAAGCTTTGGAACATCTTCTCCTGCTGTTTTACCGGTGTAAGCTCCGTTATCACCAGCCGGGATGTCTGCCAGCCTGACCGGCTTTCCTTCCTTTTTTATCCACCCTTCCGGGTTGAGCTTTGCAAAAAGGAAGAACGCAAGTACCAGGCAGACAGCAACTGTTATAATCGGTACTATTCCTATTTTTCCATTGTCACGCATAAACTCCTCCTAATTATCCGGTTCCTTGGCGGAACCATACTCCCTCACCAACTGTTTATTTCACTACGCATCAATGATGCTTCTATTATAATTAAGCTTTCTAAGGCCAGTAAGCAGCCCCTTCCGGCTGTTGTCCTGTTCCGCTAATAAAATAGGAGTAATAGGATATGCCGGTTTTTCCGGTATCATTTATTTCAATACTCATTAACACGCCAATCAGGGGACCGCTATAATTATAGACAGTCATACCTTTGATGTGTTTCCTTTTTTTATCCCATTGGGATATGACCATATAATTACTGCCTTTCCAGTTTATAAAATAAACCTTCCCATTCCCTTTTGCACGTAATGCCGGCTCATATGCTCCCTTATTGTTCCATTGGGGGAAATAGTATACCAGTATTTCCTTTCTCTCTTCTGCCGGATGTTTTATGACTATATCATTTCCGTTATCCGAAAAATTCACCTTGTACCATTTATCCTTTTTTTGACCTGTAGTTTTTCGATAATTATCCAGATCTCCATTGGTATCACGTTCTATAATTTTCTCTGTCTCTTTCTCATTTAAAACCGCATAATTTGCTGATATTTTCTTTAATCCTTTTTCAACATTTCCGGTTCTTAACAGCTTTTCCAAATAACTGACCAAATCCGCCGCAAACTGGTTCGACTGGTCCTCTTCTTTTGTAAAATATGCATCCTCTTCAAAGTCCGGATAATCCTCTGTTTCTATAGTCATTTTATCCTCTGCCTTCGGCAATGTAGTCAAATGCATTTTTGAATTACTAAATAGTACACTTCCCCCAAGTAAAGTGCCTATGACTATTATCAGTAAGCTTCGTTTCATTTCATCTGATGCGTTATTACTCCAGCACATTTCCTTTCTTTTTAATCCGATTAAGACATTTCCTGAAGTTATGATACTTGATTATTTATGTAGTTTTGAAAAACTATAAATAGATTGTCTGCTTTGGTATCATACAAAAATCTGGTAATCATTAATGTACGTTCGTTAAATTAAATACGAGTATTTATTATCAATTAAAATCCTGGCTTAAGGCCAATAGGTTGCCCCTCCGTCCGGTTCTTGTCCCGTTCCTGTCGAAAAATACAAATAATAGGAAACATTAGTTTTTTTATCTCTATTTATTTCAATACGCATCAACGAGCCGATATAAATACTACTGTTGTAATTATAAATAGTAATGCCTTTTATAGTATCTCCTTTTGGATTCTTCTCAGTTATCGCCATATAATTATTGCTTTTCCAGCTTATAAAATAAACATCTCCATTCCCCTTAGAACGTAATGCCATGTCGTAACCGACTTCATACCATGTTGGAAAAAATAAAAAAATATCTTCGTTTCCTTTTGGATGTTTTATAACAATATCGTTTCCAATCTCTGAAAGATTCACTTGATACCATTCATCAAGCTTTTGACCTTCCGTCATTTGATAACTTCTTAACATCTTATTCGTATCTTTCTTTATAGCCTTTTCTTTCTCTTTTTTATTCAAAATTATGTAATCGGATGATATTTTCTTTAATCCTTTTTCAAGAGTACCCGCCTTTAGATGCTTCTTTAAGTAGTCCGCCAAACCCGTTGCAAACTCATCCGACAAGTTTTCTTCTTTTGTAAAATATACATTTTCTGTGAAATGCTTATAATCTTCTGCCTTTGCAGTCTCCTCCTTTGCCTCCGGCACGGGAGTATTTTTCGTTTTTAAAATATTTAATAGTAGGACAACTACTATCAGAGCACCTATAAGTGTTATACGTATGACCCGCTTCATTTTTTCTTATATAATGTATTTGTAAAGAATCAAATACATATGCTTTCCTTTCCTTTTAATTTGGCTTAAGATTCTGTCTATGTATATTTTACTAATTTATTGTTATATTTTTATTTCGGTGTATCTTTGGACTCATAAGTTTTTTAGCATTTTCCCAATCTGTCGACCGTTCTTTCCAACCGTTAGGTGCATTGGCAGAATCTCCAGCGAAATCTACCATGTACTTTACCTCTTTAACCGTTTTCCCATTCTTTTCCCTGGACTCAATTATCGAATATGGCGAAATGGTTTTAGAAGCTTCACATATTTCTTGAAGGCGAAATGCTTTCCATCTTTTACCATTTGTATAATATTGAGAAACAAGGAATACATTATCCGAATCATAGTTGTCAAAGGTTTTTATATACTTATTAATTGACATACCTTCATATTTACTTTTACTATAATAATATATACATTTGCTATTATTTTGGGCCCAGAACCATGTTGCAGATTCAACAGGATAGTTATTTGCTATAAAAGTTGTTGCATCCTTACTACAAGTAACTTTCTTACCATAAGTTCCAAAAGCATTAATATATTGATTAATTTCAACTCTTTTAGAATCATTCTCCGGTAAACCGTTTCGTAAATTTTCCAGAAATTCCTTCTGAGTATCACCTGTTAACTGTATTAAACCAGCCCCCCTTGTATTTTTTGTATAAAATTTATCAAGTAAGTACGTATCCGTATATTTTTCTGTCGTTGTTGTACCATAGCCAGACTCTACACCTAATGTACATAAAAACATAAGAACGCTTTTTTCATCCGTTATACCTGCCGCATACATGGATTTTTTAAGATCATCCATCACTGATGTGCCACACTTCTTTTTTAATTCCTTGATATTCCAACGGCTATTAATCTTTTTTAAGGTTTCTTCATTGACATATTTATCAATAAATGCTGTGCTTTCTGCTGGCATTACTCCCGTTATTTCAGTTTTTGGGAAAACTGAAGTATTTGCCCCGACAGCTGCCATTTGCAGTGTCCTTGCAGCTTCCACTGGAACAGCTTTGGATTCAACGTCATATTCCATTTGCTCTTCCTGCTCTGTGGCCGCTTCCTCCTCCACCGGAACAATCGTAATGATCCCGCCAAATTTGCAGGCACACTGGCTTTCCATCGTGAGGGCCGGCGCTCCATCCACCATATGGTCCCGGCTGGTAAAAATCCACGGAAGGGGCGTATCCAGCTCGCATTTATTGGAGGAGAAGGTTTCCTTTACACTGACAACTGCTTTTGTAACTGTCTTGGCAATTCCCTTTCCCAGTCTGGTAAAGAAGCCATCACCTTCTTCCGCCTTGTATTTTTCATCTGCCTGCTTTTTGGCTTCCTCAAAAATGGCTTTTGATTTACAGTCTCCAAAGTGTGTCAGGTTCACTTCCTTTACATGGTCATTGGCATTCAGAACCGGCTGGCCCTGATAAACCACACCATGCCCCTTATCCGTACTGATATAATTATCCATGGTTCCTTCGCTGCATTTTGCTTTCATCCCATATACTACATAATCATTCCCCTCAGCCATTCAGACCACCTTGACCTTTCGCAATCCGATTCCGTAAAGCCTCCTTCGGAGCAGACTTTCTGCAACCGGCAGCGAAACAATAATCTTATATTCCAGCAATCCGGCCACACGGAAAATATCCAGTCCCCTTATCTTCTTTCTGTCCAGCACCAGCTCTTTTAACATCCCGTTGTCATATTTCCCGCTGCTCTCATGCATACACTCAGGCATGGGAAAGTCTGCCACCCAGTACAAGGGACTTTTGGTATTTTCACCGGCTGTAGAAAAAAGCTGTACTCCCTTATATTCAATACTTTTATCATATAATTCAAAAAGTCTTTTTATTTCATTGGAAATGAGATAGGTTGGCTCCTTCAGGATATCACAAACTTCCTCCGTATCCCGTCCGCTGTAATATGCCACCTTTAATTTATCCAGTGCAGAGAAATCCTCTTCCTTCATGGAATAGCTGTACTGGTTTTTGTCAAGGCCCATCAGCTCCACCGCATTTTCTACCTTTTCACTTTGAAACAACTCAAAATAGTCCATGCCCTACTCCTCCTGTAAATCTGCCCATAGGATACCCTCCTGCTCCAAAAAGCCGGAATTCTCTGTCCTGCTGTCTTTTATTACGACCTTTTCCATATCACAATCCCCTACGGAGCACTCAGAAAGGCCGCAGCCGGTAAACCGGCAGTCCTCCAGGCTGCAGCGGTAGAACTCCGCCGGTTCATAGTATTCCGACGTTGGTTCATAGCTTTCCGATGTCGATTCATAGTTTTCTGACGTCGGTTCATAGTTTTCTGACGTCAGTTCATAATTTTCCGATGTCGGTTCATAGTTTTCCGACGTCGCTTCATAGTTTTCCGACATCTCGGCTTTACGGCCTTCCGCCAAAAATTCCACCTGCTCCCAGACAGAATTTTTGATGGTACAGTCCAGAAACAGGCAGCCTGCCATTTCCGTATTCCGGAATACCGTATTTTCAAAAACACAGCCGGCAAACATGCTGTCATTCATCCTGCAGTTTTCTATTACAACATCCTTAAAGGTACAGTCCAGAAACCTGGCGTTATCCACCTTCAGGCCCGAAAACACCTTGTCCTGATAGTAAAAGGCAGAAAACCTGCGAAAGGAAAGCAGGGTATTTCTATCACAGTTAAAGATATCCACCTCCGGGAGAAGGGCATAAAGAGTTTTCTGCCAATCCATGTACTCTCCCATTTGTATAACAAAGCTGTCTTCTTTTTTTATTTTAGCCAGCTCCCTGAAATCCAGGATATCGGGGGCAATATACCGGAACCGGCTGGAAAAGTAGTACAGAAGGCTTCTCACCGCACGAAGCTTTAATACCTCCAGCTCTGCCGGACGGATAAAGCGCCGGATACTTTCCCTTACCGTATATTCTTCCAGCTCCTGCCTGAATTCTTCAAAATAAATCCCCAGCCATAGGGCGGATATTTCCTCTGTCAGAATACTTTCCGAGCTGAGCCGCCCGCCTTCTCCATAGGTATCAATGCGGAATTTCGGCTCTCCGGACAGCAGGGAGGTATACAAAAAGGAAAAATGCAGCTCCGATACTTCCGGTGCCAGCTTCTCCTTCTGCAGCGCTTCCAGCTCGGACAGATAGTTCTTTATTCCGTCCTTCCATTCTTTTATGATTTCCTCCTGCTGCTCCTCAAAGGCTTCAATGGTCTTATCCGCTAATTTCAAAAAGGCCCTGGGGTAAAAGGTTTCCTCAAACATCGTGGTACAACTGTCTGCCATTGCTCAATCCCCCTAATTAATCAGTACCTGGCTCGCTGCCAGCGTAGCCGAATTTTCCGTCAAATCAAGATATGCACTTTCCGTACCTATTACGATTTGGTTTTTTGCCACTATTTGTACCTCGGAAGAGGAGTTGATTTTGATGTTGGCATCTGAAGATATGCTGATATCTTTATCCGAATGAATCTCGATTCCCTTTTCATCCGTTAAATTAATATATATCTTCCCGGATTTTCCTATGATATACATTCCCTCATCCGTAAGAAGTATTTCCTTTCCTCCCGGTGCTTTCCAGCTCTTATGCTTGGGATTGGCCGGAGGTGTAGCGCAGACAGAGCTTGCGGCAAAGGCGTCCCCTTCATTACCTGACGGGAAGAATACACGCACCTCATCCCCTACTTCCGGCATACAGTACCAGCCGCTTCCATCACTGGAGGAATATGCTGTTGAGTAGGGAAACCACCAGTTTCCCCCTCCATCATAACCACCGTCCACATCCGTAAGATGTGCCTGTACCTTATCTCCGGACACAGCCATGACCTTTCCCCGCATCATCTTACCGGAAGCCTGGACATTGGGCGTGGAAGGAGCTGCAATCCCGGCAAATCCGCCTCCGGCTCCCGCAGACGCACCCCCTCCGGCTCCTGCCGATGTGCCTCCTCCGGCTAACATTCCATAGGTCATGGTCAGGATTCCATCCTGGAGGCAGGCCTGTACGCTCTTTATCCTTCCTGTCTTTCCTCCAAAGGAAATCTGGTCCCCCACATAGCCATATTCATAGCTCTCTATCTGCTCTCCGCCAAAATCCTGGGGCAGCGCACCGTTGCTCATCTGTGCATAAGCTCCGGTATCGCTTCCGTAGGAATAGGCTGTCCTGTTTATCGTAATGGACTTGCTTGCAGGAGGCAGTCCCATGTATATCTGGGGCCGGGGAGAGGAAATATTGGAAACAAGCGGTGCATTCAGCTTTGCCGCCATACGCTTTGCAAATTCCCAATCGGTTTCATTATATTTCATAATAAGGCTTCCAATTGCCTTATCGGAAACCATCATATGTAAATCCCCTTTGTCGGATATATCTCCCGCAATAATCTGTCCGTAGGTCTTTGCCGTATTCTGATAGGTCTTATTCTTTTTCTCCATATCCAGTAAGCGGCTCATGGAATACAGCTGTAAGGTTACTTTACTGTATTCTGTTTCCTGCTGCAGGGAGACATTGTGAACGCAGCCATAAAAAAGATTGGAGGGCTGTCCCTCTGCTTTTGTGGTGATGGACACCATCATTTTCTCATCCACACGCTTTAAGAAATCCTGGGCCGTAGCCGGGTCCAGCTCCCCGGTTACCTGTGCATGGCCATGGTCATTGACCGTATGGCTAATGAGAATCTGTATGATTTTACGAAAGGGAAACCCATTGACCGAAATATCCCCATAAGAAATTGTATTCATCCTTCTTCCTCCTTCCTGGAATCTTCAATGAACCGAAAGGATTCCAGCATCTCTCTGGCTATTTTCTTATACCGGTCCAGATACCTGTAATTAAAATTAAGGAAGCCTATCAATACCTTACCATCTAAGGAACTGTAAAACATCACATTATAAATAGTATCCGTTATCGTGTGAGAAACCAGCTCCAGGCTTGAAACCGTATGATGCCCCGTCTTTTTCACCTTCTCGGAATAAACCGTAACCTTCGGGCCGGATTTTTCCAGAATCATCCTTGCAATCTTTACAAAATCCCCCATATATTCATTTGGCACCTCATTGTCCGTATAATGGAACCCCAGGGAAAGATTCAAATAAGCATTGCCATAGACCACATCCGGCTTATTTCCTAACAGATAGACTGCGTTAATTTCCTCCTGTGTAAGCTCTCTGAAGTCCTCCGGCATCCAGATGGCTATTCTGTCATCCAGCAGACTCCTTTCTGCAAAGGATACAGGAATCTTATGAATTTCAATCTGCCCGTCAAAAATGGAACTCTGATTTTCCTTTTCAATGTTATCCTTATCAAAACGCTGCTTTTCAAATTCTTCCATCATTTCTCTTTGTTTTAAAATCTTCTCATCTACATGCTCCATATGAAATCATTATCCTCCTATTAATTTATTCGGGTATATTTGTAAAATACATTATAGGGAATTTTTATAAATTATTGCCATTTTATTGTCTTATATAATACGACAAAATCAACCCATAGTCCACATTTTTTTACCAATTATTTCTTTTTTCCTATATCAGTCTGTCATAGTCCACACTCTTAATCCATTGCTTTTCAGTTAATATCAGGAAAAAACAAGTCTAAAGCTGCAAAAAACACAGCTGAGAAATACAGTGGAGTTATTTGAGCTTAGTGAGTTTGCCGCTGTTTTGACTGTCAGCTGTGTTTTTGCGTTTTTGCAATTTTAGTGGAATAAAGGTTCTCGAACAGCGAAGCCTAAACCAATGCTTGCTACTGCCTTACACAAGGCAATACCTGTCCTAATCCATTTCTAGTAACTGGTTTCATATGTTTACCGGTTACAGTTTCCCATCTATTCGCGTAAATTTTAATGTAAAACACAGATGGTTTCTGGTTCCGTTCATTCATTTTCTATTGAGGGGTTCCCCATGACACTTAAATGGCAGCCGTTATGACTAGGTTAAATTACACCAATGTCTGAGCTCACAGTATTAATAATCCCAGTAAAAGTGAAGCGAGTTTGGTGCAATTTAACCTTCCAGGAATAACGGCTGTCATTTTAGTACGTGAACAGAAAATGAATGAACGGAACCAGAAACCATCGTCCGTCTGCAAAGACTTAAATACAAACCATTCTGACCTGTAACGTTTGCCATGCAGTTCTGACAGAAATCCCTGTCAAGCATTTTTGACAGAAATTCCTTTACAAATTAAGGGTTCTGTGGTATGATGGCACCATTATAAAAGAATTAAGAAAGGATGGTTTTGATGTCGGTATTATCTGTAAGTGAGGTTTATATAAACTAACCGAACAAAATAGGGTAAAGTATTAATCGGATATTAGTAGGTTGCGGCAGACGCTTATTTATTTAAGTAAGTTATGCTCGGCACCTGTTTTTGTTATGCTTTTCCCAAATTACAGAAAATACTCAATCTGCCATCTTAACATAAAGGCAGGCGTAGCAGAGTGATTACTGCTATGCTTATTTTTGTACCCACAGGGAGTTTTTCTGTTCATTTCCTGTGGGTATTATTATTTTTTCAAGAGGCTGCTTTAACTGGTTACCTCTTTGCAGAACCATTTAAGAACAGAAAGGATATTATCATGTTGAATAAAACTTATGAAACTTTAGAATTTGATACCATAAAGACCATGCTTTGCGAAAGGGCAGTCTCGGATAGTGCCAGGGCGAAGCTTACGATGCTCTCCCCCCTCCTCTCCCTGTCAGAGGTAAAGCTGAAAATAAAGGAAACAACAGAAGCAAAGGCTGTCTTAACAGCCCTGGGAACACCTCCCCTTCCCTCCATGAAGGATATCGATAAATATCTGGAGCTGGCTTCCTTAGGAAGTATGCTGCTGCCGGAACAGATTCTTTCTACCGCACAGTTTCTTACTGCTACCAGGCGTGTGAAAGCTTACCTCTTAAAGGCAGAATTTTTACAGACGGACATTGCCTATTATGGCAATTCCTTTGCTGACCTTTCTTCCTTAACAGAAGAAATCAACCGCTGCCTTCGGGGAAATCAGGTAGAGGATGAGGCTACCAAAGAATTAAAGGGAATAAGAAGAAGAATGGAACAGCTTCAGTCCGAAATCCGAAGCAAGCTGGAAAATCTGTTAAGAAGCAAGAAGGAATGGTTCTCTGAGAATTATGTCTCTTCCCGGAACGGACATTATGTTCTTCCCGTAAAGAAGGAATACAAGAACCAGATCAGCGGTTCCACCCTGGATGTTTCCTCAACGGGCTCCACCTGCTTTATCGTTCCTAATGCGGTACTGAAGCTGGAGGAAGAACTGTCCCTGCTTAAAATTGAAGAAGATAATGAAGTTAGGCGGATACTGTACCTGCTGACCGGTATGATTGCAGATGCCTCCTCGGATATTTTTCTGAATATGCAGGCTATGGAGACCCTTGATATTCTCTTTGCCAAGGCAAAGCTCAGTATCGATATGAAGGGGGTACCAGCCCTTATGAACCACGAAAGAAGGATATCCATCCTGGAAGGCCGCCATCCCCTTTTAAATGCCAAGGAATGTGTTCCCCTTGACTTTAAGCTGGGTGAGGGCATACAGGGAGTTATTATCACCGGCCCTAATACCGGCGGCAAGACTGTGGCCCTCAAAACAGTCGGGCTCCTTTCCCTCATGGCACAATGCGGTCTTCATGTCCCCTGTAAAGAAGCCGAATTAACCATGAACAACGGTATTTTCTGTGACATCGGGGACGGGCAGAGCATTTCGGAAAATCTTTCTACCTTCTCCGCCCATATTACAAATATTATTGAAATATTAAAGGCTTCCAATGAAGAAAGCCTGGTGCTCCTGGATGAGCTCGGCTCCGGTACTGACCCGGCAGAGGGCATGGGTATTGCCATTGCCATTCTGGATGAGCTTCGCCGAAAGAACTGCCTGCTGGTTGCTACCACCCATTACCCGGAGGTGAAGGAATATGCCGCTAATACCAGTGGATTGATAAATGCCAGAATGGCCTTTGACAAGGAAAGCTTAAGGCCCCTCTACCGCCTGGAAATCGGCGAAGCCGGAGAAAGCTGTGCCCTATATATCGCAAAGCGCCTGGGCATGCCAGAGGGCATGCTGGCAAGGGCTTATAAAGAGGCTTATCAGAGAACTTCCCCCAAGACTTCTCCTTTCCCCCTGGAAGCCTCTGAGGCAGAATCCTCCAGGCCGGATTTCCTGGCCTCCGAAGACATTAATACCCCTTCGCCGGTTACTCCTTCCCTGCTTCCAAGAATTAAGGGTGAGAGCGAGGACACATCCAGGAAGAAGGGCGGCGCTGCTGCTAAGTATAGCCTGGGGGACAGTGTAATGATCTATCCCCAGAAAAAAATAGGAATCGTATTTCAGTCCGCAGATGAAAAAGGTTTTATTGGCGTCCAGATACAAAAGAAGAAGGAATACGTAAACCATAAGAGGTTAAAGTTAATCTCTCCGGCCCAGGAGCTTTATCCTCCGGATTATGACTTTTCCATTATTTTTGATTCCGTTGCCAACCGGAAAGCCAGGCATAAGATGGAAAAGGGACACCAGCCGGGCCTTGAAATCAACTATCCTCCCCTAAAGCCCTGATCGGTATTATCTCCCGGGAAGTATAATGGTAAATTCCGTTCCCTTTCCGTATTCACTGCTTGCTGTAATACTTCCCCCATGGGCTTCTACAATGGATTTTGTGATGGACAGTCCAATTCCAGCCCCGCCAGTATTACTGTTTCTGGATTTGTCCGCCCGGTAGAACCGTTCGAAGATATGGGGCAGGTCCTCCTGTGATATACCATTTCCGTTATCTGACACCTTAATTACCGACTGACCGGCTTCCTGCTCTAAGGTAATAATGACCTCCGCTCCTCTGTCACAATATTTTACTGCATTGGAGAGGAGGTTATTTAATACCTGGCACATTTTATCCTTATCTGCAAAGATAATATCTCCATAGTTAATATCCCCATAGATAAGGTCCTCCGCATTCTTTTCCTTCAGCAGGCCCTGGAGCCTTACCTTCATATTCTTATCGGACAGCTCCTTCTCATAATTATGCAGAAGGCGTTCCACAAGGGTGGAGAATTCAAATTCCTCCTTATGGAGCAGGATGTTCTTATCCTCTGAAGCGGACAAATCCTCAATACTTCCTATCAGATTTTTCAGCCTCATAATTTCCTCATAGCAGCTTAAAAGTCTTTCATTGCTTAGCTCCCAGACACCGTCAAGCATTGCCTCCATATGGCCCTGTACAGAGGTAAGAGGAGTCCGGAGCTCATGGGCAACATCCTGGGTCAGCTGTCCCCTTAGCCTGTCCTTTTCCATTAGAGCATCCGAGAGCTGGTTGATGGTATCTGCCAGTATCTTTATCTCCCTTGTATTTAAGTCCTCGGTTATTCTCTCCTTATACTCTCCCTTTGCCAGGAAAAGAGCTTTATCCGATATTTTTTTCAGGGGATTGCTCAATCTGACGGACATAAAAATCCCAAGAAAAACAGCCAGCAGAACCGAGGTCACCCCGGCAAAAACAAGAATGGAATTTAAAGCCTTTATAAACAGCAGCTCTTCGTCATTAAAATAATAGGGTCCCATAAAGCCTGTGGTCAGCTCAGCAATTACCGAATTCTTTTCCTTTATGGGATAGGTTTTTTCCTCATAGCGGCCATCCCATTTATTGGAATAACTTGACATATTAAGAGCCATATTTTTTATCATAATCTGGCAGAGGCCATTATTATGTTCATAGGCTGACCATATGACCTTTCCGCCGGTGTCCTTGATTACCAGTGTCATACCGTTTTGCAGGGCATTCATTCCGATAAGGTCAAGGTACTTACTGCTCCAGCCGCCTTCCTCCTCATATTTCATCCTGATAAGGCTTATTATCTCTTCCGTTTCCTTCCCCTGCTTTTGAATCGCATAGTGCTTGAACTGATTCCTGATACCCACATTGGCAAAAAGAATGGCAAAACCAATGCTGGCAACTACGATTATGACATAGGAGAAGGTCAGCTTTTGTTTTAAGGAATATTTCAAATCAGTCACCCCCGAATTTATAACCCACACCACGTATTGTCAGAATATACTCCGGCTCCTTGGGATTGTCCTCGAGCTTTGCCCTGAGATTTTTAATATGGGAATCAATGGTCCTGTCAAAGCCTGCATAATCCCCGTCAAAGGCAATCATGATCAGCTCTTCTCTTGTAAATACCTTCCCATTTCTCTTTGCCAGGGTCGTTAAGAGCTTAAATTCACTGGGTGTTAAAAGGATATCCTCTCCCTCCTTCATCACCCGGTAATTTTCCAGGTTAATCATCAGCTTACCATTCCGAAAGGATAAGGTCTCACCGCTTTCACCCTTTTCGCTTCTTCGGAATAGGGCATTTACCCTGGCAACCATCTGCCTTGGGCTGAAAGGCTTTGTAATATAATCGTCGGCTCCGATATCCAATCCGTTTATCACGCTCTCCTCGCTGCTTTTGGCAGTCAGGATAATAACCGGAATACGGGATTCCTTTCTTAAATTTCTTAAAATTTCTTCTCCGCTTTTGTCCGGGAGCATCAAATCCAGTAAAAGCATATCCAGCCTTTCTTCCCTCAGCTTACTTTCTGCCGCTCTTCCCGAATAGGCTTTTATCACCTCATATCCGCTGTTTATCAGATAAGACTCTATAAACTCCATGATCTTTTCTTCATCTTCCACTACCAGTATTCTTTTTTTATTTTCTTCCACAGGCCTACCCCTTTTATTTTCTTTATCGTAACGGAGCCTTTACGGCTCAAAATTGAACTTTCCTGAAAATCCTTTAACCATATTTAGATTGCATCCATAACATTGAAAAACTTTTTTATCAATATAATTATATACATTTTATCACAGAATCCCCAGAATTACTCTCAGGGAAATCTTAATTCCACACTAATCCCCATGCATATCACAAGCTTGCTTGTGATACTGCTTAAATAGTAAGATTAAAAATGCAATGCATTTTTCAATCTAATCTCCATGCATATCCCAAGCTTGCTTGTGATACTGCTTAAATAGAAAGATTAAAAATGCAACGCATTTTTCAATCTAATCCCCATGCATATCACAAGCTTGCTTGTGATACTGCTTAAATAGAAAGACTAAAAATGCAACGCATTTTTCAATCTAATCCCATGCATATTGCAAGCCCGCTTGCGATACTGCTTAAATAAAAAGACTAAAAATACAACGCATTTTTCAATCTAATCTCCATGCATATCGCAAGCCCGCTTGTAATACTGCTTAAATAGAAAGATTAAAAATGCAATGCATTTTTCAATCTACATATAACAGCATCTTGTTATATGTCCATCTCCCCATTTAATATTGTAGCCTTCCATTATGGATTTTTGATGGATTCTCACTTCTTTACCATACCTTCTTTATCATACCTTCTTACCATGAATTTGGGTGCCACAAATCAATCTCAGCTTTCATTTATGTATAGTTGGGGTATAAAAATGCAACGAAGTGACTTTCACGGAGCTGAGTGCATTTTTATACCCCAACTATACATTCAACAACCTAGAAATTGAAAAAAATAAATATTGCCAAATTTAATCAAATTTTAATTTTACTGTCACCTAATTACATAGTACAATGATAGTTCAAAGTATATTCTTTTACAGAATAGAAAAAACTAGTAGCAAATCATTAAGAAATCGTAGATTTATGTCCTCCACCTGAATAAATCTGCCGATAAAAATTATAAGTGAGGTGTTAGTATGTGGTTTTCAAAACCCACAAAGGAAGCTTTAAAGGAGCTTAATGTAGACCCGTCCCAAGGACTTAGTTCCGGGGAAGCTTTAACCAGGTTGGAAAAGTACGGGCCGAACAAATTGAAAGGAAAGCCCAAGAAAAGTCTGATTACACTATTTTTGTCCCAATTAAAGGATATGCTTATCTATGTACTGTTAGGGGCAGCCGTTATTACCATATTCATCAAGGAATATGCAGATGCCATTATTATCCTTTTGGTAGTAATCCTAAATGCAGTAATCGGCGTAATTCAGGAAGCCAAAGCAGAAAAAGCGGTGGAAGCCCTGCAAAAGATGACCACCCCCAAATCCTTAGTCCGCCGTGATGGTGAAGTAAAGGAAATCAATTCGGAAGAAGTAGTGCCCGGTGATATTATTGTCCTGGATGCCGGCAGATTTATACCCGCCGATATCAGGCTGACCGAAAGTGCCAATCTCCAGATTGAAGAGTCCGCATTGACCGGGGAATCCGTTCCCTCTAACAAGGACTCCTCAGTGCTTTTGGAGGACCCCAAAACTCCCATCGGGGATAAAGTCAATATGGCCTTCATGTCCACCCTTGTAACCTACGGGCGCGGTGAAGGTGTCGTAGTTGCAACGGCCATGGATACGGAAATCGGTAAGATTGCAAAGATTCTGGATGAGGATAATGATGAATTAACTCCCCTGCAAAGGCGTCTGGATGAGCTTGGTAAAACTCTTGGTTACCTGGCAATCGGTATTTGTGTTCTGATATTTGTCATAGCTCTGATACAAAAACGTGATTTATTTGAAATGTTCTTAACAGCTATCAGCCTTGCCGTTGCTGCCATACCGGAAGGCCTTGCCGCAATTGTTGCAATTGTACTGGCTCTCGGTGTTACCAGAATGTCTAAGATTAACGCTATCGTGAAGAAACTTCCCGCCGTTGAAACCTTAGGCTCCGTTAATATTATCTGCTCGGATAAGACAGGTACCCTGACCCAGAATAAGATGACAGTGGTTAAAACCTTCACCCTCAATAATCTAAGAGATATCCCGGCAGGCAGTGATGTCTTAGCTCCCTCTCCCGATGAAAAAGAGCTGGTAAGGTCCTTTGTCCTATGTTCCGATGCCACCTATGAAAATGGTGCAGGAACCGGCGATCCCACAGAGGTTGCACTCATTATAATGGGTGACCGCTTTGACCTTACCAAAAATGCTCTGAACGATGCCCATAAGCGTGTCGGAGAAAAGCCTTTTGACTCTGACAGAAAGCTGATGTCCACCTTAAATGAAGAAAACGGTACTTACCGTGTCCATACCAAGGGAGCCATTGACAATCTGCTGCAAATATCCTCCAGTGCCCTTATAGACGGTAAGGTCGTTCCTCTGACAGAGGAAATCAAAAAAAGCTTCTTAAAAGCAACCGAAGAGATGTCTGATTCTGCCTTAAGAGTCTTAGGCGCAGCCTATAAGGATTCCGATACGGTTATTGATGCCGAAGAGATGGAGAAGGATCTGACCATCATCGGTATTGTTGGTATGATTGACCCTCCAAGGCTTGAGGTAAAGGATTCCATAGCGGAAGCGAAAGCCGCCGGCATTACACCAATTATGATAACCGGCGACCATAAGAATACAGCCGTTGCCATCGCAAAAGAGCTTGGTATTGCCGATTCCATCGACCAGAGCCTTACAGGTGCGGAAATTGATGAAATGTCCGATGAGGTATTCTCTGAAAAAATCAAAAATTACAGAGTATTTGCAAGAGTTTCACCCGAACATAAGGTTAAGATTGTAAGAGCCTTTAAGGCCCATGGAAATATCGTATCCATGACAGGGGACGGCGTAAATGACGCTCCCTCCCTCAAATATGCTGACATCGGAGTTGCCATGGGTATTACCGGTACGGATGTTGCCAAGGGCGCCAGTGATATGATCCTGACCGACGATAACTTTACAACAATCGTAAACGCTATAGAAGAAGGAAGAAATATTTATAACAATATCAAGAAATCCGTTATTTTCCTTCTTTCCTGTAACTTGGGAGAGGTAATTTCCATCCTCTTCTCCATCCTGTTTTTCTGGCCGGTACCCTTAGCTGCTACCCAGCTTTTGTGGATTAACCTGATTACGGACTCTCTGCCTGCCATCGCCCTCGGCGTTGACCCCGGCGATAAGGACGTCATGAAACGGAAGCCCAGAGATCCAAAGCAGAGCTTTTTTGCGGAAGGCTCCGGTGCGCGTGCCATTATAGGTGGTTTCCTAATCGGTATTTTGACCCTGACAGCCTTCTTTTTTGGAATGTACGAGCATGGCTTTAATATCTTTACAAGCCTGGCAAAAGAGGTTACGAAATCCTCTGATTACCAGACAGCTCTTATTTATGCCAGAACCATGGCCTTCGTAGTATTGGCAGCTTCCCAGCTCTTTTACTCCCTGTCCATGAGAAACCATGAGAAGTCCATCTTTAAGATCGGCCTGTTTAAAAATAGGCTCCTTATTGCTTCTATCATTATCGGCCTGCTGTTACAGGAGCTTGTAATTTCCATTCCATTCCTGGCAGAAGCTTTCGGAGTTCACAACATCAGTTTAAAGGATTGGGGTATCGTTATCCTGTTCTCTCTTGTACCTCTGACGGTCAATGAGCTGATAAAATTCTTTGTCCGCCAGACAAGAAAAACTGCTGATAATAATTAAGGTCAGCTAAGCGGATAAGGCTTGTATCCAGGCATAGAAACAACTGATGATAATTAAGGTTATTCAGCTAGGCAGACCATGTCTGTATCCGGACATGGAAACAACTGATGATAATTAAGGTTATTCAGTTAGGCGGACTATGTCTGTATTCGGACATGGAAACAACTGTTGCTAATTAAGGTTATTCTGCTAAGCGGACTGTATCTGAACATGTAATCAACTGATGATTAAAAAGTGATACGTGATGTGTGATATGTAATTATAAACTATAAAAGGACCCTTAGGAACCCCACCATGATGGCGGGCCCAAAGGGTCCTTTCCTTAGCAATACACTTTGCTAACATATGGCTGACAGTATTTTTTATCTATTGCTGTATAAGATTTCGTTCCAGTGATACCACTATCACAGGCCTTCCTGGATTACAATGCAAATAAAGATACAAAGACACCGCGTTTCTCTACCTTATCCCATACATATCGCAAGCCTGCCTGCGATACTGCTTCAATAGAAATCTGAAAAGCGCCTTAATTTTTCAGTCTAATTTACCTTCACTTCATCCTTCTTGGTAACTACAGCAGATAAAATAACACTTAATACCAATATGGCAAAGATTACGAACAGTGACAGCTCTACGGATATATGTATGTTAAATAATAAAGATACCAGCTTGAATCCGGTAAAGGTAAGAATAAGGGCAACTCCGTATTTTACATACTGGAATCTCTCCTGGAGCTTGCCCAGGACAAAATACATACTTCTCAGTCCTAATATCGCAAAAATATTTGAGGTATAAACGATAAATGGGTCTGTGGATATGGAAAAGACCGCCGGTATGGAATCTATCGCAAATAGGATATCCGTAAATTCTATCACTATAATTATGGCAAATAAGGGGGTAGCATAAAGGATTTTATTTTTTCTGACAAAGAATCTGTCCCCTTCCAGCTCATTGGTAACAGGTATTATCTTACCCAGTATCCTGATGATTCTGCTTTCTTTAAAATCCGTATTCTCCTCTTTTTTCAACATCATTTTTATACCGCTGACAATTAATACCGCGCCAAAGATATACAGAACCCATTCAAATTTATCGACTATTGTAACTCCCAGCAGAATGAATATCAGTCTTAGGATAATGGCACCAAATATTCCGTAATTCAGTACACGCCTTTGATAATCGGCCTTGATGCCGAAACTGGAAAATACCATTAAGAATAAGAAAAGGTTGTCTATGCTTAAGGACTGCTCGATTACATAGCCTCCCAGGAATTCCAGGGCCTTTTCTTTTCCTGCAAAAATGTAGATGCCCATGTTAAAACACATTGCTAGCCCTACCCAAAATAATACCCATGATACTGCTTTTTTCGTTGACAATGAAATGTCCTCCTCGGTTTTTTTGTTATTCATCTGCTGTACTTGCTTTTCTGTTACAATAAGATACACAGCCTTTCTGTCTTTTCTCTAAGAAAATATGCTACTCTCTTCTAATTGATTCCTCCTTTTGCCAGGGGTAAAAAAAAGACTTTTAATATTTACTGGCATTGTCAGAAAATATTAAAAGTCTTGCTATCCGTTTACGGAGTATAAGGCCAGGCAATCAGTTTATAACAGTATATGCCGGTTGTTGACCTTATATCTTGTAAGCTACTCCCTCTTAATGGATTACAGTATAACATGGGACTAAAGTCACTGTCAATGATGGGGTGGGGGATGGCGTCTGAAAATCACAAAGGCGTATGGGTACATAAAAGGGGGGGTATGGGGGTGTACGATGATGGGGGACTTATGTTTCGGAATTTTATCTCGAGAGGTTCCTAATTCCACTAAAGTGCCAGTAATTGTTCCTGGCAGGGAAATCAGTGCCAAACTCGCTGTAATGATGTGGATATGACAGTTTTTTAAGCTCAGACAATGGCACTGATTTCCCTAGGAACAATTGCTGCCGCTTAAGTGTCATAAGGAACCTCTCGAGATAAAATTTCGAAACATAAGTCCCCCATCATCTGGGTATTCCTATTATCCTTATTATTTTTATTGTTTTCATTTGTTCTCATTTGATTTGATGTGATGGAAGTGATTTATTTACTGCTGCTTGCTTTTACAAGGTCATCCAATGTGCCGAAGGTATAGCCCATCCCTTCCCATTTTGTTAGGAGTTCATCAAGGATTTCTGCATTGGTCTTTGAGGTGCTGTGAAGAAGTACGATTGCTCCGGGGTGGATTCGGCCGAGAAGCTTTTTAAAGGCTGCTTCTTTTGTCGGTTGTTTATCCTGCAGCCAGTCTACATAAGCGAGGCTCCAGAAGAAGGTCTTGTAGCCTAGTTCTTTTGCCATTTCCAGGTTATGAATGCTGTACTTTCCCTGAGGGGGCCTGTAGTACTTGGTCATCTTCTGGCCGGTTATTTCTTCATAGGCTTTTTCTACGCCGCCCAATTCCTTTTCAAAGGCTTCCTTGGAGGCAATACTGGACATATTCGGATGATTGTATGTATGGTTCCCTACCTGATTTCCTTCTGCCACGATGCGTTTAAGCAGTTCTGGGCTGGTGTTGATAAAATTACCTACTACAAAAAAGGTTGCGTGGGCATTGTGCTTTTTTAAGGCATCCAAAATGGCCGGCATATTTCCGTTCTCGTAGCCTGCATCAAAGGTCAGGTAAATGACCTTTTTGCCGGTATCTCCTATATAATAGGCATCGTATTTCTTTAGCTCATCTGCTGTGGTATTGGCTTTCGGCGGCTGGCCTTCTGTGGGAAACCCTAAACCCCAGTTTTCTTCCGCTTTTATGGTATCCTTGGCATAAACCTGTACCAGCATTGCAATTCCTCCGCCAAAGAAATAGGCACAGATAAGAATTGCAGCCATGATAATACACTTTTTATAAGGTATCTTTTTCAACATAAACTCCCTTACCCTTTTTTATACAATATATTACATGGATAAGCCTCTGATTCCTGTACTCATTGTCCTTTTTATGATATATTTCTAATTAATATAAGTAAAGGGGGTGAACGAAATTGATTTCTTATACTCCGCTATGGGAAACTATGAAAAGAAAAGGTGCAACAACTTACACTCTAAGGAATAAAGGCATAGATGAAAATATCAGTGGCTCAACAATAATACGTTTACAAAAGAATGAATCAGTATCAACAAATACTCTCAATGCCCTTTGCAAAATACTTGATTGTAAACTATCTGATATAGCCGAATATATATCTGATTAAAATAGACCGCCTACAACATGGCGGTTTATTCTTTTAACTAAAGAAACGATATAGAAAGCCTTTAGAATATAGGGAGCTCTAATTATCCATCTCATCAAGTAAACGCAAATATAAGGATAAATCCCCAGTATCATTATCAATATCTTCCTGACTGATTCCCTGAAATAAAATCATATGCAACTGTAATTTATTGCAGTTACTGTACAAATAGCCTGTATTTGTTTCAATTATAAATGATATAGGACTTATCGTTAGAAAAAGCTTTTCATGTTCCTGATAATAACTACTGCTTCGCTTGTCTTTTACGATTTCATAAATCAAAAAATCCATATCATCAATTGCTATTTTATTTCGATAAGCCTCTGTATTCGAACAATTTACTTTTGCCATTTCTATTTTATTCTGGTATCTGTCAGCGCTATTATCCACTTCAGCCAAAGTAAAATTCTCCTTCATGTAATTTATAATTTCGATAGGCGTTTTTTTATTGGCATATAGTTTGTCTTTGTACTTCTTTTTTAAAACTTCAAAATGATGGTCCATAGAAATCACCTGCCTTTCTGCATTAATATATTAAGGGCAAAGCTTTCAAAAGCAAAAACTGCTACCCAGTCGAAGTCTTTGAAATACATAAAACAATCTGCGTATTTAGAACTTTATTCTGCATATTTCTTTCTGTATAATATCGGTAACATAGCATCTAAGTGCAGGTAAAATAAAAAGCCTGCACCTATTTACTATGCAGTAACTATAGAGATGATAAAATACTTCTTGCAATTGTTACCGTTCTATCTGCCAAATCCGATATTTCGACTAGTCCGTATCCATCTATTCCGGACTTTACTTTGTTATTCAAAGGCTTAATCCAATTTTCCGGAATGGCATCTGCTCCAAGAACCATTCCAAGAATGGAGCCGACGGTTGCGCCGTTGCAGTCCGTGTCAAAACCGGCCATGACTGCTATTCCAATTGATTTGCCGAAATCAAGGCCTCCATACAGCAGGCCAATACATACAATCATAGCGTTTGGTATGGTATGGCACCAATCATGGGCATTCTTTTCGTTGTACAATTGGTGAATCTTATCGATTGTGCCTTCCCAATCCACGCCGGAATTGTACCATTTAAGCACTGTATCAATGCCGGCGTGCAGCCTTGATTTTTCCGGTATCATGGATAAGCCGGCATCTATAATGGATAGGATGTCCTCTGATTCAGCAGCTGCTGACAGCATGGCAGCTATAAACATTTCCCCGTAGATTCCGTTTTTGGTATGGGATATGGAGGCATCCCGCCAGGCCATTGCAGAACTCAGCTCCGGATTGCCGGGTGCAATATACCCAAAGAAGTCCGCGCGTATCAGGGCACCAATCCACTCTCTGTAGGGATTTCGATAAGCTGCCGAACGGGGAGGCATATCCAGATTTATCAAATTGCGGTATGCCACTCTTTCCGCTGTGCATAAATGCAATACCGGGAGGTTATCCAGCCAGCATTCTGCCACGTCCTCCGGGGTAAAATCAACTCCATACTTCTCCAGGATTTTTAAGCCCATAATAGTGTAATTGGTATCATCATCCTCCGGCATGCATTCTACATTATTAATCCAGCCCTTTTTCAGGTTCCCGTATCCACCGGGATAATCCGTAACATCACATTCCTCTTTTATCTCCTTGGGAATATCCGAGGACATATAATAATTGATTGGATAATTACCGGTACCTTTCAAAAGCTTCCCGATTCTTTCCCTTTGCCAGCCTTCAACGGGCTGCCCCAGTAAGCATCCGGCACATCTTCCCAGCCAGGCGCCATATATTTTATTATATAAGGTATCGTCGGATAAATTGGCCGTATTTCTGCTAAACTGTATTTTGCTTTTGGGCCTTTCCGCCTCAATGCCTGCCAGGTCCGACGGCTCTATGCAGCCGAATCCCTCTTTCACGGGAAGAGCAAATAATTCGTCCAGGAGATTTCCTGCCCAGCCTTCCTTTTCTGCCCCATTTTCCATCTTCCTGATTTCTTCTGCCCTTTTCCCAAATCCTTCGATATCCTTCCCTTCCTCTTTCGATTCCAGTAATTCGATATCCAGTCCTTCCGAATGCTTTAGCCAAGGTAAATCTGTTAACATATCTTTCCTCCTGTCTTCTTTCAATAAAATGGCACTTTACAATCACCGCAGCAATGCCTTTAAAAAGTGTACGGCATCTCTTATATCACCTTCAGGGTCATCTCCGACTTCCCTCTCCACCGTTAAAAAGCCCTTATATCCTATTTGAGAAAGAGCTTTCATATACCTGCTGAAATCAACACTTCCCAGCCCCAGAGGTTTTTCCGCAAAATAGTCCTCAAGCCTTAAATCACCAATTCCCCCTTCTGCAAAAAAGTCATAAATGATCTGAGGCTCTGTCTTTTTTATCATAATACCGTCTTTTGCATGGGTATGAACGATATAATCCTTTAATGTAATTACTGCCTTTACCGGATCATCGTCTGCGACCATGACCAGGTTGGCCGGGTCCAGATTCACTCCCACTCCGCTGCTCTCCAGGCTATCCAGAAAGCCCTTCAGCGTCTCAGCTTTTTCCGGTCCTGTTTCAATGGCAAAGTACGCGCCTACGCTCTCGCCAAATCTCCCCAGTTCCTCACAGGCATTTTTGAGAATCCTGTACTGGGGCTTACTTTCATCCTTCGGAATAACTCCGATATGGGTCGTAACGACATTGGTCTCCATATCCTTTGCCAGCTCCATAATTCTTTTGGATTTTTCAATCTTCCAGGCATTCTCTTCCTCTTTCAGAAAGCCATGCCCGCCAAAATCTCCGCAGAGTGCGGATACCTCCAGCCCGTTGGATTTGATGAAGTCCAGGAGTTCCTTCCTTTGGATTTGATTCAGATGCTCCGGCTCCATGGCACCAGCCACCGCATAGATCTGTATCCCGTCGGCTCCGACTTCCTTTGCTTTCTTGATTCCAGCCCTCAAATCCAGCTTAAAGGAATCGACCATAACTCCAATTTTATTAGTATACATACTAATAACCATACCTTTCTCACAACCTGCATGCTTTGAGCCGCAGTATCAATCTGCCTACAGTAATAATGCCTCCGCATCCCGTTTACTTTTCCAATTCCTGCCTGGCATATGCAATACATTCCGATGTGCCTTCAGCAGGGTCTCCAGGTCCTTCAAATTCGATTGAAAGAAATCCCTGATAACCGGAAGCTTTCATATAATTGATGATTTCCGGAATGGGTACGTCCCCTTTCCCAAGGACAACGCCCTGATAAACGCTGCCATCAATGGCTGTATAACACACTTTCGAGTCTGCCTCTGTTGAATCCGCCTTTTTTAAATCCTTTAAATGCAGAAAGCCGATTTGGTCCTTTAATAGCTTAACTGCATCCAGAGGATTTTCATTTACCAGCATAAAATTACCGACATCTGCATTTGATTTTAATGCCTTTGAGCAGGTCCTGTCTATGATATTCTTTACCTGATAGGATTTTCCTGCAAGAAGGCCGTGGTTTTCCAATACCATTGTTATGCCCTTTTGTTCAGCCAGGGGTGCTGCCTCCTGAAAGCATTCCACAATCCAATCCTCTGCCATATCAAGAGACATTCCATCCTTATTATTTCCGCTGAATACTCTCATTATCATGGCGTCCAGCTCCAAGGCAGTGTCCATGCTCTTCTTCATATACTCCACCTGTGACCTTCTTTCACTGCTGTCGTAAAGGACAAAGTCATTGCTGATGGAATAGGCGGATACCTCCATATCCAGCTCTTTTAAGAGCTCCTTTACTTCCTTTATATCCCTTTCACCGCTCAGGAAACAATCCAGCAATTCCACATACTTCACGCCATTCTTATGGCAGAACCTGATAAAATCCAGGATGGTCATTTCTTTCCCGAACAGTTTTTCCTGAATACACCATGCGCTTACAGATAATTTCATAGGAAGCCTCCTTTAATTGATAATAACTTCATGTCCGGTCTCTGCTGACTGATAGACAGCATCTATTATTTTCATTAATTCCAGGCCATCCTCAGCCGGATTCAGACATTCCTCCCCATCTGCAATGCAGCCTATAAAATGCTTTATTTCCTGGATAAAATTATGCTCAAAGGAGCTGCCATTGGGGTCTAATAAAGGTTTTGAATCTCTCAGATAATCATATTTGTTTTCATATAATTCAAATTCCGGTTCCATTTTCGCTCCTGCCTTGTCTCCAAAGAGCTCCAGATAAAGCCGGTCTTCTTTTCTGTTTTGCACCCAGCTTGTTTCAAAGAATAAGGTCATTCCGTTGTCAAACTTAATAAGGGAAGCTGCGCAGTCTTCCACGTCATTATACTCGCTGTAATCCGCTGAATTATATTTTTGAATTCCTTTCACTTCCGGCTTCATTCCCATATGATGGAAGGCGGACGCCGTAACGGATACCACTTTGGGCTTGCCGGAAAGATAGCGGATAAGGTCAATCATATGTACGCCCAAATCAATGACAGGACCACCCCCTGACCTTTGCTTATCGGAAAACCAGCCTCCGGGATTGCCCCATCTTCTCAGGCAGCCTGCCTTGGCATAATAAATATTTCCCAAATCCCCGTTGTCAATTATATTTTTCAATGCAACGGCATTATCTCCAAATCTCCTGCAAAAGCCTACCATCAGAATTTTTCCCGACTTATTTGCAGCCTCCACCATTTCACCGGCCTGTGCCGCATTCAGTGCAAGAGGTTTTTCACATAAAACATGCTTGCCTGCATTTAACGCCGCAATACTTGCAGGGGCATGGATATTGTTCCATGCCGTAACGCTTACCGCCTCTATTTCCGTCATTTTTAACATCTCATTATAGTCGGTAAAAGTGTTCGGGATATTATATTTCTTTGCAAACTCTTTCACCCGTTCTTCACTGATATCACACGCCGCCACTACCTCCACATTTTTAAGACGTGTATATCCCGCCATATGCATATTACTAATACTTCCAGTCCCAATAATTCCAATCTTTACTTTTCCCATAACTACCTCCGTTCTGTCTAAAATAGCTTCTAGCTATTTACAATACTTAATATTATGATTTGAGCAGCAAAAGTCCACTTTTAATATGTCAGCAGGCAATTTGTACAAAATAGAAAGAATGAATGCACCTATGGAAATGTATTAGAAGTCCTTTTCTCTGAAGCTTTTGTGCTATATCCTCAAACAGATTGTCTGAGCCCACGAGTTATCTGCTTGAGGATATGTCCAGCACAAAAGCTTCAGAGAATTAGGATTTCTTATACATTGGAATCGAAGCATTCATGCTTTCTATTTTGTACAAATTGCCGTCCCCTTTTAAAAGTCTCCCGTTTTGCCACTCATACCTCACACCATTATTATGAAAAGAAAACCCTTATATAAGCAGGTAATAAGGGTCTTTTCTTAATAAGTCTATCGTATATTCAAACATATCATTGGCCTTTATCAGGCGGATCAGCGAATTGCCTGCCCTGTATTTTTTCATGATCCCTTTCTTCTCCAGAAGTTCATCCAATTTGTTAAAATCAGTCCCGGGCTTTTCCCAATTATGCAGCCGGTTTCTGACAGTAAGCCTTTTCCCTTCATAACCTGTGATAGTGATATCAATCTCAGTTTCCTGGAGATGGTAGGGTACCCCTGCTATTTCCTCACAGGAATGTATTGATGTATTGCTCTCCTGGTCAACACCTGCCAGCATAATAAAGCCTTTGATTTCAGCATTTTTATAATATGGGCTGTTTTCATCGCAGGGTGTCCCGGATTTCTCATGGCCTGTGGTTATATATTCCTTCCTGCCCCCTATGGCTGCCGCCGAATGGGTAGGATGAAGGGAACGTCTGGCTCCTTCCATGTTTCTTACGGTTTCGGGAATGATACCCGTCCAGCACATGGTATCCAGTACATGAAATACAGGCGGACAGGACAGCGAATCTTCCCGCCTGCCGGTCAGGGTGGGAACTATCAGGGTGCCTTCTTCACCCAGCACATCAAGGAGGGAGCCGGCCACCGTACCAGCACCGCCTTCCACATGCCCGAAGCTCTTTAAGGAGCTGTGGATAAGAACGGCATCCCCGGGCTTTAGACCCATAGCTTTCAATTGTTCAGTAAGTTGGAAACCATTTATACTCAAGAAAAACACCCTTTCTAATTCCATTCGTTTTTGCTGTTCCCATAAAATATTAGGTTGTTTCTTTCAATATTTGCTCCGTCATGATATCACGGACAACTTTTCCATCCAATTCATTTGGCTTCCTATTGTTCCTGACACAATAGGAGGCGGCAATCCCCGCGGCCTCACCTAAAGCACTGCAGGTAGGCTGAATCCTGACGGAGGACTGTGCAATAAATGTTGATGATATGCATCTTCCGGCCACAAGCAGATTTTCAATGGAATCGTTTATCAGGCACCGGTAGGGAATTTCAAAGTACTCTCCCCGTTTCATCAGCCTTATACCCAGCTTTTTCTCATCAATGAGCCCATGAATATCAACCGGGTAGGCTGTCCTTGCTACTCCATCGGTAAATTTAGCCCTTTCACTGAAATCCTTTTCACTGAGGACATATTTTCCCCTTATTCTTCTGGATTCCCTTATACCGGGCATGTCTGCTGAGGATATAATGCAGCTATTTTCAAAGCCCGGAATATAAGCTTTCAGGAAGCCATGGAGCCTTTTTATCATTCTTCTTCCGGTTATTAATCCCCGGCTGACGGCAGCTGTATCCAGGGTATCATAAATATCCGGTATTTCCGGGCAGTTAAATGACATAACTCCCGGCATACCGGGCACTGAAAATGCCTGAAAATACTTTCCGTCAGGGTACTCAATTGCCTTCTCTTTCAGCCCCTTTTGGAACACTTTGTTCAAGGGTGTTTTTGCCTCCCATACCGAGGCTATCTCAACAAGCGGGTATTCCAATATGTCAGGCTCCCCTATTTCCTTCAGAAAAGCCTTCAGCTTTAAAATATCAATATTCCCAGCCATAAAACGCAGGGACATGGCCTGATTGTTATGCAGCAGCTCATCCCCTGTAAAGCAGGTCACACCGGAAGCAAAAGCTGCGTCGGCATCACCGGTGCAGTCAATAAATACCCTTCCCCGGATAAGCGAAAGACCTGACTTATTATGGACGACTACCCCTTTAATTTTGTTATTCTCCACCACCGTATCAAGAAGCTCGGTATTATATAGTATCGTTCCCTTGTATTCTGTAAAAATATCCTCCAGTGCATACTTTATCATTTCCGGATTGAACCATCCGTCATTTCCGTAATGATCATCTGCTCCATACCCTTCCAGTGCCATTTTTTTCTTAATAATTTCATTGATATACGAGCGGCCGAACCTTCCGTCAATCCCATTATGCATCATGGGCGTAACCTGCCCTCCGGATGCTAAGCCTCCAAGACAGGAATTTCTCTCAATAATAAGAGTATCCTCCCCACCCATGGCAGAAGCAATTGCAGCAGCGGAACCTGCAGTTCCGCCTCCGATAACAATAACGTCATATGTTTTTTCCATTATATTGCAGAGCTTGTTATAAGTAAAAGTACAATTTTCCATATTATAAAAATCTCCTTTAGACTTTATCCATACGTCCGCGTGTATATCATTTTTTATCTGTTGTTTTTTTTCTGTTGCTTTTTTCTGTTGTCTTTATCTGTTGTTTTTTATCTGTTGTTTTTTATCTGTTGTTTCTTTCTGTTGTTCTTTATCTGTTGTTCTTTATCTGTTGTTTCTTTTCTATTATTTTTTATCGCAATCTTTTTTTTCTATTGTTCTTTTATAAAATGATTTGAGTGACAAAAGCCTTGCTTCCAAAGGAACACAGGCAAATTGCACCAAGCAGAAAGAACGAATGCGCCTATGGAAAGGTATTAGAAGTCCTTTTCTCTGAACATTTTATGCTATATCCTCAAACAGATTGTTTGAGCGAATGCGAGTTATCTGTTTGAGGATATGTCCAGCATAAAATATTCAGAGAATTAGGACTTCTTATACCTTGGAATCGAAGCATGAGTCTTTCTGCTTGGTGCAATTTGCCGTCCCCTTTTGAAAGACTCCCCTTTGCCACCCCCAAATCATGAAATGGCTTTTACATACCTTGCAGTTATTTCTCTTGGCCTGGTAATAGCCGAACCTATCACTACAGCATGAACCTTTTCTTTCACCACCAGTTTTAAATCCTGCACTTCCCATATACCGCCCTCTGCAATCAACGGCACAGTCAAGGCATCGCCCAGCCGCTTGATCATGGTATGATTGGGCAAACTGACTCCCTTGGTATCTTCCGTATATCCGCTCATAGTAGTTCCTACGATATCAAAGCCGATTTCCTGTGCATGCATGCCTTCCTCAAAGGTTGCACAATCCGCCATAAACAATTGGTCTGGATACTTTTTTCTTATTTTTCCAAAAAATTCATCCAGTGATATGCCGCCAGGGCGCACTCTGTTGGTGGCATCCAGGGCAATAATATCAGAATTTACCTGAATTAACTCCTCCACTTCCTTTTCTGTCGGCGTAATGTAGACAGGAGAATCGGGATAATCCACCTTATATAAGGCAATGATGGGTAAATCTACCACCTTCTTTATTTCCCTGATATCCTCCGGCGTATTGGCACGGATTCCTGCGGCGCCGCCTTCCTTCGCCGCAAAGGCCATTCTTGACATAATATAGGAACTATACAGGGGCTCCGTCTTCAGAGCCTGGCAGGATACGATTAATCCGCCTTTAATTTGTTGTAGTATTTGTTCGTTTCTGCTCACTGTTATCACCTTCCTTGGTGTTCTATATAGATTGGGTTAGTCCATGCTTTTTTCCCAAATAAATCTCTGCACTCTGCTCTGATATAATTTTCATTTCCCGTAAGGGTAAAGGCTGCCTCCTGCAGCAAATTATTATCGGATTTTGCTACAAATGATGTTCCTGCTCCCACATAGCCATCTGCTATAAAATTAATTCTTTCCGATGCACTGCACGTAATATATGCTTTTCCGTCTTTGATTCCCCAGCTGTTTATTTCAGGGCCGGAGGAGGAATAGTAATTTCCTGAAAGGATTGCATCAACAATATCATCATGGGTCAGAGCTTTTGCATTTACAACGATATACCCGCCGAAGGCATCATCAAAATCACCTGCATTGTGGTTATCGTCGGAAGCATCTGCCAAAACATGCCTTCCATTCCTGAGCATGACATCCCAATAAGTTGTGTCATACCCTGTTTCACTTTCGTTTTGCGTATTATAATTAAAAATTTCCAGTATCTCAAAATCTTCTGTGATAAACTCTTCTGCATCCACTCTGGACCATATCGGATGATTGTAAGTAACAAAGCAGCCTCTGCTATGTAATTCCTCTGCCATTTGGGAAGCTGCCTTTGCTCCGTCCCATTTTCCATAATAAACAAAGGGTCCCACTGCCTCCCTGTGCTGATAGTGTTTCCCTGCTTTTTCCTGCATGGCCCTGTTGCCTAAGATACCATTCATATGATGGACCTTCTTACAAATATTATTTTCATCAAAAAGGACAGCCGCCGCTTCTACTCCGGGAAGAATAAGAAAATCTTCTTCGCCAAGCTTCTCCCTGTAATCGGTATATAAGTTATGGTCACTGAGACATAAAAAGGAATATCCCTGCTTCTTAAATTCCTTTACGGCTTCCTCCGGTGTAAAATTTCCGTCGGAATTTGTAGTATGGCTATGCAGGTTTCCTTTATACCAGTTTCCAGCCTTTGAAAAACCATCCACGTTCACTAAAATCCCCCTCTTTTCAGCTTATTGCTTGTATGAATAAGAAGCATCTATTCCGACTTCAAACATTCTGCTCCAGGGCATCCATACCTTATCCAAAGAAATGGCGGCAATGATGGAAGATAAGCAGCTTTCCATATACAATTGCAATTCTTCCTTTACTCTTTTGCTGATTACCCCATCTCTTTCTTTAATGTCAAAGTAATTCATTCCATATTTATATAAATCACTTGTAATATTCTTTCTTACAACAGAACAATATCCCACATCTTCAATATACCTTTCAATCAAAAAGCGCATATGCCCTGCTGTTTTTCCATAATGCCAGCAGTCGACCCCTTCTGCAATAGCCGTACCAAGTGTATTTGCGGAGGTATTCCAGCCGGCATACCCAGCCACTTTATCAAGAAGGCAGTTCTGGTTCAGAAGCTGAATCAGCTGAAGCTCTCCGCCATTTGCATAGGCATTGTCCGCTATTGTTACGATTCTGCCCTCTGCGATTCTCATCTTTATAAAATCTATCAATTCCGGAATATTCCGCTCTACACAGTATCCTTTTGATATAAAGGGCTGTGCTTCCGCTTCCGCCATCTTATCGGAAGGAGCTGTGACAGCGAGAATGATATCGGAATTTTCATAGGAATCCGTCAGCTGGCATCCTGCGGAAAGTATCTGATACTTAATTGTTGTTTCCAGTGAATTACCTTCATATAACGGCAATATTGCCTTTGATGCTTCACTTGCATATTTTACATAAACCTTGGGTTTTTTCTGGTAAATCGTATTAACCATTCTTGACAGCAGCGTCATTGCCACCTCGTCCGCTCCCGGATACATGAGAATCCGGTCCATTAACCCCTCTTCTGCAATCTTAATGCGTACTGCTTCCTGGTCCATTGCCGCATATCCATAAGCAGCGGAATCATCCTGGGGTATCACAAGGGAGTCAAGCCAGCCCTGCTTTACATAATCTATCATTAAATAGTTGCATTCCCGGTTGCATTCTCTTCTTGATACATAATCGTTAAGCTTTTCCCGGTCGATTTGGCTTAAGATGTTTTTTAAATCTTCCCCGTCGCAAATGCCGAGGCGGTTCCTATGAATAACATCGCCTGCCTTATGTATCATTTTTCCATAGGTTTCATAGTAATCCGGCTCTTCGTCATCGCTGGAATAATCGGGGCAGCGCATAATTACCTGGAATGCATAGATCAGGAGTCTGGGATTCTCTTTCTTTAAGGTCTTCACCAGTGCTGCCAATTCTTTCAGTTCATCTGCTTGTGCATAATGGATTCTTGATGGTATCAAGCCGCCGTAAAGCATCATGTCCACGGAAAGCACCAGGCCGTCTGCATCCCTGCATTCAGTCTTTAAAAATTCCGCTATCTTTCCTACATCTGCCGGCTGTTTTTTATTTCCTAGGCTCTTCGGAAGCACGATATCAATATCATCATGTGCAAACAAACGATTTGGGTAAATATAATTACAAGGTCTCTCATCTAATGGGAGTAATACAATTTTCTTTTTCATGCCTTTTACCTCTGCTTCAAAATTTCATGCCACATACCCATATTAACATTCATCGGTTTAAAATTAAAACTATTTAATTCCAAATCCTTCTAGTTATTTATGGATACATACCTCCACCAATCGTTTTCTACCAAATAGGATAAGTCAAACAGCATACAGCCGGAAGATGTCTGAAAGCACATGTTTACCGCTTCCGTCATAGCTCCCAGGCTGTCACGGTACTGGGCTAAAAATAAACTCCCCACCACCGGAACGGTATTCATCGTAACCTGACTGGCTATTCTTCCCGAACCCTCTACGCTGTACCAGTAAGCCGGCTGGTTTGCCTCCTTTGCCGCCTGCTCTGTCACATAGGAATAATAGAACCCAGACATTAAACCATCCAGCTGCTCGGCATATCCGGTTTTCCTGTATTTTTCCGTGTCCACCCACGGATATTCTGCGGCGTCATAATTTCCTGACGCCCAGTTTGCCCCAACCTGGTAATATAACGGGTACCAGGACCCTGTGTAGTCCCAGAATTCTATCTTTCCGGGCTGTGCGTCTACAAGTCTTCTTACCTTTTCTATAAAACTGCTTATGATGCTTGCCCGGAAGGTCAGGAATTCGCCGAACAGGCTTCCATACTCAATTTCCTGCTTTCCGTCCTTCTCCCTGAAACGGTAAATGTCTTCCGGCCAGTTATGTTCCCTGCCGATATACTGCTCCCATTTCTTCTTTGTAACAGGACTGAAATCCGAGCCCAAGCCTACAAAGCGGACACGGTCCAGGATGATGCCGTCAATTTCATAATTTGCCATTATCTCCTTTAACAGGGACAGCTCGTATTCACACACTTCATCATTTGCCGGATTGACGAACAGCTCCTGGAAATCATCGATACTGCCTTCTGTTCGTATGGCGGCTTTCTCTGATATGGGCTGAATCACCATTTCATTTGCGTCATTGATGCCGTATACAGAAGTCTGCCAGGCTGTATTCCGGTAGGCGGGCATATTGGGATGGGGGTTTTCCTTCCTTCCCTCCGCAAAGACATCCACGGAAGCATAAAACTTCATTCCAAGGCTGCGAACAGTTTCAAGACATTCCACAAGATAATCCTTTGCATCAAAGACTCCATCATATTCCGAGTAATGGGGTGCTATGTTACTTTCATAGATTGCAAAGCCCGTGGTATCCTTTACACTTAAAATCACGGCACCAATGCCTGCATTCCTGCATTTTTCCATTGCCTGGCGAAATTTACCGGCATCTGTTATGGTTCTTTTATTGGCTTCAATCTCTATCCAGATATAATAATTTGAGTTCATACTTACCTCCATGCCTTCCTCCGTGCACCTTAAGTTTATACAAAGGATTTCGCAGGCGCTTGTTTGAAAATTGTTTTGTAAGTTTCAAACTAACTGCCATACCTTCCAACGCGCCGCAAGATTGGGCCGAGGATTTCGCAGGCGCAATTTTGTGTTTGAAAATTGCTTTTTATTTTTCAAACTTAGCCTCCATGCCTTCCCAACACGCCGCAAGATTGGGCCGAGGATTTCGCAGGCGCAATTTTGTGTTTGAAAATTGCTTTTTATTTTTCAAACTCAGCCCTTTACAGCACCACTAATGGCTTCGATGTAATTTTTCTGGCATAACAGGAATACGATAATAATCGGGATTATTGATATAACGGTTCCTGCGGCGATATAGCCGAATTTGTAGTTAAAGCTGCCGTTAAGATACTGCAATGCCGTTGCCAGGGGATACTTCTTGGGATCCTGCAATACAATGATGGGCCACAGGAATTCATTCCATCTGCCGATAAAGTCAAAGATTACAATGGTACTGATGGATGGCATGATACCGGGCATCATTATCTGCCACCAGATTCTGGTTTCTTTTGCCCCGTCGATTCTGGCTGCCTCTATCATTTCCTTGGGTATTCCCATATAGGACTGCCGTAACAGGATAATACTGAATACTTTAACGGAACCTGGTAAAATAACACCCACCAGTGAATTCAGCAAATGTACTTTGCTGATAATTAAATAGTTGATAATCATACCGGCGGCTGCGGGAATAATCATAGAGGAAATCAACGCTCCCATAATGATTTTTTTCCCTTTAAACTCCATACAGGCCAGAGGATAAGCACAAAGGGCTGCAAAAACAACATCCATTGCAATTGAGCTGACTGTAATTACCAGGGTATTTCCTATATATTTCGGCACTGACAGAAATTCAAAAACTCCGGTATAATTTGACAAGGTGGGGTTCGATACAAAAATGTTTAAGTCATAAATATTTTGACCTGTTTTAAAGGAAGTAGAAAGCATCCATATAAAGGGACCCGCACATATACAGGAAATCAAAATCAGACCTATGTATGTGAGTGTCGTATTTACTATTTTTTTTCTTTTCTTAGTCACCATATGTCATGCCTCCTCCTTTTTTACCGTAAACAAAAACTATAATACTGAGAAGTGAAGTGATAACTGCCTGAACTGCGCCAATGGCAGCGGAATAACCGAATTCGAAATCGGTAAATGCCTTCGTGTAGGAATAGTAATTCATAACCAATGTGGCATTGTAAGGTCCGCCTTTGGTTAATACATATACGACATCAAATACTCCGACTGCTGATATTACTGAGTTAAGAGAGCAGAACCAGATATATGGCTTTAACATAGGCATTTTTATTTTAACCAGAGTCTGAAACTTATTTGCTCCATCTACGATTGCTGCTTCTTCCAATTCCGGCGGAACGGATTGGAGCCCTGCTAAATAAAGCATCATAAAGTAGCCAAGTCCCTGCCATATGGTAATGAACATTATGCATAGCATTGCGGTCTTTCCATCGGACAGAAAGCCTAATGGACTTTTTATAATACCTGCATCTACTAAAACTGTATTAATCACACCGCTGGGGTCAAATAAAAATCCCCAGATAATGGACACTGCAACCATTGAAGTTATTACCGGAATATATATCAAAGTACGGAATATTGCCATTCCCTTTAATTTTCTATTTACAAGTAAAGCTAAAAGCATGGATAATATTTGTATAACTGGTACTACTGCGACAAATACAATAGAGTTTTTAATCGATATCCAGAATTCCGGATCACTAAATGCACGTTTAAAATTATCCAAGCCGATAAACTTGGTTTTTCCCAATACAGAATAGTCAAAAAACATTAATGGTAAACTTCCGATAATCGGAACGAAAACAAAGACAATTATCATGAAAAGTGCCGGTGCCATAAATAGATATGCTTTTATAGTTTGCCTGGTCTTTACTTTCATAAATACCTCCCTTTTTATTGGGAGTATTCCCGAGGTATTTCCGGGAATACTCCTGACCTCCTTAAACCCGAGGTACTTCATTTACTTCATTTTAAATTACTTCTGTAAAATAGCATTAACAGCCTTTTCCTGCTTATCCAATGCAGACTGAATATCACCATTGCTGGTTATTACTGCTTCATATACCTTATTTACAGCGCCCTGGATATCTCCCTGGCCTTCCATACCTAAAGAATAGTCCATGGATTTCTTGCTTACATCGACTGACATCTTTCTGGCGATGCCTTCTAAGGTTGAGGTGTCAGAAACGAAATAATCATTCTCCATTGCAGCTTTTGTGGAAGGGAATATAGCAACTTCCTTGCAGAAAGCCAGCTGGCTTGCATCATTTGTAATATAGGAAGCAAATTTAATGGCCTCCTGGTGGTTCTTGCTGGCTTCCGGTACTACAAGATTCATAAGTGCATTCTGGCTTAATCCGGTTTTACCTGTAAGAGGCTCTGCAATACCGATATTCTTATAAACATCCGGTGCTTCGTCCTTGATTCTTGATAAAGTGGAACCGGTTGAGCTGATGATTGCTAATTTACCTGTCTCAAATAATTTTAATTCATTATCCCACTTGCCCCAGTTTGTCTTAGGCAGATAGTCGGCATCTGTCATTGTTTTGTAGTTCTGTAATAATGTAACGGTGTCAGGTGTATTAAAAGCAGCTTTGGTCTTATCATCACTTAAGATGGGGATACCTTCCTGGAATAACATGTTGAAGAATTCGGAAGGATTATAAAGGTAAGCACCGGTAGCGTCTTTCATCTTCTTTGCCATGTCAAAGGAAGCCTGATAGTTGGAAGGTATTTCTGTTATACCTGCTTTTTTGAATAATTCCTTATTGTAAAACATAATACTTGGTGACGCATACCAGGGAAATGCGTATACGGAATCACCGATTTTTGCAGAGTCATATAAGCTTTCTACATAGATGTTCTTCTGATCCTCTGTTGCCTCTTTGTTCAGATCAGTCAGGGCACCTTTTCCGGCAAGTGTTAAAGCCATCTGTGTATTTAAGTTAACTACGTCCGGGGAAGTACCGCCGGCAGCAGCTGTTACTAATTTCTCCTGAATAGCATCGTAGGGTAAATCGGTCCAGTTAACTGTTACATTGGGATTTTCTTTTTCGTACTCTTTGATCAAGCCGTTAAAGAAATCTGTAAATGTCGGCTGGAGTGAAATAGTCCAGAACTCTATTGTAACCGGCTTTGCTGCTTCCGTAGGTTCTGTTGTAGCCTTTGTCTGATCCTCTGTTTGATTTTCTGTCTGATTTCCTGTCTGGTTTCCTGCCGAAGAATCCTCTTTTGCCTTATTGCTTCCGCAGCCATACAGCATAGTAAGTGAAAGTACAAATACCAGGCATAAGCTAATTACTTTTTTCATATAATTATCCTCCTTTAATTTAAAATATTTATAACAAGCAGTTCCTCTGCTCCGTTATCCTTTAGCCCATATCTCCGGGTGATGCAATTTCCCGCCATAAATTATAATTTATTTTGCTGATATCCTCTTCCGCATAGTAATGAAATGCTCTTCTTTCTACTTCCAGCTCTTCTATTTTTTCTTTTTCACCGGAAACGTAGGCTTTTAATTGCCTCTTTACATATTCCAAACGCTTTTGTAAGCCGCCTATACGAATGCACTGCACTTCAAAGCCAAAGGGCTTATTCTCCTTCTCCCATTGTGCCTCAAACGCCTGATAGAATTCCTCCAGTGCTTTTAATATCACAGGAATCTCTTCCTTTTCTATTCTGTATAGCCGCTGCCTGTCCCCTTTATCATAGAAAGCCTTGATACGGTGGCCCAAGTCCGCTTTATGCTGCAATACCGTGCAAAGCTTTGACTGGGTATCGAACAGATATCCGTAATTTTTATTGGTACTTAATTTTTCCAGCTGCAATGCGGCATTTTGATAGAATTCCGAAATTCCTTCAAAGATGACCGTATCAAAGGTGCCCAGGAATACATCATTATAAAGCAGGTACTTGCTTGCATTATTATGTATGGTGGTATCCTTTGAAAAAAGGTTCGCTGATTCTATCTGCATAAATTCATCAAATGTCATTCCCGTAAGGAATTTAAATTTGGAGGGTTCAAAACTTCCCGCATAATGAAATTCCGCATCCGCATAAAGAGCCGGAAGGATGGAAAAGCTGCTTGCTTCTCCTCCGTTGTCTCCCCAGGCGGTAATAACAACGGATTTGATACCGTTTTCCTTGCAGGCCTCGATGGCCGCTTTTCCAATTTCCAGGCTGTAAGCATTATGGGGTGCAAAACCTGTCCATTTCCAGGCACCTCCTGCAAAGCCAACACGTTCCGCTAGCTTTAGATGGTTCTTTAACATCCTGTCATAGCGTTCTTTGTCACAGGAGTAATAATCCCAATACACAAGTTCCACGTCCGGCGGTATATTTAAGGGAGCTGCCATTGTATCTTCTTTCACATAATATTCTCCGCCATAGGCCAAACGGAAAAACATATCGCTCCACATCTGCACCTGCAAGCCGTATTTTCGGCAAATAGCCAGAACGCGATTCAAATGCTCCTCCATAATTTTGAACCGGTCGGAATATCCATGCTTATCCAGATACTTGCCAAGCCCTACCATATGAGCTTCATCCATACCGATATTAATTTTCCGGCTGTTTAAATTCTCTGAAACCGCTTTGATTAAATTCTCTATCAGCTGGTAGGTTCTTTCTTCTCCTGCCAGAAGAATATCATTTGTGTCGATAATCTCCTGATACTCCTCATATCTGGTAATCTGGTTTACATGGGCCAGAGTCTGTATATATGCCCTGATTTCTATATCAAATATTGCCGCATATTCATCAATTTCTTTCAGCTCTCCGGCGGTCATAGCACCACGCATGTAACCCCAATAGGGCTCTTCCGGTATCTCTATGGTGTCTTCCATGTACAGGCCCACAAAATTATAGCCCATAAGGGCAACTGTCCGGATGAACAGCTTTGTCTTTTCCAGATTCATTACCGCATTTCTTGAAAAATCCAGCATGACACCAAATTCATCAAAAGAGGATTTTTCCCTGTGCAGCCAGCTGTCTTCCCCTTCCTTTTTACAGAGCATCAAAAGCGCTCTGCAGAAATCGGACTTTCTATGATATTTGATTACAACTTCAGAAGCATTTTTTGTAATTAAATAACCGTTTTCTTCCCATTCCTCGGCAGCCAGGCTGATGCCCTTTCCGTCTGAACAGACATTTACAATGTCCTTTACTTCCTTCAATATATCCTGTATCTCTTTCCTGCACCCACTGTAATTCAATAGCAATCTCTTTCGCCTCTTTCCCGGTTCCTATCCCCTTTGTTAGTCTCAATTATAGCAAGAAAACCAGCAGTTTCAATACTTTCGGGCCATACAGAAAGTAGTTACATAATTTGTTTCATCGGGTAATTTTATGAAAGTAAAATCAATTTTCAGAAATAATTATAATTCATATTGCCGGTGTCTTGTAGAGATGCATTATTTCGGATATAATCAGATATATGTTAGGCGGTTTTACAAGTAAACTTGCAAAATGGTTACGTTTAAGCCCTCCTTGAATTTAGGTCTTTGGAAACGGACGATGGTTTCTGGTTCCGTTCATTCATTTTCTGATTCGCGGTTCCAATTCCACTAAAATGCCAACCGTTATTCCTGGAAGGTTAAATTACACCAAACTCGCTTCACAATCACTCATTATATTAACACTGTGCGCTCAAACACTGGTGCAATTTAACCTAGTCATAACGGCTGCCATTTAAGTGTCATAAGAAACCCCTCAATAGAAAATGAATGAACGGAACCAGAAACCATCTGCACTTTGCCTTAAAATTTTCGTGAATAGATATTCAAGGCTGGACTGAACGCAAAATGCACAGGTTTTTACGTGAAAATTAAAAAACAATTTTCACTTTCTATTTAGGCAGTTTTGCAAGTAAACTTGCAAAATGCAGGGGTATTAGCGATAGAAAGTTACTTTCAATATAGAAGGATGTGTCACAGGATTATGAAATATACTCTTAAAGAAGTAAAACAGAACATTTTAAAAATCTATGATGAACTGACACCTGTTGAAAAAAGCGTGGCGGATTTTTTCCTGAGCAATACTAAGGTAATTGATTTCAATTCCAGAAATATCTCCAAGCTTTTATATGTTTCGGAAGCGACCTTATCCCGCTTTGCCAAAAAATGCGGTTATAAGGGGTTCAGAGAGTTTATTTTTGATTATAAGAAGGACCTGTCTGCCAGTGTGCAGGAAAAAGATTTCAGCGCTTTGGCAATGCGGGTCCATGATAATTACCTGAAATTATTTGATGAAAGCTATGAACTGCTGGATGAACCCCAGATGAAGCGCATTGCTAACCTGGTCAACCAGTGTAAAAGAGTCTGTGTGTACGGAATGGGAAGCTCCGGCTTTGTGGCCAATGAGTTCAGGCTCCGCTTTATGCGGACCGGACTGTATGTGGAAGCCATTACGGATTCCCAGATGATACAAATGAACTCTGCCCTGGTGGATGAAGAAAACCTGGTGATTGCCATATCCTTAAGCGGAAAAACTAAGGAAATCCTTGCAGGCATCCGTCTGGCAAAAAAACGGAATGCTAAGGTTGTGCTGATAACTGCCAATAAGAATGTGAAAGAAAGTGAATATTGTGACGAAGTGCTCTATGTTGCCATGTCCAAGGATTTGGACAGCGGTACTATGATTTCGCCTCAATTTCCTATATTGGTTATGATAGACGTCTTTTATACCTATTATTTCGAAAATGACTCCTTTTTCAAGGCCCAAAAGCACAAGGAGACCCTATCCGCATTAAACGTGACCCAAAATGAAAAATAAGATAAGTGCTGCGGATAAGTTTTTATTATTCTGATTCTTTAGGCTTCTCCATGCTTTATGCAGAAATAAACCGCCCCGACCATACCCGCAGCATTCCCCAGTGTGGCAGCTTCAATCGTCACTGTTTTTGCATAGGTGGGCATAATACGGCTCAATACCTTAACCCGTAATGGCTCTATGAACTTTTCCTTTTGAGCGCTCACTCCCCCGCCAATCAATACTACCTTTGGACTGAATATATGTATGATGCTGGCAAGTCCGTCCGCTACATAGCCAATCCATTTGTCAAGAATTTCATCCAGATACCTGTCTCTGCCCGCTGCTTCAAATATTGTACGGCCGTTTATATCACAGCTGTCCAGCAGGCCGCTTTCCAATCTTCCCGCTTTCTGTGCTTGCTTCACCCTTCTTACCAGCGCAGTTGTAGAAGCATATTGTTCATAGCAGCCTCTGTTGCCGCAGCTGCACCTTTTTCCGTTATTACGGATGGTAAAATGCCCTATTTCTCCAGCACCTCCGGCAGTTCCGCATAAAATTTCCAAATTTGCGATAATTCCGCCGCCAACACCTGTCCCAATGGTTACAACGACAGCGTCCAGGGCATCTTTTGCCCCGCCAATCCACTGTTCTGCCAATGCTGCGCAGTTAGCGTCATTCATGACAGTGACAGGCCCGGGATAAACCTTTTTGATGCATTCCCGTATATTACAGCCTTCCCAGTTTTTGATATGCCCGGCCGCTCCGGCTACCTTACCTTCCTTTGTATCGATCTGTCCGGTTGCCGATACGCCGATTCCGCGTATCTGATTGTTTTCCAGCTTGTTTTCCTGCATGAACTCAGATAATTTAGCAAGCACCGTATCAATGATGGGAGTATCATAGCCATCAAAAGCCACATCATAGGCTGAGGATTTGCCCACTGCTCCATGCTCATCCACAATCCCTATTTTAACCTGTGTTCCTCCGATATCTATTCCTATATAATTCATGATAGTGACCTCCTTTAATTCTGCTTCCAGCCTCTGCTTATTCGGTATTCTATATCAAGCTGCATTAAGTTTTGACCTATTCCAGACGTAAAAATATCATTTATTCCGATTCTATTATACCCGGAAGAGGAAAACTAAAATTTAACTGATATCAGAAAGAATTCCTTTCCTCCTGATCCAGTCAGCTAATTGCTCCGCCATTTTTTCATGTCTAATGAAAGACGGATGACCAACGGCCCCTTCCCCGTCTTCCGCCTCCTGCTGTGAGAAGGCCATATGAAAAATAAGTCCGTCCTGCTCTTCTTTCCGCATTGTTTCAACCGCTGCCTCAATTTCAGTATTCAGCAGGTCCGTTAAGGCATTGGTGGTGCAGATAATCGGCTTATTTTTATGTGTGCTTCTTAAATACCTTAAAAATTCCAGATAGGCTGTCTGAAAAGCCTTCCTGCGTTCCGCGTCCTCTCTTGTATAGCTGGCGTCGTTTGTTCCAAGGTTAAGTACAAGGACGTCACAGTTATCCCTTTCATAATCATACAGCTCATTGGGAAGCCAGCCTTTTTTCTGAAATAAGCCATAGTCCACATAAGGGTATATGGCCGGTGCCAGCACCTTTGTATTTGGCTTCTCCGCCTCCGGTGGAATCCAGCTTGAGATAATTCCAATTCCGCTCCAGGCGGCCAGTGTGAAATCACAGTCCAATTTTTCAGCTGCCAGTACTCCGTATGCCCTTAATGGGTTTTCAGTTCCCGTTTTAAATACATCTTCGGCCTTTCCCTCATTCCCAAAACCACAGGTAATGGAATCTCCTATCACTTCTATGCGCTTTTTCTTTCCGGAGGTTTTATGAACCTGTGCCTCCTCATTCATTATAAGCTTATTGATTGCCGTGTAAGCATACTGGCTTTCTGAAAGCTTAACAATTCTAATCCGCACCTTTTCCGTTTTATCACTTTCCCACAAGGGATACCGCTGTCTTCCGCCTTTCAGATTAATCCGCCGGCAGGGGTTTTCCATGTCTTCCGCATAAACGCCAATCCATGCCTGGTAATCTTCTTCCCCTCCTTCCGATTCTAGCTCCGCTTCAAGCAGCCTGCCTTCAAATTCAAATTCCAAAAAGCTTGCCCCATGTAATAAATAAAGAGCATTGTCACGGTATAGGGTGCGGCCTGACAATCGGATGCTTAATTCTTCCGGAAAATACTCCTTTTTTATTTGTTCACTCATGGCCATATTCCTCATTTCTTCCAGACTGTACGCTATTTGACCTCCTGCCAATCCGGAAGGCAGGTCTGTGCATACCCTGCATTGATACATTCCGCATTAATATCCCTGCATTAATCTATCCCCGTATTAAACTATCCGGTTCTCTCTTCCTCTAGCGGTGATTCATATCCAAATCCAGAAGAAGCTCACTGTCCATTTTCTGTTCCCGTATTCTTGTGCATGCATAATCAATTTTCTTATACTGGGTATGGGGCCACATAAAACGGTCATTGGTCCGTTCCTTTGTCCAGGCATATTCTCCTTCGGGTGAGTACAGTTTGGCATCCTGAATTACAATATTGTTCAGATAAATATCCTCATCGGTATTATAAAGCGTGATTTCTTCCCAATCCTCAGCGGAATCCTCACCCCTTCTATCCTTTTTAATATCATCGGGAAAATCAATGGCATAATCCTGATACATACTAAGATTGCTGCCGTCCTTCTTCGCATACATTACTTCAAATTCTGCCGTATCAACAATTTTTTCATTCTCTGTTATATCAATAATCGTTAATGCTGCCATGGCATCTTTTCCGGAGCAATCCAAAATCAACCGGTAATCATGAGTCTCCTCCAGGGCAATTGGTGATTCATACCAGGATTCTTTCTGGTTCGTATTCAGAAGGTTGTAGAAGAGGTGCCAATTAAGTACACCCCCTGAATAGCAAAAACCGGCATCAATACAATTTAAGAATTCTTCCTTTTCATCGTAAACATCCACGCCAAGGAAAATATAGCTGTTTGTCCACCTCTGATCACTCTTACGTCTCATATTTAACTTAATCCGGCTCATTTTGAATTCAAAGGAAGCTTTGTTATATCCGATTTTTGAATAAACCACATAGGCAGGACCGTCATTATCTCCCTTATACCGTCCGCTGTTGGTGAATTCAAGATTTGTTATTGGTTTCTCCAGGGTATCAGCAATATGCATTACATCTTTTCCATTCATATTTATTATCCTCGATATTGTATGTTGTTTTGATGCAGTTATTATATCGCCTGCTGTTGTTATTTTCAATATTCCCTGCTCTTTCTGAAATTACTTTCCATTTTATAACCATCCCGTAATTTTCTTTCTATTTTCAAACATATTGAAAGGCATTCCAAAACAGCCGGAATGACAAAGACAGAGCTGATTTATAAGTTAATTGAAAAGGAACAGGTTCACTATAAAAAACAGCCCTCTTTAACGCCGTACTTTCTGTAAATACAGGATAAGCTCCGCTCTGCTGTTCAGCTGGAGCTTTTCCAAAATTCTTGATACATAGTTCTTAACAGTGCCTTCCGTTACAAACATATCCTCACCGATTACCCGGTTGCTCTTTCCCTTTAAGATATGCTCTGCCACTTCCCATTCCCTTTGGGTCAAAAGGCTTAGAAGGTTTAATGCTTCCTCCTCTGCAGGTGCCGGATTTTGGCTGTCCTTCACGGCATCCAGGGCTTTTACTACCTTTGCGGCCACCTTGGGGTTTAATAAAACATTTCCCTCACAGACGGCTATGATGGAGCGGGTAATTTCTGCCGAGCTGGAGTCCTTTAAGATATATCCGTCAGCACCATTTTTCAACACATCAAAAATATAGTTGTCCTCATAAAAGGTCGTAAGAATGATTATTTTAATATGGGGATACTTTTCCTTTACCGTTCTGGTGGCTTCAATCCCATCCATGACCGGCATTCTGATATCCATAAGAATAACCTCCGGAAATAATCCGGTAAGCTTATCAAGAAGGTCCTTTCCATTACAGGCCTCCCCAATAATCTCAATTTCCTCTCCCATGCTCAGAATCATCTTCAAGCCTTCTCTGACAATTTCCTGATCATCCGCAATCATAACTTTAATCATATTATTCTCCCATGCATTTCGCAAGTTTACTTGCGAAACTGCTTAAATAGATAGTGAAAATTGTTTTTTTATTTTCACATTAGCTCCCGTGCATTTCGCAAGTTTACAATTTTGGTATACTAATTTTGACACAAAAGCCTTCTTCTTTCCCGGAGGTAATTTCCATCTTCCCGCCAAGAAGCTTTACTCTTTCTTCCATTCCTGTTATCCCGTTGGATTTTATAATATTCCTGCTGCCGGAGCCGTTATTTTCAATCCTTAAGTATATCCCCTCCGGTTTATCCAGTATATCAATTGTGAAGGAAGCTGCCTTCCCATGTTTTATTCCATTGGTTATTGCTTCTCGTGAAATCTTGTAGATACAGTCTTTCACTTCGGGAGCTTCCTCCTCTATGGAATCATCCATATTAAGATGAAATCTGATATTGCTGTTCTCCCTGAAATTATGGAACAGCTCATTCATAGCTCCCCTTAACTGCTCGGTATGGTAAGAATCCTTTAACAGGCTGACTACTTTTCTTAGGTCACTGACACAGTCCTTTGTCATGTTTCTGGTTTTGTGTATGACCTCCAATGCCTTATCCGGCTTTGTAACCATAACATTTTCCGCATACTCAAGATTCATATTCAGGGCCATGAGGGAATGTCCCATGGAATCGTGCAATTCCTGGGCAATCCGGTTTCTTTCCTGGGTTTTGGCAAGCTCTTCTATTTTATCGGCATAGGCCTTTAAGGTACTGTTGGCTTCCTCCAGTTCTTTATTCAGGTTTTCATATTTCACCTTCTCTCCCAGCACACTGCGGAATAGCAGCATAATCAGGCATGGCATAAAGAAATTCAACAGGATATCCGCATAATCCTCATAAGCACTTTTTAAGCTGGTAAAATCCACAAGTGCACTGAGAGATACCAGATAAACCGTAAAATGAAAGGCTAACAGAGGTTTGTTCAGTTTACCGGTAAAGATTATTGTTTCTATCAGCAAAATAATATTGAATAAATAGGTTCCTACAAATAGAATTTCATATTGAAAGCATCCAAGGATAAGTACACTAAATCCATAGGATAAGGAAAACCATATATCCCGTTTGTCTTTTAAATAGTTTCTTCGGTAAAAATTATTGACTGTAAACAGTAAAAGCAGTACAGCCAGTATATCCCTTAAGGTACCCTCCTTCTCCAGAATACGCATAAAAGCAAGAATCGTAACAATGGCTGAAATAATTTTGAAAATATATTTTCTTTTATTTAAAGATAGCAAAAAATCCATCTGTTTACTCCTCTTTCCACCCGGCCCCATGACTTTCCCAGGTTGCGGCAGCTGCCTTCCTTCTGAAACTATTATACCATGTTACCGGCACATGCTGTATATTACCAAAGTAATAGTTTTATTGAGTACTATAGTGAATAGGCTTCTTCCCCCTTTGTGGTGTAGAATACCTCCATAACAGGAAGAAAGAAGGTTAAAGAATGCTTCAGTTAAAAAATATCACGAAAAAATACAAGGATTTTACAGCCGTAGATGATATTTCCTTTGAAGTAAATAAGGGGGAAATATTCGGACTTCTAGGTCCCAACGGTGCCGGAAAATCCACTCTCGTATCTATGATCGGCACCATATTACAGCCTACTAAGGGCGAAATCTTTATCGGCGGTATCTCTCTGGGTGATAAACCCTACGATTGCAAAAAGCAGATGGGGATTGTCCCTCAGGAACTGGCACTGTACCAATCCTTAAGCGTAAAGGATAATCTTGAATTCTTCGGCAGCCTTTACGGGCTCTACGGGAACCGCTTAAAACAGCGGGTGTCGGAGGTTCTGGATATTCTAAAGCTTACGGACAGGAAAAATCAGGACATCTCAGAATATTCCGGCGGCATGAAACGAAGAGTTAATCTTGGCATTGCACTTATGAATTCCCCAAGGCTGTTGATATTAGATGAACCCACAGTGGGCATTGACCCACAGTCCAGAAGCCATATATTGGATACTATCCGCCATTTGAATAAGGAAGAAGGGATGACTGTAGTTTATACCAGCCACTATATGGAAGAAGTGGAATATCTATGTGAAAGAATCGGCATTGCAGATCATGGAAAGCTCATTGCCCTTGGCTCCAAGGATGGGCTGAAGCAAAGCTTAAATGCCTGTGATACCTTAACTGCAAGCTTCGGTAAGGCAAGCCCCGATGCCCTTGGCAAATTGGAAAGTATAAAGGGCGTCCGAAAAGCCTCTGTAGAAAAGGATACCATTACACTCCTTGTTTCACCCGGCTCCAATGTTCTGGATATTGTGGATGATATAAAGAATTCCGGCATCCGCCTTACAGGCTTTCGTTATGATGAAATTAATCTGGAGAGTATTTTCCTGCAATTAACCGGAAAATCTCTAAGAGATTAGCGGGAGGGCTTATGAATAACATATTGCATTTTACCTTACTGGATTTTAAACAGTTAATGAAAAGCAAGACCTTTTACCTCAAGCTGTTATTATTCCCCATGATATTGATTTTACTGCTTAGCAAGGCTCTGGGAGGTTCAAACAGCACTGTTTCTTCCTTTTCCCTGGTTGTCTGTAATGAGGACCTGGGAGCTGAAGACGGGAACCGGACAATTGCCTTTGGAAAAGCGCTGGAAAATGAAGTCCTGAAATCAAAGGATACTGCCAGCCTGTTCCGCCTTGTTCCGGTTACAAGCCGTAAGGAGGGCATTCAGCTGGTAAGAAACAAAAAAGCATCCGTATTTGTATATATCCCCAAGGATTTCACCAATTCTCTCTTACAGCAGAAGCAAAACGGTATTGTTATAACAGGAAACGGTGATGCTTCCGTGGATAAGCTCATTGTCACGGGAATTTTAGAGGAATTTCTCCGCAATACCCAGGTGGTACTTACGGAAGAAAAGACCTTAAATACCCTCCTTGGTGCCTCCGGGAAGACCTCTGTCTCGATAGATGAAATGAAAAAGCAGCTGGATGCCTCCTACCCTGTCACCCTGCCGGAGGTTTCTACCCGCTCCAGGGCAGTTCCTGTCAGTGCCACGCAATACGTATCCATTGCCATGGTAGTTTTATTCTCCATTTCTACTGTTTTTACCCTTGTACACAAGGTGGTGGAGGAAAAGCTTAATCACACGCTCTTTCGGATTAAAGTAACTCCTGCCCGCCAGTTTCAGTATGTGTCCGGCAAGCTGTGCAGTATTATATTTACCCTCACCGTCCAGATGAGCGCCGTTATCCTCTTAAGCAGGCTGGTCTTTGGGATGAAATGGGGAAGCCCGTGGCTGATCCTGCTTACCACCCTGGTCTATGCCTTTTCCATTGGCTCGCCCATCCTTATGTGGGGGCTTCTTGCCAGGGATCAGAATGCCGTTTCAAGCCTTGCTTCCCCCATCCTGTATGGCTTTGGTTTCCTGGGAGGCTCCTTTATCAGCAGCGATGCACTGCCGAAAGGCTTGCAGTCCATACAGAATATTATCCCCAATGGGAAAGCCCTTAACTGCTATCTCTTCCTTTGCGAAGGCAAGGGATTTACCGCTGTTTACAGCAACCTGCTGCAGCTGTTTCTTATGGGGGTGCTTTTCCTGATTCTGACTTTGTTTATCTACCGCGGAAAGGAGCTTATAAGACATGGAAATACTGATTTTGATAAAAAAGCAATTAAAACTTCTCTTCTCTAACCGGCTTATCATTCTGGCAGGCATAGCCGTACCGGTCTTACTGACCTGCTTGTTTTCCAATTCCATAGATGCCTCCAAAAAACCCTGCCTTTACGCAGCGGACTTAAGCAAAAGCTCCTATTCCGCACAATTCCTGCAAATGCTTTCCAGCCACAAGGAAATTACCGTTGTAAGCACCGGCAAAGAAAACATTCTTAAAAAGGTCGACAGTGAGCTTATTCCAATGGGGCTTGTTATTGGGAAGGATTTTGACAATGCCCTCTTAAACAATAAGCCCCTGCCCGTTGAAATAATCATAAATTTTGAGTCCGCCGATTCGGCTGTACTAAAGCAGGTAGCAGCAGCGGAACTTTCCTCCCTAAAAAAAGTGACCGCCGACTCCTCCTATCTGACAAAAAAGTCGGGTATCCCCGTAAACAGCCTTACCTCTCAGGTATTTAACGGTATGAAGAGCAGTTCCAGTTCTGAAATAAACAGCTCTTCCTCCGATACCCTGGCTATTAAACAAGAAGAAATGACGCAGACACTCCTTGGCTTTCTGGTAATGTTTATCTGGTTTGTTATCATACAGGGCTTTCGCACCTTAATAGAAGAGAGGGAAAACAACACCTACTACCGGCTGTTAAGTACTCCTACAAGCTATAACAGGTATCTGGCCTCCAAAATAGCCGCTGCCTATTTGTTCGGGGCTTTTCATATCCTGGCTGTGCTTCTTACCGGAAAATATCTTTTGAACCTTCCTGTTTTTGAGCACCTGCTGCCTGTTATCCTGATATTTGCGGTTTATATCCTCTTATTAACCGGCATCAGCCTGCCCTTGTCCCTGCTTATGAAAAGGCATGAGGATTTTACCGTTACCTTTGCCGTTATCATCATTGCTACCGGAATATTGGGGGGCTCCTTCTTCTCTCTGGATACGGCTCCGGGTTACCTGGTACTGCTATCCAAATTTACTCCGGAAGCCTGGGGGGAGAAGCTGTTAAAAGCTGTTCTATTTGATAACAGCTCCCTTACCTCCCAGCTTGTACCCTTGTCAGCCCTTACAGCCATTGCCCTGCTCTTCATAGGCGCAGCATTTGCCATATCTTCCATGTCCTTGCGGAAGAAAAGCTATTTGGTTAAATCCTGAGAAAAGGAGGAAATAATAGATACTATGAATACTTCTGTGATATTAGCAATATTGGAATTGCTTGCAGGTATCCTGATCAATCTTTTCATAGGTGCCCTGGCAAGGGGATTGTTTAAAAAAGACGGCACCGGGCCGCGGATTCCGCTGAGGGTGCTGGGGATTTACTTGATTATTAATTCTATCTCTCATTTATTTCACATATAGGCTGCAATTGATCCGGTGTCCTGAGACGGAACTGTGCTGGTGTCCCGGGACGGAATTGAGGGCTGGCAAAAAGAAAATGAATACTACTTTTTGCCAGCCCTCAGCCACAGCCCGAAACAGGCTTCTGTCTAAAGTATGGAGACTATCCTTACAGAATACCATTCCTACAGGATACTACCATAAGAAAATGTCATTGCCCTTTAGTTTATAAACAGCCTCCATAAAGAAGTAATCTGCATAGATGATATTTATATGCTTATTGGTATGGTAAGCCTCGGAACAGTTTTCAATGATACAGTCACACTCCCTCGTCCAGTTGCTTCGCTTCTCCTCCAGGGCTTTTAAGAGCTTTAAGGCGGCATTAAGATACAAATTCTTCTCATGTTCTCCTACTGCCTTTGCTATCTCAATCAGTCCGCAGGCTGCAATTGCCGCCGCACAGGAATCCTCCCAGGTGTCTTCCTCCGGCTGTCTGAAATCAATGGGAATAAGGCCGCTTTCCGGGATATTGGCAATAAAATAATGCGCCACCCTTTTGGCAGTATTCAGATATTCTTCCTTTTTTGTGTGCAGATAGCTTAAGGTAAAGCCATACAGTGCCCATGCCTGCCCTCTTGTCCAGGAGGAACCCTTCTCATAGCCCTGTCCGCCATAGGTATCAGCCTTCTCGCCGGTTTGGGAATTGAACTCTACAATGTGCTCACAGGAGCCGTCCGCCCTTATGAAATTTTCCATAGCCGTGTCTGCATGCATTACTGCTATATGTCGGTATCTGGGGTCTCCGGTTTCCTCCGATGCCCAATATAAAAGAGGGATATTCATCATGCAGTCAATAATAGCCTTACCGGTATTATCATTTTCATCCCAGTTATTCCAGGCACGGATAAAGCGGCCCACCGGATTAAAACGTCCTGCCAGGATATTGGCAGCATGCAGACCTCTCTTTCTGGCCTCCGGCTCCTTTGTCAGCCTGTAGTCCGCTACTGCCGTCAGCAGCCACAGAAAGCCTGCGTCATGGTCCAGTCCGTAATAGTCTGCAAGGCATTTGTCCAGCTTTTCCTCTGAGCTTCTGGCAATCTCAGCATATTTTTCTTCTCCGGTCTCATGATACATAAGCCAGAGCATTCCGCCCCAAAAACCGTTGGTCCACCAGCCAATGCCGGAAGATATACGGTAGGGCTTATCACTGTCATCATAGCTGTCATGGGTACCCTTAACCGTTGTATAGGGAATCTTATCCCTTGATTTTTCACTGACCCAGGCCATTTTTTCCTCAATCTTGCCTGCTGTCTCCTCTATCCACTGTTTATCCTTCTCTGTAAGCATATTAACCCCTTTCCTGAATATCCAATCTTCCATTGGATATTCGTTAATCCGTTTTTGAAAAAACTGTGCCCTTTCAATTGAATTTCTTTTGCCTGTAAATGTATTCCTATAAAAGATAATAGCTTTGATTCCCGCAAATCTATTGACCAAAACTGTTAAAATCAATAGGGCTTCCACTCATAAAGTGGCTCTGACCTTATTATTTACAGGCCCTGATATCTATCTTTATAATAATCTCTTTTCTTTGTCAGGACAATGCTTTATAATATTATTAACTTACTTTTTCTGCTTTTTTACAGGAGGAATGACCTTTGATTACTGTGACAAACTGCGGCCATGATTCAAGGCACCAAACAAAATTCTGTATGCTTCGGAAAACAGGTGTGCCAAATTATATTCTGCTGCTGGTTAAGACGAAAGCATTTTTTGAATTTAACGGAAAGCTGGCGGCAACGAATCCAAATATGGCAATTCTCTTTGACCGCAATACCTATACGCATTATGAAAGTGCGGGGAATTTTTATAATGACGACTGGATTCATTTTGACTTTGTGGGAGAGGAACCTTTTTTCGACTCCTTAAAAATTCCTTTTAACAGTCCCATTTACCTGCCTCAGATAAATTCCTTGTCCAACTATGTCCGACTGCTGGTCAAAGAGAATCACTCTGATACCCTTCACAAAGAACAGGTGCAGGACTCCCTTATGCGGATTCTTCTCTACCGCCTGGATTCCCAGCTTGCCCCGCCTCTTACGGAAGGGAGCGGCAGTAAATATTATCCGGTAATGAACCAGCTGCGGATGAATATCCACAATACCCCCCATCAGAACTGGACCGTAGACACAATGGCAGAGTCTGTTCACATAAGCCCCTCCTACTTCCAGCATTTATATAAGGAATTCTTTCACCTTTCCTGTATGCAGGAGGTCATCCTCGCCAGGATTGAAAGGGCGAAATTCTACCTGTCCACTACCGATACCCCCATTAAGGTATTGTCCGACCTTTGCGGCTATGAGAATGAGCTGCATTTCATCCGGCAGTTCAAGCAAAAGGAAGGGCTTACCCCCACACAATACAGGCAGCTTTATAAAGCTGCAAGGTAGCTGCTTTATATAGTCAATATTAAGTTTATTGAATGTAAATATAGAGTATAAAAATACACTCAGCTCCGTGAAAGTCACTTCGTTGCATTTTTATACTCCATATTTACATAGATGAAAGCTGAGATTAAATGATTTACAAACTAAATTAATAAATTTGTCTGGAGTTACCGGCATCAGCCATGCTGTGCAATTGCCCTTGATTTGGATAAGTACACTGCGATTACAAAAAAGACAACGGCAAACAAAAGCTCGATTCCCAGATTACGAAAGATGATATGATACTGCTCTGCCGTACTGGAAAAGGAGTCAATGGTTCTGCTGGTCATAACATACCAGTAGGTCGGCAGCGCCTTGGAAAACTGTACAACATGCTTATTCATAAATTCTAACGGTACAAAAATACCCCCCAGGAAGCTGAGTCCAAGGCTGATAACATTGGAGGCCATATTCAGGGCGTTTAAGGATTTTACCAGGAAGCTTACCATATAGATCAGGCTCAAGGCTACCAGTAAAAATACCAGACTGTTCAGGATGAACAGGGCACCCTTTCCGGTCATAACATCGTCATGGTACAGCACCAGGGAGAGCAGGACGAAAAGAGCCCAGCAGGCAAGGCTGAAGATAGCGCAGGCCGTAATCAAAATGGTATTTTTCCGTATTTCAGAAAGGGAAGAGCATTTTATTCTCCAGTTCAGGTCCTTTTTACGGAAGGTTATGAGAATACCGCCAATACCGCTCATCAGCATGCCAATCAGCACATAAGGAATAAACAGGTAATAGTAATAAGCGCTGCTCTTCTCCTCTCCTTCTCCCTGTATCTTATCCAGTTTTACATTTACTTTAATTTCCGAAGTCTTAAGAGCACTTTCCGCAGCCTCCTCCGGGGAATATCCGGCTGCTGTATAAGCACTTAATTCCGTCAGATACTGGTTAATCTTACTGTCCAGAAGCTGTCCGGAGACACTTTGAGGAACCTTTACGTTCTCCACAACATCCTCGTATTTTCCTGACTTTATCCCTTCCTCAAAGCCCTTCTTGATTATCAGTACATATTCCACATTCCGGAAGAACAGCTCATCGGATATGGACTCCTTGTCATCCTTTATCTTTACAATATTCTGGGTATCGGCAAGATAACGATAGAGGCTCTTGCTAAGTACCGAATTATCCCTGTCTAAAACAGCGATATCTACCTTTGTATCCTTATATGCGACCTCAATCTGCTTCTTTCCATTGCCGGACATCATTAAGGCCAATACCACAAAAATGCAAAAATAAATAATGACACTGAAGGAACGTTTTTTTAAGGTCTTAAAAAATGCTTGGAATATTGGCATAGCGGGTCCTCCTTAACAGTAAATAGCTTCCGGCAATAAACAGTACGGCTATCACTCCCATAATAGCAATGTCACTGTAAAATCTATCAAAATTCTCATACATATTAAGAGAATACAGACAGTCCGTTATCAGGGCGGCAGGATTGATCCTGTTCAGGATGGGAGCTTTATGCTCTATGATATCCTTCATGTTATTAAACATCAGGCCGCTTAAGAACGACAGAATCAAATCGACGGCCGACATAATAGCACTCTTTAAATGGCTGGATATCTGGCTTATGGAACCAACGAAGGTTCCCATGGACACCCCGATAACAGAGCCTAAAAATCCGGTGGTCAGTATATAGGGAATCCGCGTACCAAAATCTATCTTTAATATTACAATCAAATAGAAAAATAACAAAAGAACCGATGCAAAGTTTACAATAACCGCTCCCAGGTAATCCGCACAAATAACCTTTAGCTTATGAGCCGGAGCAATTCCTCTCCTGGCTCCGATAACGGACAGGTTCGCCTGGAGATCTTCAACGGAGCGTGTTCCGATAAAGGAACCGTAAAGGCAGGTCATGGCAATTAATGCAAAAAAATACTGGGAAAGATTATTCATCTTCGTATTGGAAAAGGAGGTTTCCCTGTTAAAGGCAATATCCTTTGTCAGCAGGCCTGCTGCAGCCTCCAGCTTTTCCGGATGGGTGCTTCCAATCTGCTCATAGATAGCTTTATCCTTCAGATACCTTTCCAGAAAGGATTTGATAATGGTCTGGTTTAGTCCTTCTCCCGCAACTGTTACCGAAAGCTCGGGGGAAGTGTAAAGTATGCCGTCCACCTTGCCATCTTTTAAAAGCTCTTTGGCGTCTTCCTCCCCTGTTTTTGTTACTTTGAATAACTGGTCCTCTGTGTCCTTGCTCAGGCTCTCCAGTATGGATTCAAAGGCAGCATCCGTATTTCCTTCTGAAACAAAGGCTACCGGCACCGGCTTAAAGTCGTACTCTTCATTATTAATCATATTGCCGAAGGACAGGTAGAAGAAAGTTCCTAACACAAGGGGAAAGGCAAATACCCAGCCAAGCAGATCTTTTTCCCGGAAAAGACTTTTTAGTTTGTATTTCAATAAGTGTATAAACATGACGGCCTCTTTCCTTTCCCTCTTAATCCCTCAGCTCTTTGCCGGTGATTTCAAGAAATACATCATTTAATGTGGGCAGCTCAGAATTAACACGGCCGAAAGGTATCGTGTGCTCCTGCAAATAATTCATTACATGGATCAGATTGTGGTTCCCTCCGTCACATTTCACGGTAAGCCGTTCTTCCGAATAATCCACCGAATATACATGGTTCAGCTTTCTGATATTATCCATATCTCCTTCCGAAAGGGAGCGGACATCGATATAGATAGTCTCATTGTTTTTAATCATGCGCTTTAGCTCATCTGCGGTACCTTCCGCAAGATTCTTTCCCTTATCCATGATAACAATCCTGGAACAGATTTCTTCTACCTCTTCCATATAGTGGGAGGTGTAAATAATTGTTGCGCCCTGTTTGTTCAGCTCCTGTATTCCCTCCAGGATTTTATTCCGGCTCTGGGGGTCTACTGCCACTGTGGGCTCATCCAGGATAATCAATTTGGGCTTATGGGCAATGCCGCAGGCTATATTTAATCTTCGGAGCAAACCGCCAGAGAGCTTTTTGGGATAAAAGTTTTTAAAATCACTGAGCTCTACAAACCGGATGGCTTCCTCCACATATTTTTTCCTCAGCCCTTTATCTTCTACATAGAGCCCGCAGAAAAAATCGATATTTTCATAAACAGTGAGGGTATCAAAAACTGCGACATTCTGGAAGATTACACCGATATTCTTCTTTAAGGAATAGCTTTCCGGCTTCATCTTCTCTCCAAATACCTCAATCTTCCCTTCCTGAAAGCTTAAAAGGGACAAAAGGCAGTTCAGGGTAGTTGTCTTGCCGGAACCATTGGGACCCAGAAGCCCAAGTACCTCTCCTTCTTTTATTTCAAGGTTAAAATGGTCGACAGCGGTCAAATTCTTATATTTTTTAACCAGGTTTTCAATCTTTACGACTGTTTCACTCATTCTCTTTCTCCTCCCGGAAACTATTGGTGCTTATTGGTATATTACCAGTTCCCCTTAAGGATGAAAAGTGCAATATGTAAAATCTTCATATGACAATTGTAATGAAAATAAAGGAAGAAAATAAAGGAGCTGCTGCAAGAAGAAACTTCATACCTGATATCCTGCATAAATTTGCTGAACTATACAATATCCGGTATTTGTTGTTCCTTTTGCGACAGCTCCTTTATAAATTCAGCCCTGTCATATTTTCACGATTGGTATAAATGGTTATAAAGCCTTATTATTTTCTGACCTCTAAGTTTTTAGTAGTCCCTTCTTTCTTCCGGCTTCCACAGCCATCATTCTGGAAGATACCCCAAGCTTATTGAAAATACTAAGCACATGGGTCTTAACAGTCGCCTGGGAGATACACAGCTTTTCTGCAATTTCCCGGTTGGTAATGCCCCGGGCCAGCTCTGCCAGTACCTCTGACTCTCTCTCGGACAAAAGCTCCGCCTCCTTGGGCAGGATTGCCCTGCCTGCACAGGCAGTCAGGACATCTTTCAGAAAATTGATTTCAGCAGGAGGCATAGCACCCTTTCCATTCTCTTTTTCATAAAGCTCCTTCAGCAGAGGAATAAGCACTTCCCGGTCCATGTAAAAGGGCATCAGAATACGTTCCTCCCATGCGTAATGTATGGCTTCCTTTAACAGATTACTGATATCCCTGCCCCGTAACTTCTTATCCATACTGCCTGTGAGCATGAATACCTTTAAAATTCCTGCCTCTACAAGGCGAAGCTTATTCTTATGAAGACGGGAAAATTTCATTATCTCCTCTGTTTCCCTGAGGGCTTCTTCCGTTTCCCCCCGTTTATAAAGAAGCCTTGCCCGCAAGAGCCTCATAAAGGGCTGCTCTCTGTAATTTATGGCAGTTTCCAGCTCCGTTAAGAATTCTCCCGCCATTACCTCCGGCAGACTTCCGGCACAATCCAGTTCATATATCAGCCTTGCCATGGTCAGCCTGCTAAGGCTGGGGTACTGCCGCAGGATTCCATATGCTTTTTCAGAACCGCCCTTTATGTCGCCGGTCAGAAATTTCTGCTCTGCCTCATGAAAAACAAGCGTTACCTCGGCTACCTCTATCCGTATGTGGTAGGAGTCCATTAACAGGCGGGCGGCTTCCAGGGTCTCTTCTGACTTCTCCAGCTCCATCCTTCTCATATAAACGCCCACCAGTCCAAAATAGTAGCTTGTACCGACCCCGGACATCATGGAAGGATGATAGAACATCTCCTTTGCCTTGCCATAACAGGCAAGACTGTCATTCAACCGCCCAACCTCTTCATATACCTGGGCTAACTGGGTGTAAGCAAAGAATTCCACAAATACATTGATGCCTTTACTTATCTGAATAGCCTTCTTTGCTGAGCTTTCTGCGTCCTCATACTCCATCTTCTCTACAAGGGCGGCAGAATTCTCCACCAGTATCATGGCCTTTGCCCCCTGCCCAAAGGGAAGGCAGTCAATCTGTTCGGCTGTCAGGGCGTGATATTCCGGCAATATACAATCGCTGTGGCTAATATATCCTTCCGCAAACTGCACAATATGAAAAATATCCGAGTCCCCGTAATATTCTCTGAATTTTTCAAAAATATCCTGGCACCGGTCCATATTCATATTGCCAAGGTTATACATAAAGCATTGGGCCGCAAGGTCCGCATCCTCCATGAGCTTTTCAAGAGGAACCTTGTCCAGGCAGTTCCAGGATTCTATCCTGCCTTCCATAGTCCTGGCCATGGAAAGAACAGCGTCATAGTCCTTTGCCGCATAATATTCATTCATTGCTTCCTCAAGGTCTCCCCGCTCCAAAAAAATATCGGCAGCCTTTTTGCAAAGGTCCCTTTTCTCCATTTCCGGGATTTTTTTAAACTGCTCTGCCAGATATTCCGAGAGGATATTGTGGTACCGGTATACATTATTCCTTTCATCAATGCAGATAATAAACAGATTCTTACGGATAAGTCCCTCCACCGTCTGCTCAAATTCCGGTTCCGTAAAGCCTTCAAACAATTTCATACAGATTGGGGCATCGAAATAGGAAAGAAAACTTGTTTTTATCAGAAATACCCTTTCTGCTTCCGTCAGGGTCTCGAATAATTCACGGGTCAGATAGTTTACTGCAATTCCCCCTCCCGCCCGCAGCAGCTGTCCGGAATACTGCCCCGCCGCAACCGACAGCTGCAGACCGCCTATCCAGCCCTCCGCATAACGGTTAAGCTCTTCCAGTTCCCTGTCACTGCCTGTAAGCTTAAGGGTGTCTCTCAGAAATGACATTCCTTCTTCAAAGGACAGCTGCATCTGCTTTCCGTCAATAAAGAGCAGTCTCCCGGACATTGCCAAAGGCCCCAGATACACCGGCGGTTCCTCTCTGGATAACAGAAAAAAGTGGAAATTCGGCGGCATGGCCTTTAAGAAGAATTCAAAGGTCCTGATCAGGACATCATCCTTTATATATTGAACATCATCCAGCACCATGTAGCAGTCTTCCTCACTGCACAGCCGGTTAATCAGCGCAATTAAGAGCCCTTCCATATGGGAGGCATCCGTATTGGCACGCATCATCTCCAAAAGGCTCTCATCCTCTTCCCAGTAGGCATTGACAGCCGCCGTGAAGTACAGCCAAAAGGAATAGACATTGGCATTGGAGGAATCCATGGATACCCAGCAGACATTCTTTAGACCGGTTTCCCGGATAAAGGAGGTCAGCAGGGTCGTCTTACCGGTGCCCGCACCTCCGCTGATGAAAACTACTCCCATATCCTTACAGGCGGAAAGCTTTTCAAACAATGCCCTGCGAAGGATATAATTTTTTCTTGGGGCGGGAATTTTCAGTTTTGTAGAAAGTAGCAGGGTATCGGATGAAAAACTCATAGTAAGTCCTCTCATAATTTCAGAATAGATTATTGTATCAAAATATCATGTTTATTGATGCATATCAGGAGTATATAAATACACTTAGCTCTGTGAAATATAAAGGCTGTTAGTTTCGCCTCAATTTTTCTTCATTATATTCCTGTTTGAATGCTTTTACAAGCAAGGCCTCTTAAAGCAGTAGTATATCAATTATAGTTCAGTATTTGTTGTATTTAAGTCTTTGGTACCGGACGATGGTTTCTGGTTCCGTTCAGGCATTTTCTCGTTCACGGTTCCAATTCCACTAAAATGGCAGCCGTTATTCCCGGAAGGTTAAATTGCACCAAACTCGCTTCACAATTACTGGTTAAATTAACACTGTGAGCTCAAACAATGGTGTAATTTAACCTGGTCATAACGGCTGCCATTTAAGTGTCATAAGGAACCGCTCAATAGAAAATGCCTGAACGGAACCAGAAACCATCTGCTCTTTACCTTAAAATTTCCGTGAATAGATGTGCAAGGCTGAGCTATAATGTATATTATATCTTTCTGACGTACATTTTCCGTAGCCTTGTGCAGGAAAGTACAAATAGAAGGAGGGAAAAAGCAATTACGTATAGGAAGGCTCCCATATGCTCCGCCCCTCTTCCCTTTTCCAGATATTCCAGGAAGTCCATCAGTTCCTTCTGGGGCAGCACTTTTATGATATTGTCTAACAGACCGTTATTCTTGCTAAAGCTGTAAAAGCTTCCGGACAGTACCGTTGCAAGTACGGTAATGGAATTTCCAAGCATGTTGGCGTTATCTGCTTTCTGTATCAGGGCATGCAAAAGCATTGCTGTTGCAATTCCCAAAAATCCGATTACTGCCATCAGTCCGGCATATTGTGCAAGGGAAAAGCCGATATTTTTTCCGCTAAGCTTTAAGAGGACCAGCAGCAGGTATTCCGGCAGTAATAGGGACAGGCAGTATACTACATGGGCTGCCATATACCCTGTGAAAGAAGCCGGTGCCATAAAGACCCTTCCAAGCTGTCCCTGCTCCTTATCGTCTGCAAAGACATACAGGTTGGAGAAGGAGAGCATGATTAAGAACATCATCATAAAGCCAAGAATATTAACTCCTGCTCCTCTTTCCGTTCCCAGCTTCGGCGGCTCTGCCTTGGGATTCTGAAGGAGGTACAGTAACATATCCCGGTATTCCTTTCTCCTAAGAGTCTCAATACGGTAATTTCCCTTTTTATCAACGGTTACAAATGCATCATATTTTTGCTCCACAAGGGCGGAATAGGGAGGCTTTTTATCTAGAACCTTTATCTTCAGATATTCCGATGTATCTGTTTTAACCAAAGGGGTCTCCCCTATCAGTGCAATCCGCCCTTTTACCTGATGTACGCCTGTAAGGTGAACTGCAAGCAGCATGGAGGAAAGGGCAACCAATGTCATGACAAGGACCAGTATCAACCGACTCCTGGTTCTCAGATAATCATTTTTTAGTACGGTAACAAATGTTTTCATAGATAATCCTCCGTTCTAAAGGTCAGGCTGCATCCAATTACAAGGAGTACGGATATTATAACAGCCAGGCAGAATACTGGTAAAAAGTAATGAAGGCTGTTGTCACAGGAAAGGGTGAAGAACGCTTCATTTAACCATCTTACAGGCGATATTTTAGAAAGAAAGGCAATGGTACTGCCAAGTCCATCCAAAGAGAAGAAGGTTCCTCCTAACACACACAGCAGGCTGACTACCGTACTAAGGAGCGTGCTGCTGGCCTCTTCACTGTGAAAGATACAGCAAAAAAAGATTCCAAGGGCTGCTGCGGCAAATTCCACAGGAGCCATTAAAAGTATGAAATATCCTGGATTTGCTCCTATGCTTACAGAAAGGAAAGGACACAAAACTGCAATTACCAGCACATGGAGCAGATAATCAAAGATAAAGGAAGCTGTTATCTTTGAAAAGTAGATGGGAAAGCTTCCCACCGGAGAATAAATGATACGAAGATTGGCTTTTTTGATATCCCTCTCCATAAAGCAGTTGGAGGCGGTCATGGCACCATTGAGCATACCAAATACCATCATGGAGACCAGATAATATTGGTAGGACACTTTACCCTGCGCATAGTTGCCGCTTCCAAGGAACCCCATAATCAGGATTAAAAGAGCCGAGAAAACCGTATTGGCTCCTACCAGTACCGGGTTTTTAAACAGATTCAGGAAATCCAGTTTCAGTATCAAAAGAAAACGTTTCATAATAATAACCATACCTTTCTCACAGCCTGCAAACTTAGAGCCGCAGGCATAAATTTGTGTGTGAAAATTACCTTTTAATTTTCACACTATTGCCACGCCTTCCTTGCCGCAAGATTGGGCCGAGGATTTCGCTGGCTCAATCTTGTGTGTGAAAATTGCTTTTTAATTTTCACACTAATCTCTTAATTTACGGCCCGTGAGCTTTAAAAATACTGTCTCAAGGCTTGCCGCTTCACTGGCGATATTCCTTATCTTTTCACCTCTGTCGCTGAGCAGTGCTATAATCCGGTCAAGATTTTCAATTCCCTTTATGGATGTAACCTCCAGGATATCTCCCTTCACCTTCACCGACTTCACGCCCTCAATGGAAAAGAGCTCTTCTTCCTTTACATTTCTGCTCTCTTCCAGTTCTATGGTGTAGCATTTTTCATTTCCAATGCTCTCCTTCAGGGTTTCCTTGGTCCCTTCTGCAATAATGGAGCCATGGTCCATTATGATAATACGGGAAGAGATTGCTTCAACCTCCTCCATGTAGTGGGTGGTATAGATTACGGTCATTCCACCTGCCTGCAGCTTTCTGATGGAATCCAGTATGTGGTTACGGCTTTGGGGGTCAATTCCCACCGTAGGCTCATCCATGATGACCAGCTCCGGGTGATGGGCAATGGCACAGGCTATATTAAGGCGTCTTTTCATACCTCCCGAAAAGGTCTTTACCTTATCATTCCTGCGGTCGGTAAGTCCCGCAAATTCCAGGGCCTCCTCCACCGCATTTAAAAGTGCCTTCCCCTGTAAGCCATAGAGAGAAGCAAAAAATTTCAGATTGTGTTCTGCACTTAATTCTTCATATAAGGCAATGTCCTGGGGGACAATGCCCAATACCTGCTTGTAATCCTTTAACCTCCTGCTGATTTTATTCCCCTTAAAAGAGATTTCTCCCCCACTGCTTCCAAGTACGGCAGTTAATATATTGATTGTGGTGCTTTTTCCTGCTCCGTTAGGACCTAAGATGCAAAGCACCTCCCCCCGGTACACCTGAAAGCTGATGCCCTTTAAAACCTCTTTGTCCTTAAAGCTTTTTCTTAGCTGACTTACCTGCATAATTTCTTCCATCTTATTGGCCATATCCTTTCCTGTACCTGAAAGCCTGGGCTCCAGGTAAAATTTACGTATAAACTATGTCTTACATCATTCAATATGTTCTACCTGTTTACTAATGACGCCTTCCATCATACGTCACAGCAGGAATAAAAAAAATCAACCGTTCGGTTGATTTGAACGGTTGATTTTATGAAACTGTATGGTTGATATGGATACATCCAATCATGGGTCTGTAGGATAAGCTTGGATTTAAAGAATAAGCTGCTGCCTCTTGATGCCTGCTTCTGCTTCTTAAGGGTTACCAGTTGCGTATGACCGCCGGATTATTAAAAACCGCCTCCAACCGGTTGATAAAGGGAGCTACCTCACCAAAATCCAGAGCCCGGTGGTCAAAGGCTATGGTAAAGGGAATAACCTTCCGTATGCCCACACGAGTCTCCCTGTCCTCCACCAAATATACCCGGGATTCCTCCTGGAGTACTCCTATTCCAATGGCACAGACCTGGGGCGGTATGATATCCAACAGTCCGATTCTTCCCTTGGTGCCTTTTACTGCCGCTCCCAGGTTGGACACGGTAATCGTTCCCTGGTCCAGTGCTTCCCTGTCAAGGAGGCTCCCGTTCTTTTTTACAGAAGACCCTTCCTCTGTTTTCCTGTGACCGATTACCATACCAAGTCCACGGCCGGCTACTTCTATTACTTTGCCCTGGTGCAGCTTCCTAAGACTATCCTTAAGGCCTACCTTTAAAAGGGAGCGCTCCATATCGCAATTTTTGATTATCTCCTTGATACCCTCAATCTGCTCTGTCATAGCTTCTAAGGATTTACCTCCCATATCCCGCAGATTAACCGTCATCATCTCGCCCCCGGGAAGCAGTACCGGCATATTAATATTAATCTTTTCTTTTATTGTTACCCGTCCGGAAATAAGAAAAGTATTATACCGAATCTCTGCATTAAGCTGAGGGGCCGCTTTGATTCCTTCCACAATAACACGTAAAAGCAGAGTATTAAAGGATATATCCCTTTTGTACCTGCCGGATGCCTTTAACTTCCTGAATTCCTCATAAAACTTCGTTGCATCCGCTTCGTAAATGTAGGAGACATGGGGAATTTCCTGCCAGCCTTCCTGTGTCACACTGGCTATTGTCTTCTTTCTCATGTTAAAGTTTATTTTTTTCTCAAAATTATCCATGATAAGGCAGTCTGCTTTATCCTTTAGAATATTCATTGATAAGTATATTCAGGAACAGTAAAACCGCTGCCTGTCAGCCTTTACTTCTTTATGGCCCTTACCATTTCCTTCAGATGGCTTTCCTGCCATTATTTCTTCCTTCCGCTTAACCCTTCGTTACTGCAATCCAGACCTCCTGCCGGTTTTCCTGCATATAGCATTCAATAACAGGAAGGTCTGCCAGCTCATAGCCTGAATTCGGAAGCCATTCCGTATAAAACTGCTTATAAACTTTCTGGGTTGCCTCCGGTAATTCTCCGTTTGCTTCAAAGACAGCCCAGGTGGCAGCAGGGTAGGTGAACTCTTCAAACCCTTCCAAGGGAGGAATGTACTTACACTCCTCTGCCTCCACATGGTTAGTTATGCCGATTATATACCTCATTTCCTCTGCATCGCCCCATCGGCCCCCTTCTGCGATTCCCAAAAAACCCGCCGGTCGATAATCCGGAAAATTCTCAATAAACCTTTGCATGGTCCCATCCTTCCAGGCATCTTCCCATAGCTTGGGAATCAATTCAAAGGCTGCTTTTGTCCCTATTTTGTGTGCTATTCCCATAACTTTAAAGGCCGGCCACTGTTCAATCTGATAATTCATATGATTTTCTCCTTTTATTGTTATTTGAAAGGAGAGTTTGGGGCAGGATCTTAACTGTACGGTTTCGTTTCTCACAGCAGAAGGCGATACACCATGAAAGGCTTTAAAGGCACGGGAAAATGCATCCTGGGATTCATACCCGTACTTTAGGGCAATATCTATTATTCTGTCCCTGCCGTTCAATAAATCAAAGGCTGCCATGGTTAACCGTCTGTTTCTGATATATTCGGACAAGGACTTGTCTGCAAGATAGGAAAACATCCGCTGATAGTTATAGACAGAGCAATTTGCTATCCGGGCAAGCTTCTCATAGGATATCTCTCCCGCAAGATTACTTTCCATATAGCTTATTGACTCATTTAACTTCTCCACCCAATCCATACTCTCACCTCCTGGTTTAATCATACCCTATAGAAGAACATCCGGCCCGGCTTTTCCTGCCGCATATTGTCTGGTCTTTATTTCACCGTCTCATAATGAAGCTCTGTAAACTGGTTGATCTGCCTGACACCCTTTAATCTCAGCCGTGTCTCAAAATCATTCTTTTTAAATAAAGGTATTCCATCTCCCAGAACAGTCGGTGCTACGGTTATTATCCATTCATCCACTAAACGGTTGGAGATGAAATGCTGAAGCAATTCTCCTCCGCCGACAACCCAAATATCTTTCCCCTCTTCCTGCTTTAATTTTGTTATAAAATCCGTAATATCTCCGTGAAAGAACCGGACATTCTTATCTTCCCCCTGCCTGCTGCCGGAAAAGACAAAACACTGCCTCCCCTTATAGGGAAAATTGTCCCCTTCCATATCAAGAATCCAGTCATAGGTTCTCCTGCCTAATATAATGGTATCAACGGTTTCATAAAATTCCGAATAACCGTTATCTCCTTCGCCCTCGGTCTGGAATAACCACTCCAGGGAATCCTCCTTTGTAGCTATATACCCATCCAGGCTCATAGCTATAAATAAAACTACCTTTCTCATAGGAACCCTCCTTACTTACTGTTCACTTGATTTGTGCAGGTCAAATAGACGCTAAAAAATACAATATATTATTTCAACTAATCGAATGCATATTGTGTTTGTTTACGATATTGGTTTATTAAAAATTTTAAACACCTCCGCCTTAAGAAATTACTTTCTCCATGAGATAAAATTTCCCTTTCCGCCAGTTAGCCTCCCCGACAACAGCATAACCGAAAGAATCATACATTTTCAATGCATAGGGATTTCGGGTAAATGCATCCAAACGGATGGAGGAAATGCCATCTTGCTTCAGGGTATTTTCAATATGCATCAAGGTTTGCCTGCCCAGGCCTTTGTTTTGGAATTTCGGATGCACGCAAAGTCTATGGATAACCATAAAATCATCTGTGACCAGGGTCCATTTTCCGCCACTGTATTGCTCATCACATTCTTTATTTAATACATAAACGACGGCAATCTCCTTCCCTGACACGCCGACATACAGCTCGTCCTTTTCTATATCCAGCTCCAAATCCCCTTTACTTGGATATACTTCATCCCACTGAGGGATGCCATTTGCCGTCATCTCTTCAATGCCTCTTAAGAACAGCTCATATATTTCCGGTATCTCTTCCTTTGTTCCCTTCCGAAACAATAAGGTTTCTCCCATAGTCAAACCTCCGGTATCATGTATTTTTAATATTATAGCATATAATCCAATCCTGGTAACCTGTAAATTGATTGTCCTGTCCCGGTACAGCTGCCTAATAAATGCCTGCTGTCATTGGCTTTTTCCCGGTCCCTTTTGAAGTATATCAAAAAAACTGCCAGTTCCAAATAAGGAACTGGCAGTCAGATATTATGCCAAATATGGGTATCTGTCTTTTCATTATTATCCTTGTCTATATAGAGTGAGTAAGTATCGGTCAAGTTTCTTCCTGTCGCACAAATAAAAATATCGTTGTTTTCCTGAACCGCTATAAGGGACCGCAAGGAGCTGCTATCGGAGGATGTGGTGTACTTTTCTGCTGCGAAAGTCTTATCATCTGTGAAAGTCTTATTCGCTGTGAGAGTTTTATCCGCTGCGAACGTCATTCTTGCATACGCAGTACTTGCAAATCCCAATGTAAATACCATACATATAACCAGAACGAAAACTGTCACCCGTTTCATTAACTCTTTCTCCTTCTCCTATTATCACAAAACCTGATTACTCCAATATTTTAAACAATAACAGCCGTCTCAAAAAATTCCGGAAGATGAAAATTCGGCCTTTCGCTGATAATCGGCGCAAAGCTTCCATAGTGCTCATATTCCGGTGTTTCACATATTTTATAAAAATTACAGTTAAAGCTGTCACCCCTTTGCAACGGCTCAGTCCGAAACAAACTGCAGATCAGCTCCATGGGGATTTTCAGCAGAATTTCCCATGTGTTTTCTTCTATTTTGGCTTCACACACTGCCCGAAGCCTGGTAAAATCCCTTAAAAACACCCGTTCTTTTGTCGTACCGAATGCACTTAACAACGCTCCATTGGCATTCATTTCAAAGTTCAGATAGGACTGGTTCCCCAATTCGCCCGGAAAGCTTAAAAATGCTTCCAGTGCACTGTCTTTATAGACCGGCGTATTTTCTTCCGTATATGTACGGAGGGGATTCCTCTCCGCTGCAGCCATTGATACCACCAATCCGTAATTCTCAAGCAGTCCCATCTTTCCATAAGCCTTTGGCTTCTCACCCTTCGTCCATTGATAATGGTCAATAAAAAAGGGCTCGCATTCCCCAAGCTGTCCCAAATCCCCTATCCTATGCACATTGTATGCCATTCCAGGCTCCTATCTGCGTACCTTCGCACGCGTCCAAAATTAAGGGGAAGTGCTTTTCTTTCACATTTCCCCCGTTGCATACCGCAGACCTGTCTGTGGTACTGCTATAAATAATGGAATGTGAAAGTGCTCTCCTTTCACGTTTCCCCGCTTCCTTCCAATTCCTTAACTGCGGTATCCCATGGGATTATTCTCCTGCCACCGCCAGGCATCCTCGCACATTTCATCCAGTCCCCTCTTAGCAGACCAGTCCAGCTCTTCCTTTGCCAGGGAAGCATCCGCATAGCAGACTGCGATATCCCCCGGACGGCGGGGCTTGATTACATATGGAATCTCCTTACCGCACACACGGGAGAAGGCCTTAAGCATATCAAATACACTGTAGCCGATTCCGGTGCCAAGGTTATAGGTACGAATACCCGGCTGTCCGGCAAGCTTTTCTACTGCTTTCACATGCCCCTCTGCCAGGTCGACTACATGGATGTAATCACGGACGCCGCTTCCGTCCGGTGTATCGTAATCGTTTCCAAATACACCTACGGTCTCAAGCTTTCCTACGGCTGTCTGGGTAATATAAGGAATCAGATTATTGGGAATTCCCTGGGGGTCTTCTCCAATGGTACCGCTTTTATGGGCACCAATGGGATTAAAATAACGAAGCAGTATAATATTCCAGCTGGAATCTGCCTGGTATAAATCCCGTAAAATATCCTCCAGCATTAACTTCGTTTTTCCATAGGGATTCGTGGCTGAAAGGGGGAAATCCTCCTTAATCGGAACAGTTTCCGGTTTTCCGTAAACCGTAGCGGAGGAACTAAAAACAATGTTCTTCACTCCGAATTCTCTCATAATGTGAAGAAGCACCAGTGTTCCGGTTATATTATTATGATAATACTCCAGGGGCTTCTGCACGGACTCTCCAACAGCCTTTAAGCCGGCAAAATGGATTACCGCCTCGATCTTCTCCTTCTGAAAAATTTCTCTAAGTTCCTTCTCCCATAACAGGTCAACTTTATAAAACCTGATATCCTTTCCGGTTATCTTTTTTACCCTTGCCAGTGACTCCTCACTTGAGTTGCATAAATTATCCGCAACAATCACCTCATACCCTGCGTTCAGCAGTTCCACGCAGGTATGGCTTCCTATATATCCGGCACCTCCGGTTACTAATATTGCCATTCTGACTCAGCTCCTTTCCTAGATACAAATACTTTATCGGTATTTTCCTGTAATTTCTTTCATGCTGTCCCATTTCTGCTCCATATCCTCCACGAGCTTAAGCTGGGTTCTGCAGCGGTCCAGATTATGTCCCTCCCGGTGAATGCGAAAGTAGGTATCCCCCACAAGATAATCTGTCAGAAAACGCATGCCGCACTCCATTGTCATCAGCTTAGCACCCATGGGCAGCAGTTCGATTTCCTTCTCCGTAAGACTGCCGCCGCAGCCTTCTAAGAACCCCTTTGTATAGGCCTCGAAGAGCTTCAAATCCAGTGAGACCTTCGTCAGGTCCCTTTCGTCCTCGGCAGCCCTGTTGGCTCCAAACCGGATGGAATCCCCGTAATCGAATATGGACAAGCCCGGCATTACCGTATCCAGATCTATGACACAGATACCCTTTCCGGTCTTAGTATCAATTAATATATTATTCAGCTTCGTGTCATTATGGGTAACCCGAAGAGGCAGTTCTCCTGCTTTTTGAAGCTCCACGCAGATTCCCATTTCCTTTTCCCTCTGCATCAGGAACCTGATTTCGGCCTCTGCTTCCTTTGCCCGCCCGCAGATATCCTCTTTCACAGCCTTACAAAAGGCTTCATAGCGGACCGGTGTATTATGAAAGTCCGGAATCGTCTCATGGAGGCTTGCAGCATTAAAATCCGCCAAAAGCTTTTGAAAATGTCCAAAGGATACCGCACTCTCGTAGAAATCCTTTGTATTCTCCACCTTATCAAAGGACATGGTATCGCCGACAAACAGATACGCCCTCCAGCAGGCTCCAATGCTGTCTTTGAAGTAGGGCCTGCCGTCTTTGGTGTAAATGACATTCATGGTCTCCCTTCTGGTATCTCCGTGCATCTTACTTATTTTATCCCGCAGGAATGAAGTAACATTACAGATATTCTCCATCAGCTCATCCGGGTTTTTAAAGATCTCATGATTCATTCTCTGTAGGATATATCTTTCCACATTGCCCTCCGGCTCTTTAAAGCGGATGAGAAAGGTATCATTAATGTGTCCGCTGCCATACCGGCAATGGTCCAGATATTCCCCCTGAAATCCGATTGCTTCAATTGCTTCCTGGATTTTTGAGCAATATTCTTCCCTTGTCATAGCAAGTTCTCCTTTCCTGGTACTCCCATGCATGGTTACATGCGATAAGGCACAAATAATAGCTACTCTCCATGCATATCGCAAGGCTGCCATACCTAAAAATTTGAAAAATACATTGCATTTTTTACTTTTTTTATATCCAGAGCTTTTCCGGATAAATACCCATCTCCTTAAATTCCTGTATTGCCTTCACTACTCTTTCCTTATCTTCCTTATAGGTCACACCATACCATTTATCCGGTGATTTCAGCACCCTTACTTCCGCTTTGTTCTCCTTTATCAGCCCGTCTACTACGCTTGGAAGGAAATACTCTGCTTTTAAAGGGTTAAGTACTGCCTCGTTTTCCAGAAAGTCCTTGAATTTTACCTCCAGCACGGAAAGGATGCTTTCATGAAATCCCCATAAATTCATGGACACAATGCTGGCATCATCCAGAGTCTGCCAGGTGCTTCCGTTATCCTCCGTAAAAGCCCCATGCTCTCCGTGCTTTTCGATATGTACTCTTTCTTCGATTTCCTTTAACATACCGTCCGCATCCACTCTGCATACACCTCTGGCAACATGCCCATGCTCCGTCAGGGTATTCATCAGCCCGTAACCTACCATGGCGTACTGGAATTTGTCATTATCTTCGATGGAAAGGAGCGTATCATAAATCATGGAAAATGCCTGCCTGCCATAATAGTCGTCTGCATTAATCACCGCAAAAGGCCCACCAATTACCTCCTTGCAGCTAAGAACGGCATGCCCGGTACCCCAGGGCTTTTTCCTGTCTTCCGGTACCGAAAAGCCCTCCGGCAGGTTGTCAAGCTCCTGGTAAATATATTCCACCGCAACCTTTTCTGCAATCCGGTTACCGATTCTTTCCTTAAAATCCTCTTCTATTTCACGCTTAATGATAAATATGACTTTTTGAAAGCCTGCCCTTAAGGCATCATAAATAGAGAAATCTATTATCAGGTTTCCCTGCCCGTCAATTGGATCAATTTGCTTTAAACCGCCATACCTGCTTCCCATCCCTGCTGCCATAATCACTAAAACCGGTTCTGTCATTGTAAAGCCTTCCTTTCTGCTATTAAGCGGAGGTCCTATCCGCACCTGTTTCACTATTCATACCTTAAAGGTAAGGCCACCCAGGCGAGCGTAAGACACTGCAGCCGGGTGGCCTTTTATGTGCCGCTTCTCCTTTGTTAAGATATCATGCATAAACATGATATCAAGCGGAATATGGTTTTGTTATTTATTCTTTGAAGCCTGGAACTCATCCATCTGCTTCTGCACTTCTGCCACGTATTCATCAATACCTGCTTTTTTCAGTGCTTCCAGAGCCTTGGGATACTCTGTGTCAAAATCTACAAATCCGTAGAGAATCGGTGCCATCTGCTTTCCTGCCACCTCTTTGATTGCTGTTTCAATTACCTTTACCTTCTCGTTATTGAAACGGAAGCCAAGCATATTGGAGGTGATTGCCTTGTCGTCCCAGCTTTCATAGGTATCGATATAGCTCTGGTCGATATCCGGTGCAAATAACTGATAATTCTTATTACGGAACATCCATTCATAGAAGAACTCATCATTTACCAGCTTTTTAATTCTTCCGTCAACGATTTCATAATCCTTCCCCTTCACGCCATATAATGCCATCAGGTAATTATCCTGTGAAGAGTACAGCCAGTTAACGAATTTCATTGCTCCTTCCGGATTGGGTGCCGTCTGAGGAATGCAAAGGACTTCACCGCCGGTAGCTGTGATATAGCGGGGTTCATCCGGTTTCAGAATATAGCTCTTTAATCTGGCATCGGGAGCATTTGCCTTCACGCTGTCAATAATCTCATTTTCTTTACCAAGAGAGCCCTCTACCCACAGGTACAGGCCGGTCTGCATACGGGAATCCCTCTCATTGTATTTGGTAGTCAAATCATCGGAATATAAGCCTCCATTATACATCTGACGGTTATACTGTGCAACCTTCTTGAAAGCATCGGTTTCATAGTAATCATAAACCTTATTTGTTTTATCACCATATACAACGGCATCCTCATTGGCGCACCAGGTAAGCTGCTCATCGGCAAAATATCTGGTCAGGGGCTTAAATATGGGATCTGCAGGCCCTTTCATTTCCGGGTACAATTTTTTAGCCTTCTCTGCAAATAATTTCAAATCCTCTGCTGTCTTAATCTCTGTCATACCGCAGGCTTCCAGAATATCCTGGCGGACACAGACCATCTGAAACATGCCGGAGGAGGGTGCATAAGCGGAGGGTATGCCATAAACCTCTCCGTTAATGGTAGCACCCTTTAACTGCTCTTCGGGAAGCACCTTTAACATATCCTGGCCATATTTGTCAATTAAGTCATTCAGCACAGAGGCCTGTTTCTTATTTACCATGGTAGCAAGGTCGGGAAGTCCGTCCCAATACAGGTCGATGGGTTCCTGGGCAGCCAGCATGATATCCTTTTGTTCCCAATACTGATCCCACGGGGTATAAACCATTTCCACCTTAATGCCTAAATCCTCTTTCATTTTCTCAGCAAACTCATTTTTCATAAACTCTGACATTCTATCACTTTCGTCACCGGGATAAAGAATCGTTACGGTCTTGGTTTTCGAGCCTTCTTTCGATTCCTCCTTGCTGCTGCATCCCCCAAGCAGACCGATTGCCATTATTACGGCAGCTGTCAGTATGAATAGTCTTTTCATTGCAATATCCTCCTTTTGGTTTTATGTTAAGCCATTATCCTGGCCTACCAACGATTTTTACTACAGGGCTTATTCCTTGACAGCACCTGTCATAATACCCTGTACGAAATATTTTTGTACAAAGGGATATAAGAAGATAATGGGACCTATGGTTATAACCGTAACTGCCATTTTCACCGTTTCAGAGGGCAGTGTGATACCTGCGGCAGCGCCGGAAGGAATCCGTCCCGAACTAATGGCATTTACATTTGAAAGAATTGTGTACAGGTAATACTGGAGAGGGAACAGATCCTTGTCATTAATGAAAATCAAGGCATTCCACCAGTCATTCCAGTATTGCAGGGCATACATAAGACCTACGGTCAGCATTGCCGTTTTACTGAGAGGAATTGCAATTCTCCAATAAATCAGCATATAGCTTGCTCCGTCAATTTTCGCCGCCTCGTATAAGGAAGGCGAAATGCTTGAAAAATAGGTTCTCATAAGGAACATGTTCCAGACACTGAAAATAGAAGGAAGAACCAGTGCCAGAATACTATTCTTTAAACCGTAGTAATTCACGCAGACCACATACCAAGGAATCAGACCTGCGGAAAAAACAATGGTGAAGTTACATAGAAAAGCAATGACATTACGGTACTTTAAGCTCTTAATGGATAACGCGAAGGCAATCATACTGGTAATGACCATCGCTCCAAGGGTTCCGGCCACCGTAACAAAAATAGTGACTCCGTATGACTTTAAAATCCGCATGCCGCTGTTCGCAAAAATATAAATGTATGTATTAAAGGTAAATTTTTGCGGAATAGCAGAATAACCATGCATGACGATTTCATGTTCCGAGGAGAGGGACACACTTAAGGTAAGAACAAGGGGATACAGGCAAAGCAGCCCGAATAAGCCGATAAACAAATAAGCAAGTATAGTTACCAGGTAATCGCCGAATGATTTGCTTTTTCTCATTAAAATAATCCCTCCCCATCATTATATTTTTTTGCCATCCGGTTAGCGACGGATACCAGAATCAGCCCCATCACCGACTGGAACAGACCAATTGCAGTTGCATAGGAAAAGCCCAGGGTTCTCATAGTTTGATATACATAAGTGTCAATAACGGTTACCGCATCAATCAATACCGGATTGTTGCCGACAATACCATAGATCATACCGAAATCACCGTAGAAAATACGTCCGATACTCATAAGGGTCAGTACAACGGCCGTCGGCTTCAGCATCGGAATGGTGAGATGCAGAATTCTCTGGAACTTGCTTGCACCGTCTACTTCCGCAGCCTCATACAGGGCTCCGTCGAAATTCGCCATGGCTGCCATGTAAATGATGGAGCTGTATCCGCTCCACTTCCACATACTGGCGGTAATTATAATGCCCTTCCAGTACTTTGGTTCCGCATACCACTTCACCGGTTCCATTCCAAAAGAACGCAGCATGTTGTTGATAACACCCACATCGGTGGAAAAAAATCCGTAGATAATCGCACCTACCACTACCCAGGAAAGGAAATACGGAAAGAACATAAAGCTCTGTGTCAGTTTCTTAAAGACTTTACCCCTGATTTCATTGAAAAATATGGCAATACTGATTGGAACAATCAATCCCAGTATGATTCCAAAGAAATTGATAAACAGGGTATTATAGGTTACCTGCCAGCCCATGCTGCTCTCAGAAAAGAAATACTTGAAATTATTCAGGCCTACAAACTTACTTCCAAAGATACCGTCCACTACATTGAAGTCGGTAAATGCCATCCAGGTTCCTGCAAAAGGAATGTAGCAAAACATTACCAGTACAATCAGGGCAGGCACGCACATTAGATACAGGCCTCTGTTTCTTTTCATTTCACGCAGGAATTCATTTTTCCGGCCTCCTGCCAGCCCCGGTGCTTCCTTTTGATTTCTTTTTGATTTCATCGCTCTTCACCACTCTTTTCTGATTTTTTAAGAGTTACGCAGCCGGCTTTTTAATGCATCCACATCAATTATTTCGCCGGTTATTCTGGATTGTTCTGCCGCATAAGCCATCACATGGCTTTCCACTGATTGGGTTATGGAGGACCTGCTGTTGTTGCTGTGTGCTTCCATCTGATTGATAAAATCATCCGTCAGCGCCATATCGCCGCCGCCATGGCCTCCCTGGGTCAGGCCGGTATGGATGATTCTCTGCTCAAAGGCATCGATTGCATTGGAGGCAAATTTTGTAACCTCTATCTGGTTCAGGCTGTCATCCCCCCGGATTTCTCCATTTTCACACATAACCTTGATTGTACGGCTTATTTTATTCGTAAAGCCGCTTAGATTAAAGCTGACTGTTACATCATTTTTAAATTCGATTAATACGACCTGGTTGTCGCATACGTCATTGTCACAGCGGTATACACAACGCCCATAAGGGCCTTCTGCCAATGCTTTGATTATCCCTTCTTCCGTCTGGTCCTGAGTAAGTACCGCTGCCGGCCAGCTTCCCGCTACCGGCAGATATACCTTCCGGGCATCAAAGCGGCAGTCTCCGGCAGCCTTACAGGTCAGGCAGCGCTCGGAGCTGCCCTTTGGAGCATTCTCCTCTTTAAAGTATTTTAAACTGCCAAAAGACGTTATTTTTTTCGCCTCACTGCCCACCAGCCAGGCAAGGATATCCATGTCATGGCAGGACTTTTGCATCACCAGGGGGCTGGATAAATCACTTCTTCTCCAATTTCCCCTGACAAAGGAATGGGCAATGTGGTAATTTCCAACGTTCTCATTATGCTGAATGGTAATTACCTTCCCCAGCTCACCGCTGTCGATAATCTCCTTGATTGCCGCGAAAAAATTCGTATATCGGAGCACATGGCACACAATGACCTTACAGCCCTTCTGATTTGCCTTATCCTGAATCATAAGACATTCCTTCGGGTCGGGAGATATGGGCTTTTCAAGAAGTATATCATACCCAAGCTCCAGAGCTGCCATAACCTGCCGGTAATGGTCCTGGTCCATGGTTGCAATGATTACGGCATCTGCAATCCTGCCCTTTTGGTAAAAATCCTCTGTATTTTTAAACTGCATTTCAGCCGGAATACCGAATTTCTCCGCTGCGGCTGCCCTTCTTTCATCCTCCGGCTCTACCACTGCTACAATATCAGCCTTTTTTGAATCATAGGCATACCCGGAATAAATCATTCCCCTCTGTCCTGCACCAACTAATGCAATTTTCAATTTTCTTTCCTCCTGCTTTTATTTTCTATCTTCCTTCCAATCAATCGGGAAGCTGGGGGTCCTCCAGCGGATAATATCCCTCGGGATAGAAATCATCCCAGGCATGTGCCAAATCCACTGGGGTGTCTTTACAGACCTCCACCGTTCCAAGCCTGTAATATCCGTCCTTCTTCTCCATCCGGATATCCAGCTCCATGGGACTTTCATCGGAAAAGAAAATCCCAGCTGACAAATAGTATTCACCAAGAGGCAGCACCGGCAGGGAAATAATTTCATTGTGGGTAATATCACCGACCTTCCAGGTACCTTTGTCAATGTTTAAGATAAATTCCCACTGCTCCCCTTCCCTTTCCAGGCGGAGCCTCAGGCTGAAATCCAGGTAACAGGGTGCGCTGCCCTTATTTACAAGCCAGAAGCGGAGGGGAAGTGCTCCCTCTGACGCTATTTTCTTTGGAAAGGTCAATCTTCTTATGGTAAAATCATAGCCGATATCCATGGGACAGCTGGAGAGGCCGGCATGCCAGCGCAAGCTTTCCCGGCGGATATTCTCTCCCGGAATGCTCCCACCCGGAAGAGAATTTCCTGGAAGAGAATTTCCCGGGATAGTATATCCTGGGACAGTATATCCTGGGATAGAATATCCCACCTCCTCTTCTATTTGAAGCAGTACCGGCATCCGCTGCCAGGTATTCTGAAGCCGGTACCCGGCAAATTTCTCACAGCAGCTGATCCAGTTATCTTCACTGCAATTTACAATAAGGCCAAAAGGATATTCTTTTTCCTTCAGATACCGCAGCAGAGCCTCCTGCTCAAGGTTGACCAATAATGGAATGCCCTCAAAGGCTTCCAGATAAGCATCCCAGATACCCTGACTGCCCTCTTCTGAGGAAACCGCAACACCAATCAGTTTTACATCAGGAAGGGCACTGGCAATTCTCCGGAGCAAATGTAGAAAGCCTTCCTCGGAGCCCTTCTTAAGCCAGGAGGGAATTACCTGTTTTATGGAAAGGACCGGATTATGTACCTCTGCCAGTGCTTCTTTCAACCGGTCAAGGTCATATATTCCCCGATGAGGTTCCAGCTCCTTCCAGGTCAGCTCTACCAGCCGGTACTGTCCTCTGCCCGGATTAACTGCGGCCTTGGAATGGGGCATGGAAGTGGGCCGTATTTTATAAGTCTCATAGGGACTGTAATGCTCCAGTGCATATTTTCCCATGGGCTGCTCCTCCTTATTTTAAATGGCTGTCAACAATCTGTCTGAAGCGTGCAATATCTTCCTGTGTAATATAGGGCATTTGGTCCGCTTTATCCGCTTCTTCCTTTAAAACCACCATGCTCAGATTATTAAAGCGTGCTCCCGTTGCCATATAGGCAGCTGCCGCCTTCTGCAGAGAGGTCTTAAGCTCTGCTTTCTTTTCATCGGCTTTCCAGTCGCCAAAGACCTCATACCGAAGCATGGCATCTCCTTCAGCAATCGGATACAGGTAGAATTGGCGCTGAACCTTTATAATATTGCTGGTGTCATTATCAAGCACCAGTGACAGTCTTGAATCATACAGCCAGCTTTCACTCCAGAAGCCCCTGACCGGCAGCTCCGGAAAATAAGTCTTATAAAATTCCAGGGCCAGTACCATGGAATTCTTAAGCCTCTCGGGGTTATATCCCGGTCCGGAAGGCACATGGAGTGCCAAAAGCATATCCCCCTGCTTTAAGGCTTCCGTCCATTCCTTCTTTAACAGTGTTACGGTATCCCTCTCCACAAAGCCCATGGGATTGATAGGATTAGCGGTAATCTCCTCCTCCGACTCCTGCCAGAGGGAAGTAAAGGCTCCTGCCTTATCATAAACCCCATTAATTCCATTTAACTGCCCGTCTCTGCGGAATTCCTCTCCGCCGTGCTTTAAGGCTGTTACCTTCCCGGAAACCTTATTCCGGTACATGGTAAAGGTATCGCCAAAGCGGCAGGGAATGAACAGGAACCGGTCCATAAGAAAGATGGAGCAGGTATAAAAATTCATATCCCAGGGAAAATCACTTACGCTCACATCCCCTCGAATCAGTTTCTCCAATTGGGATTTCATAGGCTGAAAGGGAATATCCTGATAATAATGCTCCGGAACTCCCCGTTCCTCTAAGAGCCTTCTGGAAGGAACCACACAGGCCAGCAGAAGGAGAAAGGAATAAAGCTCTCCGTATTCTGCCATACACACCGGAGTCATATTTTTATAGTTATCCACATCGCAGCGGTTTCTGGCAGAGCACATATCCCATACCAGGAATTTGGAGAAATGAAACAGCTTCGGGTCGCCTTCCACTGCTTCTGCCGCCTTTGTCAACAGCCCTTGCTTCTCCTCCGGAAGGTTGAACCTCTCAAACACTTCCTTTAAAAAGCTCCTTTCTATAAAAAAGCTGCCCTCTTCCCCGGGATAGCCGGCATAGAATTGCTCCAGCCCCTCGGGCAGATTGTCAAAGCCGCAATAATCCACACATTCTTTAAAGCCATACGATAAATGTCCCATGCTCTTACCTCTATTCTACGATTATTTTTCCCAAACAATAGTAACCATCTTTTAAGCCTTCAATTGCCAGCTTTATATTTCCAAGTTCCGATATCCCGGTCTCAATTCCTATTTCCAGAGAATACTCACCAGCCTTTCCTTCCAGGCCGAACTCTTCTTCCCAAAGGATATCCATGTCCGGCAGCCAGTTTCTGATATCCGTTTTGCTGGTAAGGCTGATAATCTCCTTCTCATTCTTTAAACGGACTACCAGGGGATACCTGTGATAAATGGGAGCAACGCCGGTATTGGCCCACAACCCTTTGATTTGGAGACTTTCTCCTTTTTTTACCACCGGATTGTACGTAAGCTTTCTTAATTCAAAGCGGTATCCCATTTTATTGAGCCACCTTTTAACATTCTCCTTCCAGGCCTCGGGAACGGTAGTGCCCTTGCTGTTAAAGGAGGAGATATGCCACTTTAAGGATTCCTCAATAATATAATCGATATCCCAGCCCTGAAGATACCAGTCATTCATGTGCCAGCAGGCTTCAAATACCACCGGTGCCTTCTTCCAGGCTTCCTCCATTCCAAAGTTGCAGATATTTTCCGGGTAAAAATCCAGCATATGGGACCATTCCTCCTGATGGAAGCCTCCCATATCCCCCAGACAGTCCACCCGAAAGCCTATATTTTCCCTTCTCTCCCGAATGATCTTTACCGACTTGGGATCATGCAGAAGGGCCTGCAGCGGGGTTATTTTAAAATTATCAATATAAGCAGCAACAATCTGCCGGATACTCTCTTCCTCAAGGAACTCGGTGCCTCCGCCTTCGCCCCAGGCTCCTACCAATGCCATATCCACTGAGCTTATTACCGGATGTCCGTCAAAATGTCCTGCAAATTCCGCGATGAACCGGGACCAGTATTTGACATAGGAGGAATGCAGCGGGTCAACTCTCCAAAAGGGGAAATCCGGTTCTTCGGGACATTCCCTTCGAAACCAATCCGGGATATCATCCTCTTCTGCCAGTGCATAGGGAGAGCAGCGTACAATTGCCGTGCAGCCTAATGCTTTTGACTCTTCCAGCTTCTTCTCAAGGATATCCCACCGGTATCTGCCCTTTTCTGCCTCCAGCTCCCTCCATCGAACTCCGCAATAGGTTATCCTGCTGTCGGGATGATTCCAGGTCCTGCTGCTATCGGTAAATCTGTATTTTTCCACCGGATTGCCCCGGTTATCACATATCTGCCCTTCCGGTTCCATCAAACCGGGGGCTGCAATAAAGCCAATCCCCGGATTTTCAAGGAGTGCATCACTTATTTTAGGATATATTACATAGGTATCACTCATAGGCTTATCTCCTTAGGCTGTATAATTTGTTTGAAATAAGAGGCAGCCGCTGCTTTTATACTGCTCTGCCAGTTCCTGAAGTCTGACAGTATCACAGCGGAGGTACTCCGATAGACATTGGTAGCAGTGTAACGTCCCGATATGCTTTCCCAACAGTTTAAGGTTAAGAGCAATCTCGTTATTGCTTAATTCCTTCGTACACTTATGGCAATGGACGCTTTTCATCCCATCACTCCCCTTCTGTTTTTCTGCACCGCAGGGTTATTACTGTTAAAACTAGTCAGGTTCTTTCTAGTTTCGCTTTGATTTTTGTTACTTTTTGTTACGTTTGTTTACTAAACCTTATAGATGGATTATAACATTTGCCCTGCTTTGTGTAAATACCGTTTTTAAAATTATTATAAAAATATTTTTACAATAAACTTTACTTATCATAGAAAGGATTGTTCTGCCCAAATCTTTCATTTCGTAAGTTCATACAGGAATATGCCGGTATGCTCTCAATAAAAAGTCCTCTTATTAGAGTTATTTTCCCATAATCTGCTTGATGGCGGCAGGAAAATTAAGTATTGACAAAGTCATTGGAATATCATTATAATTTAACTATATGTAATATACGTATTTTTACGTAAACATGCTAAACACAAATACCACAAACTGTGGTTAAGGGGGGTAAACCAATTTGAGCACAATCAGAGACGTAGCCAATCTGGCAAAGGTGTCAATCGCTACTGTATCACGGGTATTAAATAACGATACCCAATATAAAATGACCGACGAAACCCGGTCCCGGGTATGGAAGGCTGTTACCGATTTGAATTATACAGTGAAATCCCCCGCAAAAACCCCCTCAGGTGACAATAAAGCCCGTCCGGGCAATGCACTTGTAAAAATAGGCTGTATCCTTAGCGTAACCAAAAACAAATATAACGACCCTTATTTTATGTCCATCCTGTCCGGCGTAGAGGAACAGCTTCAAAGCAGCGGATACGAACTTACCTTTATTAAGACCGGCGCCGAGCTGGAGGATAAAAAGACTTTATTCAGTACCTTCAGCAATCCCGTCTCCGGTCTGATTCTCATGGAATCACTCAACAGTGAAACCTACCAGTTCATACGAAACCAGGTTCCAAACATTGTCGGAATCGATACCTGGTGGGAGGATATCGATAATGTGGGCTATGACCATTACAGGGTAGCCAGTGTGGCAGTACAGCACCTGATTGACAGAGGGTATAAAAAGATAGGCTTTATCGGCGGCAGCGGCATGAGCGGCAATATTAAATCCAGCCAGCGGTACCGTGGCTACTACGCTTCCCTACATGCAGCCGGCCTGCCGTTAAATCCTGACTGGATTATTGATTGCGCCTGGGATGAGAACCTCTGTATAGAGAAGGTCCGCCAGCTCTATCAGAAAGAGGATTATCCCACCGCTTTCTTTGTAGCCAGTGATCTAATGGCCATGGCCGCCCTAAGCAGCCTGTATAATATGGGAATAGCAGTGCCGGACAAAGTAGCAGTTATCGGGTTGTCCAATATTGAAATATCCAAGTATTCCAATCCGCCTCTTACTACTATTGAAATACCGACAAAGGAAATCGGAATGGTTGCTGTTGACCTGCTCTTAGCAAGAATAAACGGCTATCAGCTTCTGCCAAGGAAAGTTATTCTGCCAACAAGCCTTATTTTACGCAATTCCACCTGATAAAAAGGAGGGGTTATCGCAAAATCCAACTTAGGGTTTATGTCAGAACCGTTCTTTATCAGGACGTAAAATCATGTCCTAATACCGACGGCAGGGAATAAAAAGAAACATAAAAAATAAACCGTTTGCTTAATTTCAAACGGTTTATTTTGATTTTATGAAACAACATCCTTGATATTTTCCAGCTCATATGTCCATTCCCACATTTATTTTACTTATAATCCAGAATGACAATCCCAGCTTTCGTGTCAATATCCTGCAGACTCACATCCAATTCCTTTTCTTTTCTTGCCTTTATTTTTGAGGCCTTTACAAAGCCTTCGACTGTGCCGAATACCATTCCCGGTACCCCTAATGCCTTTGTCCTGTAGTGCATGGGGATAATAATCTTAGGTTTTAGCTGCTTCATAACTTCTGCCGCATCCGCTGCATCCACTGTATAGGTGCCGCCCACCGGCAGCAGCAGGACATCAACTCTTCCTATCTCCTGTATCTGCCGGGTTTCAAGAAGATGCCCCAAATCGCCCAAATGGCAGACATTCAAATCGTCTATCTTAAAACAATAGACAATATTCTTTCCTTTTTTTGCCCCTGAGACCTTATCATGAAAGGTTTCCACTCCCTTTATTTCGATTCCGGCAGTTGAAAACCCCCCTGCCTCTTTGATATGTTCAAATTCGCCCCCAATAGCCCCCACATTATTATGGTCTCTGTGCTCATGGCTTGTTGTGACAATATCTGCATCAAGGCAGGGCAGTTTATAGCCAAGCATATTGTTATAGGGGTCCATCACAATCCTTGTTCCGTCCTTTGTGACAATCCTGAAACAGGATTGTCCATACCATTTAATTTTCATATTTGCTCCAATCCGCAATATGCACCGCTATTGCCTTTCCAGTTTTCTGTAAATATTGACATATACCCAGCCCCCATTGAGCAGCAGCAGAGCACTTGTGATATAAAATACATGGCGGATGCCAAATGCCGCGGAAATCTCTCCGCCCATGACGGAACCTAAAAACACTCCCAGATACCCGGCGGAAATGGTTATCCCAAAGATTCTGCCGGTGAGGTGCCCCGGTGTTATCTTCTTTATAAGAGTATTGACAGAGGGGTTCAGCCCTCCCATGGTAAGTCCTAATAAAAAGCGAAGCCCCATCAGCTGCCATGGATTTGTAACAAAGGCCTGGGGGATGTAAATAACTCCGGCGGTAACCAGAGCAAACAGTATGACTTTATGCACCCCTATCCTGTCGGAGAGTTTGCCTAACTGCGGTGCGGCAATGACGTTGGCTAGCCCGGAGGCTGAAAATACCAGCCCTGCAATCAGAGCCACATGGCTGCTGTCGCCGCTGAGCCCGTCAACGTATACGGTTACAATGGGCTCGATGGAATATAAGGCAAAGGTAATCATAAAAAAGGTTACAGAAAGCACAATGGTCAGCCTTTTTTCCGGAATTTCCTCCCACACCTTCCTGAGGCTTAGCTGTTTCTTTTCCTCTCTGACAAAGTTCTCCTTTACCAGCAAAAGTGTTGTTAAAAAAGCGAGAAGCATAAGTCCTCCCGTAATAAAGAACACCGGCTGCAGCCCAATTCTTTCTTCAATAAATCCTCCGATGGCAGGACCCAGCAAAGAGCCTGCAACATTTGCCGTTGAGAGTGTACCCAAAGCATAACCGGCATGCTCTTTCTCTGTCTGAGTTGCAATGAGCGTCGTACAGGCAGTACTGTAACCCGTAATAGCCCCCTGCAATAACCGTAATCCAACTAAGACATACACATTGGGCGCAAATCCCATGGAAAATACGATTACTCCCATACCAAGGCTTGCCCGTAACAGCATGGGCTTTCGTCCCACCTTATCAGCGGCGGCCCCCCAGATTGGCGAGAAGATTGCAGAAACGATATAGGTAATGCCAAAGGCAAGTCCTGAAATCTGATTAATCTCTCCCGAATGATGAATTCCAAGCTGCCTGACAAAGAGAGGCAGTACCGGCGCAATCTGGCTCATCCCTATACCTGTGACAAACATCCCGAACCAGCAGACAAACAAATTCCTTTTCCAGATTGGCATAAAAATGACCTCCTCCTACACTTGCTGAACCTGTTAACATGTATTATTAACGGGTATAGTATAACGATAGAAGCGCCTTTATACCATGCAGGATTTTAAAGTTCATGAACAATTCTGCTATTATATTCTGAAGGAGTTATCCCTTCGGCTCTTTTGAACATCCTGCTAAAATAAAACTCGTCCGCAAAGCCAAGCTCCTGTGCCACTTCCTTGACCTTTTTATTCCCTTCTATCAGGAGTTCTTTGGATTTATCAATTTTTAATTTATTAAAATACTCAATAATCGTATATCCGGTGGTATCCTTAAAGGTCCTTGACATATAGGCAGGTGCCATATGAACAAGCTTTGAAAGCTCCGGCAGGGTTATTTTGGAGTTGATATTCTGATGCATATATTGAATGATTTTTTCAACCTTTAAGGATGTCCCATAGCTTTTAGAGTGCTTATTCCTGTCCTGTATGATTTCAATTAACAGCTGCTGGAACATGGTACGGGCTATAAATTCATAGCCCGGCAGCTTTTCATTCCAGCAGTCCACCAGTTTTTGAAACTGCCCTTCTATTGGGTAGAAGTCTGTCAGCTCCTGTACGGGCAGTCCGAAAGGCACCTGTATTTTATCATTAATCTCCCATTTTCCCTCATTGAAGCTTACAGCCGCATAGGTAAAATGAATTGTCAGAAATCCGGCGGGCACTGTGCCATCCAGTTCAATGGAATAGGGGATGCCGGGGCTGATAAATAACAGCATGCCCTTTTTTATGGAATATTTCTTATTCTGTATCCTGAAGCTCCCAATTCCATTGCAGACTAAAACAAGCTCCGAATGCTTTAATGTCCTTGCCAGCTTGCTCGTAAATTGCCCGGGCTCTTTCAATTTTCTGCCATTGCAGTAATGAATGTGAAGAAAGACATCTTTGATACTGTTCATATTCCCTCCCAAGTTTTAGGTACAGCCTTTCCTATATTCTCTTATTTTACTTCAAAGCAGTTTCACAGGCAACTGCTGATATCAGGTGTCTATTCTTATCAGCTCCGTAATACTCTTATTTCGGTAGTACAAATCATCTCTTACTGTAAAGCCCTGGCTTTCCCAAAATGCATTTCCAAGCTTATTTTCCTGAAAGACCACCAGGGAGACTTTATGAATGCCTTCCTGCTCCAATGCTTTTAAAGCATGGGAAACCAATGTCTTTCCAATGCCCTGTCCTCTTTCACCGGCCATTACCGCAGTATGATGGATGAATCCCCTTCTCCCGTCGTGACCGCTTAGTATAACGCCTGTAATCCTTCCTTCTCCTTCTGCAACAAAGCATGTGGCAGGGTTCCTTCTTAAGTACTTTTCAATTCCTTCCCGGGAATCATCCAGATTATTTAATCCCATTCCCGGGGTATTCAACCATAAATCATACACCTTGTCGTAATCCTTTATTGTCATCAAACGTATCTCCATCTTACATTTCCTCCGGGCACTCTATTCCTAACAAGGACATGGCATCCTCTATGGTCTTTTGTACTACCTTACATAAGAAAGCTCTGGCCTCCTGATATCCGGCTTCTGCCGTCAGTATCCTGTATTCCTGGTAGAACTTGTTAAACTGGACTGCCAGGCCATATGCATACCTTGCCAGAATAGACGGCTCATATTTTTCCGCTGCTTCCCGTACCGCCTCCGGATACTGGCCCACCAGCTTTACCACTTCATAGCTGGTATCATCCTTTAAGTATTCCGTATTTACCTTCTGCTCTTCTATTTCCCTGCCGATTTTCCTTAGAATACTGCCTGCCCTTGCATAGGTATACTGAATATAAGGAGCTGACATCCCATCAAAATTCAGCACCTCTTCCCAGCGAAAGCTCACGTCCTTGATCAGCTGGTTCGCCAGGTCATGGTATATAACGGCGCCAATGCCAATCTTTTTTGCGGTTTCTTCCTTTTCTGCTATATTGGGATTTTTTTCTTCAATAGCTGTAAGTGCCAGAGAAACTGCCTCCTTTAAGATATCCTCCGCATAGATTACATTTCCCTTCCTGGTGGATAGCTTCTCCCCTCCCATACTGACCAGTCCGTAGGGTATATGGTGCATATCCTCCGCCCATTCATAGCCCATTACTTCAAGTGCCTTAAATATCTGTGCAAAGTGCAGTTTCTGTTCTGCTCCGGTAATATAGAGACACTGTGAAAAATCATAGGTTTTCTTCCGGTAAAGTGCCGCCGCAATATCCCTTGAATGGTAAATGGAGCTGCCATCCTTTTTTGTAATCAGGCAGGGCGGCATATGATAGTCATCCAGCTTGATTATGCCGGCACCATCGCTTTCCTCCAGTAACCGCTTTTCCTTTAATTCCTCTACCAGGGCCGGAACTTTATCCATATAAAAGCTCTCTCCGTAATAGGAGTCAAATTCTATATTCAAAAGCTTGTATACCCGTTCAAATTCTTTTAAGCTGATTTCTTTAAACCATCTCCAAAGAATAAGGGCTTCTTCGTCTCCCTGCTCCATCTTTGCAAACCAGGCTCTTGCTTCCTCCTGCAAGGCAGGATTCTTTTCCGCCTCTCCGTCAAATATGATATAGACACGCAGAAGCTCCGCTATTCCTCCCTCTTCCACCTGCTCCTTGCTGCTCCAGTTCTTATATGCCACAATCTGCTTACCAAACTGGGTTCCCCAGTCCCCAAGGTGATTAATCCGCACAACAGAGTAGCCCAGCTTGGAATAAAGCTTATACAGGCTGTTCCCAATGATTGTCGTTCTTAAATGCCCGACGTGAAAATTCTTTGCAATATTGGGAGAGGAATAGTCCATGCATATGGTTTTTCCCTTGCCAGTGTCAGCGGAACCGTATTCTTTTCCGGAAGCTTCCCGGAGGATTTTACCGATGAATATCTCTCTGTTCATAAATATATTTAAGTATCCGTTAACAGCCTCTAATTTACTGATATATTCTGCCCCTTTGTTTTCTTTATCTACACTATCCCTGTCTTTGCTTTCGCTTTCTTTGCCCTTGATTTCCTTGCCTTCATTATCCTTGCATTCATTATCTTTGCCTTTGCTTTGTTTGCTTTCGCTTTCTTTGCCCTCACATTCGTTACCTTTGTTTTCCTTGCTTTTACATTCCTTGTCTTCGCTTCCTATATCTTCAATCAGGCTTTCTTTTAATCCTTCTGCTATTAACTTGGGATTTTTCTTTAACTGCTTTGCCAGCTGAAAACACGGCAGTGAGAAATCCCCCATTTTCCCATCAGCTGGTATTTCAATGATTTTCCGGATTCCTTCCAGAGAAACCCCGTATAATTTATTGATTTCTTTTTCTAACAGCTCACCTATTATTTCTTTCATAGCTTCCTCCTGTTCCTGCTGCCAGCCCGCTGAAAAGACAGCCTGCTCCACTTTCAATTTCCCAAAATTTTTCTGAACCTTTACCCTTCACCTTCAGGCAAATAAATAAAAAAAGAACCGTAAAGTCAGGTATCCTATACCTTCTATTACGGTTCTTCTGTACTGCAACAGCATAGCACTAAAATCAGCAACCGCATAGAAACAAGACGTACACCTTGTAACCATGCGGTATCCTTTGCCTGGCTACAGGAACTTACGTCTGTATCTGCGTCTTAAGCTGCTGCTGATAGTGTTATGCATTACATTTACTTCCTTCTTTTATTTTGGGTCATTTTATCACAACTTAATAAATAATACAATAGCATGGATTATTTTTTGCTCTATTATTCTCTATTTAATTTATATTAGTAGTGATGTAAAGGAACGTTGTGATATTATGCCGGCATTATTGATAAATAATTATTTCACAATTATTTTAGATTGTGATTCATTTATATGACCTTTAACAAAAGGTTGCTTCTATAAATAATTTTCTAAATATTATAAAATATATGTGATATTTCACTTCAAAACCGTAGTATATATTTGAGGCAGAAAGGAGGTTACCATAGTGACATGGACGATAATCAAATAATCGACTTATTCTTTAAACGCTCAGAGCAAGCAATTATAGAACTGGCAAATAAATATGGAAGAGTATGCAATAGGGTATCCCAAAATATTTTAAATAATCCTCTTGATTCTGAAGAATGTATTAACGATGCTTATTTAGGCATATGGAACAGCATCCCGCCTCAAAGACCCAATCCACTACCTGCCTATGTATGTCGTATTGTACGCAATCTTTCCATTAAAAAATATCACTGTAATTCTGCATTAAAACGCAACAGCAATTATGATATCGCTTTCGAAGAAATAGAGGATTGCATCCCGTCATTTAATAACGTTGATAACGAGTATGACTCTAAAGAACTTGCTAAAATCATTGATGATTTTCTTGATACCTTAAGCAAAGACAATCGGGTTATGTTTGTACGAAGGTACTGGTTCTCTGATTCCTTAGCTGAGATTGCTAAAATGTTTGAGATAACTGAACACAATGCTGCTGTTCGTCTTTCACGTACACGTCATCATTTGAAAAAATATTTAATAAAAAGAGGTGTTGTATTATGAAAAAAGGAACTCTCTCACATGCAATTGGGGAGATAAGTCCAAAGCATATCAGTGAAGCAATGGAATATGAAAAATCAAACAGAAAAGTGTACTTCTTTAAAAAATATTTAGGTGAAACCATGATTGCCGCTCTTCTATGTATCTTCATACTCTTAGGAATTGGGGCATTTTATTCGTTTAATATAATGAATATTAAAGCATATGCCTTTGGAACAAACGAAAAAATAGGCCGTGCAGGAACAGTATTATCGACAGGTAAAGTCAATAACAACGGTTCTATGACTGGTACTCCTTTAAAATTTTATATTCAAGGTAAAAATATAAAAACAATACGATATTCTGTAAAAAACCAGTGGATAGACTTTGTGGACTGGACTAAAAAAAGAGAGGAATATGGAGTTGCGAAAAATTTTACTGTATCTTATGGCTCTAATGAAAGTGACTACGATTACTTGGTTATAAACTGGGCGCCAAATGAGCTTTGGCAGGCTATAAGTGATAAAAATATGGCTATTATGGATTTGTCACAAGAATTGCGTGAAGACATTATTGTTATGGAAATTTCATTTATGAATGGAAAAACTGAAACAAAAGCAGTAAAAATTAAGTTACAAGACAATGGTACCTTTGTTGCATCGTTTGACAATTACTCAATAACGAAACAGGACGATTTCGTTAAGCGTCCAGATAGTAAACCTATTGATAGAAATATTCTATATGACCAAAGTAGTGATGCCGGATTGGATGGTACTACCAAAGAGCCACCCTCTTATCAAAAGACTTTAACCGCAGACGAAATAAAAGCTGCAAAAGCTGTTGCGCTGGATTATTACAAAAATACAGTATGGACAATCAATAACATAAGCGTAACTGAGGATACAAATATTCAATATACTACAAAAACAATTGAAGCGGAGTATAATGCTGGCAATATTATTATTTTTGATGTAGTTGCAGTCAGGAATAATGAGGTGGAAAAAAGAACCATTAGTGTTGCTAGAAAAGATAAAGGCAAGTGGTTCGTTATAAATGAAGGTTTTTGAAACAAGTTCTATTTGTAAAAGATTATTATGGAAATACTATAAATGATTTAAAACTGCCAGACCTTCGCCTGCTGACGGCTATCTTCAATTATCTCAATCCAGCTTAAGAGTTGTTCCATAATCATCCCACCTGTTTTCTTTCTATGTGTAAGGGGGGATTGGGAACGGACGATGATTTTGGCTTACCTTTCGTAATTTTCTCGTTCGGGGTTCCGAATTCCACTAAAATGCCGGCAGCTGTTCCTGGCAGGTGAAATTATACCAAACTCGCTGGAA
>JAEYPZ010000191.1:0-56323 GCA_023410275.1 Bacillota bacterium
AGCGCAGGGAAAGAATTCCATGTTCATTGGCCTGCTCCACGATATGAATATCTTTTATGTACAGTGCTTCCATTTCTGACTGCAGCACAAGCTGCCCTAATCCTGTCATTTCCTCTTTTGCCATACTAAACCTCCATTCTGCCAACGCACCGCAAATATGGGCGCCAGCACATATTTGTGTATGAATTATGCATTTCAATAATTCATACTATACCTCCATTCTGCCAGCCCACCGCAAATATGTTGTCAGCACATGACTTTTCCAATGTTATTCCATCTGTTTGAGAAAGCATAGGAATCACACCATGACTTCAAGCTGTATCCCCTGTTTTAATTTTTTTATTTTAACTGATTTAAAAAATGCTGCTTTTCTAACTCTTCCATCATTTCTCTTGTTTAATATCTTCTCATCCAGATGTTCTATATGAAAGCATTATTCTCCTTCTTATTTAATCGGGTATATTTGTAAAATACGCTATGGTAAATTTTTACTAATCATTACCGCCTTCTGTCGTATATAATACGGCAGAACTATCTCATAGTTCACATTTTCTACCAATTATTTCTTTTTCATAACCCATATACGCTTTACTCCATTACTTTTTTATACTCGGAAAATAAACTTCAACAGATGCTTTGCTGTCTTCGATAATGCAATTCTGACCAGCTCTGAAAGAAAATAAATTTTTCATTAATTATGCTAAGAAACATAACGTTCTCAACTCTTTGTAATGGTAAAATATATACATTTTTACAAAGGGATATATTTTATCATATCCGGAGCTGCCAGAAGAGAAATCAAAAAAGAAGGATACAATTTCAGAGCTAAAACTCAAGCTAAAAAGTTGACTTGCATAATTATAAATGATAATATATATAAGTGATTTTTAGGGAACCTACATATCCTGATTGAATATACACAGAAAGGAGTCCGATGCATATAATAATTCTGTACCGTAACTAGTAACAGGGCCGGCCCAGGGTCCTCCCAACAGAAATGTTTAAATTAGCGCCATGTACCTCTTTGGGCAATACATTAGAGGTTAACGAGGTAGAGAGTCAGCGAAGTGTTCGGCGGGTGCTCTCTCATAGGCTTGGCTGTGTGAATTGCTGAAAAATCTCCGGGTAACCGGAACACAACAGCAGCAATACCAAGATAATTGAATTAGGAAACGAAAAACTGTTTTATCTTCAGGCTATTTTTATGCCCAATTTTAAGATAATACCGTTTGCCGGTTTTTGCGAATTCATAATATGAACTTTGAAAACAGAATAAAGGAGAATCATTATGTGTGGAATTATTGGCTTTACAGGTTACACGGAGGCAAAAAAGGTTCTGATTGACGGCCTTACCGCTTTGGAATACAGAGGCTATGACAGTGCTGGAATTGCATTTTACCAACAGGGAAGCATCAAAACCATCAAAACTACCGGAAAGGTATCCATTCTCGCCGACAAGGTCGCTGCCCTAAAAATACCCGATGAGGAAGGAAGCAGCTGCGGCATCGGCCACACCAGATGGGCAACCCACGGAGGTGTTACAGATACCAATGCACACCCCCATACTGCCGGAAAGGTCACCTTAATCCACAACGGGATTATAGAAAATTACAGAGAACTGGAAATCCGTTTGAAAGAAGAAGGCAGAACTCCCGTATCCCAGACCGACACGGAAATTGCCGCTCTTCTGCTTGACAGCCTCTATGAAGGTGATGCATTAAAAGCCATTAGGCAGGCTGTTGAATTAATAGAAGGTGCTTATGCTTTTTGTATAATCTTTGCCGATCAGCCGGAAGTAATCTACAGCCTGAGAAACAGCAGCCCTCTGGTTGCATGCCATGCAAAGGAAGGCTCCATCATCGCATCCGATATGGTTGCTTTGATTGACTATTCCAAGGATTATTTTGTTGTGCCGGAAATGCATGTGGTGACTTTAACAAAGAAAAAGATTACCCTGACAGACCTTGACGGCAACCAGGTCTGCCCAAGAATGCTTCATGTTAACTGGGATATGACCGCTGCCCAAAAAGGAGGATATCCTCATTTTATGTTAAAGGAAATCCATGAGCAGCCAGACTCCCTGCGCAATACCATACTTCCTAGAATCCAGAATAAGCTGCCGGATTTTACAGCGGACAATATTCCAGACTCTCTCTTTGACGGTATTACAAGGATTGTCATCACCGCCTGCGGAACAGCTATGCATGCGGGGCTCATCGGAAGAGCCATGCTGGAAAAGCTTCTCCGTATTCCGGTTACCGTCGAGGTTGCTTCCGAATTCCGCTACCAGGATCCGATTATTGATAAAAGCACTTTGGTCATCACAATATCACAGTCCGGTGAAACTGCCGATACCCTTGCCGCTCTCAAGATTTCAAGAGAGCGCGGCGCCTCTACACTTTCAATTGTAAATGTAAAGGGGTCCTCGATAGCCAGGGAAAGTGATTATGTGCTTTATACCCATGCCGGTCCTGAAATTGCCGTTGCCAGTACAAAGGCCTACACTGCCCAGCTTGCCTGTTTGTATCTTCTCGCCTTCCGGTTTGGCTTTGCAACCGGGAAACTGGAAAAGGAAGTCTGCATGGACGAAATGCAGCAGCTTTTAAGTATTATTCCTGCAGTAGAAGAAACTCTTGCACAGGATAAGGTGATTGAAGAAATCAGTAAACAGCTGACAGAGAAAGAAGACCTTTTCTTTATCGGCAGAGGTCTTGACTATGCCCTCTCCTGCGAAGGCTCCATCAAATTGAAGGAAATCAGCTATATTCATTCGGAAGCTTATGCTGCCGGTGAATTAAAGCATGGTACTCTCTCCCTTGTAACAGAAGGAGTTCCTGTGGTGGCACTGGCTACCCAGCAAAAGGTTTATTCCAAGATGATTTCCAACATCCGTGAGGTAAAAGCTAGGAATGCAATTGTAATATTAATAACCATTGATGGGCAGGAAGCAGAGTCTTCCATTTATGATTACCATATTGCTCTGCCGGAGATCAAGGATGAATATGCCCCCTTCCTGGCTGCTGTCGTATTGCAGCTTTTGGCCTACTACACCTCCCTTCACAGAGGGCTTAATGTAGACCAGCCAAGAAATCTTGCAAAGTCCGTTACCGTAGAATAAGTTATAAGGAGTATGCCGATAAAATCTTTTAAAGATTAATCAGTATACTCCTTTTATTTTTAACCTGTGCATAAAAATCTTTTCGCTATTATAAAAAGATAGTAAAAAGAAATATGCTCCGCCTTACAGTAAACAGCTTTTTTCCGCTGTCTGCCGTAAGAGGAGTATATTTGCCTAACTTGTTAATTGAAAAAGTTCTTTATTTTGAGGGTTCATTTTAGACACATAAAATTATAATATGAACAGCTGCTGAATTTGTCTTGAAATAGCATGTATGCTTATAAAATAGTAAAGGTTATTTCATTACTGCCCTTTTCCGCCACAAGCCTGGCTCCAAGGGAATCCTTTTCAAGCACGGCACCCGTAAGCTCACCAATACTGTCTATATTTCTCATCACCACAGAATAATCCTTAAGACCATTGACAGTGATTGATACTTTATTGCCGCTTCTTACAGCCGATACATTTCCTCCGGCCTCTCCCTCCATATCATATATAACAGTTGATGCCGGCTCATTTTCTGCAAGCTCAAAGATATGAAGAACAGTTCCTTCTAAATAATTATAATCCGGTATATTCTCATTATTGCCTGCAGCTATTATGGAATTGGGCCTTACCATAAGAGGCAGGCTCATGAAACTATGAGTTTCATACTGCCAGGTTCCGCCTTCCACTCTCTCGTTTGACAGGAAGTTTGTCCAGCTTGCATTTTCTCCCGTTTTCACTTTAGGAAGATAATAATCCACCGTACCGTCCGGTCTGAATACAGGTGCCACCAATAAAGAGCCACCCAGCATATATTGGGAATCCAGATAGTCACATGCCCTGTCTTTTGTAAACTCAAGTATCATTGCTCTCATTGCAGGAACTCCTGTATTAGCTGTTTCACAGGCAACACTGTAGAGATATGGCATCAAGCTGCATTTTAATTTGCTGAAATATCTGACTACATCAACGGATTCCTCGTCAAACAACCAGGGAACCCTGTAGGAGCTGCTTCCATGAAGCCTGCTGTGGGTGGACAATAGGCCAAAGGCAGACCATCTCTTGTAAAGGTCCGGTGAGGCTGTATTTTCGAAACCGCTTATATCATGGCTCCAGAACCCAAAGCCTGACATACAGAGTGAAAGACCGCCTCTGAGGCTCTCTCCCATGGATTCATATTTGGATACACAGTCTCCGCCCCAGTGTACGGGAAATTTCTGAGAACCAACCGTTGCACTTCTGGCAAACAGGATAGCTTCTTTCTTTCCGAATCTTTCTTCCAATAACTCGTATACTACCTTGTTATACAGGTAAGTGTAATAGTTGTGCATTTTTAACGGGTCGGCTCCGTTACTGTAAACTGCATTTACAGGGATTCTCTCACCGAAATCCGTCTTAAAGCAATCCACACCCATATCGATAAGAGCATTCAATTTACCGGCAAACCACTTGCAGGCATCCGGATTTGTAAAGTCTACGATTCCCATTCCGGGCTGCCATAAATCCCACTGCCACGGTTCACCATTTTCCAGTTTTATGAGAAATCCGTTGTCGGCAGCTTCATCAAAGAGCTTTGATTTCTGGGAAATATAGGGGTTTATCCATACGCATATCTTAAGGCCTTTCTGCTTTAGCCTTTTTAGCATATTCACAGGATCAGGGAACACATCCTTATCCCATTCAAAATTACACCACTCATATTCCTTCATCCAAAAGCAGTCAAAGTGGAATACTCTGAGAGGGATATCTCTTTCCGCCATACCGTCGACGAATGAAGTTACCGTATTTTCATCATAGTTTGTTGTAAAGGAGGTGGTTAACCACAAACCGAAGGACCATGCCGGGGGCAGTGTAGGTCTTCCTGTCAGGGAGGTATAGTTACTGATAACTTCCTTCAGGTCTTTTCCGCCTACAACAAAATACTCCAGCTTTTCACCCGGTACACTAAACTGTACTCTGGACACCGCTTCGGAGGCAACCTCAAAGGATACCTTTTCCGGATGGTTTACGTAAATGCCGTATCCTCTGTTTGTTACATAGAAGGGAATATTCTTATAGGATTGTTCGGAGGAGGTTCCTCCGTCTTCATTCCAGATATCGACAGTCTGACCGTTTTTTACAAATGCGGAGAAACGTTCTCCAAGACCGTATACACACTCTCCGACAGCCAGGTCTAATTGTTCGCGGTAATAGGGGCCGGAATCTTCCGTCGTAATATATCCCATTTGTCCCGCCCCGCTTTTGGTAAGTAAGCGGTTTTCATAATAATAGGTAAGGGAAAAATCCTCTTTTGATATTATTACAGAAGTTTTTCCGCTTTTAAAGATGATTTCCCCCTCTCCTTCTTCTATTTCAGGAGCAAAATTCACGTCTATGTTTAATTCGAATTCAGGAAATATGGAGAGTTTCTTTTTAAAGTGCCAGGATTCTATCTTTATTATGTCTTTGGTAGGAGAACTGATTTCCAAAGTAAGAAGGGGACCCTGAAGGGTTTGTCCCCGGTGGTTTATTTTTACCACAGGTGCGTATAGTATGACAGTCTTATCCTTAATCTCATAGTCTCTTACCTCGGCAGGCGAATAAACACTTACTCCCTTTCGCTTCAACCAAAATCCGTCTGTAAATTTCATTGCTACCTCCGTTAAAATTAAATTGTTCAATAAATAAACTATAATCCTATTTTATAATATTATAGCGAAGTTGTAAACAAAAGCATTCTGCTTATTCTGCTTATATCAGAAAATCATAAAAAAGGACTGCTGCAAACAGAAAAATTTTTATTTTTTGTTTGCGGCAGCTCCTTTTAAATTATCTATTCCGCCTTACCTTAGCCTTTTACTGCTCCGTTTGTAAGTCCGCTGTAAATCTGCTTCTGAGCTGCAATAAATATAATCAGAGCGGGTATCATGGTTATAATAACACCGGCGCAGATATAATTATACTGGCTGCCCAAAGGTCCTGTAAAAGTAAACAGGGAGGTTGATACCGTAACAAGCTTTGTTTTTGTCTGCAGGTAGAGGTTTGACATATAATATTCATTATATGTACCCACACCCTTTAAAATCAAAACGGTAACTATGGCGGGCTTTAATAAAGGTAACAGTATCTTAAAGAATACACCAAAATAGGTTGCACCATCCATAATGGCGGATTCATCCAGTGATATCGGTATATTTTCAAAGAACTGTATAAAGATGTAAATACCGATAACATCCGCTCCCATCAGCAGAATCATATAACCCGGAAGGGAATCGATTAAATTTAATTTGTACATTATCTGATAAACCGTAACCTGAGTTGCAATACCAGGAATCAGGGTTGCAAAGAGGAACAGGTTTCTTAATAAGCTGTTTCCCGGAAACGTAAAACGGTTCAGAACGTAGGCCAGCATAGTACCATACATAATGGATGCAGCTAAAACCACTACCAATACAAATGCTGAATTAAAAAAGGCAACACTCATATTAGCCTTTTGCCAGGCAATTTTAAAATTATCAAAATACAGCCAGCTATCTGGTAAAGTCATTACATTAGTTGCTTTATACTCTGCATCTGTTTTAAAGGCTGTAATTACACATACTATAATAGGCAGTATTGAAATAAAGGCCATAAGGCAAAGAGAAGCATATTTTATAAAAACACGAAGGAAATAGCTTAATTTATTGCCGAAATTCATCTTATACCCTCCTTCGCTGATTTTCCTAATTTTCTTGCGGTTTTTTTCGATACATCACTATTATTGTCTCCTGCAAGTGAAAAACCGACTTTTTGTAAAATTGTCACCAGCACAATTATTACCATTAAGGCAACAGCCATTGCAGAAGCAAGTCCTAACTTCTGATATCTGTGGGCAATATTATGCATCATAAGGAAATAGGTCGAGGTACCAAAAGTTCCTCCGGTAATAACATAAGGCGGTTCGAAAGCACTAAGTGAACCTGTTATGGATAAAATAAGATTCAGCATAATTATGGTCTTTATACTGGGCATAATGATAAAGCGAAATTGCTGCCATTTGTTTGCGCCGTCCAGACTGGACGCTTCATATAAGTCACTGTCAACCGACATAATGGCTCCTATAAACAAAACCATATTCTGACCCATATATCTCCATATGGAAGTTGCTGCCAAGGATATGTTATTAATCTTTGTGTTCTTTAGCCAATAGGGAAGGGTATCCGGATTAAAGCCAATCCAGGATAATACCGTATCAAAAACAAATCCCCTTGTATAGAAAAACTTAAATATAAAACCAACTGCAATACCGCATACTAAGTACGGAAAGAAAATAGCTCCTTTAAAGAAGCCGCCGCCTCTTGTTTTAAAGCTTAATAAGGTAGCAAAATATAAAGCCAGGGCAAGTTGTACTACGGATGCTGCCATATAATAAAGGCTTAGTTTAAAAGTTTGAAGGATATCCGGTCTTGTAAATATTTCTTTATAATTATCAAAACCTACAAATGTCCTGCCCCCGATGTATTTCATGTCATAAAAACTAAAACGTATCATATTAAAAAACGGCAGATATGTGAAAGTAAATAATAAAACAATAGGAATGAAAATAAAGCTTACGATTACAAGCGTTCTTTGTACTTTTCTTCTTCCCAGCCATTTCTTAAAGTTAAACGGTTCTTTTTGTGCTGCGGACCTTGCACTACTCATTGATACCCTCCTGTCAGCAGAAAAACTTTTGCAAAGCTTTGGGTTCTATCCCATACTTTGCAAAAGTCATTTCTTCATTTAATTAAATAAAATTATTCATTAACTTTGATATTAAGCGACTTTTGAGTGGCTGACCACTTATCGTTCCACTCTTTTACTACATCGTTAAGAGGGGTTTTGTTTAATGCTGCTTCAACAACAGACTGTACGTGAACGTTATCAGAATTTAAGCCTACTTCTGATTTTGTATTAAGATCATTGAATAAAGTTTCTTCTCCGGCAGGAGCAGGATTATCAACAACTAACTCAACATCCTTGAATGCATCAAGTACAGGAGGATATTCAGCACCTTTAACGATGGGGATACCACCTTCATCATAAGCAAAGTTGGATTTCTCAGTAAGCCATTTTACATAGAGCATAGAAGCAATTTTATTTTCATTGGATGTCTTTGCATTGATACCATAGCAATAGTCAGGGCCTGCAGATGCATATTGTTTACCGTTTACAGTAATGGGGAATGGCATATATCCGATGTCATCAGGATGTTCACCGGCCTGCTGCATCTGAACAACCGCCCAGGAGCCAAGAACCATAACACCAATTTCACCATTGTTGATCATACCCTTGCTGCCTTCCCAGTCAGTTGTTGTAGGGTCATCTTCTATAAGGCCTCTCTTAACAGCTTCATATAAGGTATTGTAAACTGCATAAGGTCCGGTCTTGTCTCCTCTGTCAGTGAAGGGGTCTTTTCCATGTACAATTTTGTTGTTCATGAAATCAGGATCACCTGTTGCGGAACCGCCGATATAAGCATCCCATGCTCCCATTGTCCAGCCGGCAGCAAAGTTTGTATATAAAGGAATAGCATCTGTTTTATCTTTAATCTTAGCAAGTGCATCAAGGAATTCATCCGGTGTTTTAGGAAGCTGTGTAATTCCTGCATCTGAAAATACCTTCTTGTTATAAACAACACCCTGTGCATTACCGGTAGAAGCAATACCATAAACCTGTCCATCTAATGCAAAGTTGTTAAGGAACTCATAGTTAGCACCAAGTGCATCTTTTGTTCCGAAAGACTGGAACAGATTCGGAAGCTCTTTCTTATCTACAGTTGTGGGGATCATCATAATATCGCCCCAGTCACTGGTTGTTAGTCTGATAGTAACATCATCTGCATAATTTGTTACTCCCTCATACTCAATCTTGATATTGGGATACAGTTTCTGGAATTCTTTGATGTAATCCTGAAATTTGGTATCAACAAGATCTGTTCTGTGTGTCAATACTTTAATACTGGCAGTTAAATCTTTGTAATCTTCTCCAAGCTTTATAGAGTCGATTGTCGGTATCTTACTTGTATCGGTACCGGTTGTTTCACCTGTTGTACCCTCTTTTGTGGGTGTCGGTGTTGCATTATTATTGTTTTTTGCACCCTTTGTTCCACAAGCTGCTAATGACATAACCATTACAGCAATTAGAAGAACACTTATAATTTTTTTCACTTTTTGTAACCTCCCTTGGTTGATTGTTTTTTAAGTTATCGTTAACTTACGGCTATATTATATAATATCTACAATAAATTTGTCAATACATCTGGCTATATATACATTTTATATATACAATTACATTTTTTCCTATTTTTTCATAAGAAAATCAGCTATAATTGGATGCATTTTTACATTTTCACAAATTAAATGGTTATACTATTAACTATAATTATATAATATTACACACTAATGTAAATTTCAATCTCGATATTTATCTTCTTATTTACCTAAAATTTATATTTTTTTAATTTTTTTATCTTTCTATTTTAATAAAATTTTTTCATTATTTTTTTTATAGTATTTTCTACCGTTTTTTCTGCCCTTTTTTGTTCTTTTTTCATTCCTTATTACATTCTTTATTTCATTCATATTTTTTACCATTTCTATCATATTTATACATAATCAAAAAAGAGATTAAAGAAAGTGAATCCAAAATGCCTGATAGACCTTGCATTTTGGATTCACTTTCATTTAACCTCTATTAATATTTCTATGCCTTCAATCAGCATATGCATTAAATTTTTTTAACCGAATCCCTGATTATAAGCTTTCCATTAATAACAACTCTTCCGATTCTGTAATTTGCATTATTAATCTTTCCTACAATTGCCTTTACTGCTTCATCGGACATAACCGTTATATCAACTTCAACAGTGGTCAGCTTCGGATTGGATATGGTTGCAAATATATAATTATCAAAGCCGACTACGGAAATATCATCCGGTACCCTATATCCATTTTTCTTTAATTTGTTGATTAACAGATAGGCTACGCCGTCGTTGTTGCATACAAATGCCGTCGGCATCTCTTTTGGAAACTCAATTTCAATATAAGTGCCGTCTTCACTGCGGTCAGCAATGACCCATTCCTCCCTTAAGGGTATGCCATTGGAAAGCAGGGATTTATAATATCCCAGATATCTGTCCAAAATACTGCTTGTAGACAAAATATTTCCTACAAAGCCTATATTTCTGTGCCCCTGTGCTATCAAATGATTGGTAAGTATATAAGAGCCGTAAAAGCTGTCACTGACCAATGAATCGACCTCAAGCAGCTCATCATAGAAATCCAGAAATACCAAGGGGATTCCCCTGCTGTTAATGGAGCTTACATACTCATAGCTCATTTGTCCGAGAATAATCACACCGTCTACTTTATTATTCTGAATTACACTTGGCAGAGTAATATTCTTTTCCTGTTCATGGTTTATGATTTCCATGATTCCGTAATATCCGGATTTGGATAACGACTTCACTACGCTTTGATACATCTTAAGGTAAAAGGCATCCCCATCATCACGAATGAACCTGTCAGCTATAACAATTCCAACATTATAGCTTTTTCCTTCTTTCATGCTTTTTGCCAGAACATTATACCGGTAACCCATTTCTTCCGAAACTTTCTTGATTCTGTTCTTTAGTTCCTCACTTACTCCGTCTTTATCCGATAGTGCCTTAGAGACTGTAACAGTACTTATGTTCAACTTGTCAGCAATATCCTTCATAGTTACATTCTTCATCCGAACCCCCTGCATTAGCTTTTTGTGATAGTTATATTCGTTTATACATATCTTCTCCATACTACTGCAAATTATAGTCTTTTTATAAAATATTATCAATGTAAAAGCAAACTAAATTTAGGTAATATTTTATCCAAATTAGCTAAATTTATTAATTTATAAACTATGCTTCAGCTATCATAAAAGTGAACCAATAAAATAATGCCAGGTTTATTGAGATTGATCTATGACCGCCGAATCAATTATTCATACTTTACATCCATCAGAAAAAGACCTCTTGCTTCTGCCGTTTCCCCTGCCTTACTCCTATCACCGCTTGCTACTATCTCCTCCATATATTCGGGAGCCATATTTCCTTCTCCAATTTCAATCAGCGTCCCTGCAATAATTCTGGCCATATTCGGCCAAAAATCATCTGCTTCCAGAATAATATCAATTGTGTTAATTCCCGTCTTAATCTCAATACTTTTTATTTTCCGGACAGTGGATTTCTTCATCCTCTTATTTTCAGAAAAGGCCTTAAAATCATGTTCGCCAACAAGACTTTGCGCCGCTTTTCTCATAAGTGATACATCCAATTTGTGAAAACAGTAATAATTATATTTCCGCTCAAATACCGAGGGTACTTCTCCCGTTGTTATTTTATATACGTACTGGAAAGTCTTTGCATTAAAGCTGCTGTGAAAGCGCTCAGGCACCTCAAAAACCTCAAGCACAGCGATATCTCTCGGAAGATATCGGTTAAGGTAATGTTTAATTTCAAATAGCTTCATATCCGTATTCGTCTTAAAATTCGCAATTTGTCCATAGGCATGGACTCCTGCTTCTGTTCTGGCCGCTCCAATAAGTTCAACCGTTTCATTCTCCATCTTACTTAATACGGACTCCATCTTATCCTGTATTGTAATGCTTTTATTGTTCCCTGGCTGTTTTTGCCATCCATCGTACCGTGAACCGTCATATTCCAGTACCAGTTTAATGTTTCTCATTTATGATCTAATTCCTTTCTTCTGTAATACATGGGCAGTCTTTTCTGCATTTTGACAGTCCATTCTATATTCCATTATTATATATAGAATTTAAATTGTAAATAGCGAAATAAATATATTTTAAAAAAAGACTGCCAATCTATGAAGATATGACAGTCTTTTTGGTGTTTTCAGCATATTCTTAAATATGAATTCTACAAAATGGAAATACTTCCTTTACATCCGGGTTAAATCAATCCGGATATCTGCAATAGAGTTATACCTCGAATAATAAATCACCATAAGCAGGTACGGGCCAGATTTCCTTATCAACGATTAATTCCAGCTCGTCAACAGGTGTTCTTAAATCACCCATTGCAGGGAATACAACCTGCTTAAAGAATACAGCCTGCTCCTGGCCTTCTTTTTCAGCAGCTTCTGCAACAGCAGCCTGAAGCTTAACAAGGGCAGTTTTTGCTGCAGCAAGCAATTCGGAAGTCTCTTTTAACAGACCTGCCTGTACGGATACATCTGCATCGGGTAAAGCAGCTTTAATCGTATTAATAGAAGCTGCAAGACCTGAAGCATATTTAATAACAGCAGGAATATATAGCTTACTTGCCATTTCGATCATTGTTTTAGCTTCAATGTTAATTGTCTTTGAATAGGTCTCGTATTCAATTTCTGCACGGGAATGAAGCTCTACCTCTGACAATACCTTGAACTTGCTAAACAGCTTCACAGCTCTTTCTGATGTCATGGCAGGAATTGCTTCTACAAGTGATTTTAAATTAGGAAGTCCTCTTCTCTCAGCTTCTGCTACCCATTCATCAGAATATCCGTTTCCATTGAAAATAATTCTCTGATGCTCTGTTAAGGTCTTCTTGATTAAATCATGTACGGCTATATCAAAATCCTTTGCGCTTTCCAGCTCATCGGCAAATTTACAAAATGCATCTGCAACAATTGTATTTAAAGTAGTATTTGGACCAGCGATGGACATGGAAGATCCAACCATTCTGAATTCGAACTTATTTCCTGTAAAGGCGAAGGGGGATGTACGGTTTCTGTCTGTAGCATCCTTCTTTAATTCAGGAAGTGTATGAACACCAGTATTTAACTTGCCGCCCTGTTTACTGCTCTTGGCATCGCCTGTCTCAACAAGCTGCTTTACAACATCCTCTAACTGCTCTCCAAGGAAGATGGAAATAATAGCCGGAGGTGCTTCGTTGGCACCCAATCTGTGATCGTTTCCTGCATTGGAAGCGGAAAGTCTGAGCAAATCAGCATTCTCATCCACCGCTTTAATTATGGCAGAAAGGATTAAAAGGAATTGTATATTCTCGTGAGGTGTTTTGCCGGGCTCCAGAAGGTTCTTTCCTGTGTCGGTAACGATGGACCAGTTATCATGCTTACCGGAACCATTAACCCCTGCGAAAGGCTTCTCATGGAGCAGGCACACAAGGCCTTGGCGGTTAGCAACTTTCTTCATCGTTTCCATTACTAACTGGTTGTGGTCCGTTGCAATATTTGCTGTTGAATAAATAGGCGCTAATTCGTGCTGTGCAGGAGCAACCTCATTATGCTGTGTCTTAGCAAGGATACCAAGCTTCCAGCACTCTTCGTTTACTTCCTTCATGAATGACGCAATTCTTTCCTTCAAGCTTCCAAAATAATGGTCATCCATTTCCTGACCCTTCGGAGGCTGTGCACCAAATAAGGTACGACCGGTAAAAATCAAGTCTTCTCTCTTTAAGTATTTGGCCTTGTCTATAATGAAATATTCCTGTTCGGGACCAACAGAGCAGGATACGGACTTCACTTCATCATGGCCGAATAATTTAAGTATACGGACAGCCTGATCACTGACAGCTTCCATTGAACGAAGGAGCGGTGTCTTCTTATCAAGAGCTTCTCCGGTATAAGAACAGAAGGCGGTGGGAATACAAAGGGTAACACCTGCAGCATCCTCTCTTAAGAAGGCAGGGGATGTACAATCCCAGGCTGTATAACCTCTTGCTTCAAAAGTTGCTCTTAACCCGCCGGAAGGGAAGGAAGAAGCATCCGGTTCACCCTTTATTAATTCTTTTCCGGAAAATTCAAGAAGTATTTTTCCGTCAGAAGTAGGACTGATAAAGGAGTCATGCTTTTCAGCTGTAATACCTGTCATTGGTTGAAACCAATGGGTATAATGAGTAGCTCCTCTTTCGATTGCCCAATCCTTCATAGCATTGGCAATTACATCTGCTATTTCCGGATTCAGTTCCTCTCCGTTTTTAATTGTTTTCTTTAAAGCGGCAAAAACTTTTTTAGGTAAACGTTCTGCCATGGTGGCTTCGTTAAAAACATCAACACCAAAGATTTCAGTCAATTTTTCTGCCATAAAAAACTCCTTCCACACATTTATATTTTGTCTTTCAATATATTTATTTCAGATACAATTACTGTAGACCAGCAATTGTACGTTAAAACAGCATATGTACTATCAAACAGTACAGGTACAGAACCAGTTCAGTACAGGTACACAGTATAAGTACTGCAACCTTGGAGGTGCTATAACCAGCATTGGTACCGGTTATAGAGCCAGCATAAAAAAAACGTCCCCAAAGAAACTCGGGAACGTCCTTGCTCCAACTTAAATTTTGCCTAAAGATAAAATACCACCTTTTTATAAAAAAGGAAAGCTTTTTTTAATAATTCTTTTTATACTTTATTTTATAAGTAAAATACCCAATTACACTTTATTTTATTAGTTCATTTTATAAAACTACATTGGAATTTTAACCTGATTTTCTTCAAATTCTTTCTTTATGCTTTCTAACAGCTCCGATTTACCTGTAAAATAGTCTTCCTTTTTAACCCATACCCGGATTCCCATGGTAACAGTTCCCGTATCAATGCTGTTTACAAATACCGTATTGGCTGCTTCCTTGATTACCTTTTCATTTTTACCGATAACCACGTTCAAAACATCCTTTACCCGGTCAATATCCTCGGTATTGGAAACAACTATATTAAAGTCGAGCCTTCTTTGGGTTTCATTGGTGGTATTAATAATACTGGAATTAGACAGGGCACCGTTTGGCATGACCACCAGGCGGTTGTCTGCCGTAAGCATCTTGGTATAAAAAATATCCGTAGAAATTACGGTTCCTTCATTTGCTCCATAGATAATATAGTCCCCTACCTTAAAAGGGCGAAGCAGAAGAATTATGATTCCTCCGGCAAAGTTTGAAAGCCCCCCCTGGAGCGCCAGGCCGATACTCAAGCCGGCTGAGCCCAATACTGCCACTAAACTGGCGTCCTTTACACTGAATATCTGCACCAGGATAATCCAGATAAGGATGATATAAAATATGGCACGTATAAATGCTAATAAAAAGCCTTTTACGCCGGCTTCCATCTTTCCTCTGTTAAAGGCTCTCTCTACCATTCCAAGCAGCATCTTTATTATCTTTTTTCCAATAAAAAATACAAGAAGGGTTATAAGTATTTTTACGACCAATTCTAAGCCATTATTTACAATACTTTTCCATAAATCCTGTAATGACAGAAGAACTTGATCTTTCATTAAGGCTAAAATATGTTCCATCAGGTTAATATCCTCCTATTTTCTTCTACTGTTTCTTTTGCTGCTTTCTTTTGTTGTTTCCAAGGGTGTACAGGAGAAAATACTAATGCCCAGAGGCGGCACCGTAATGGATAAAGAATCCGTTCTGCCATCCGCTCCCGTATGCTTTGACTGCTTCATTCGTTTATTGCAGTGGCCCTTACCCCCGAACCGCTCATAGTCACTGCTGAATATCTCTTTGTATTTACCGGGAAAAGGTACTCCTATCAGGAAGTTTTCATAAACGACAGGTGTGAAGTTGCACACTACCAACAGGGTATCCTGTATATTATCTGCTTTTCTTACAAACACCACAATACTATGATCAGCATCCTGGCTGCTGATCCATTCGAAGCCTTTTTCTTCAAAATCCCAGGCATAAAGAGCCGGCTTTTTCTTATAAAAGCTATTCAGTTCTTTTACATACTGGTTCAGAGAGGCATTACGCTCCTCTTTTAACAGCTTCCAATCAATTTCTTTCTTTTCATCCCATTCACTGTATTGGGCAAAATCCTGTCCCATGAACAGCAGCTTCTTGCCCGGATGGCACATCATAAAGCCATAAGCGGTCCTGAGGTTTGCGAACTTATCCTCCAGGTTTCCCGGCATTTTTTGTATCATGGAGCCTTTTCCATGCACCACCTCATCGTGAGATAGTACCAGAATAAACTTCTCGCTGTAAGCATATACCATGCTGAGGGTCAGTTCGCCATGACGGCCCTTGCGAAAGAGGGGATCGCTCTTCATATAATTCGTAAAGTCATTCATCCAGCCCATGTTCCACTTAAGGTCAAATCCAAGGCCGCCCTCCTTCAGGTCTCCTGTTACCTTTGGCCAGGAGGTGGATTCTTCCGCAATCAGCATCACTCCGTCTTTTCTTTTCTTTACAATGGAATTTAAGTGCTTCAGCATTTCCATTGCTTCCAGGTTCTCTTTTCCGCCATATTTATTTGCAATCCATTCGCCGTCCTTTTTGCCGTAATCCAGATACAGCATTGAGGCTACCGCATCCATACGGATACCGTCCGCATGATATTTTTCTATCCAGAACAGTGCATTGGCAATAAGAAATAAAGATACCTGAGGCCTTCCATAATTATAAATTAAGGTTCCCCAGTGAGGGTGGGAACCTTGTCTGGGGTCCAAGTGCTCATAAAGGCAGGTACCGTCAAAGGCAGCAAGTCCAAAGCTGTCCTTCGGAAAATGGGCAGGCACCCAATCCAAAATAACGCCAATGCCTTTCTGATGTAAAAAATCAATCAAATACATAAAATCTTCCGGTGAGCCATATCTGGCAGTCGGTGCATAATAGCCTGTTACCTGATAGCCCCAGGAACCGTCGAAGGGATGTTCCATCACCGGCATTAATTCAACATGGGTATAACCCATTTCAAGTACATAATCTGAAACCATTGGAGCAAGTTCACGGTAATTGTAAAATTCACGTTCATCTGTGCCGGGCTTTTTAAAGGAGCCAAGGTGCAGTTCATAAATATTTACAGGTGCTTTTTTATAATTTACCGACTTTCTGGTACTCAGCCAATCACTGTCTCCCCATTGATAATCATTCAGGTCACAAACAATGGACGCATTATTCGGCCTTAATTCGGCCCTGTTTGCATAAGGGTCCGCCTTTAACACGACCATGCCGCCTTTTACCTTTATTTCATATTTATAAATTTCACCTGCCAAGAGTCCCGGGATAAAAAGTTCAAATAAACCGGAGTCCTTCAGTCTGTTCATAGGATGTCTTCTGCCATCCCAGCAGTTAAAGTCTCCAACCACACTTACCCGCACAGAATTAGGAGCCCAGACGGCAAAATATACACCACTTACTCCGTTTATTTCCATTGGATGGGAACCGAGTTTTTCGTATATGTTATAATGAATACCTTTGGAAAATCTATTCAAATCCGTTTCCGACAGGATCTGGCCATAGAAGTATGGATCTGTTAATTCCTGTGTTACTCCGTTATCATAAGTAACGATAAAGGTGTAGGCCGATATTCGTTTGATTTTAGGTATCAGTACGGCAAAGAAGCCTTCCTCTTCCCTGGTCATTGAATATATTTTCTCTGTCTTTAACAGCCTGACCTTTATATCTCTTGCTGACGGTATATAAGCCTGAATCAGCAAACCTTCCTCCACCAGGTGAGGTCCTAAAATATCATGGGGGCGATCCTCTTCCGAGTAAACAACCGCCTCAATTCCTGCCCAATCCATTAATCCATACAGATTATCCTCCATACAGCCTCCTCCGCTCCCAATTATATTCTTATTCCAGATACCACTCATCTACTCCATTTGATTCTTCGTCTTCTTCCTTCTGCGGTATATATTTTTTGAATATCCGTTCCATCAGAAAAGATACCAGCAATGCACAGGCTGCCGGTGCAAATAAAATGGGTATACGGAACAGATAAACAAGCAAAACAAAGAAAAGAACAATAATCGCCATCAAAATAGTACTTGGCAGATGTCTCATGGACATAAGGAATGATGTTTTAAATAAATGCAGTGTCTTTGTCTTAAATCTGGACAAAACAGGAAATAAATAAATACTAATGCAGAAAAGTATCACGAATAACGCCGTAAAAATGCTGAACAGTATCACTCCCACATTGCTTTTGAGCCCTTTGGCATAATTCCAGTCAATGTAAAGTATAAAGGAGGCCAGGATAACAACAAGTCCGCTGACTACCCCCTGTCCGAAATTCATTTTAAAAGCTTTGAAATATTCCTTTGAAATATATCCTCTGTCCCTGCGCAGGGATTTGGCTGTCGCATAATAAAGAGCGGTCAAAGCCGGCCCTATGGTTATTATGGGAATACAGGTCACTAAAAATATTATACTTAAAAAGAAAGCATCTACAATCTTATTTAATCCGGTAAAAAACGGATTATCCAGGTTAAAAAAACTACTCATTGGTTTTCTCCTTACATTTTGTTAAATACTTGGGTTGTATGATATTACTTTCTTACCTTTATATATGAGATGCTATGCATTCCATATTTCCTTTTAACGTATAGCGTCCGAAACCTGCGGGAAGGATAAAATGATCTCCTTTTTTTATGTCCACGCCTTCCACGGAGCCTTCTCCCTCTATCACACTCATTATAGTAAAAGGTTCTGTCTGCTCCAGTTCTGCACTGCCGTTTATCTTTATCTTCTCTACCGTATAAAATTCACAGCTGACCAGCTCCTCTATTTCACCGGCCTTTATCTCTTTTTTCTTTCTTAAAGGCTCCGTGAGCTTCTGGGGACAGGTTATTACATCAATGCTCTTATCAATATGAAGTTCTCTGGGTTTTCCGTTCTGGAGCCTTCCATAATCGTAAAGCCTGTAGGTAATATCACTGTTCTGCTGGGTTTCTAATATCACAGTGCCTGCCTTGATGGCATGAACTGTTCCTGGCACAATCTGAAAGAAATCACCTTTTTTTATAGGAAGTACACGGATCAAGTCATCCCACTGATTTTTTTGAATCATGGAAGCCAGCTCTTCCTTGCTGTTTGCATTATGCCCAATAACAATCTTTCCATCCTCATCACAATTCAGAATATACCAGCATTCTGTCTTTCCCAGGGAGCCGTTTTCATACTCCTTAGCATAAGCATCATTGGGATGGACCTGTATGCTCAGATCCTGCTTGGCATCTATGATCTTAATTAAAAGCGGGAAAACTTCACCTTCCGAATTCCCGAAAAGCTCTCTGTGGTTCGTCCATAAGCTGCTTAATGTCTCCCCTTTATATTCCCCCGCTTTTATTTTACAATCCCCATTGGTATGGGCACTGACCGCCCAGCATTCACCTGTGGAATCACTGGGAATATCGTAGCCATAATCAGTCTTAAGCCTGTTTCCTCCCCAGATCATTTCCTTAAATACAGGTTCTAAAAATAGTATATTTTGCATAATTGCCTCCTAATAAATTGTATAAGCCTATATTTATATTACCACAAATAACCGGCTTAAAAAAGTGAAAATTCTCTAAAGTAAAGAAGGTTATAGAAAAAATTTGTTTAAGCAGTTTCACAAGTAAACTTACGAAATGTACCAAGATTAAATAAAAAGAGAGAAGGCGGGATTTTGAACTGACCTCCCATAAATTAGATTTTGGTCTAACTTATGGGGTCAGTTCAAATCCCGCCTTCTCTCTTTTCTATTAAAGAATATTTTCTTTTATTCCTGTGTATTTAACATTGCTACTATTAAATCAGCTGCCTCCTGGCGTGTAAGATTATCTCCTGCATGCAATTGGTTATTGCTGTTTGGTGTCAGGAGTTTCAAGCCATAAGCAATTGCAGCATAACCGATATCGGACTGGTTGATTGTTGCCTGGTCCGTAATATTCATGGAATAAATACCGCTGATCTTAGCTGCTTTCTCAAGACCTAACAGCTTAACCGCATATTTTGCAGCCTCCATACGGTTTATGGTACTGCCGGACAATTTATTTTTTGAATCGGCATAAAAGCCTGCTTTCTCGGTAAGGTCTGCTAATTCTTCTGCTGTGATTGCCTGAGAAGGTTTGAAAAGGCCTCCTTCAAATCCGATTCCCATATTCGCAAGCAGCTTTATATTTCTGGCTGAAGAATTATTGTCAATATCCGTATAGGAGTAAAGGTTGGTTGTTTTTGTATACTCTTTTCCGTCGGTATCAAGCTGCTTTCCGTTAAACGGAGATATATAATTTGGTGTAATATCCGTACGGTATACAAGACGTACCAGTGGAGTCTGTGCATAGGAGGCATCAGCCTTTGCATTGGTAACACTGTTCTTATAATATATTTCATATACCAGACGGTACCCTTCATTCGCTATATAAGAGTCAAAGGCTTTTTCCGCTGAAATAATATTGTCAGGAGCTTCAAAAGTTACATCCTCATCCCAGTTGTAGCCAAAGGAGTAAATCTTGCCGGTTACGCCATCTACGGAACCGATGATATTATTTGCCGCATAGGGAATCTTTTCATTGACTCTCTGATAATTGTAGGAATAACCGCCATATACGGGCTTACTGTCTTTATAGGCAATAATATAATCATCAGCAGCTCCGCTATAGGTGGAATTCTTAAAATATTCCGGTATCTGCTCTTTTAAGAAGCCTTCTAAAATACCCTTTCCCTGTTTGGAAGTATATTTCACTTTCGGGCTATCCCATTTTCCTGTGGCAGAGTTATAGTAGTTATTGGTAGAAGAATAATAGGATAGGATTTTTCCTGTCTTTGCATCCACAGTGGCATGGGCATAGGCACGATAACTGTCTCCTTTACCATTCTTCTCCTTCCTGGGATCTGAGAAGTTGATGCCCCATATATAACCGGAGCTTCCATTTGTGCTATCATTCTTGTAAAGATTGGCTGTGACGGAGGTCATATTCTTGTCAAAGAGCAGTTTTCCATTGCCTTTTACTGCTTTTATGGCATTATTCTTTGTAATCAGCCCCTTTATATTATCAACCTCCGCCGCTTCCTGAGGAGTCAGGCCGCCTCCGTCAGCTTTGGAGTCCGCTGTAAACGCTGCCTTTTCATTTCCGTAAACATCTGCCCAAAGGTTCTGCGTATCATATATCTTCCCGGTTACGGCATCAACGGATATATAGGACTTATCGGGACTATATACCAGAAATGCCTTCGCTGTACTCTTACCATTACTGTCCTTATTATAGGCACTCTGGTAGGATAAGGTCATCTTAATATTCTTTCCAATCCGGGAAGCCGCATCTTCCTTGGTTATTTTCACTTCGGAAGAGGGAATACTGACATCATAAAGCCAATTGACAGTATAGGAGGTAACTTCACCCGTCTGGTAATTAACACCTACAGTTACGGTATTATCCGGCATGGGGATACCATTTTCCATTCTTTGATATTGGTAACTGTAAGTACCATTATAAGAACCTCTTGCAGAAGCATCCGTATATTGAAGCTTAGTATAAATATCCGGGGAAATTCCCTTAATAAAAGCATCCGCTTTGTCTTTTAATTCTCCCTGAAGATATACCGGCTTATAACTTAGGTTCGTATTGTAATTATAGCTCTGGATACGTCCCTTGGAGTCGCAGTTAATATAGATGCTCTTGCTGCCGTCTTTATTAGCCCAGGTAAGATTCCAGGTACTGTCCGTATAGGAACTGCCCGAGTTATAATTATATGAGAATTCCGATAAATCCGAAGGTATGGTTATTTTACTTTTTACAGTATTAATCATGTTCTCCAGATCCTTCGACGAAGCAGAATCACCTGTCTGCGCCTTGGATGAAATTGTCGTTTTTACCAGATTAGTTCCTGCCAGGGAACTCGCATCTGCCTTTAATAAATAGGGTGAAGGCAGAGCACTAACTACAAGGGCACCGCTTAAGATTACAGTCCCTATTTTTTTCGTTATCATAAAATTCCTCCTTTACTAAATTTTTATCTTATTTCCTTGTTCAACCATTAGACGATGCAAATAATAATATGGTTCCATCTTTCTATAAAAATTTATAATAGAATTTATAATAGAATTTTTAGTAAAGTTCATTTTCTATTCAATAACATTTTTTCCTGTCTGGTTACCTGGACTGTGTATGCACAATACTTATATCCGGTGAATGAATAACCCGCTTCTTAATTTCGGCTCAAACCAGGTGGATTTTGGCGGCATTAATTTTCCCTGATCCGATACGGCCATCAGCTCCTTTATATCCGTAGGATACATGGAAAAAGCAACTGTCATATCTTCCCTGACCCTGCGCTCCAGCTCCCCAAGGCCTCTGATTCCTCCGACAAAATCAATCCTCTTATCAGTGCGGGGATCCTCAATTCCAAGGACGGGACCTAAGAGATTATCCTGCAGCAGGGAAACATCAAGGCCCGCCACCGGGTCTTCCTTACGGTACTCTTCTTTCATTATAAGCTTATACCAGGTATTTTGTAAATACATTCCATACTCACCCTTACTTTTGGGCTGATAAGGCTCTCCCCCCTGAAGCACCACCTCAAAGCATTCGGAAATCCTGGTCAGAAATTCTTCCCCGGTATATCCGTTCAGGCCTTTTACCACTCTGTTATAGGGCATAATCATAAGCTCTTCGGAGGGAAATAGGACGGACAGGAAAAAATTATATTCCTCCCTGCCGGTATTATCAGTATGTTCCTCCCTGCGCTTTAGCCCTACCTTTACAGCGGATGCGGCCCTATGGTGTCCGTCAGCAATATAAATGGAAGAAATGCCTTCAAATTCCTCTCTAATTTTTGCTACGGTTGCTTTCTCTTCAATTTTCCACACATTATGGGTAATACCATCCGGTGAAGTAAAGCCATAAAGCTTCTCTTCCTTCTTTTGCTGCTCCATAACTCCTTTCATACTGCCGGAATCGCGGAAGGTCAGAAAGATTGGACCTGTCTGGGCATTACAGACATCAATGTGGGTAATTCTGTCCAGCTCCTTGTCCGTTCTGGTATTTTCATGACGCTTAATAACTCCGTTGATATAATCATCAATAGAGGCACAGGCTACAAGCCCTGTCTGGCTCCTTCCCTCCATTATTAATTCATAAAGATAAAAGCACTCCTTTTCCTCCCTGACAAAATGCTCCTTTGTTATCATCTCCTCCAACAGTTCCTTTGCTTTCTCATACACAGCACTGTCATAGGCAGACACACTATCCGGAAGCTTTGTCTCCGCTCTGTCTATCTGTAAAAAGGAAAAAGGTTCCCGCATCACTTCCTCTTTTGCTTCTTCTCTGCTATAAACATCATAAGGCAGTGCCGCGATTCTTCCCGCTAATTCAGGAGCCGGCCTTACCGAACAAAAAGGCTTAATTTCTGCCATATTACCTCTCTTTCCGCCGCTTACTGCGGCATGGCTTACTGCACATGTATTAACACCCATGGCTTACTGCAGCATATCCACAGCTGCACATAGTGGGGCTGACAGGATTTTAAAAAAGGTTAATACCAAAAGCCTTATAGCATCTCCCGGAATATCCTGTTTGGATGTCCTTCCGACACTATTCTCTTGGTATTAACCTGCCGCTTTTACATAATCTGTTTCATTAAGATAACGTTCTGACTCTTAATACACCATTTATTGTTTTTAACTTCTCAGCAATTCCCGAATTAATACTGCCCTCTACATCAATAACCGTATAAGCATAGTCTCCCTTGCTCTTATTAATAAGGTTGGCTATATTAATATTTTCTGCGGAAAAGACTCCCGTAAACTGGGTTAACATATTAGGGATGTTCTTATGGTTAATGGTCACTCTGGTTCCCTGGGCAAAGGTACCGGCATCACAGTCAGGATAATTTACAGAATTCTTGATAATTCCATGCTCCAGGTAATCCTTAATCTGCTTTACTGCCATCACCGCACAATTATCCTCGGATTCCTCCGTAGAGGCACCAAGATGGGGAATCGCAATAACTCCTTCCATACCTGCGGTCTTTTCATTGGGAAAATCCGTTACATAAGAAGCAACCTTGCCTGATTTTAAGGCTTCCTCCATGTCCTCATCGTTTACCAGGAGATCTCTTGCAAAGTTGAGGATAACCACGCCGTCCTTACATTTTGAAAGAGTTTCCTTATTTATCATCTTCCTGGTATCCTCTAATAAAGGAACATGAAGCGTTATGTAATCACATTCTTTATAGATATCCTCCTTGGATTTTACAGAGATGATATCTCTGGATAAGTTCCAGGCGTGTTCAACGGAGATATAGGGGTCGCATCCGTATACTTCCATTCCCAGGCGGTTTGCGGCATTGGCTACCAATACACCAATAGCTCCAAGCCCGATTACTCCAAGCTTCTTGCCCTCTATTTCTTTGCCGGCAAATTTCGCCTTTCCTTTCTCCACTAATTTTGCTACCTCTTTTTCTTCCTTTACGGTCTGTACCCAGTTGATTCCGCCCACGATATTTCTGGAAGCAAGCATTAAGCCTGCAATAACAAGCTCCTTAACACCATTGGCATTGGCACCGGGGGTATTGAATACTACAACGCCGTCACCGGCACATTTATCCAGCGGAATATTATTGACACCGGCTCCTGCTCTGGCAATTGCCGCAATATTCTCAGGTAATTCCATTTCCAGCATGGAGGCACTTCTTACCAGTACTGCATCCGCTTCCTTCATATCTTCTATTTTGGCATAATCTTCTGAAAAAAGCTTAAGTCCTACCTTTGCAATGGGATTCAGACAATTATATTTATACTTTGACATAAGCGCTCCTTTATGGTTATTTTAAGTTTTTCTTTTCGAATTCCTTCATAAATTCCACTAATTTCTCTACACCTTCAATAGGCATTGCATTATAGATACTAGCACGCATACCGCCCACTGTCCTGTGGCCTTTTAAGTTCTCAAAGCCTGCGGCTTTTGCTTCCTTTACAAACTTGGCATCCAGCTCCTCATCGCCTGTTACAAAAGGAACATTCATTAAGGAACGGTCTTCTTTTACAACAGTACCCTTGAACAGCTTACTTTCATCCAAATAGTTATAAAGTATGGCTGCTTTTTTCTCATTGATTTCCTTCATAGCTTCCAGGCCGCCCAGCTTCTTCAGCCACTTGAATACCTTGCCGCAGATATAAATACCGTAAGCAGGGGGAGTGTTATAAAGAGAACCGTTGTCAGCATGTATTTTATATTTAAACATGGTAGGAGTTCCGGGTAAGGTATCCTCCGTAATCAGATCTTCTCTGATAATAACAATTACAACACCGGCAGGGCCTACATTTTTTTGTACACCGCCGTATAACAGGCCATACTTGGTTACGTCTACCGGCTCTGACAGAAAACAGGAGGATACGTCAGCTACCAGGGGTTTTCCCTTGGTATTGGGAAGAGTCTTGAATTTAGTTCCATATATGGTGTTATTTTCACAAATATAAACATAATCCGCATTTTCACTGATTGGAAGGTCGGAGCAATCAGGTATGTAAGTAAAGGTCTTGTCTTCTGAGGATGCTATCTTATTGGCTGTTCCATATATTTTAGCTTCCTGGAATGCCTTCTTTGCCCACTGTCCTGTAACGATATAGTCTGCCACCTTGTTTTTCATCAGGTTCATCGGAATCATAGCAAACTGCGAGGATGCACCGCCCTGTAAAAAGAGTACCTTATAGTTATCCGGGATGTTCATCAGCTCCCTTATATCGGCTTCCGCTTCATTCAGGATGTTTTCATAAGCCTTGGACCTGTGGCTCATCTCCATAACAGACATTCCGGTGCCCCTGTAATCCAACATCTCTTCTGCTGCTTCCTTCAGTACTTCCTCCGGCAATACAGCCGGGCCTGCTGAAAAATTATAAACTCTTGCCACTTAATTATCCTCCTTATATTTTCAGCCAGAGCAGAGAAGTTCAGGCTTCTTTGCCCAGCTGGATTTTACGCTTGACCACTTTAATCCATTACATTATAAAACTTAGTTAAAATATAGTCAATATGTTCTTTTGGATTTTCCCTATTTACTCTTAGCTTCCAAATCCTCTTCCGTAAATACTTCCTCGATTGCTGCACCAGGTGCAACCATGGGCCATACCTTGTCATCACTTTGGAGAATACAGTCGATAACCACGGGAATATTAAGGCTGATTGCTTCCTTCAATACCGTTTCTGCTTCTTCCCGTTTCGTAATCCGGTAAGCCTTTGCTCCCATGGCCTCGGCTACCTTAACAAAATCCACACTGTCATTCAGAGTGGTATAAGAATATCGTTCCCCATAGAATAAGGATTGCCACTGTCTTACCATTCCAAGGACGTGGTTATTAAAGATGACCTGTATAATGGGTATGTTATATCTGGTGGCAGTTGCAATCTCGTTCATGTTCATGCGAAAGCACCCGTCGCCTGCAATATTAATGACTGTTTTATCTGTATTTCCCACCTTTGCACCGATACAGGCTCCAAGCCCGTAACCCATGGTGCCAAGGCCTCCGGAGGTGATGAAGGTCCTTGGGTTCTTGTATTTATAGTACTGGGCCGACCACATCTGATGCTGGCCGACTTCCGTAGTTATTATGGCCTCTCCTCCCGTAAGCTCATAGAGCTTATTTAAGATAAAAGGTCCGGTAAGTCCTCTCTCATGGTATTTTAACGGATATTTCTCCTTCATATCCATTACGTGGGAAATCCACTCCTTATGCTTTTGTTCCGAAAGCTTGCTGTTTAAGGCTTTTAAGACCTCTTTGATATCTCCAATGACAGCATGGTCAACCAGTATATTCTTATTTATTTCTGCCGGATCAACGTCAATCTGAAGGATTTTTGCATTCCTGGCAAAACGGGCCGTGTTGCCGGTTACCCTGTCGCTGAACCTGGAGCCGACAGTTATTAAAAGGTCACATTCTGTGACACTGAAATTAGCCGTTTTTGTACCATGCATTCCAAGCATTCCGGTATAATAAGGGTCATCGCCGCTGAAGGCTCCCTTTCCCATTAAGGTATCCGTTACCGGTGCATCTGTCCTTCTTACAAATTCTCTGACCTCTTCCCAGGCATCGGATATTACCGCTCCGCCGCCGATAAAGATAACCGGTTTCGACGACTCTTTAATCATCTGGATTCCGGTATCAATATCCTCAGAGGTAAAGGTATCTTTCACACGCTGGATTACAGGGGGTGTTACCTTACTATATTCCGCTTTATTGGCGGTAACGTCTTTTGCGATATCTACCAGAACCGGACCCGGTCTTCCGGTCTGGGCAATGAGGAAGGCCTTTCTGAGCGTATCTGCCAGCTGGGCTACATCCTTTACAATAAAGTTATGCTTGGTAACAGGCATTGTAATGCCTGCTATATCGACCTCCTGAAAGCTGTCCTTTCCTAAGAGATTTACCGCCACATTTCCCGTAATCGCTACCATTGGTACGGAATCCATATAAGCTGTTGCAATACCTGTTACAAGATTTGTAGCCCCTGGTCCGCTGGTAGCCAGGCACACGCCCACCTTACCGGTGGATCTGGCATAGCCGTCTGCTGCATGGGAGGCCCCCTGTTCATGGGAGGTTAGTATATGCCGTATCTCATTCTGATGCTTGTATAATTCATCGTAGATATTTAGAACAGCACCGCCCGGATATCCGAAGATAGTATCTACGCCCTGCTCCTTTAAACACTCTACCAAAATCTGTGATCCTGTTAACTGCATTTTTCTACCTCTCTTTAAGCCTTGTCATTTGAAAATCATTCTTTAAAATTTGCCGGGAACCTCCAAAATAGCCCCCTTGCTGGCTGATGTTACCAGTGCGGTATATCTGGCCAGATAACCCGTTGTTATTTTAGGCTGCTTAGGCTGCCATTTCTCCCTGCGCTTTGCTAATTCCTCCTCGGAAAGGGCAACATTTAAGGAATTCTTTGTAATATCTATCTGAATAATATCTCCTTCTTCCAGCAGGGCAATATTTCCGCCTACGGCAGCCTCCGGGCACACATGTCCGATGCAGGCTCCTCTGGAAGCACCTGAGAATCTTCCGTCCGTTATCAAAGCCACACTGGTGCCAAGCCCCATTCCCATAATAGCTGAGGTCGGATTCAGCATTTCTCTCATACCCGGTCCTCCCTTGGGACCTTCATAGCGGATAACTACTACATCTCCCGGATTGATCCTGCCGTCCTTTATGGCGGCTATGGCATCATCTTCACAGTCAAATACTCTGGCCGGTCCTTCATGCTTTAACATCTCAGGAGCTACCGCAGACCTTTTTACAACTGCGGAATCCGTTGCAAGATTGCCCTTCAGGATAGCTATTCCGCCTGTTTCACTATATGGATTATCGATGCTTCTTATGACATTGGTGTCCAGATTTTGGCACCCTTCTATGTTCTCGCTTACGGTTTTACCGGTTACTGTAACCAGCTCCGTTTTGATAAGGCCTTTTTTATTCAATTCATTCATAACGGCATATACTCCGCCAGCTTCATTCAGATCTTCTATATATACATGGCCTGCCGGTGCCAGATGGCAGAGATTAGGAGTCTTTGCACTGATTTCATTTGCAATCTCAAGATTTAATTCCACTCCCGCTTCATGGGCAATGGCAGGTAAATGCAGCATACTGTTGGTAGAACAGCCAAGAGCCATATCCACTGTCAGCGCATTCATAAAGGCATCCTTTACCATAATATCCCTCGGCCTTATATTCTTTTCAAGAAGCTCCATTATTTTCATGCCGGCATGCTTTGCCAGGCGTATTCTTTCAGAATAGACAGCAGGAATCGTTCCGTTTCCCTTAAGCCCCATTCCCAGTACTTCCGTCAGGCAGTTCATACTGTTGGCTGTATACATACCGGAACAGGAGCCGGCGGTAGGGCACACCTTACAGGCATATTCTTCCACTTCTTCTTCTGTCATCTTTCCTGCGGTATAGGAGCCTACAGCTTCAAACATACTGGAAAGGCTTGTTTTCTCGCCCTTTACCCTGCCTGCAAGCATAGGACCTCCGCTTACGAAAATAGTAGGGATATTTACTCGGGCAGCTGCCATTAACAGTCCCGGAACATTTTTATCACAATTGGGCACCATTACCAGTGCATCAAAGGCATGTGCCATTGCCATTGCTTCTGTGGAATCCGCAATTAAATCCCTGGTTACAAGAGAATATTTCATTCCCGTATGTCCCATGGAAATTCCGTCACATACGGCAATAGCCGGAAATACAATAGGGGTACCGCCTGCCATGGCAACTCCCATCTTAACGGCATCCACAATTTTGTCCAGATTCATATGTCCGGGGACAATCTCATTGTAGGAGCTGACAATACCAATGAGAGGTCTGTCCAGTTCCTCCTTGGTAATGCCCAGGGCATTAAAGAGAGATCTATGGGGAGCTTGTTGAATTCCTGTTTTCACTGAATCACTGTTCATAGCAATACCACCTTTACTTTTATTTTGTCTTATTAACGCTGGAATGTATAAAATTACGATGTTTCCGTATATAATAACTTAATTTATATAAAAAATCAATATTAAAATCTTAGTTATCAAAACTTTTCATATAATAAAAGTTAACTTTATAATTACGAACTTTCTTTTCTCTCTATTTCAGAACATTTAAAACAAGGCATAAATTTTGCAAAAAAGAAGTATCTTCCAAAAAACACCTTATGTGTCTTTGGAAAATACTTCTTATCTTATTTGTTAAAGGAATTTATTTCAAATTATCTTCTGTTGCATATATTTCCACAATTTTTAATAAAATTTCAACAATTTTCTCCATGGATTGTACCGGTACATATTCGTACCTTCCATGAAAATTATTGCCGCCTGCACAGAGATTCGGGCAGGGAAGACCCATATAGGAAAGCCTTGCTCCGTCTGTACCTCCGCGGATGGGAACCACCACCGGAGTTATACCCACCTCTTCCATGGCACGTTTGGCATTGTCAATTAAGTGCATGTGGGGCTCTACTTTTTCCTTCATATTATAATAGGAGTCTTTTACTTCTACCTTAAAGGTTCCTTCCCCGTATTTTTCATTCAGGTATTCTCCGATTTTAAGAAACCTTGCCTTCTTGTCCTCAAACTGTCCCTTGTCATGGTCACGGATGATATATACAGCCCTGGCAGAATCCACGGTTCCTTCCAATGCATTTAACATATAGAAGCCTTCATAATTATCCGTGTACATAGGATTTTCGTTAACGGGAAGCATATTTTGGAACTCCATAGCAAGGAGGAGCGCATTCAGCATCTTATTCTTGGCACTTCCCGGATGGATGCTCACTCCCTGTATCTGAACCTTTCCCGCTGCTGCGTTAAAGTTCTCGTATTCAATCTCTCCCAGCTCTCCGCCGTCAATGGTATAGGCAAAGTCTGCCCCAAAGCCTTCCACATCAAAGAAATCAACACCTCTTCCAACTTCCTCATCGGGTGTAAAACCAATCTGAATGGTTCCATGCTCAATCTCAGGATGCGCAAGCAAAGTTTCTGCCATCGTCATAATTTCAGCAATGCCCGCTTTGTCATCCGCTCCAAGCAGAGTAGTACCATCGGTTACAATAAGATCTTTTCCTTTTGATAAAGTTAAGACCGGATAGGCCTCCGCATTCATACGGATGTTCAACTCTTCGTTTAATACAATTTCACCGCCGTCATAATTCTTTATAATCCTTGGCTTTACATCCTTACCGCTTAAGGCATTGGAAGTATCCATATGTGAAACAAAGCCGATGGACGGGAGCTTTTTCTTCGTATTGGACGGTATGGTGGCATATACATAGCAATGGTCTGAAAGCCTTACATTCTCAGCTCCCATATCCTTCAGTTCTTTAACAAGCATTTCTGCCAGGTTTCTTTGCTTTTCCGTACTTGGTACATTTTCCATATCATCCTGGGATTGAGTGTCTACTTTGACATATTCCAGGAATCGTTCTGCTACATCTTTCATATTAATAACCTTGCCTTTCTTACAGCCTGCAACCCTTGAGCCACAGGCACAAATTTGTGTGTGAAAATTGCTTTTTAATTTTCACACTAATCTTTTTAATTTTATTCTGCCTAAGCATTTCTATTTTAATTCTAAATAGCCTGCAGACTTCCTTATTTAATTTATTCACTTATAATACCAGTACCAGCATACCAAATGTTATCAGTACACCGCCTGCGATAGTTTTCGTGTTTAATGGTTCTCCAAGGAATAAAAATGCCAGCACCATGGTTATTACAACACTAAATTTATCCACCGGTACCACTTTTGACGCATCTCCGATCTGAAGTGCCTTAAAATAGCATAACCATGAAAGCCCTGTTGCTATTCCCGATAATATAAGAAATATCCAGCTTCTTTGCGTAATGTTTGGAATTTCTTTATATTTTCCGGTTAAAAATACTATGAGCCATGCCATGAACAGGACTACAACGGTCCGAATGGCAGTTCCTACATTGGAATTCACGTTTTTCATACCGGTCTTGGCCAATATGGATGTCAAAGCTGCAAAAAACGCTGACAAAAGTGCATATACTATCCACATTTTACTATCTCCCTTCCTGGTTTCTATTGTATACAATCCTCATGGATTACACAAGTATTTTTTACCAGATATAAGATTCCTCCTTATCCCATGCATAACATAAGCTAGCTTGTGTTACTGCTTAAATAGAAAGATTAAACATGCAACGCATTTTTAATCTAATCCCCATGCATAACACAAGCTCGCTTGTGTTACTGCTTAAATAGAAAGATTAAACATGCAACGCATTTTTAATCTAATCCCCATGCATAACACAAGCCTGCTTGCAATACTGCTTAATTTGAAATTTGAAAAATGCATTACATTTATCGTTCTAATATCATCTCAAATTCCAGCTCATGAAGAATAGGAATTCCATCAAAGCCTGTCAGTGGTATCTGAGGTTTTATTTTTCTGGACTCGCTGATGGCATTCCTATGAATAGCTGCCAGATCAAATCCTCTTTTCTGATAAAACCTTATGGCTCTGGTATTATCATTGGTTGTAATAAGAAATACTCTTTGGCAGCCTTTTTCCCTGGCAGTACTGATTAGATGTTTTATTAAAAGAGTTCCGGTTCCTCTGTTTTCCGAGAAGCTGTCAAGGGATACAATTTCACATTCCTTCTCTGATATGTGATAAGTGATAATTCCAATGATATTACCATGCTCTATGGCTAAAAATCCCGGCAGCCCTTCTGCCCGATGGATTTTTCCTTTCGTTACAATAATATCGCTGCCCCAATTATCACTTATGGCATTCACAACAGCACTTCTATTGCCTTCGTGAATTTCAATCATTTGAATCGGATTATCGTATTTCTCCTTTTCAAGCTTATAATAGGATAAAATTTCATCATCATGAGTGTGTTCAAAGCCTATTTTCTCCAGTACATGCCTGCTTCTAAGATTCCTGTGTACGGCATCCGCATAAATAGTATCCATACCTAACTGATGAAAAGCATATGTAATAAGCAATTTTTCGGCTTCCGTACCAAAGCCTTTGTTTTTTACAGCATCATTTGTTAATTTGATACTTAAAGTCGCACATTTGTTAACAGCATCCATGCGCTTTAACTGTATCTCTCCTATTATCGTATCTCTGTAAGAAATTGCAAAGAATACCCTTGTGGCATCCAGTACCTTATTTTGATAATACAAATCTATCCTTTCTTTATTATAGTTGAAAACTTCCTCTGTCATCATCGGGTCCGGAATATATTGTTTATAAACCTCATGACAATGTTCCAGGGTATATGGAACCAGTAAAATATTTTCTCCCTGCAGTATCATAATTTGCCTCCTATTTAAAAATTAATTTTGTTTTCTTTCAGGTTATTTTTTTCTGCGTTTCTATTTTTGCATTTCTTTTTTGTATTTCTATTTTGCATTTCTATTTTTGTATTTCTATTTTTGTATTCTATTTTTGCATTTCTATTTTTGTATGAAAGCTTTATATTTACGTTTGTGTATGAAAACTTTATATTTACGTTTGTGAATTTCCATAGTGAATATTATACTATAAAGTACAATATCACACTATATGATTTTCTTATTTAACCTTCTATAGTAATAAATCAGCCTTTGATATATAATGAATTCAGTTAATCTTCATACTAACGCCATGCCTTCCCAGCATGCCGCAAGATTAGGCCTAGGCTTTCGCAGGCACTTGTGTGAATTATGCTTTTCAATAGTTCACACTTTTAGGAGGATTTCATTATGGATAATGTCATTATAAATGTTTGGTTGTTCATAGCCATTCCTTTACTTATGAGTATTGTATGTATTTCATTAGCCAATTCTAAGGGGGATAACCGCAACAGCGGAGCCGGTTACAGGACAAAGCGCTCCATGCAGTCTCCGGAGAATTGGAATTTTGCCAATCGGACATTCGGCTATTATTCTATCGGGATTTTGATTATGGAAATTGCTGCTCTTGTATTAGAACATAAAGTTTTAATTCCAAAGAAAATCATCCGGACTGAGGAGATATTTTACATTAATATCCTTTTGCTGATTGCAGGTACTGCAATTGGTATTATTATTATTGAACTGCGGCTCAGGATGAAAAAATAGCACAACACCTCTGAAAAGCCCATTTTATCGAACTGGCTTAACAGTCGAGTCCTAATATACCTCTTTTTTATTGACCTATCTGGAAGAATAGGATATTTTAATACTAACAAACAGTATGGAGGTAAGTAATGGAAGACAAAAAATCATTTGGAGACTACATTACCAAAAGAAGAAAAGAAGTCGGTTTGACTCAAAGGGAATTTGCAGAAAAATTATTTGTAACAGAATCAGCCGTATCAAAATGGGAAAGGGGAATCTCTTATCCGGATATTGCTTTAATTCGTGACATCTGCGAAATTCTTAATATAAGTGAGCATGAGCTGCTGACCGCCAGTGATGATGTTCAAAGCAGAAATTCTGAGAGGCTGGCAAATAAGTACATCCGAATGGTCAATACCTATAAAAATACCCTGATATTCTTATATGGTATATCCCTGGTAACCTGCTTTATCTGTAATCTGGCCGTTCAGCATAAGCTGTCCTGGTTTTTTATCGTAATGGCTTCAGAGCTTACAGCAATATCCCTTACTCTGGTTCCTGTTCTTGTTCCCACGAAAAAGGCCCTGCTTACATTAGGAAGTTTTACTCTGTCCCTCAGCTTATTATTGCTTATATGCAATATCTATACCGGGGGTGACTGGTTTATTATATCCTTTGTTTCTGTTATATTTGGCCTTTCACTGGTATTCCTGCCTTTTATTTTGTATAACGTATATCTTCCCTCTGTGTTTTCAGATAAGAAGGCATTGCTGTATTTTACCACAGAGTCGTTGATGTTAATACTATTGATTTTCCTGTGCAGCCTCTATACAAAGGGCAGCTGGTTTTTCAGCCATGGTCTGCCAATAACCGGTTTTTCTCTACTGCTTCCCTGGAGCATTATGCTGCTTATCCGGTATGCCAGGATAAATATATTTTTTAAAACTGCCGGCTGCTTTGCTCTAGTCTCTGCCTTTGATTATACTTTTCAGGGATTTGTGCACTTCATATTAAAGGATGGAAGCAATCCGAGTTTTCAATCCGATTTTACCAATTGGAATGATGTTACGATAAACGGAAACGTAAATATGATAATCTTTCTTGTATTACTTATTTTTACAGTGTTCTTCCTTGCAGCCGGAATAGCCCAATATTTTAATTTATTTCGGGTTAAGAAGGAAACTGAAAAATAAAGTAATTTAATTTCTCCAGGAGTATTGGAATTTTTAGGTTTTATAACCATATGTACTCCTTCTGTATTATATAAGGTATTAATTCTCTAAATTGTAACAAAGGCTAATGATATGCCCTTATATGAACTGCTTCATAATAAAGGTCCTGACACTGATCCTGCCATCTCCTTCTCTCAGGGCCTTCATCATTAAGCATTCATTTATACCATTTATTTACAAATTAGAGATAATACCACTTTCAACATATTCGACACTCTTATACAATTCTTTTGCTTTGGAATTGAAATCAGCCACAACAAAAAATAGCTTTAAGTGCTTCCATGCTGCTTCTTCAAAATAGTGCAGTATTGTTTCCCTATGCCCATACTGCGGTACCTTCCACTATTGCTTGAACAGCCCTTTCTTCTTTAGAAAAGCACACCTTTCCCAGCTCAGAATGTATGAGTGCCGTAATACAATCTAATTGATTTGAATGTTTTTGAAAGGAACTACTATGAAAAATAAAACAGATTTTGCGATTCTTGTTGATTCAGGTTGTGATGTACCGATAGAATATCAGGAAAAATACCCCATTTATGTTCTGCCGCTATATATAAATTATAATAACACAGTTTACAAAGACCGTATCGATATCACACCAGAAGAGGTATATGAAAAATTAGAGTTTGAAATTCCGAAAACATCCTTACCGAGTTATCAGGAGACAGCTGATACATTTGAAAAGATATATGAAGATGGTTACCGTAAAATTATTGCAATACATATATCGAGTAATCTTAGCGGAACCTTGAATTTAGTACGGTTAGTAAGTGAAGAATATAAAGAAAAAGGAATCATGACTTTTATTTTTGATACAAAAAATATTGCTATTGGAAGTGGTATGTATGCAATTTTTACAGCAAAACATATAGATGCAGGAAAAGATTACGAAGATACTGTACAATTGCTTAAATCAGCATATGGTAAATCAAGACTATTCTTCTGTGTTGAAACTTTGGAATTTCTTTATAAAGGCGGCAGAATCGGCCGTGTAGCTTCATTGGTAGGATCTGTGTTTAACCTTAAGCCTATTATAACTTGTGATGAGGAAGGAACCTATATAATTGCGGGAAAAGAGAGGGGAAGGAAAAAATGCATTGAAAAAGCAATTAATTTAGCAGAGGAATTTGCAGTAAGAGGAAAAAAAGCCGAGATTACAATAATGTGCAGCGGAAAGGTACTGGGTTTAGAGAAAATTAAAGAACGTTTGGAACAGTTAATTCCTAATTGCATTGTTACTATAAGGGGACAAATCAGTCCTGTATTAGGTGTACATGTGGGACCTGGATTGGTCGGTATATCAATATTTATATTAGAATAATTGAGATCTGCTTGGCGGCACCATCAAAGAAATGATGGAAACTGAAATGGATAACCATCTTGGCTATGAAAAATCAGAACGTTCTGACAGCGAGGATTACCGCAATGGTTACAAGTCCAAGCGTATCAATAGTAGCTATGGAAGCATGGATATCCAGGTCCCTCAGGATCGTAAGTCTACCTTCGAGCCGCAGGTAGTCAAGAAACGCCAGAAGGATATATCAGATATCGACCATTAAATTATCTCCATGTATGCCAAAGGCATGACCACTAGACAGATTTCTGATACCCTCGAGGATATTTACGGTTTTGAGGCTTCTGAGGGATTCATTTCAGATGTTACAGATAAAATCATGCCACAGATTGAGGACTGGCAGAATCGCCCTCTTTCAGAGGTATATCCAGTGCTTTACATTGATGCAATCCACTATTCTGTTCGCGATAACGGGATTATCCGTAAGTTTGCAGCATATGTCATCCTTGGCATTAACAATGACGGGTACAAGGAAGTATTGACCATACCATGTTAACTGAATTACTTCAATTGCTTAAGGCCTTCTTGAATTTCAATAATATTCTTGTATCTTAAATCGGATCTAGCCTTCTGGTCGTTGACTGTGTAAGCTGTTCCCATTGTATAGATGAATTCAACATCTATCGGAGGAGAGTTTTTAGTTTTAAATATTTTGTGGTGCATATCCAGTATTTTAGCAAAAGATAAAGCCAGCCACCTTGGTATGTTTTTAAAGTTACTTACATTTGTACCCTGAGATTCAATTAACTTGCCTATGAACTCTTTATACATTACCGGCTTGCCGTCAGTTATATAATATATTTCTCCACCTTTTCCGTACTTGCTTGCACATAATAGACCAAAACACAGATTTATTACATGAGTTGTCGGTATTTTATAATTTCCACCAGAAATCCACATGAACTGATTCGAATTAACGGCATCCATTATTTGGGGTAATACTGAAGTATCACCTTTTCCCCAAACCAGTGTGGATCTTACTACAATGGATTGCAATTTAGGGGAATTAGATTCTAAGGTTTTCTTTTCAGCAATAGCTTTCGTATATGAGTAGACGCCAGGAAGTTTAGATTTGATACTATATTTCTCATCAATATCGAATTTAGGCTTCCCGTCCAATACAACACACACTGTGCTAAGATCGATGAGTTTTGACACACCACATTCTAATGCTGCTTGAACTACTGCCTCAGTACCTCCGACATTAACATGATACATTTTATCATAGCTTGTTTTCGTATCAACGATTGCTGCAAGATGAAAAACCACAGAGCAGTCCTGCATCCCTTTTATTAGTGCTTGTGTTTCATACACTTCTCCATACTCTGAAATAGCACCCATACTTTCTACAATATCTGCTGATTTTTTCGAGCGTACTAGTGCATGTACCTCATACCCTTCCTTGATTAATAATAGAATAAGATTCCTTCCTACAAATCCTGAACCTCCTGTAACAAAACATTTCTTTAATTTATTTACATCTGACATATAACTCTTTCCTTTCAATAAAATTATAGCATTGTGTCTTTAGAATTTTCCGCATCTAATACACTTTACCATTCGTACATAAATGACCAACGGTCAATTATGATTATATCTGACCCTCGGTCATTTGTCAACATAAAAACGATAGTATTTATATTACATAATTCGAAAACGGGCGTGCCATAAACTCTTAAGTATCAAAATACTTGAGAATTTACTGCACGCCCAAAGTTAATATAACTTGGCAGTTTGCATCATATTTTTATTTCCGGTCTATAGTTAAACTCCATTCCATCTAAAATCAATTTGAACATTTCAATAAAATAAGACCTGAAGTCAACATTGAAAATTTGATAATCTGTGTTCTTGACTGCCTCTTTAATAATAGGAGCAGGGTTAGACATTTGATGGATACCTGCAATCAATGCAAAACAATATAAAGAAAATCTTATCCCATCACCTTTTACAAAAAAATAGATATTACTTTCTAGAGCTTCAGCAGTACCTTGCATCTGTTCATAAAGACTCTTTTTGTATTCTAACGCTAATTCGTAACTAATATTTTGTTCAAGAATAATATTAAGCATGGATAGCAACCGAACTAAAACAGAATTGCTTAACAAGGTTTTATCAAGCAAGTCAATTAGCTCTTTGCTTTGTGATTTATCATCTTTGGAAAAGGTAATCAATCGCTGGTTAAATATTTCATTCCATTTTCCAAACTCTTGCATTGTAAGGCAAAGGAACAGTTCCTCTTTTGTTTTAAAATAGAGGAATACAGATCCTTTAGCTAAACCTGCTTTGCTTGCAATCTCTGCAACACTAATCATATTAAAATCGGACTGTTCAAATAATTCTTTTGTAGAACTTAAAATAATTTGGTATCTTTCTATTTTTTGTTGTTCTGTAATAGCTCTTTTAAAATTTGACATTACTCCTCCTGATTAATGACCATGGGTCAATTACTAAAATAATTATAACTATCTTTAAGTTTTTAGTCAAGTAAGCATTGTAATATATGTATACAACCAATCACTGAATTCATTATGTCAAAATAAGAGCAACCTCTATACTATGTTTTCAGAAACGCACTAATACTCCGCCACGGCAGGAAATAAAAGTGGCGAGTGGACCCTAAATCTGGTAAACTGAATTTGGGTGATAGAAATGGGACAAAAATACTTCGTGACATTGAAGGAAGAAGCGTGGGAAAGCCTGAGAGAACTGACTTAGTGTAGAAAAACGCAGGGCTACCGCATCAAACAAAAATTAGAGGAATACACCAGAAAAAGCAATCAGGATATGCTTTCCTCTCATGGTTTGGGTTCCTCCTTTCTGCTAGTTGGAGTAACAAGTGGAACCCTTTATTTTCTGTTCCCGTTTCACAGTAAATCTGCGCTTTTGAGTGGACTGTCGCAATACCCGTTTTTCAACAGGAGCAGGGTTACCAATAGATTGTAATTGACGTTCCATCGGAAAGGAGCGTTCCCTCTGACTGGAAGAAACAACAGGTCTTTCGACGGCGGTTCTGGCAGGTTCCGGCTGTGCTTTGCTTTTAAATGCTACAATCAATTATTCATTTTGACCCTCCATATTTCGTCCGTAAAAGGACAAAGGAGGAGGATTATCTAAAAGCGAATTGATGTAGCCCTATCCCTCTTGTATAGATAAATGTTCTTCACCCCATTGTTTAATTAATTCCAATATCATTTTTAAACTTTCTCCGTGCTGGGTCAACCGATATTCCACTTTGGTAGGAACTTCAGGATATACTTTTCGAATAACAATGTTATTGTTTTCAAACTTTCTAAGCTGCTGAGTCAGCATCTTTTCGGTAATCCCTGGAATTAACCGCTTTAATTCTCCGAATCGCAGTGGACCATTCTGTAAACTCCACAAACTCCACATGCTCCATTTATCGCTAATTAGACTCATAGCAAAATTATTTCATACTTTTTACGGCGTATCGGAGAATATTCCAATGATAGAAGAATGTTCAATTAATATAGAGTGTGAAGTGGTTCAAGAGCTTGAATTAGAAGGAAGTAACATACTTTTCATAGGTAAGGTCTTAGAATCATATTCAGAAGAAAAATACTTATCAAACGGTTTACCAGATATTAAAAAAATAGATCCCATCTTACTCTCAATGAACGATTTTAACTATTACAATGTAGGAAATAGAATCGGGAAAGCATGGGACATTGGAAAAAGATGTATAAAAACTTTTATCTAATTAAAAAAAGAGCAGCTTTGTCTGCTTTTTTCATAAATACTTTTATATCTTCAATTTCTAAAGAAAAATGAAAAGCAATAAATAAAACATGGCAGGAGGTGCATGATACACCTCTTTGTCATGTTTTACTCATTTCACTACCTTCCTCCTTCGTTCTTATGTAAGGTGTTAATTCAGGACCTTCATCATTAAACATTCATTTACACCGTTTTTATATAAATCCGGGATAATACCGATTTCAACATATCCGACACAGCCCAGGCAAATGGATTTATCATTTTCTGCTACATAAATTTCTTCTTTTGAAATACCTTCCTTTATTGCTTGAACAGCCTTTTCTTCATCCGAAAAATACACATTACCCAGCTCAGAATGTATGAGTGCCAGGACGCAATCCTCCAAGTGCCTGCTTTCTCCCTTACTAATTTTAATATTCATTGCTGTTATCTCCCTCCAAGCTAAGTGACACAAAAATAGTGCAATTCCCAGAACAGCTTGTTCCTACAAATTGTGCTTATTTTATATCCTTTTACCTGATATTTGATTAAGCTCTCTTTCAATCGCATTCATTAATTTAAGCCCTTTGTCAGCTACGTGTTAGTTACTTAAATACATTATTTTGATTCGCAGCCAACAACTTAATAAATTTCTTTCTACTGACGATTATAAATCCGATAATCAGTTTTTGCAACCAAAGGATGGAAATAAACATATTTATATTTTATGAAGAATTTCTTGATGCCACCCTGTAAAAGGCAATAGACAAGGGTAAAAATCTAAACATATAAAATCTTGAGTACGAAACCGATAACATATATACTAACATACTACCATATACAAATACATATACATATATTACCTGTTTACTTTCGAACGTGCGTTTGCTATACTTATACAAACGTACGTTCTAATTGCTTGCGTGAGGTAGTAAAATGGAGAAAACAATATTTCATATTGATGTCAATTCTGCATTTCTAAGTTGGGAGGCAGTATATCGGATTAAACATCTAGGAGGTACCGTAGATTTACGTGACCAAATTTCTGCTGTCGGAGGGGATGAAGCCATGCGGCATGGGATTATTCTCGCAAAATCAATACCAGCCAAAAAATTTGGCATACACACTGGTGAAAGCATATTGGAAGCAAAGCAGAAATGTCCGGAGCTAATCCTGGTGCCGCCAAATTACGGGCTTTATGAGCGCTCTTCCGCTGCTTTTATGAAAATACTGAGAGACTATACCCCTGCTGTAGAACAATATTCCATCGATGAAGCATTTATGGATATGACTGGGACGAAATGTCTATGGGGTGAACCTGTTACAGTAGCTAACATGATAAAAGACAGGATATATCGCGAGCTTGGATTCACCGTAAACATTGGAGTTTCGTCTAATAAGCTCCTCGCGAAAATGGCCGGAGACTTCAAAAAACCCAATCTGGTGCATACATTGTATCCCCATGAAATAAAAGATAAAATGTGGCCTCTGCCTGTCAGTGAATTATTTTTTGTAGGCCGTGCCACTGCCAAAAAGCTTTTTTCCCTGGGAATCCATACCATCGGGGAATTGGCAAACACAGACCCTGATATATTAAGAGCCCACATGAAAAAGCATGGAGAGGTTGTATGGGGCTTTGCTAATGGATATGACTTTTCTTCCGTCGCATCTGAAGCTCCCCCACAAAAGGGATATGGAAACAGCACTACAATCCCGTACGATGTTACAGATAAAAAAGATGCATATATTGTCCTTTTAGCTCTTTCTGAAACAGTAACGGCCAGATTGCGGAAAGCTAACGTTAAAGCAGAGGTTATTTCCATAGGAATAAAGGATTATGTATTTAATTACATGTCCCATCAAATGGTTTTGACGAGTGCTACTAATATAACAAAAGAGATTCACAAAATAGCATGCAAACTTTTCAATGAAGCCTGGAACGGAGTACCTATTAGACATCTTGGTATACACACCAGCCGGTTAACGGATTATGATTTTACCAGACAGATTAACATGTTTGATACGGAAGATTATGAGAAATTAGAATATGCTGATTTAATGGTGGATGCTATACGTGGAAAATACGGAATAGATTCCATAAAACGTGCGGTATTCCTGGGAGGTCCAATTGACCATATGTCCGGCGGAATTTCACGAGAAAAAAGAACCGTCGATTATTCAAAGCTTAAAATAGAAAACTCATGAAAGGAATGTCTTTATGTCTGCATTTGGAATTGGTATTAATACGCAAGGCACCGAAGCTGGGAAAATCCGCGGAATACAAAAAGAGATAGCCTGCGCCTGTTGGTTTACAAGTCAAGGAAAGCCAACACCTTACATGATAAAATTTAAGGATGACAATGATGAAATCCAGACTGTTAAAGAAATTTTCGTGAAGTATATGGAACAAAAGAATTACTCGGGAATTCCTTCCTTAGAATATCTCTGCAATATTGTTATAAACAATATCCAGCATGAGGTTAAGCTCATATTTTTCCAAGACGAATGTAAATGGATAATGACTTTTTTATAATATTATCCCGGAGGAATATCCTCCGGGTTTTTATTGCCGCTCACTAAATAACTAATCAACTGCCCCATATAATTTATCATCTTTATAAATATAATCATTAAGTAATCCTGCAGTACCATAAGGTGCATAGATATGATTTTCGGGAGAAATATACATGTTTTTCAGTCCGTACGCTGCACCAACATAAATGACAGGGATATCATCAAAGTCAGATACACGATAAATTAAGCTTTAATCTTTGGTGACTTCTTTTTGATTTGTACTAACTTCTTTTTTACTGCACCCACATAATAGCAGCAACGATAAAGCCAAAATAACAAATCTTCTTACTCCCATTATACATTCTCCCATAGTGTCTTTTTTTCGAAATTTCCAGGCCTGAGACAGAGATATATTTCTCACCTATTATTTTTTATGTAATCTTTAAAATAAGAAATAAATGGATTATAATATTGTTGCATTTCTTTGATTTCAGGATAAAATTCATTATATACTTTCTTATTTTGTACTTTTTCCAACTTTAATGAAAATTCTGTGTCTTCATAATCATTCAACATAGTGTAAAAGTAACTACAATCTACTTTAGCGTCATTACCATCCGTATATTTACCTGCATTTTCTAAAAATGTTGCCCATGAAATTTCATTTCTCTCGTATCTTATAAATAAACATGCTACATATAAATCATTATTTGTGTCAAACTTTTCAAAAGGCTCAGAGTATGCATAATAATTTACAATACGAACAGCATCAGGAATATACTTAGTAGCAGCGAGTTCAATTATCCAAAATGGTGGTTCATTATACTGGTCAATTATTTCTTCGCACCATAAATCATAATGTTTATACCAAATCAACCTTGATTCTAACATTAGTCCTAGCTTATGTGCAAAGTTTTTATTAAGTTCGAATTTCAATAATAACACCTCTCAGTTCCAGATGGTAATAAGCGATCTATCTGAAAATAGTTAATTCGTAATAGATAACGATTGTGAAAATTATTAATCAATATTTATTATCATACATTATATCATTTAAAGTTACCACTAATTTTCCAAATCAAATTTATTACCTTGTTTAAAAACCATTCATATTATTTCATGTGATCTTATGCTATCTCTCATTGTCTAGTCCAAAATACAAAAAAGGCGCAATCCCTGGAAAACCTTGATTTTCTTAGGATTACGCTCGTATTAATCTTTGGAACGATAACGTATTTCGCTATATGCTCATAATTTTTATCTTCCTAAAAATTTTTCATTTTCTTTGGGCTTTTTAATTGCAGCTAAATACCTATGGCCGCCATCTCAGCAAGTATCTTTTCCACTCTTGCCTCCATACCTCTGCCGCTGAACTTTTGCAGCGGCAATTCGGAAACGATGTTCCCGTCCTTCGTAAACAGGACTCTGTCAGCTCTGGCCGCGACTTTTGCGTCATGTGTCACAAGCAATATGGCTGTACCCTCCTTGTTGATCTCCACCAGCAGCTCCATGATTTCCTCCGCCGATTTTGAGTTGAGCGCGCCGGTAGGCTCGTCGGCAAAGAGAATCTCCGGCGCATTCATCAGGGCGCGGCAGATACCGGCTCTCTGGAGCTGGCCACCCGAAACCTCAGTGGTATCCCTGTTTTCAAGCCCGGCAATCCCCGTTTTCTTCATTAGGGCCTTGGCTTTTTGCGTGAGTTTCGCTGTATTCCTTTTTCCCTCATGCATGGCGGGAAGGATGATATTATCCAAAATGTTTAAGTTTTTCAGCATAGTGGGCTGTTGAAATACAAAACCCATTTTTGTCCGGCGAACATCTGAAAGCGTGTTTTCGCGGAGTTTCGATAATTCAGTATCGCCAAATTTCACTGTCCCGCTTGTAATCTCGTCCATGCCGCTGAGCGCAAAAAGCAGTGTGGATTTCCCTGAACCGGACGGCCCCATTACGGCAACAAACTCTCCTTTTTTAATTTCCACGTTTACTCCGTTCAATGCCTTGGCCTGCTCATTATCTTTGCCAAAGATTTTCACAATATTTTGACCTGCAATGATGCAATTCATAATGTTAAGCCTCCTTAATATGTTCAGAAATTTTTAATGCCTGGATGCCGGAAACGCCCAGTATGGTAGCGGCAACGACACAGCCCGCAATCAGCAGCGGCGAAACGAGACAGGCAAACCACGGGTTTACTACAAAATGAAAGGCTGCTGCGCCAAAGGAAGAAACAATTGCCACACCGACAAGCTCTCCCAGAGTGTTTGCCAGAATCGTGCCGAGCATTATGCCCAATGCCAACACGGTAATAGAGCGAGTAAAATACTGTCTGCGAATATCCGCACTGGTGAAGCCCATTGATTTCAGTATAGCAATCGAATAACAGTCTTTCGCCACCAGCATTTTCATAAACAGCACCGTGACCAGTAATATAAGTAAGGCAGTTGCCCCGATAGCAACAACAGAAGCCATTTGAATTGCATCCCGTATTGAGCCGAACATTTGCTCAATGCTTTCATTAATGCTTGTAACCTTAGCAAAGGAGAACTGTTCTCTGTACTGTGAAATTGCCGTTTCTACACTCTGGCGGTCACGAAATGTGACTGCAATGCCGGTGCTCAAAATCTCCCCGCTATTTGTGTCAAAGACAGCTTGCGCTGTTCGGCCTCCGTTGGTGACATCCGAATAAATTCCGCAGACCGTCAGGCGCTTTTCCGCGCCGTCAACAACTAAAATAATATCATCTCCAACCTTTTTTTTAAGGTCTTCGGCATTGAGGACGGAGAGGGCAAGCTCCAATCCCGATTGCGGCGCACGGCCTTTAGCGTAGGTGATAGGAAAGACGGAATAGTCACCAAATGACACCTGCAGCTTCTCCATCGTGCCGTTGTCCGCTTTCCGGTCTAGCATCCGGCTGGTGAACAAAGCATACTTGTTAACATTTTTGTCCGTCGCCAGCACACCAGCAATCTCCGCCGACTTCCCCACAACGTCCTCCGTCTGAGTCCGCATCACCCCAATATGAGCGTCGCAAATACCCATGCCCATATAGGTGATGAAGCTTTTGGCAGTGATGGTGCTGACGATATTTTGCGGCACAATCATAAGGAAGGAGGAAATGACCAGCACCATCAGCATGGTGACATACAGCTTTTTTCGGGAAAGAACATCCTTGATTCCAAGAAAGACATTCCGGGAAAAAAGCTTGTTGTGACTCAGCCGGAAGCCTCTGGCCGATATCGATTTTTCCTGCGGTGCCCCGAACCGCACTGCCTGCACCGCGGATATTTTACGGAAGTGCCCCAACATGCCGTTCACATACAGCATGACAGCCCCGCAGATTACCACCGCCCCTAAAAGACCCCAGAGTAAGCCGGGTAACGGGTTTCCGCTTTCGCCCATGTACAGGCGGATGTTTTGCATGAAAGGCGCTTGAAGCGGCAGGGAAGCAAGAAAGCCCAGCATACAGGCTGCCCCTGCAATGGCACCATATTTCGCAAGGTAGAGTTTTTTAATGTGCGATACCCGCATCCCAACGGCCTTCAGTACGCCGATTTCCTTATAATCCTCTTCAATTTTAGCCAACAGTGTAAAACGGATGCACAAAAATGCCACAAGGATAACAAGGATGCCTATCAATACCAGCACGGCGATCATGATGCCGTCCGTAATGCCATTTATCATTTTTACTTGATTGTAGGTAATTGCAGGCGGGCCGTTTGCAGGAAGCCCTGCATCAAGATAGACGGCCTCGAAAGCCGGGAAGGAAACGTCCTTTTCCAGCCGGAACTCAATCAGGTATTCCAACTGTCCAAATTCACGGACTCTTTCAAAATCTGCTTGGTTCACGAGGAACCGCTTGGAGCTTACCAACCCCGCATTCATGACAGAATCCCGTAAAAACCCCGCGACGGTAAAGGAAATGCCGTGGATTGTCACCGTATCGCCAAGTGCCACGTTTTCTTTCTGCATATAATAGATGGGGACATAGATTTCGCCGTCAGCGGGATGGATGACTTCGCCATTTAAGTTAAGTAAGAAGTCAAATTTTTCGCCCTGTACGGAAAGGCCGTTGTCCTGTATGCTTCCAGCAAGAGAATTGTCCCCGATGACAATGTCCGCACCCTCGATGTTGAGGAATTTAAGCACCTGATAATTCTCTACGTTATCATTAGTGTCCGCAAAGCTTTTCAGCTGTTCCATATCTACGTCGCCTGTGTGCATCTGCATATAATGAAACGACTTTGCCGAAAGAAGCATATTGTCAATAGCACCAAACAGGTTTACTGTCAGCGATGCGGCCAAAGCGGTCAGCATGGCGGCAACGAGGATAAACGACATAATCGTGGCTGTAATCAGTTTACTTTTTCGTATATCGTTTTTGATTATTTTTTGATACATATCAACCCTCTGTCTTTCTGTGTTCTGAACCCTTTGGAAAACGCAGGACAAACATCTTTGTATAAGGAGAGGGTGCGTCCAATACGAGAACCTCACCATGATGCTGTTCCATCACCTTTTTTACAATGGCAAGCCCGAGTCCTGTTCCGCTGCCGGCGCTTCTCGCATCACTGCCGGAAACAAAAGGCTCGAACAGATTCCCGGCGATGGTTTCCGGGATAGCCGCTCCGTTATCGGCAATTTGTATTTCAATACGGCTGGGGTCCTCCGTCAGCCCCACGAACAACAAGCTGCCCGCCGAGTTATGACGGATTGCGTTGGTCAGCAGGTTGACAATGGCACGGTCGGTTTCCAAGGAGTCCGCCATGTGAAATATGGGTTTATCCGGCAGGCACAGCTCCAATTTCATCTGTCTGCTTTCGATTTCACCAAACAAAGCGGCGCAAGCTGCGCGAAGCAGCTCTACAAGGTCAACCCTTGTAAATTTCATCTGGTATTGCGGCGTACCCAGCTTGGAATAAGAAAGCAGCTGATTAATCAATTGGTTCATCTGCGTGGATTTCGCTTTTATCGCCAGATGGTATTCCCGCTGTTTGTCCGGATCCTCCACCATACTGTTCGCTAAGGCCCCGGCGTATCCGGAAATTGTTGTCATAGGGGTTTTCAGGTCATGAGCAATGTGGGAGAAGAGCTGCATTCTCTCTTTTTCCATTGCCATTCGCTTTTCTTCCGAGTCTTTTAGTTTTCGCGCCATAAAATTGAAGGCATCCCGCATTTCTCCGAATTCCGATTCTGCTTCAAAGTCCAGCGTCGTGTCCAAATGACCGGCCGTCACCGCCTTGAAGCCATCCTTCATTTTTTGTACGGGCACCATGATTTTCCTGCTGATCCTGCGTCCAAAAAGGACAATCCATATAAAATAGACCGCGATTGTAACAAGTATCCAGAAAGCTGAAAGCACGATTTGTAGACTTTCCGTCCCCTCGGTCAAAGGGGACGATACCAGCTCCGAGAAATCCAGTCCGATGTTCCATGTAAGCAGACTGAATAAAAGCTCCAAAACCAGAAGGGTCAGCGCAATTCCGAAGGTATAGCCTATAAAACTGCCCATGATGACTCTTTTGAAGCTGCGCCTGTTCTTCATGCACGCACCTCCAGACGATACCCTAAGCCCCGGACGGTTCCGATGGATACCGCGTCGTCTTCGGGAAGCTTGCTGCGCAGCTTGCTGATGGCGACCATCACCGTGTTATCGTCCACGATGGCTGCCTCCTGCCATGCAGCCTCATAAATCTGCTGTTTGGTGTATACACGTCCGGGACTTTGCATAAAAAGCTTCATTATGTTAAATTCCGTAGCGGTAAGAGGGATTGTCCCGCTGCCAAAGCGAAGGGTGCAAGCGGAAACATCCATACACAGTTCGCCTGCCGTCAGTAACGCCGCTTTAAAATCCTCCACACTCCCGTCATAGCGACGTAATTGGGCTTTGATTCGAGCAGTGACCTCTAAAGGGTCAAAAGGCTTTGTCACATAATCGTCCGCACCAAGGTCAAGTCCTAATATTTTCTCATGATTTTCGGTTTTGGCACTCACGACAATAATGGGAAGATTGCTGTGTTCTCTCAATCCTTTAATAAGCTGATAGCCGTCAAGCTCCGGCATCATGATGTCAATGACAGCCAAGTCAATCCGTGTGGACGCGGCCTGTTTAAGCGCCTCCAATCCATTTTCAGCCTGTATCACGGCATAGCCGTCCTTTTCTATATATAACCGTAAAAGCTCACGAATTTCCTTCTCGTCATCTACAATCAGAATCGTTTTTTTCATGGTTCCACCTCTCTCTTACTCGTCATACCTTCGAGCCATAAGTTCATTATAGTTGCCCAACCTTTCAGTTAAACACGGTTAACCTTAACATTACCTTAAAATTTTTATTTCAATCCGGTGGACAATGCCAAACATTGTATCGGGTCTTTAATGCAAACTCCTTCAATGCTGCATTTTAGATAGCATCACGTCTGCGAGGTTCTAGCTCTAACAATTTTGTACACATATTCAATGCTCCCTTTGAAAAAACCACTCAGGATTTACCAGTTAGGTCAATGTTATTGTATTTTACCTAAAAGGTCAATGGAGACTATTAATTCAAAATACTTACTATTCTTAAGAATTCACTAACAGACAAGCAATGCTCCGGTATATACCGGAGCCGATTGTTGGTGGCAAAGCCCCCAAGCCCCCGAGGGGAAACCCGCTAACATAGGGGAAACCCGCTGACGCGGGCCTCCCCTATGTTAGCTACTTGTATGCTGCCTACATTATTTCAAGCGTTCTTACACTATCTCACATTACTTATTGTAAAACTCAAAAAAAGCGCAATCCCTGGAAAACCTTGATTTTCCTTGGATTGCGCTCATATTATTCTTTGATATTGCCGTTACACTCTCTTCAAATATTCGCCTGTTCTTGTATCGATGCTGATCTTATCGCCCTGTTCAACGAATAAAGGAACATAAACAGTTGCTCCTGTTTCAACTACGGCAGGCTTAGTAGCACCCTGTGCGGTGTCACCTTTAAATCCTGGTTCTGTGTCCGTAATAACAAGTTCAGCAAATAACGGGGGCTCAATGGCAAATACCTGTCCATTATGGGAAAGCATCTTAACCATATCATTTTCTTTTACGAACTTTAAGGCATCTCCTACTGCTTCTTCGTTCAATGCGAACTGGTCATAGGTGTTAACATCCATGAAGTTGAAAAGGTCTCCGTCTTTATATAAGTATTGCATGTCAGCACGTTCGATGTGAGCCTGCGGACACTTTTCAGTAGGTCTGAAAGTTCTTTCTACTACACCGCCGTTCTTAATATTTCTAAGCTTTGTACGAACAAAAGCTGCTCCTTTTCCGGGCTTTACATGCTGAAATTCAATTACCTGGTAAACATTATTATCTAATTCGATAGTTAAGCCATTTCTAAAATCGCCTGCTGATACCATAAATGATATTTTCCTCCTTAAATTAACTACACTATAGTTTATCTTATCTGATACTTTTTTTCAACTATTTTTTATGAAAGCGTAAAAAAACATACAATTAAAACGATTCATCTAAACAATTTTACCATAGAGCTATAACAACAAGCTTTAAAAATACCTTGCATTTTTAAACTTACTATTGGGCAGTATCGCAAGTAAACTTGCAAACCGCGTGGGGATAAGATGTCAACTATTTATTGGGATAATAAAGCATCGATAGCAAACAGATAACCCTTTAATCCAAGCCCCACAATCTGTCCGGTGCATACCGGTGCCGTAACGGAGTTGTGCCTGAATTCTTCCCGCTTATGTATATTGGATATATGCACCTCAATAATAGGTACGGTCAAAGAAGCAAGAGCATCCCGGATGGCATAGCTGTAGTGGGTAAAGGCTCCCGGATTAATTATAATACCCTGGGTGCCGTCATAATATGCTTCCTGGATACGGTCTATGATATTTCCCTCGGTATTGCTCTGGAAAATATCTATCGTTATATTCTCTTTTATTGCCTTTTCTTGAATAAGGGATTTTAAATATCCGTAATCCTCAGTTCCATATACGGATTTTTCACGGATGCCCAAAAAGTTTAGATTAGGTCCGTTAATAACCAACAGTTTCATAGCCATCTGTTCCTCCGCCTGTATTCTAACTTTACTGTATTACCCTCTCCAGAATACTTTCTACCACATCCTGCAGATTTTTGTTTTCAGTTGCAATCTTAAAATCCGAAGCAGCTTCATAAAAAGGAAGTCTTTTATCATAAAGAAGCTCCAGCTTTTGAAGTCCGTCCTTTCCGGAAAGCAAAGGCCTTGTAGTATCATTTTTAAGTCTTGCTGCCAGAACCTCCTTGGAAGCTTCCAGATAAATTACTGTCCCTATTTTCTTTAAAAGCTCAGCATTACCTGTCCTAATCGGAAGTCCGCCTCCTACGGATACAACCGTCTGGTTCAGCTTTCCTGTCAGCTCCTTAAGAGCCTCTGTTTCCTGCCTCCTGAAATACTCTTCCCCTTCTTCTTTAAATATCCTGCTGACTGTCCGCCCCAGCTTTTGCTCAATATACTTGTCCGTATCCAGAAAGCTATAGCTTAATCTTTTGGCAAGCTGCTGGCCCACTGTGGTCTTACCGCAGCCCATGAATCCAATTAAAATTAAATTATCCATCATGCCTCATTTCCGGCTTTTTCTCTTTGTATTGGAATGTCTGTAAAAGTACAATATGATTTTTTCCAGATAGCGCTTTATAATAATTTGGATTTCCGTATCCTTTCCTATAGGATTCACAAAAATACTTTTAAGCCCTGCCCTTCTGGCACCGTAAATATCCGTAAACAGCTGATCTCCAATAAAGACTGTATTGGTAAGGGTGGTTTCAAGTAACATAACTCCCTTTAAATAACCGGTTCTTGAGGGCTTTCCTGCCTTATACACATAATTCTGATGAAGGTCTTTGTTAAATCTTTTCACCCGCTCTTCGCTGTTGTTGGATATAAAGCAAACTTTAAAGCCTAACCCATTCAAATTTCTGATTAGCTTCTTCGCTCTTTCATCGGCATCCTTTCCATGTTCTACAAGAGTATTGTCGATATCAAAAAGAATTCCTCTGTAACCTCTGTTGTAAAGAGCTTTATAATCAACCTTGTAAGCAGAATCCGCTGATTCATCAGGATAAAAATTAGAAAGCATGTTGTCCTCTCTTTCCGATAAAGCATCCAATTATTGCCTTGATGCTTTTCTCCCTATTATATCAGATACAAACAGCTATTGGCAAGACAAAGACCAAAACTTGCTTGGCAAACTTGCCGTTCATACAATGTATGGTAATTATAAGATAACCGTGTTAAAATAATAAAATACGTACCATATCATAAATTTTAGGAGGGCACTATGTCATCATATATTTTAAAAAATGAAGAATTAACTCTTACTTTCTCTGATGCCGGAGCTGAGCTGCAGGCTATTACAGATACAAAATCCGGAAAAGAATATCTCTGGAATGCAGACCCTGCTTATTGGAAACGTATTTCTCCCGTACTATTTCCCATTGTGGGAAATCTTAAGAATAAAAGCTATTCCTACCAGGGAAAAACCTATTCCTTACCGCAGCATGGTTTTGCCAGGGACATGGATTTCTCACTGACAGAAAAAACAGCAGATTCCCTGAGTTTCTTATTAGAATCTTCCGAAGAGACCTTAAAAGTATATCCTTTCCCCTTTCAGTTAATAATACGCTATACTTTAAATGAAAGGGCTGTTAATGTGACCTGGGAAGTAAAAAACACCGGTGAAGATACCATGTATTTCTCCATTGGAGGCCATCCGGCCTTTTTGTGCCCTATTAATGACAAAGACAAGCAAAGTGATTACTATTTTAGTTTTGATTCAAAAGCACCCATTAAGGTGAGTAAAGTCAGCGAAAATGGTCTTATTATAAAAGATGCCTCACAACCACCAGTAATTCTGCCTTTGGAAGATGGATTACTGCCTATTGACTCACACCTCTTTGATGAGGATGCATTGGTTATTGAAAACAACCAGTATCACTCTGTCTCATTGCTGACACCGGATAGGAAGCCCTATGTAACGGTTTCCTTTGACGCTCCTTTATTCGGCCTTTGGTCCCCTGTTAAAAAGAATGCTCCCTTCGTATGTATTGAACCCTGGTACGGAAGATGCGACGGCGAAGATTTTAAAGGCACCCTTGAAACCAGAGAATGGGGAAATGAATTAGATGCGGGCAAAATTTTTCATAAATCATATACTATAACAATTGGATAATATAAAGGTTAGCTGTACCTGCGGCCTAAAGTGTGCAGGTTTGTACCTGCAGTAAAGCCTGCAGGTACGGAAAGGGCAAGGTTTCTTATGAAAATACCTGTAATTGGCGTCACGCCCCATTATGAAACTGATAATAATAAAATATGTATTGCCTCTATGTATATGGAAGCCATTCTCCATGCAGGAGGCGTCCCACTCCTGCTTCCTTTAAAAGCCGGAAAGGAAGCTCTTGCCGCAGCGGTAAAGGTCTGTGACGGATTTCTTTTTACAGGAGGACCTGACATCGATCCCTTCCGTTTTGGAGAGGAAACCATACCGGAGTGTGAAGTGGTCAATCCGGAAAGAGATGAGATGGAGGAGATTTTATTTCATCTGATAATGGAAGAGAATAAACCGGTATTGGGGATTTGCAGAGGAATACAGGTACTTAATGTATTTCTTGGAGGTACTTTGTATCAGGATATTCCGGCCCAGTTTCAGGGTAAATTAAACCTGTGCCATTCCCAGAAATCCGGACGGACGGTTTTATCCCACAGTGTTGCAATTCAGGAGGGCAGCCTGCTCCATGATATTCTTAAGACAAATACTTTAATGGTTAACAGCTTCCATCACCAGGGGATTAAGGATCTTGCTCCTTCTCTCAAAGTTGCGGCAGAATCCAAGGATGGCTTAGTTGAAGCGTTATATCTGGAAGAGCACCCCTTTTTCCTGGCTGTTCAATGGCATCCGGAGCACCTATTCCGAACAAATGAAGGGGCAGAAAAGCTTTTCGAAGCTTTTGTAAAAGCATGTTAATATTGGTTGTCCGGCAGTATTATAGCCCGTAAATTCAATAGGAATTGATTAACCAGATTGCTGCCTCTTTGAATCAAAAGGGCGGTCTTTCACAATGGGACGGCAATTTGCACCAAGCAGAAAGACTCTGTACTGATTCCAAAGCGCATTTACTGGTTCCAAGGCGCAATCGTTCTTTCTGCTTGGTGCAAACCGCCTGGAAACATATTTAACAGGGCCTTTGACGTTCAAATCATAGAATATTTAAAAGGGTGTCCCTCCGATAGACGGTAATGGGGCACCCTTTTCATGAGTGTTATTTCCAGATATTTATTTTATGATGTTTAAGCTGAATGAATGGCACTTCCCAGTAATGCTGCACCGATAATTCCGGCATCATTATAGAGCTTTGCAGTTACTATTCTTGTCTGTTTATCAGAATTTCTGGAATAGCTTTCTCTTGCGACTATTTCCCTTATTGGTCCCATTAACAGGTCTCCGGCTTTACTGATACCTCCGCCGATGCAGATTATTTCAGGCTGAAAAACATTTATGATGTTAATGATTCCCGCAGCCAGATATTTTATATATTGCTTTAATACTTTGATGGCTGTTTCATCCCCTCTTCTTACAGCGTCGAAAAGGGTTTTTCCTTCGACCTTGTTGATATCTTCAGCGCATTGCTCCCAGAGCAGGGAGAACACATCTCCTTTCATGGCAGCTTTTGTCTGCTGTATCAGGGCGGTAGCGGAAGCATATGCCTCAAAGCAGCCGGTCCGTCCACAGTTACAGGGCAGTCCGTCTGCCATGATAACCATATGTCCAAGCTCTCCGGCTGCAAAATTCACTCCTTCATAGATTTTTCCGTCTAAAATAATCCCTCCGCCAACACCTGTTCCCAGGGTAACAGCCACAAAGGATTTCGCTTCTGCGGCTGCACCTGCCAGATACTCTCCCCAGGCTGCGGCATTGGCATCATTATTGAAATAGACTGATTTTCCGCAAAAGGCTTCTTTTGCCATGGGCAGAAAAGGCTCGTAGCTGACATTTAAGTTATTGGCAAATTCAATCATACCGGTCTCCCGATTAGCCGTTCCGGGAACACCTATTCCAATAGCTTCAATTTCGTATAGCTTTAGGTTATTTCTATCCAGCAGCCTATCTGTCACAGCCTTCATAGCAGCAATAATGCCGGCTGCTCCTGAATTTGTATTTGTAGGGACAGCTTCTTTATCAATTAGCGAAGCAGCTTCATTAACAAGTCCGGCAACAAGATTCGTTCCTCCAAGATCAATTCCAATATAATATTTCATAAGATTAAGCCACTCCCTTTTATCATAGTCTGGTTTTACCTCTTATTATCGTCCCTTTCTTTTACCTCTGGAGGAAGAGACGGATACTCTGCTGTTCCTGCTGCTTTCCTTATTACTTGTCTTTGGTTTCCCAGCCTGTTTGCTGCCTGGCATCTGTCTTGAGGTATTCCTTACGGAATTTGCCTTATTTTTATGGCCTTGCTGCTGCCCGCTTGCTTTCTCGCGGCTTTTTTCACTATTATGATGATATGCTCCACCTCTTGGTCTTATGAGGCATTTTTTATCGAATCCGATTAAATCCCTTCGTCCTGCCAGTGTCAGAGCCTCTTCTACCAAATCATAGTTTTTGGGATTTCGGTATTGAATCAATGCCCTCTGCATTGCCTTTTCATGAGGAGTCTTAGGTGTATAGACCGGCTTTAAGTTCCTCGGGTCGAGACCGGTATAATACATACAGGTAGAGATTGTGGAAGGAGTTGGATAAAAATCCTGTACCTGTTCCGGCATGTATCCCAAATCCCTTAAATATTCCGCCAGTGCAATGGCCTCCTTTAAAGTGGAGCCGGGATGGGAAGACATGAGATATGGCACTACGAACTGTTTCTTACCCAGTTCCTCATTGGTCTTCTTATATTTTTTTATAAATTCTTCGTATACAGCATTCTTAGGTTTTCCCATTAATTCCAATACACTGTCGCTGATATGCTCCGGTGCTACCTTTAACTGTCCGCTGACATGATGTTCGCAAAGCTCTCTCATAAAGTCGGATTCTTTATCCTGCACCAGATAATCAAAACGGATACCGGAACGAACGAATACCTTTTTTACTCCCGGAAGGCTTCGAAGCTTTCGAAGAAGTGTAAGATAATCCTTATGGTCCACCTTTAAATTCTTGCAGGGAGTCGGGAAAAGGCACTGCTTATTGGTACATGCGCCCTTTGTCTTCTGTTTTTCGCAGGCCATATGCCGGAAGTTCGCCGTAGGACCGCCCACATCGTTAATATATCCCTTAAAATCCTTGTCCCATATCAGATGGTTTGCCTCGGCCAGAATAGATTCGTGGCTTCTGGTCTGTATAATCCTTCCCTGATGAAAGGTCAGAGCACAGAAACTGCAGCCTCCAAAACATCCTCTGTTGCTGACAAGACTGAATTTCAGCTCTTCAATAGCCGGTATCCCACCCAAAGGAATATAAGAAGGGTGATAATCTCTCATATAGGGAAGAGAATATACCCTGTCCATCTCTGCTTGAGTTAGGGGCTTCGCCGGTGGATTTTGGACAATATATTCGGTCTCCTTATACTTTTCTACCAGTCTTTTACCGGAGAAAGGATCTGTGTTGTTATATTGTATATTAAAACTCTTTGCAAATTCTATTTTACTCTTTAAAATTTCCTCAAATGCAGGCAGCACCACCGCATCATAAACGGATTCCAGACTTTTGGCCTTATAGGCCGTTCCGTCAATAAAGGTGATGTCGGAAATCTTAAGGCCGCTGTCCAAGGCATCTGCTATCTCAACAATGGAGTGTTCCCCCATACCATAAGAGAGGATATCCGCCTGGGAGTCCAGGAGAATGGAGCGCTTAACGGTATCGCTCCAATAATCATAATGAGCCAGCCTTCTAAGGCTTGCCTCAATTCCTCCTATTATAATAGGAGCATGCTTGTAAACTTTCCGTATCAGGTTACAGTAACATATGGTCGCTCTGTCCGGCCGCTTTCCCATAACCCCGCCGGGAGAATAATAATCCATGCTTCTTCTCTTTTTGGCTACGGTATAGTGGTTTACCATAGTG
>JAEYPZ010000193.1:0-4569 GCA_023410275.1 Bacillota bacterium
GGCCGGAGCTGGCAGGGAAGTATGTGGAAGACTTCCGGCATGGAATTTCCTGTGTGGATGCAGTGGGCGGCTACAGCAGGAAGAAGATGTATCTGCTCCACACAGTGGTTTCCTCTTATGAAGTAGAGGATATCATCGCGCTGCTTCATGAAGTTGATGATCAGGTGATAGTGAATATGTTTAAGACTCAGCAGTTTTACGGAAGATTTTACCGTGCTCCTATGGAGTAAGTTTGTTGCAGCAGTTCTTTGAATAAGATAGCGGGATTTTTATTGCACATAGTATGCAATGAAAGTCCCGCTATTTATATGCGTATTGGTCTGGCACCTTTAAAATGCAGGAAAAGGCACTGTCCGTTTACTGCCAGAAAAACAAGTAAATATTTGCACAGTCAGGGTGCAAATATTTATTCGAAATTGGATTGGCAGTCAGATATAATAAACTTAATTAACAGAAAGGAGGAATTAAGAAATGAAAAAATTAAGAGTTCTTTTAGTATGTGGCTCAGGAGCTTCCAGTGGGTTTATGGCAGCTAATATCAGGAAGGCTGCCAAAGAAAAGGGAATGGAAATGGAAGTACAGGCAAGAAGTGATTCTGAAATTGATAATTATATTGAAGACGTTGACTTAATTATGGTGGGACCACATCTTGAGTATGTAATGGATGATCTGGAGGAATATACTCATGAATATCCAGTAAAAATTGCATTGATGAAACCGGATTATTATTCCAGATTAGACGGTACAAAAGCAATAGAACACATTTTATCACTATACGAATAAAATGAGCGGAGGAATGGATGATGGATAAGTTAATTAATTGGCTGGAGAGCAGCTTTGCACCTAAAATGAACAAAATAAGTCATAACAGCTGGGTTGTTATTTTAAAAGATTCCATTATGCAGACATTGCCATTTATCTTACTTGGTTCTGTATTCTGCTGTTTAGCAATTTTAAATGATTATATCCCCGGGTTACCCAGTTTTTGGACTCCTTTTGGCTGGACTATGAGTAAATTGTCACTCTTTGTATCCTTCTTAGTACCATTCAATTATTGTGAGAAAAAGAAACTGCGAAAACAAAGGCTGATTGCTGGTTTAACAGGTTTGATTTTCTTCTTGATCTGTGTGACTCCGGTAGTTGAAGCGGAAGGAACAGTGGGTTTTGGATCATCGGCACTTGGTGCGGGCGGCATGTTCGTGGCAATGATTACAGGTGTAATTACATCACTTATATTCGCATTATTTGCTAAATTCAGTTTCTTTAAGCAGGATTCGGCTATTCCGGATTTTGTAAGAACATGGTTCGATCAGATGTTACCGATTGCAATTATAGTCTGCTTTGGCTGGATCGTAGTGTTAATTAAAAATGTAAACCTGTATCAGATCATTGTAAATATTTTCATGCCTTTGCAAGGTTTCTTAAATACCTGGTATGGTTTTACTTTCATGTGTTTCATAAGCTGCTTTATCTATTCAATGGGTATTTCAACATGGGTATTAACACCAGTAGGACAACCCGTCAGACTTGCCGGTATTACCGCTAACCTGGCAATGGTAGCAGCAGGAACAGCAACAGTTTCATCAATGAACATCTATACAGAAGGATTGGTTTATTGTACCTATATGTGGGTAGGCGGTGTGGGCTGTACATTGCCCCTTGTAATTATGTTAATTCGTGCAAAATCAAAAAGGTTAAGCGCATTAGGAAAGGCTTGTTTGCTGCCCGGTATTTTCAATATCAATGAGCCGGTTGTATTCGGTTGTATTGCATGGAATCCCCTTTTAATGCTTCCAATGTGGATCATAGGTCTTATAATTCCACTGTTAACATGGTTTTTCGTAAAAGTCCTTGCATTTGCACCTATTCCAAGAATTCAGTTCGAATTATGGTATTGCCCATATCCAATTTCTACATGGATATCAACAGGCTCATTAAAGGCAATTATATTCCTCATTATTTCAGCTGCTGCAGCATCTTTAATCTGGTATCCATTCTTCCGGGCATATGATAAGCAGGAGACAGAAGCTGAAGCAAATAGCGTAGAATAATGAATGGAGATAAATAAAAACATGAATGAACAGATTTTAGAAAATGCCATGAAAATTATTATGAATGCCGGAGATGCAAGAGTCTGTAATAAAAAAGCCTTAGATGCTCTGGCAGAATTCGATGTGGAAAAAGCAAAAGAACTTATGAAAGAGGCAAGTAAGTATATTACAGAAGCACATAAGGTACAGACGGATGCGATACAAGGCGAAACAAGAGGAGACAAAACGGAATATACCTTATTGTTTGCTCATGCACAGGATACTCTCATGACCATCTATAGCGAAATTAATATAGCAAAGCAATTGATTAAAGTCATGGAGGCAGTTAATAAACGTCTGGATGCACTGGAAAATAAATGATTTTTAAATTAAATACAAAGAAAGGAGTTTGAAATGAAAAAGGTAGCGGACGTATTTCCTAAAGATTTTCTGTGGGGCGGTGCATTTGCAGCAAATCAAATGGAAGGCGCCTATTTGGAAGATGGGAAAGGATTATGTGTTGCAGACATTAATGAATTTAGAAACGATATAGATATACAGAAAAAGTATAACGAGGAGGTAACCTCTGCCTATATTAAAGAAGCGCTGGAAAGTGAAACAAAAATTTTTCCAAAACGCAGGGGGATTGATTTTTACCATACCTATAAAGATGATTTGAAATTATTAGGAAAAGATGGCCTTGGGATGAAGACATATCGCACATCCATTAACTGGGCGAGAATTTTTCCAAATGGTGACGAAACACAACCAAATGAAGCAGGACTTGAATTTTACGATGCTTTATTTGATGAAGTAATTAAAAACGGTATGGTTCCTATGGTAACAATGTCTCATTACGAAATGCCGCTGTACTTAACCCAGCATTACAAAGGCTGGTATTCAAAAGAAGTGATTGATTTCTTTACGAGATATGGGAAAGTAATCCTGGATCGATTTCATGAAAAAGTAAAATACTGGATCATTGTAAACCAAATCAATTTAATTCTTCACGAAAGCTTCAACCACCTTGGAGTACCGGAAGATGCAGTTGACCATGTTACAGAAGCCAAATATCAGGCAGTCATAAATGAGATGGTTTCCTGTGCTCAAATAACAAAATATTCTCATGAAAAATATTCTGATGTGCAGATTGGTATGATGCTTTGTGGCGGGCCTGCATATGCCGCGACGTGTAAACCAGAAGACGTATTAGCAGCCGTGCGGCATAATCAAATGGAATATTTTTATGGTGATGTATTGTTAAGAGGTCATATCCCAGGATATGCAATCCGATATTTTGCAGATCTGAATCTCAATATTGAGCTGACACCGGATGAAGAAGAAGTATTAAAAAACACCTGCGACTTCTTTTCATTCTCCTATTATTATACAAGACTTTGCAGCAAAGAGAGTTTTGAAAATGGCAATGGCGTATACAGAAATCCGGAATTACCGGCAAATCCCTGGGGGTGGTCAATTGATCCCATTGGACTTAGAACCCTGTTAAACGAATTCTATGATCGTTATCAAAAACCAATTTACATTACAGAAAATGGTATAGGACTATACGACGAGCTGGGGGAGGATGGGCAGATTCACGATTCCTACAGAACGCAATATTACAAAGCCCACATTGAGCAGATGAAGGAAGCAATTAGAGACGGCGTAGACTTAAGGGGGTATTACGCTTGGGGACCGCTTGATATTGTAAGCTGCTCCTCTTCGGAAATGAGCAAACGATATGGATTCATCTATGTTGATCTGGATGATTATGGGAAAGGCTCAGGTAAGAGAATAAGAAAAGATAGCTTTGAGTGGTATAAAAGAGTGATAGAATCTAATGGTGAGATCCTTTAATCCACAACAGCCTGCTGCTAAATTAAACACTTACAAAGGAATATGACAAAATGAAAGAGATAAAGTTATCATTAGTTTATGTGATTCTGGCAGCAAGCATGTGGGGAACGACTGGGGTATCCATCAGAATTCTTTCACAGTTTCATTTTTCAACCGTACATTCCTGTTACTAACTGATAGAAAAAAGTTGGTAATTGAACGAAAAGATATCAAATGGTTTTTAGGAACAGGAATCTTAAGTATGTTGTTTTTTAATGTTTGCTATAGTATTACGGTTCAACAAACTTCCTTATCGATTGCAGCAGTACTTTTATATACTTCACCTGTTTTTGTAATGTTATTGTCGATTCCTATATTCAGAGAGAAGATAACACGATACAAGATGGTGGCAATTCTCTTATCGGTGGCAGGCTGTGCACTTGTTTCCGGAATTTTTTCAAGTGATATCGGACAGATTACGAAGAAAGGACTTTGGTTTGGAGTATGTGCTGCAATCGGTTATGCATTCTATAGTATATTTGCAAGGATTCTATTGAAAAAGTATCACTCTTTAACGATAATCAGCTATACTTTTTTAATTGCAAGTGTGGGAGGTATCTTTATTGGAAATGTACCTGGGATTATAGATATTTGCATAAAGACACCAATTGCAATAGGGGCGGTTTCAGAAAAAATAACAGTA
>JAEYPZ010000010.1:0-13869 GCA_023410275.1 Bacillota bacterium
AGGTAAAACAGTGCCACTGTTTGAGCTCGTTAACTAACACAGCCATATTAGTCACAGCGAGTTTGACGCTGATTTACCTAGTCACGTTTCCTGCCGCTTTAGTGGAATAAGGGTTCTCGCGTAACAAAACTCCCAAACAACCCCCTTGGTCATCGTCCGTTCCCATAAACTTCCTTCCTGCATTTGTCGTGTTGAAATTACAGCAAAAGGATTGATAATGGAATGATGAGAGGGTAATAAATTAAAAGCACCGGGATGAAACAAGGACTCCCGGTGCTTTCTTATTTGATATTTCATTATTGTAGGTTGTAAAGCTTTGTATATTTATCAGTCAGGTAGGACACATAGTAATCGGCATTCAAATCTTCCTTCATCATGCCCGTCAGCAGTTCGGAGGTATTTTTTGTAGCACCATACTTATGAATGTGCTCTTTTAAGAAGGCAACAATGGGAGCAAGATTACCCTGCTTTAAGTGCTCTTCCACAGGAAGCATTTTTGACATGTAGCTGTATATCTGTGCGGAAATAGCACTGCCTAAGGCATAGGAGGGAAAATAGCCGAAGCTTCCGCCTGCCCAGTGGATATCCTGTAAGATGCCTTCTGCATCGTTTTCCGGCTCAATTCCTAAATACTCTTTGTATTTGCGGTTCCAGATAGCCGGAAGGTCCTTTACGGATACATTTTCCTCAAAAATCATCTTTTCGATTTCATAGCGGATAATTATGTGAAGGGAATAGGAGAGTTCATCAGCTTCCGTACGGATTAAGCCCGGTTCTGATTTGTTGATTCCGGCAATGAACTGCTTAAGAGGAATGTCACTTAGCTGTTCGGGAAAATATTCCACTAATTTCGGATAGACCGGAAGCCAGAAAGCTTCACTTCTGCCCAGCATATTCTCAAAGAAGCGGGACTGGGATTCGTGGATTCCCATGGAGCTGCCGCCGCCTACCGGAGTAAGGGTAATGGCGTCATCAATACCCATTTCATAAATAGCGTGTCCGCTTTCATGGATTACGGAGAAGATGGAGCTTTCCAGATTATTGGGATAAATATGTGTGGTTATTCTTACATCCTTGTTGTGCAGATTGGTCGTAAAGGGATGGGCGCTTTCTGCAAGAACTCCCTTGGAGTAATCAAAACCCACATAGGAGCTGATAAATTTTCCGAAGGCTAACTGCCTTTCCTTATCAAAGATTTGATAATTATAGGATTTGTCAATCATATCCTTCTTGTCCGTAACCTGCTTTAATAAGGGTACGAGGGAAGTTTTGATCTTGTCGAAGAAAATATCCAGTTTTTCCATGGAAAAGCCTTCTTCGAAATCGTCCAGAAGGATATCATAAATTTTTCTGTCTCCTTTTTTGCGGTATGAGGCAAATTTCTTCTGGTAGTTTATGATTTCCTCAAGGGTTGGAGCAAACTCGTCAAAGGATTTATTCTTCTTAGCTCTTGCCCAGATGCCGGGAGCTTTGGCAGTCAGTTCACTGTAGGCTCTGTATTCCTGAGGCGGAATGGATTCCATCTGTTCATAGGACTTCTTCATGTTCTTTACAATTGCCTTCTGGTTAAAATCCAGGTTTTTTCCTTCTTCTTCGCCGGAAAGGACCGTTAGCAGCTCTTTGACTTCATCGTTTATCAGGGTCTTAAAATATTCGCCTGATATCACGCCGATTGCCTTAGAGGTATTTTCTGCGGAAGCTTCCGGTGCCAGTGTTTCATTATCCCATTCAAATAAGGTTAACGCTTCCCGAAAGGAAATATTTTTTTCAATATATTCACATAATTTAGCATAAGCTTTATTCATAGGTATCTCCTTTTTTCATTCATTTTTCTAAGTATATCATATGGTAAGAGCTGGCAGCAACTTAAAAAGAATGTTTTTATATTGTGTAAAACGCAGCCAGACTTAGGATTACCTTAGAGCATAAAGAATATGCAGAACAAACTGCGGGAATGAATACATGGAAAGGGATTGTCTATAATATATAGGGAAAGAAATAGATAGAAAATCATAAAATGTATAGCTGTGCAGAAAAAGGAGAATTCATTATGAAAAAGCATTTTGAGATTGAAAAAGTCACCGGAAGAGAAATACTGGATTCCAGAGGAAATCCCACGGTGGAAGTAGAGGTGTTATTGGCGGACGGAAGCCTCGGAAGGGCTGCAGTTCCCTCAGGAGCTTCCACAGGAGCCTTTGAAGCAGTGGAGTTAAGGGATAATGATAAGAAAAGATATCTTGGCAATGGTGTAAAAAAGGCAGTTGAAAATGTTAATAAGGTCATTGCAAAGGAAATTGCCGGTCTCAATGCATTAAACCAGGTGGAAATTGATAAAAAAATGATTGAGGCCGACGGCACTGAAAATAAAGGTAAGCTGGGAGCCAATGCCATTCTGGGAGCCTCCCTTGCAACGGCAAAGGCTGCTGCCGAAGCACTGAACCTGCCCTTATACCAGTATATTGGCGGAGTAAATGCCAAGGTATTGCCGGTGCCCATGATGAATATTATAAATGGCGGTAAGCATGCGGATTCCAGTCTCAATATCCAGGAGTTCATGATTATGCCAATCGGTGCCAAATGCTTCAGTGAAGGGCTGGAATGGAGCACCACCGTATTCCACACCCTGAAAAAGCTGCTAAAGAGCGAAGGCTATGTGACAGCAGTAGGAGATGAAGGCGGCTTTGCTCCGAAATTCAAAAGTGATGAGGAAGCCCTCAATTACATTGTAAAAGCGGTAGGAGAAGCCGGCTTTGAACCGGGAAAGGATTTCGGCATCGCAATGGATGTGGCTTCCACCGAGATGTATGACGAGGCGAAAAAGGCCGGCAGAGAAGGGGAGTACCTGTTTTGGAAGGCCGGAGAATATAAGAGTGTGGATGATATGATTGCCTACCTGGAGGATTTATGCGGCCGGTATCCGGTCATGTCCATAGAAGACGGTCTGGCAGAGGAAGATTTTTCGGGCTGGGAGAAGCTTACCAAAAGACTGGGCAGCAAAGTCCAGTTAGTAGGTGATGACTTGTTCGTGACAAACACAAAGAGAATCCGAAAAGGGATAGAGCTTGACATTTCCAATTCTGTTCTGATTAAATTCAACCAAATCGGTACCTTAACGGAAACCCTGGAAGCAATTGAGATGGCAAAGAATAATAAATGGACGGCCATTGTGTCCCACCGCTCAGGAGAAACGGAGGATGTTACCCTGGCAGATATCGCTGTCGCTACCAATGCAGGACAGATTAAGACAGGCGCTCCTTCCAGAAGCGACCGTGTAGCAAAATATAACAGGCTTCTCAGAATCGAGGAGCAGTTAGGGGATACGGCCATATACCTGGGAAGGAATTGTTTTCAGGTTAAATAAACGGTTCAGCAGCGTTGAGGAAGGGATATTAATAAACGGATAAAGCAGCCTTTGAGGAATGAATGTTAAAAAAACAGTTAAAGAATCCTGAGGATGGGCTGTTAAAAATAGTTAAAGCAGTCTGATGGCTGCCGTAAAAAAAGCAGCAGAATAATACAGGAACCCTGTGTAAAAAAAAGTTGTTTCTTCTGCACAGGGTTCCTGTTCCATAAAATTCGTACTTCTTCTTTATTGCCCGATTCCTTATTAAAGCACATTCACTGCTTTAATGGCACGGTATATACGTTATCGACAATGCAGCGGAATCCTTTGATAACATTTCCGCTTACAAGCCTGTGTTCGTTTTTGGGGCATAAATCCACATCCATCGTATAAATCAGGTTGTCATAGATTTGGCAGGCATCCTCCATGCTGTCATTATAGGGAGCCAGATCCTTTCTTTTGCGAAGCTCGTATGCATTCATAAATATCATCCTCTTCTCATTCGTATTTTTTGTGTATTATTGTATTCGTTCTTTTCTTAAGCTGAGAATCCTAGAATTTTTTTTATTGTTTTTATCTATATTATACCTGTAAAATCTTTATTTTTCAATTATCATAAATTTTTTTTATTAAAAATTAATTAAAGCCCGGTACTTTAGCGGTTTGAAGCATTAATTGGAAAAAACTTCAATGCTTTAATGTACCATGTTTTACTTGACAAACATAAAGATTTATAATATTCTAACTAAGTTGATATATACCACAAATACTTACTGTATATAACTTCCGACATAAGAGTATATATAAAAATGAAGTCTGCACAATGGCGTGTATACATGTATTTTACATGGTAGTAGTGGAGATTTTTTTGTTGTAGGTATAAATAAATACAGGAATGAAATCTCTTGTAGATGCAATATATCATCAATTAAATATTTTGATAGAAGGTAGGTTATTGTATGGGTAGATACATACTAAAAAGAGTAAGTGCAGCAGTGGTAACTATTTTCCTTGTTGCAACAATTACATTTTTCCTAATGAATTTTGTGCCGGGTGGACCATTTGTATCGGAAAAATCCATCAGTGCCCAGGCACAGGCTGCTCTGAATGAGAAGTTCGGCTTAGACAAACCATTGATAGTTCAGTATAAGAATTACATGGTAAGTATTCTTCACGGAGATTTTGGCCTAAGCCTGAAGCAGCGCGGACGTACTGTTATGGAAATTATCACCAGCAGATTTCCTGTTTCTGCAAGACTCGGAGGGATATCCGTACTGGTTGCCATACTGATTGGTATACCATTAGGTTGTACGGCTGCCATTAACAGAGGAAAATGGATAGATAATTTTATTATCGTAATTGCGACTTGCGGCATAGCAGTTCCAAGCTTTGTAATTTGTACGGTGGGTATGTACTTCTTTGGTGTTCACTTGGGAATACTTCCTACTTACGGATTGACATCACCGGCTCATTATGTACTGCCTGTAATTGCACTTGCCTTTTATCCTACAGCATATATTACCAGACTGATGCGTTCCTCCATGCTTGATGTAATTGGTCAGGATTATATCCGTACCTCCAAAGCAAAAGGTGTTTCACAGTTTATCTCCCTTTTCAAACATGCCCTGCGTAATGCAATATTACCCGTAGTAACCTATGTTGGTCCTCTGCTGGCTTATACTGTGACTGGAAGCTTTATTGTAGAGAAAATATTTGTTATTCCCGGCTTAGGAGGTCAGTTTGTAAGTTCCATTACGAACCGTGATTACACTGTTATTATGGGTACTACAATATGCCTTGCAACATTAGTCATCGTAATGAATACGATTGTGGATATTGTTTATAAGATAATTGATCCACGTATCCAGCTGAATTAGGAGGAACCAGAAATGAAGGATAAGAATGTACTAAGTTTTCAGTTGAATGTGGATGATTTCCTGCCTGCAACTGACGAGGAAAGGCAAAGCCTGGTGCAGATGCGTCCCAGTGTAAGCTTTTGGAAAGATGCATTACGCCGTTTATATAAAAACAAAGTGGCAATGGTAAGTCTTGCCGTAATTATATTTATTTTGATTTTTTCGTTTGCTGTTCCCAGCTTTTATCCATATAAATATGACCAGCAGATTCAGGGCTCCGAGTATTTAAAACCCCTGACTTATTCCAAACAGGAAACAGCTCTCAAGGATGCAGGAAAAAGTGTATTCCCGCATATTCTGGGAACGGATAATCTTGGCCGTGACTATGCGGTCCGTGTAATGGTGGGAAGCCGTATTTCACTGCTTGTAGGTTTGATTGCATCAGCCATTATTTTAATTATTGGTTCCGTATACGGATCAGTAGCAGGTTTTTTCGGCGGCTGGGTGGACCTTATTATGATGCGTATTGCAGACATCGTTTATACAATACCTGATATTTTATTGATAGTATTAATATCCTTTGCCATTAAGTCTCCCATGGAAACACTTGCTTCAAAGCCGGGGTTCCAATGGATTCAGACGGTAGGCGTTAACCTGATCAGTATCTTTTTAGTATTTGCCCTTTTATATTGGGTAGGTATGGCAAGAATTGTCCGAAGCCAGATACTTACCTTGAAGCAGAGTGAATATGTAACTGCTGCAAAGGCATTGGGAGCTTCCAATGGACGAATTATAAAAAAACATCTGCTTACCAATTGTATTGGTACCTTAATTGTAACTACAACATTACAGATTCCATCCGCTATTTTTACGGAAAGCTTTCTTAGCTTTCTTGGTTTGGGAGTTGCTATTCCCTTACCATCCCTGGGATCTTTAGCAAGTGATGCTGTTAACGGATTGAATTCCTATCCTTATTTATTAGTGGCACCGGCCGTTGGTATCAGCCTTATAATCCTCAGTTTTAACTTACTTGGAGACGGACTGAGGGATGCATTTGATCCGAAAATGAAGAGTTAATATTGGAGAGGATGAATGATATGAGTGAATATTTAGTAGATATACAAAATGAGCGGCTCTCCTTCTTTACCCCTGCGGGTGAAGTGAAGTCATTAAATGATGTTTCACTGAAAGTTGCCGAAGGAGAAGTTTTAGGGATCGTAGGCGAAAGCGGTTCCGGTAAGTCTGTAACAGCTTACAGTCTCATGGGACTTACAGCATATCCCGGCAAATTAATCGGCGGTGATTTGTACTTTAACGGTCATCACATAAATGAAATGAAAGAACGGGAAATGCGTAAAATGAGGGGAAATGAAGTCTCTATTATCTTTCAGGACCCTATGACAAGCCTTAATCCAGTTTTTACAATAGGAAATCAGATTATGGAGGCTATTCTTCTCCATACAGATAAAGATAAAAAGCAGGCTCATGACCGTGCAAAGGAACTTTTGGAGTTAGTAGGTATTAATGAACCTGAGAAGCGTTTAAAACAGTATCCCCATGAGCTGTCCGGTGGTATGAGACAACGTGTTATGATTGCGATGGCTCTTGCCTGTGAGCCGAAACTTCTGATAGCGGATGAACCAACCACAGCTCTTGACGTAACCATCCAGGCCCAGATTCTTGAACTTATGACAGACCTTAAGAAAAAATTGGGAATGGCAATTATCCTTATTACCCATGATTTGGGAGTTGTGGCCGGTATGTGTGACAGGATTGCTGTAATGTATGCCGGTAAGGTAGTGGAAACCGGAACTACGGATGATATCTTCTACCATCCGTCCCATGAATATACCAAAGGCTTACTTTTAAGTGTTCCAAATTTAAATGACACAGAGCATAAGAAGCTTGTTCCCATAGAAGGCCAGCCCGTAGATATGCTGAATCCGCCGGCAGGATGTCCTTTTGCACCCAGATGCAATTCCTGTATGAAGATCTGTCTTCGCAAAATGCCTGAATACACCGATTTGGGAAATGGACATCAAAGTGCATGCTGGCTGTTAGATAAGGCTAAATTTGAAAGTGAGGTGCAGAACTAATGGAAAATAAAAAACTAGTTGAAGTAGAGCACCTGAAACAGTATTTTCCCGTCAGCGGCGGAGGAGCTTTTAATAAAAAAGTAGTAAAAGCGGTAGATGATGTTTCCTTCTTTGTAAATAAGGGAGAAACCCTTGGACTTGTAGGTGAATCAGGCTGTGGAAAAACTACTACAGGACGTACACTGCTTCGTCTCCATGAACCTACAGGCGGTAAAATCATCTATGATGGCAAAGATATCACACATGTTAACATGTTACCTTACCGCAGGAAAATGCAGATTGTTTTCCAGGATCCCTATGCCAGCCTGGACCCTCGTATGACAGTAGGAGACATCGTAGGTGAGGCTATTGATATTCATAAACTGGCTGCCAATAAGCAGGAACGCCGTGACCGGATTGTGGAGCTGCTGAGCCTCGTAGGATTAAATACAGAGCATGCGAACCGTTATCCTCATGAATTTTCCGGTGGACAGCGCCAACGTGTCGGTATAGCCCGTGCATTAGCTGTAAATCCGGAATTTATTGTATGCGATGAACCTATTTCTGCACTGGATGTATCTATTCAGGCTCAGGTAGTTAATATGTTTGAAGAACTTCAGGAAAGTATGGGATTGACCTATTTATTTATTGCCCATAATTTAAGTGTAGTGAAGCATATATCGAACCGTATCGGGGTTATGTATTTAGGTAAAATAGTGGAATTAGCGGACAGCAGGGAGTTAACCTTCCATAGTGTCCATCCTTATACAAAGAGCTTAATTTCAGCAATCCCTGTTGCAGATCCTGTAAAGACCCGGGAATCAAAACGAATTGTTTTAAAAGGTGATGTTCCAAGCCCGGTATATCCACCGTCCGGCTGCCACTTCCGTACCCGCTGCCCCTATGCAGACGAGTGCTGTACGGCCCAGGAACCGGAATGGAAAGAGGTTTCACCCGGTCATTATGCTGCATGTCATCATCTTGACAGAGTGAAATAGCAGTTTCAAAGATGCATCCAATTTCATCATATATAGTATGGTGAATTGAATATAAATTAAAAATAAGGAGGAAATTTATGAAGAGAAGACTTTCAATTCTTTTAGCTCTTATAATGGTGGCAGCAATGGTATTAGGTGCTTGCGGTAAGAGCGACAACAACAGCGGCAGCAATAATGGCAACAGCAGCAAAAATAACACCAGTGACAATAGCGGTGACAACGGAAACAGCACCGGCGGTAAAGAAAAACAGCTTATTGCTGAAATTGGTCCTAACCCTGAGACGATTGATCCTGCATTGAATAGTGCGGTTGATGGTGGAAATATGCTTCTTTTTACTTTCGACTGTTTATTAAATGTTGACAAGGATAATAAGATCATTCCTGGTGCTGCAGAAAAATATGAAACAAGCAAAGACGGCCTGAAATGGACCTTCTACTTAAGAAAAGACTTAAAGTGGTCCGATGGTTCTCCGTTAACAGCAAAAGATTTCGTTTACAGCTGGAAACGTGTTGCCGATCCGGCTACGGCTGCACCTTACAGTGAAACAGTTCTTGGCATGGTAAAAGGTTATGATAAAGCAGCAAAAGGAGATGTTGATGCTTTAGCTGTTTCTGCACCTGACGATACCACTTTTGTTGTAGAACTTTCACATCCCTGCGTTTACTTTGATAAGCTGGCTGCTTTCGCAACCCTGTCTCCTGTAAATCAGGCAACAATTGAAAAGAATGGTGATTCCTGGGCAACAAAGCCGGAATCTTATATCGGCAATGGTCCTTTCTATATTAAGGAATGGGTACCCAGCTCTTATATTCTTTTTGCAAAGAATGAAAATTACCGTGATAAAGACTCCATCAAGCTGGATTCTATTAAACTGCTTCTGATGGAAGATCCTAACGCAGCTTACAGTGCTTACAATAAACATGACAGCGAATCACCTTTGATGATCAAGGATGTACCTACAGCTGAAATTCCTTCCCTTAGCGGAAATCCGGAATTCCACATTGAGCCTCTTTTAGGAACCTATTATGTTGACCTTAACAACACCTTGCCTCAGTTCTCTGATTCTAAGGTACGTCAGGCTTTAAGCCTTGCAATCGACAGAAAATATGTTGCTGAAACCTTAATGCAGGGTACTTACACAGCTGCTACAAACTTTGTTGGAACAAGTGTTACTGATTGGGATGGAAGCGCTTTTATGGCCAATGCAAATGATGGTAAGCCTTATATCAATAATGACGACTATGAAGGCAACCTTGCAAAGGCAAAGCAATTATTAGCAGACGCCGGTTATCCCGATGGTAAAGGCTTCCCTGTTATTAAGTACTCTATCAATGATGCCGGTTACCATAAGGTAGTTGCCCAGTACTTACAGCAGGCTTGGAAAAAGCTTGGTATCACTGTAAATGTAGACGTTGTTGAATGGGCTTCCTTTACTCCTATGCGTCGTGCAGGAGATTATGAATCAAGCCGTGATGGTTGGGTATTTGATTACAATGATGCATCCAATATTCTTGATCTTATGGTTAGCACAAATGGTAATAATAATGCAAAATACAGTAATCCTGCTTATGATGAATTAATGCAGAAGGCTGCTGTTGAAAAAGATGCTAAGACACGTTCCGGTTATCTGCATAAGGCAGAAGACCTTGTAATGTCAGATACCGCAGTTATTCCGATTGCATACTATAACGAGTTCTATCTGCAGAGCCCTAAGGTTACCGGATCCTGGCATTCACCTTATGGATACTGGTACTTCCAGTATGCGGATATCACAGAATAATCTATAATATTTTACATTCGTAAATATTTTTAATTACGGAATGGAAATAACAAAGAGCCCGCAGCTTGCGCTTTATATCAGCGTAAGCTGCGGGCTTTCTTTTTCTATCTGTTCCTTCTGTTCTTTTGCAGCTCTACTGCAACAATTGGCAGGAAGGATAATACAAGCACGATGGACCACTGGGCAGGCGTCAGAGGAACAACCTTAAAGATGTTAGCCAGAGGTTTTACGGATATTACGATTATTTGCAGGAAAGCGCATATGATAAAAGATAGTACAAGCTTCATATTGGAAAACAGTCCGATTTTAGTCAGGGAATGCTCACTCCGCATGTTAAAGGCATGGAAGAGCTGTGAAAGGCTTAGGACAGCAAAAGCCATGGTTCTTCCCACATAGGGAGTTGTAAGGGTTGCAAGCTCTACGGTCCTTGAATTCCGGACTAAATCTCCGGGAAGTGCGGCACTGTCAAAAAATCGGATACCAATGATAAAGGCCAGGAGGGCTAAGGAACCGATTAATATGCCTTCCGTAATGATTTTAAAGGCCAGTCCGTCGGCAAACATACCCTTATTGGGAGGAATCGGTTTCTTTTTCATGATGTCCTTATCCGGCGGGTCCACACCCAGGGAAATGGCTGGGAGGGAATCGGTCACCAGGTTTACCCAAAGCAGCTGGACGGCAACTAAAGGGGAGGGAAGACCAAAGAGGATAGCCACGAAGATGGTAAGGATTTCTCCGATATTGCAGGAAAGGAGGAAATGAACGGCTTTCTTGATATTGTCATAGATGCCCCGCCCTTCCTTCACAGCAGCAACAATTGTGGCAAAATTATCATCCGTCAGTATCATATCCGCCGCATTCTTGGCAACATCCGTACCGGTAATCCCCATAGCACAGCCGATATCAGCGACCTTTAAGGCAGGAGCATCATTTACACCGTCTCCGGTCATGGCAACCACTTCGCCCCTTGTTTGAAAGGCCTTTACAATCCGGACCTTATGCTCCGGGGAAACTCTGGCAAATACCCTGTAGTCCTTAATTTGCTCCACCAGCTCTTCCTGGGTTATCTGAGAGAGCTCTGCGCCGGTCATGGCCTGAGGGATGGGGGAAGTGTAGCGGTCGGGGTGATTGCTTCTGATTTCTGCGGCCCTAAGCTGTGCCATAGAGGTATCCTTTGTTAAAATTCCCAGCTCTTTTGCGATGGCACAGGCAGTGGTAACATGATCACCAGTAATCATAACAGGGGTGATACCGGCCATCTGGCAGGTCAGAACAGCTTCACGTACCTCAGGCCTTGGCGGGTCAATCATACCGATCATGCCTGCCAGCGTCAGTCCCTGTTCCAGCCCGGTGGTTCTGTCCTTTTGAGTCCCGTTATAATTCTTCAGCCTGGCAGGAAAGGAGCTGTCAGCAGGATAATCCTTGTAGGCTACTGCAATGACCCGGAGTGCTTTTGCGGTCATCCCTTCATTTAAACGTGTAAGCTGTTCACGGAGGGTATTGGTAATGGGAGCGTCCTTATTTCCACGGTAAATATTTATACACTCCGACAGAAGTATATCAAAGGCCCCCTTTGTAATCTGCCTGTAGCTTCCGTCGGAAAGTTTATGTACGGTGGTCATTTGCTTTCGCCCTGAATCAAAGGGAATCTCAAATATTCTGGGATTCAGCAGATCAAGCTGGGATTTGCTGAGCCCTACCTGGTAGGCGGCCATAATGAGGGCATTTTCCGTGGGCTCTCCCGTAGCGGATACATTTTGGTGTTTCCCCTTTCCTGATACCTGTAATACGGCGTCATTACATAAGCTTGACAGGGTAAGGAGAAACTTTCCGGTACTTCCATCGGGAGCTTCCTTGCCCTTACAGGAACAAAGTTCCGTTACCGTCATTTTATTCTGTGTCAGGGTACCGGTCTTATCGGAACAGATGACCGTAGCGCTTCCAAGAGTTTCAACGGCAGGGAGCTTTCTTATGACGGCATTTTTCCTTGCCATTCTCTGCACCCCTAGGGAGAGCATGATGGTTACAATGGCAGGAAGACCTTCCGGAATAGCTGCCACGGCAAGGCTGACGGAGGTCATGAACATCTCAAATATGGGCCGGTTTTTTAAGATGCCGACCAGAAAAATGATAATACAGATGATAAGGGCAGCGATACCCAGAGCCTTGCCGGTACCGGCAAGCTTTTTCTGAAGGGGAGTCATGGGAGTCTCATCCTCCATAATCATTCTGGCTATATGGCCGACCTCGGTATGCATGCCCGTTGCTGTTACTACTGCCGTACCCCGGCCATAGGTAACGATACCGGTGGCGGCTACCATATTAATACGCTCTGCCGACAGAAGATTTTCCTTTAAGACCCTGTCGGCATCCTTTTCAATGGGATGGGATTCGCCGGTCAGGGAAGCTTCGTCAATCTTTAAGTTAACGGAGGTTATAAGTCTTGCGTCGGCAGGTACAAAATGTCCCGTTTCAAGATATATAATATCACCGGGAACTAATTCCTTGGCATCTATACTCTCAAGCAGACCATCCCGCATAACCAGAGCGGTCGGTGCGGACATTTTTTGAAGGGCTTCCAGGGATTTTTCAGCCTTGCTTTCTTGTACAACTCCTAAGATTGCATTTAGCGTAATGATAGTAATTATTATTGCAGGCTCAACGATATCCAGCTCTCCATGTAAAAAGGATACCAGGAAGGAGACCAGAGCAGCAAAAATCAAAGTCAATATCATAAAGTCTTTAAATTGGCTTATAAATCGCAGGATTAAAGGCGTTTTTTTCTTAGCCTCAAGCAGGTTATACCCATAATGTTTCTGCCTTTTTGCTGCTTCCTTTTTTGTCAATCCTGTAAGTGCAGAATCCAGTTCCTGCAGGGCTTCTTCCTTTGTAATACTGTGCCAATTGGTCATTTTAACACCCATTGCATATCCCGATTTTGGCGTAGGGATTTTGCTCCTTTCTTTATTTAATCTCAACACTTTGTCAAATTAATTATATGACGGGCTATTCCTTTTTATTTCATATAGAGCCGAAAGCCTTGAAACTGTTAAAGTGGCAGGGCAGTTAAAGTTGTTTTACAGCCAGCCTTGCGTATCTATTCACGGAAATTTTATGGTAAAGTACAGATGGTTTCCAGGAATAATGGTTGGCATTTTAGTGGAATTGGAAAAGGAGCAGCAGTCCGAACAAGAAAATGCCATGACAAATGCATGAAGGAAGTTTATGGGAACGGACGATGACCAAGGGGGTTGTTTTGGAATTTTGTTACGCGAGAACCCTTATTCCACTAAAGCGGCAGAAAACGTAACTGGCAGGTAAATCAGCGCCAAACTCGCTGTGACAACTATGGCTGTGTTAGTTATCAAGCTCAAACAGTGGCACTGCTTTACCTAGTCACGTTTCCTGCCGCTTAAGTGTCATAAGGAACCTCTTGAGACAAAATTCCAAAACAACCCCCTTGGTCATCTGTGCATATCTATTATCTGGTCTTATGCGTTTGCTATGTCCAAAGCTCTATAAGATCCTATAAGACCAAAACAACAACTGTCCAAGGGTTTATTGCCAATCCCCAGATGATTTTGGCTTACCTTTCGTAATTTTCTATTGAGGAGTTCCTAATGACACTTAAATGGCAGCAGCTGTTCCTAGGTGAAATTATACCACTGTCTGAGCTCACAGCTCTGCACAAATACAACCTTCCAGCGAGTTTGGTATAATTTCACCTGCCAGGAACAGCTGCTGGCATTTTAGTGGAATTTGGAACCCCGAACGAGAAAATTACGAAAGGTAAGCCAAAATCATCGTCCGTTCCCA
>JAEYPZ010000036.1:0-3629 GCA_023410275.1 Bacillota bacterium
TAGCCACCATAGCTTGCCCCAATCACCGTCCCCAGATGGCTACTGTGCGCCCCGGGGTAATGCAGGCAATCACACCAATAAAAGACCGGAAGGCAATCGTGGAAGAATTTGATCCCGGATTTACGCCGGATCATAAGTATGTTGAGATAATGGATATTGTAAAATCAGTAGTGGAGTGCGCTGACATCATGGATGCCAAAATACTGGTGTCAGGCGGTAGGGGCATTGGCGGACCGGAAAATTTTGGCTTACTGGAAGAACTGGCTTCTACCCTTAATGGTCAGGTCAGCTGTTCCCGCGCCGTTGTAGATGCGGGCTGGAAGCCCAAGGATATGCAGGTAGGACAGACCGGAAAGACTGTGAGGCCAAATGTATACTTTGCCATTGGTATTTCAGGAGCGATCCAGCATGTGGCGGGTATGGAAGAGTCTGATATCATAATTGCTGTCAATAAGGACGAAACAGCTCCTATTTTTGATGTGGCGGATTATGGGATTGTGGGGGACTGGAAAAAGATTGTACCGGAGCTGATAAAAAAGATTCGCAGTGAAACAGTAACAGCCCCTGTATACTAACTGGTCAAAGCTCCCACAGTTTGGTATACTTATTACAAAGTATCTGGAATAATCAAAACAAAGGGGCGAGCAGAAATGATGAAATGGATTTGCGGATTTACAGGTTTAGCTGGGAGTGCTCTGATAATAGCCGGTGTATTGCTTACAAGAAATAAGGCAGTTGCAGTGATTGGCAAAGCAGATGGACCGACTTCGGTATTTATAGCAGGAAAGCCAGGCCCAGTTACTTCCACAGTCCTGTTGGTAAGCGGAATCATCATCATTCTGGGAACCATAATTGTTGTAATTAAAAATCGTAAATTATAAATAAGGACCAGCAGGCCATAGGATTTGTGCCTGCTGGTCTTTGTATACTGGTTTATTTTAAAGGTATGTTCATCTTAGATGTCTTGAATCATCTTTCTATAGGAACTTGGCGACATCCCCTGATATTTTTTAAATATTCTGGAAAAGTAATTGATATCATCAAATCCACACTGATTGGCCACATCCCGTATGGATTGTTTGGTGGAGTTTAGCAATAATAAAGCCTGTTTGATTCGGGTCTGTGTGACATATTCTGTGACTGTCTTACCAATCTCTTTTTTAAACAGAGTGGAAAGATAGCTACTGTTCAGGCTGAGATATTCAGCCATTTTCTTCAGAGTGAGATTTTCATTATAATGGAGATCGATGTATGTAACGCAGTCCTGAATATTGTCAGAGTATTTTTTCACAGAGTGATTGTGGATCAGCAGGCAGTATTTACGTATCATATCAGTTGATAGTTTCGTTAATTGAAGATCATTGGTACATTGCTCGATTTCTATGGCGAACTGGTGTGATATTTTATCTATGTAGAATGGGTGAACTTCGCATTCTCTGGCCGCAGTTCTTAATAGCGTATTAAATACAATCATAAAATTTTTAGAATTACGCAGCTGGTTTGAAGTTCGTTGTCCGTAATTAAACTGGAGCATTTTCTTGTGTAAACGGATTGACTCCTTGATATTTTGCTGCTTTATAGCAGCGATCATCTGCTGTTCCACCTGATAACGCTGTTCCACCAGATTCAGTGACAAATCACCCTCAGAAAAAGAATGTTCAAAATCATTGGTTGGGATCAGAGTATCTAAAATATCGGAATCACTCTCATATATAATACGCATTTCAGATCCAAGAACAGGTGAAAAAAGTGCAATAATAAAAGCCTGGAATTTTTCCCGTGAGATCGTTAATGGTAGATTGTTGTAAAAGAATATTAATTCCCGCTCCATGTGCGGAGACGGATAGATACCTGCTATTTGCCGAATTTCCTGGTCAGCTGGCCTGTTAAACAAAAATGGGCCTATTGATAAATAAGAATTGGTATCGTCTATAACAGGAAGCTTCAAATATACATTACACATATGGTAAGAGCTTTCTATAACATAAATATTAGGAAATAAACATTCCTGTATCAGCCAGTCTTTGATTTCTTCATAAGGATATTGCTGTGGATATAAGTGAGCGCGTAAGGAGTAATCGATCTGGCTGATATTATCAAATGGAGAAGTCAGTAAAATCGTCTGTATGTTCTGACTGTCGAATATATTTCTGGCTAAGTCAATGTAGTGATCGTACATAGATGGCACACCTCCTGAACTGATTCATTGATTTAAAATAGCATAAATTTCATACAACATCAATACAAAACAAAAAATAATGCTACTATTAGTAAAAATTATTCTTTTATCCCTCCGGATAATGATCTATGCTGAATTAGCACAGAGTCGAAATCAAGGGGAAGGTGATGAAGAAAAATGAAAGAAATAATCATTGAAACTGCCTGTGGAAAATTAAATGGGATAGATTCTGAAACCGGCATTCATAAGTTTTATGGCATACGGTATGCAACTGGCGGAAGGTGGGAATCCCAATGGTGAATCACTTCCAGAATGGAAAACAACAAGTAATACCCAGGGAGATGTTATGATATTTTCAGATACAGAGATCGGAATGGGCAAAATAGTAAGGAGTCAATAAAATAATGCAGGATATTGAAAATTATCAAAAAAGAAAACAATTTCTGGTCTGTGTAGATTCAGACGGATGCGCCATGGATACCATGGACATCAAACATAAAAAGTGCTTTGGTCCCTGTCTGATAGAGGTGTGGAATTTGCAACAATGGGAAGAGGAAATCCTCGATCGCTGGTATGAAATAAACCTGTATTCAGAATTAAGAGGGATAAACCGATTCAAAGGACTTGCAATCGCTTTAAAAGAAATTAATGAAAAATACATTGTGATAGAAGCACTGGAGAGTTTCCTGAATTGGGTGGAAGAAACAAAGGAATTATCAAATGAATCTTTAATGGAACAAATATCAAAGAACAGAACCGTATGTCTGGAAAAGGCACTACAATGGTCAGATAATTTAAATAAAAAAATTAAAGATTTATTACCCCAGGAAAAGATCCCTTTTGAGAATGTAAAGGAAGTACTGAAACAGATACATCAGTACGCTGATATTGCAATCGTTTCTTCCGCGAATTATGAAGCCGTTCGGGAAGAATGGTCGGATCATGGGTTGCTGGATCATATCGATTTGCTGTTATCACAAAATATTGGCAGTAAATCCCATTGCATCCATGAGTTATTAGGTAAGGGCTATGGTACAAACCAGGTAATAATGATCGGGGATGCACCGGGGGATGAAAAAGCTGCAGAGGAGAATCATGTTCTCTTTTATCCCATTCTTGTTAAACAGGAAGCAGAATCATGGAACGAGTTTTCAGAGCATGTATTTGGTAAATTTCTACAACAGGATTTTAGAGAAGATTCTATTTATTACAAAAACAAATTTTATAACAACTTTATACAAAAAGAACGAGGATAAGATAATGGTAAATTTAAAGGAAAAACCATTCTGTTTAAATGAGGAACAGATTGCATGGGTGAAACAGACTTATTCTGAAATGACACTGGATGAGAAAATCGGACAATTGTTTATTCTGCTGAAAGCGGCACCGGGAGTCAATGAAGAACAAATTAAAAACACCCTGAGTCAGTCTCATCAGGGGGGGCTGCGTT
>JAEYPZ010000063.1:0-4949 GCA_023410275.1 Bacillota bacterium
TCCTCATCAGACTCATTTTCCAGAGTATGAATGGAATTTTTTACTCTGACAATTGAATTTTCTGAAACAATCCGACTTTCTGTCTGTTCCCCTTCTTTCCACAAAATTTTTAATTTACCGGAGATTATAAATATAACTTCTTCAATATTATGGTGTATGTGCCATTCCTGAATGGAATGAGGGGGAAGGGTATTGAGATGAATTTCATATTCATCGAAAATAAAATAGTTGACCTTTGTGTGGTTCTCTTTTTCTACATAGATTGAGTCTGCAGTATCATAGATTTCCAGATTCATATTAACACTCCTTTGTACGCTGTCTTTAAAGAGATTTCTTTTCTTCAGTATAGGCCTGAATTTTGTCAGTTGCAAGTAGAACAATCTCCCTCCCCAAATATTTATTTATATTGCTCTTTACATATTTGGCTGATATGATGTATTAGGTAAATTATGGAAAACACTTAAAGGGGGGCTGATAATTGAACAAGAACGTATTAAGACTAAAAGAAAAGGAATATGGCTGGGTGGATTTTTTTGCAATTCCATTTGCCTGTGACCCACAAGCCGCGGCGGCATTAGGAATCCAGAAACTGCTGACTGCACTATCAGCAGTATTTCAGGTAGCAGTACTGGCCAAATTTCTGGATTCTGCCGACATTGCTTTAAAGAGTAACAGGCAGTGGAGCAGCGTGTTTGTGTGGTTTGCTATTCTGACTGTTTGCGTGGGGTGGAGAAGAATTTCCTTCCGGGTTGGAGTGGTTTTTACAGAACGCATCAGAATCCATGCTGCAGCCCAAATGAATAAGGTTCTCACAGAAAAGCGCTCCAGGCTTTCCTATTATCTGATCGAGAATGAAGAAAGCTGGAATTTAATTAATCGGGTAAGCAAGCAGCCGGAGCAGCAAATTACCATGATGCTGCAGCGTTCTTATAATCTGATTTTGTATGTGATCCGGATATTTGGTGTATTGTATATAGTTTTTACACAGGTCTGGTGGATTGGTATTCTCACAGCAGTTCTTTGTATTCCTCTAATTATCCTGTCTTTAAAAACTGGACAGAAAAATTATAATGCTAAGAAACAGGTTGCAGAACATGAACGCCGCTATCAGTATCTGGCCAATGTGCTTTCCGGCCGTGAGGCGGTCAATGAGAGGACACTGTTTAATTATTCCGAAAAGCTGAATGAGGAATGGTATGAGCAATATGAAGAAGCCCGGCTCATAAAATGGAAAGCAAACTTAAAGTTAGCCTGCAGTGTAAGGGGAGGGAGTGCCGTTATTACCATTCTTTCATCCTTTATTGTAATAGCTTTGTTATTCCCGGTTTCTTCCGGTCAGATTTCCACTGGTATGTTTATTGCCCTTGCTACCGGAATGTATGATCTGGTAAATATGGTTGGAGTGGAACTGACAAAAGCCGTATCTCAGCTTTCCCAGTGCAGGGAATATTTAAAGGATCTTTCAGCATTTGTTGCCTTGGAAGAAGTATCAGGAGTGGATGAGCCCCCGGTTAAGGAGCCAGTGGAAATAAAAGAATTGGAGTTTAGAAACGTAAGTTTTTCCTATCCGGGATCGGATCATAATGTTTTAAACCATTTGAGTTTTCGGGTTGAGAGAGGAGCTCATTATGCATTTGTAGGAGCAAACGGAGCCGGAAAAACAACAATTACAAAGCTGCTTACTGGTCTTTATCATCAGTATGAAGGTGAAATCTTAATCAATGGAAAAGAATTGAAAACCTATTCACAGCCACAGATTAAGGCAATGTTTTGCGGCTTGTACCAGGATTTTGCAAGATATTACATATCCATAAAAGAAAACATTGCTGTAGGTGCCGCCGCATTCATGGATGAGGCAGAGAAAACTGATAAAATAGAAGAAGCCTTAAAAACGGCTGGAATCTATGAGGAGATCTGTAATTTGCCACATGGAATTGATACGAACCTTGGAAAGATCAGAGAAAATGGTGTGGATTTTTCCGGAGGACAGTGGCAGAAACTGGCAATGGCAAGAGCAGTTAACAGCAATGCTCCTATCTTGATTCTGGATGAGCCAACTGCCGCACTTGACCCGATCAGTGAAAGCAGAGTATATGAAGAATTTGAGAGTATAAGCCAGGGGCGTACCACGTTGTTTATCAGCCATCGGCTGGGATCTACCCGTCTGGCACATCAGATCTTTGTTCTGGCAGATGGTCATATTGAAGAATCTGGTAATCATATAGAACTCATGAAGCAAAACGGTCTTTATGCAGAAATGTTTGAAAGTCAGAGGAGGTGGTATCAATGAACCAAAAAACACAGGCATCCACATTTCGAATGTTTAAGCATTTGTTAGGGGTATTGTGGAAAAATGATAAAACACACACCTCCTTGTCGGTGGTTTTGTGCACCGTTGTCGGACTTGCGACCGCTGCGGGCACACCGATTAAACAGTATTTCTTTGAGGCAGCAGGGCATTTGCCTGACAGCCATAAGCTTGGGGGTGTAATAGGAATTGGTATTTTCTGGGGAGCATTCACCTTAATTACTCTTTTGCTACAGGGAGCATCAGATCTGATAATTGAAGACCTGGGTGTGCGCCTTGGAGGTTTTCTGGGAAAGCTGGTAAACACAAAAGCAGCAAGACTGGAACCAATCTGTTATGAGGACAGTACTGTGCTTAATTCAGTCAATCAGGCGTACAAGGGAGTGGAGCAGTCAGGAGAAATGGTTCAGGTGCTGATATCACTCACTGCATTTAATATCCCGTATTTTCTGTTTTTATCTGTATACATTTACCAGATTCATCCCGCTCTGTGTTTTGGACTTCTGCTGGTACTGCTTCCAACACTAGGTGGACAGTATCTGCGCACCCGTTACTATGAAAAACTGGAAAACAGTGCGGCTCCGCTGCGCCGTAAAATGGAATATTACCAAGCATGCATCGCTGACAGGGAATACGCAAAAGAAACAAGGCTTTTGGGAGCCGTCTATTTTTTCCGGAAGCTTCATGAGGTTTCAATCCTCTTGTTTCAGAAAGAATCATGGAAAACAGAACGGAAAAGTTCTCTGGTGGAATTAGGGTTACGGCTTCTGAGCCTGTTGGTTTACATAGTGATACTTGGGTTGATGTACCGATATTTACAAATGGGGGTTTTAGGAACAGCGGCATTTGCGGCGATCTTTACATCAATTGATCAGATGTTTAATTATATGGATTACGTTCAATATTGTATTGGTGACATATCTCATTTCTTACCTGCAGTCAATAATACTTTAAACTTTATGAAGCTGCCTGAAAGAAAAGGTGGTACAGTTGAGTTGGCTCATTGCGGCATCGAATTTAATCGTGTATCATTTGCATATCCTGGCAATGAAAATATGATTTTAAAAAATGTGAATTTGTCAATAAGAGAAGGAGAAACTATTGCAGTGGTGGGCGAGAACGGTGCAGGAAAATCAACCTTTGCCAAGCTTTTACTCGGTTTATATCTGCCAGTAGAAGGTGAAGTAGTGATTGGTGGCTGCAGTACCAGAGAGATTTGCCCTGATGTGATTTTTAAAAAGACCTCTGGTGTTTTCCAAAACTTCCAAAGGTATAAAATGTCTTTAAGACAAAATATAAGTATAAGTGACTCTTCCAATATTCAGAAAGAAAACAAGTTAAGACAGGTAATAAAAGAAGTGAATCTGGAGGAAAAGTGCAGCCAGATGACAGATGGAATCGATACAATGCTGGCGAGAGAATTCGGAGGGACAGATTTATCCGGCGGACAGTGGCAGCGTATTGCCATAGGCAGGGGATTATATCGGGAACATGAGCTTATCGTATTGGATGAACCAACAGCATCTATAGATCCTCTGGAAGAATCCAGAGTTTACCGACAGTTTGCAGATCTGTCCAAAGACAAGACCGCGGTTATTATTACCCACCGGATAGGCTCCGCCAGGCTTGCAGACCGGATTGTTGTAATGGGTAAGGGAAGTGTTGCGGGAATAGGAACTCATGAGGAACTGCTAAAAGACAATGAAACGTATCGTGCCATGTTTGAAGCACAGGCACAGTGGTATCAGTAATCCCAAAAAGGAACTGTGGACCAGTAGTATGCATCGTCTCTGGTAATGTCGATCAGTACTGTTTTTTTCGGTATGGACAGGTTCTTCAGTAACTGGTTAGCCGCTCTGGCAGATTCTGCGACTTTCATCTGGATAATGGAATAATCACCCCGTTTTAACTTCAATATGGTGAACAGTATAAAAAACGGACAGAAATGAAGTAAAGGATGCGCATTACAGCAGTTTCCATTGCAAGTCAGGTTATGCACATGATAACGGTCATGATTGTTGGTCTGGCAATGGGAGCTGCCGTACTGTTAATTTGCTTAAGGTTGGCATTCCGGTGGCATTGCAGGACGGATTTATTCAGATCTCATTTCTTATTATAACAATAATAGCAAATAACAGGGGATTAAATAATGCAGCAGCAGTAGGCATTGTGGAAAAGATAATCGGCATCTTATTTTTAGTTCCGTCCTGCATGCTGTCTGCCGTCTCTGTACTTTCCGCACAAAATGCAGGTGCAGGAAAACATGATCGTGCCCGTCAGACACGTTGGATTGGAATCCTGATCACGGTAGTATTCGGTACAATATCAGCGGTTATCATGCAGTTTTCTGCTGGATCCGTGATTGGGTTGTTTACAGTATGATTGATTACGGGATAACTGACGATGCAAAAAAAGTTTGTGACAGAAATTCAGATACCAATTACTCATGGCGAAGCATAATCATGAGTATAAAAACCAGTAAATTTCTATGATTCATGTTTTTGGAACTGGCGTAACTCAGATACCATCTTTTTACACTAACTGAGTTCCTCAGTAAGAAGCCGGTTGGGAACGATTATACCATTCTTTATTTAATATTGAAAAAATATAGTCGTCATAAAATTTTTCATTGAGTTCATGA
>JAEYPZ010000087.1:0-3812 GCA_023410275.1 Bacillota bacterium
GGCTTCTTATAGATGTATTTTATTACAACAAAAAGAATGTTGGAAGTGTGCTTTTCAAGCACACCCTAACATTCAGTATAGAACATTTATTTTATAAAGTGCAGATCATCCTTACATTGTAGCATTAGATCGAGTGCCTGTTAATATTCAATTACCCAGATAATTTGGTATATAAAATGATTTTTGACAATTATAATTTTTGTATTAGTAAAGAAAGTCCTGGCTAGAAGCTTAAGGAAGCCATGTATCACATACCAAGAACTCAACTTTTAGCCTTTTTTTTGCTTGGAATGCTCTCTAGTGATAAGCCAGATGACTCTGTATGGAGTCTGGCAGGATGTTCAGAATGCGGTATTTCCGTAGTTCAACAAGTATAAACCAATATTTACAAATAAAGGCATTGCCTTTTAATTCAATTGAAATAACTTCATGTAGTTCGTATCCAAAAGCCTGCAGACCGTTGGAGTAAGACCTATTTGAGAAAAAATAAGTACCAAAAAATAACAATATATGTAAAATGGTTGCGGGCTGAAAAGCAGAATGGTATACTAAGACAGAAAATAATCGAATGAAAGGATACACTTAGGTATGTCGATGAATACTCACAATGATATAAATAAAAAGAAGGACTTTCTCTCAATAGTAATGGGTATATACGTATTGCTAATAGGAGGTGGTCTTCCTTTGGTAGTTAGGAACCGGTATTTTGATATTCTTGTTTTTAAATATTATTATTTTTGCTTTTGTACCATAACTATGTTTGTATTGGTGCTTGGGTATTTTTTTGTGGAAAGAATAAAAAATACTACTACGTCAATGCAGAAACTAAGTGTCAAATTGTTAACTCCCAATTTGTCTTTATTAGATGTCTTTGTCATATTATATTGGTTGGTTGCTTTAATATCAACATTTACTTCTGATTATGTATTTGAAGCTTTTTGGGGGAATGAGGGACGTTTTACCGGCTTTTTCTTGATATCATGGTATGTACTGTCCTATTTTTGCGTAAGTCGCTTCTGGAAATACAAAAGTTGGTATATAGACATGGTCTTGTTATCAGGAATAATTGTATCATTATTCGGTATTACTGATTATTTCAATTTAGATATATTTCAGTTTAAAGCTCTAATGCTTCCAGAGCAAAGATCGATTTTTACATCCACTATTGGTAATATAAATACGTATACGGCATATGTAGGTATTATAACTGGTATAGCTACTGTCCTTTTTGCGACAGAGAAAAAAAAATCAAGAGCCTGTTGGTATTATATATGCGTTGTAATATGCTTTTTTGCAATAATTATGGGAGTCAGTGATAATGCCTATCTTTCTTTGACTGCATTATTCGGATTTTTACCAATTTATCTTTTTAAAAACAGTTCTGGTTTAAAGAAATATATGGTTATTATGGCTACATTTTTTTCAGTTACTCAATGCATAGATTGGATAGATAATTTTTGGGGAGATCGAGTACTTGGAATTGACAGTGCCTTTAATATCGTCATTAGTTTTAACTACTTGCATTATTTAGTGTTTATATTATGGTCTTTAGTGGCAATATGGTATTTGTTTGACATTAAGCATAAGGTAGCACTTGCATGTTATGGAAATAAATTAATAAATATATGGCTAGTATTCATAAGTGTAATAATATTAGGTATGTTATTTATTTTATATGATTGTAATGTAGCGGGCAATGCGGATAGATATAGTAGCGCAAGTAATTACCTTCTGTTTAACGATGATTGGGGCACACATAGAGGATATATATGGCGAAATGCAGTTGAGTCCTTTTTGAATTTATCTTTATGGAAGAAGATGGTTGGATATGGACCAGAAACATTTGGTATTTTGTTATTAAGAAAAACAGCTAAGAATCCTTATAATGAAATATTTGACAACGCTCATAATGAATATTTGCACACATTGGTCACCGTTGGAATCTTGGGATTGACTTTTTATATTTCTACTCTAGCAATATTTATAAAAAACTGCTTTACCCGAAAGAGCAGAAACCCTTATATTGCTGCAATAGCATTTGGAGTAATTTGTTATAGTGTTCAAGCTTTTGTTAATTTAAACCTTCCAATAGTAACGCCTATACTATGGTTACTTTTGGGTATGGGATCCGCAACAATTAAGACTGGAGTAAATGAATAATTATTAATAAACTACCCAAACCTGATAAATTCTGGATAAATTTATCAGGTTTTACTTATATTATACAAACATGTAAAATATTCATAAAATCTTAAATAATAACATTGCTTTTTGTTATGTTGAAAGTTGTACTATGTTGTTGAAGTATGTTATACTAGTATAGCCTAGTTGGCTGTATGAAAAATAATTTTAAAGGTGCATAGAATGAAGGTTGATCAAAAATACAAACGTTTAATTAAATTGATTTTTACTTTCGGGATCACATCAATGCTGATTGCATTGTATGGTTGGACTTGGATTGACTATTATAATAAAATTATAGAGTTTCCATTTTATCGTAGAGGAAACTGGATGATGATTTTTCTTTATGGGATTACTCTCATCCTTTTAATGAATACATATGGTGGATATAAAGTGGGGTATTTAAAGAAAGGAAACCTATTGTATTCTCAGATATTGGCAGTTATTTTTGCTAATATATTTACATATCTGCAAATTTCCGTATTAGATAAACATTTTCTCAATCCAATACAGTTAATAAAAATGACTGGTTTTGATTTTCTGGTTATTGTAGTTTGGACGTTAGCCTATCAATGGATATATACAAAGATATTTCCACCTAGGAAGATGTTACTTATATCAGGCAGACGATCAGATTATCATCTTGTAGAAAAAATAAATTCCAGGGAAGACAAGTATGAGATATGTGAAATAATCAACATACAGAAGGGTATTTCTATTCTGGAAAAGGAAATACTGAAATATGATGGCATCATAATTGGTGATATAGAGTCACATGAAAGGAACTTGATTTTAAAATATTGCTTCGCTAATTCGATTAGAACTTATAATGTGCCTAAAATCTCAGATATTCTTTTAAAGAGTTCAGTGGAATTGAATCTGTTTGATTCTCCATTGTTGTTATCAAGAAATGAAGGCCTTACCATAGAACAAGAGTTTTTTAAGAGATTGATTGATATAATAGGTTCCTTGACAGGAATTTTAATGACTAGCCCCTTATTTTTTCTAATCGCTCTTTGCATAAAAGTGACAGATAAAGGTCCTGTATTTTTTAAACAGTCTAGATTAACAAAAGATAATAAATTATTTGATATTTATAAGTTTCGAACTATGATACAAGAGGCAGAACAAGATGGAGTGGCGCGTCTGGCAGTGGAAGGTGATTCTAGAATATTACCAATTGGACATCTTCTTCGCAGAACCAGGCTCGATGAACTGCCTCAATTATTTAATATCCTGGCTGGTGATATGTCTTTTGTGGGGCCAAGGCCTGAAAGACCGGAATTAGCAGAATTAATAATAAAAGAGATACCGGAATTTACCTATCGAACCAAGGTTAAAGCTGGACTAACTGGTTATGCACAGATATATGGAAAATATAATACTACTTCATATGATAAGCTAAAGCTTGATCTAACTTATATACGAAACTACTCTTTTCTTCTGGACTTGAAATTGATTATTATGACACCTAAGATTATGTTTATGAAAGAAGCAACAGAAGGAGTAATGCCAGATACAGGAAAACAAAAGGATGAATTAATATGAAAACATTAACAATTGTTGTTCCCACCTTTAATGTGGAAAAATACTTGAACCAATGTCTTGAGTCTTTTGTGATTCCAGAGATT
>JAEYPZ010000114.1:0-41630 GCA_023410275.1 Bacillota bacterium
AATTCCACTAAAATGCCGGCAGCTGTTCCTGGCAGGTGAAATTATACCAAACTCGCTGGAAGGTTGTATTTGTGCAGGGCTGTGAGCTCAGACAGTGGTATAATTTTACCTAGGAACAGCTGCCGCCCTTTCAGTGTCATTAGGGAACTCCTCAATAGAAAATTACGAAAGGTAAGCCAAAATCATCTGGGGATTGGCAATAAAACCTTGGACAGTTGTTGTGTTGTTTTGGTCTTATAGGGTTTAAGAAATGGCAAACGCATAAGACCAAATAATGGATATACACAGATGACCAAGGGGGGGTTTTGGCATTTTGTCTCAAGAGGTTCCTTATAACACTTAAGCGGCAGGAAACGTGACTAGGTAAAGCAATGCCACTGTTTGAGCTTGATAACTATCGCAGCCATAGTTGTCACAGCGAGTTTGGCGTTGCTTTGCCTGCCAGTCACGTTTTCTGCCGCTTTAGTGGAATAAGGGTTCTCGCGTAACAAAAGGTCAAAACCCCCCCTTGGTCATCGTCCGCTTCCATAGACTTCCTCCATGCGTTTTCTTGTCTTAAATCTGATTTATATTGACAGAAAAAAATGAAAGGGGTAATATTAACTCACAGTTAATTAACTGTGAGTTAATATTACCCCTTTTAAAGCTTGACAAGGATTTTTAGTTTACAGGCAGCTGATACCATATCCAATCATAATAAGCTCGGTATCCCAGGCATTATAAAAATTGTGTTGTATTCCCGAATATATATAGGCACTGTCCCCTTGGTCAAGGGTTAAGGTGTCATCATCCAGAGAGGCTTTAACTTTTCCTTGAATGACAAATATACTAAAATCAAAGTTTAATGAAATCGGTTTTTCACATGACCATTTCCCTGGCATGAGTGTGATATACATACCAGTGACACGGGTGTTATCTTTTTTTTCAGCAGAATAGGGTGTAATGAATTCGTATTCGGTGAGTATCTCCGGCATAATAAATTTTTTTCTGCTATGATGCCGGATGATATCATACTTTTTACCGGAGGTATTTCCGGTAATAGTATCAGCAGCTTCATTTTCCGACAAAAGGTCAAATACTGTAACGTCAAGACAATTACTGATTCGTCTGAGCATTTCAAGAGACGGCTGTTTGAGGCCTCGTTCCAGCTGGGACAGGTAGCTGGATGTGCAGCCGGTTATGCTGCTAAGATAGGCTAGAGTATAGCCCTTCGCTCTCCTGAGCTGTTTCAGCTTTATAATATTCATGTTCTTTCCTCCAAAAACGAGCTTTAAAAATTATTTATAATACTATCCTTGATAACAAATAAAGTCAATAGAGACGTATATACGAATTGGTATAAAAGGGAATAATAGAGGGTTAATAAAGGGATAAGGAGATATTATTATGTCAGATTATGCGTTAACAAATTGCAGGCTTATCGATGGTATTCATTCCGGTTATCAGGAAAATATGACGATATTGGTAAGCGGCGGTAAAATCAAACAAATAGGAAAAGCATCGGAAGTGAAAACACCGGCAGGCTATACCAGTCTTAATATTGATAATAAATATGTTATGCCGGGGTTGATTAATGCTCATGTCCATTTGTTCGGCAGCGGAAAACCGATGAAAGCTCTTAGCGGGGGTAATGCACAGAAACGGATAGCCGGTATAATAAGCACAAAGCTTGGGCGGAAAGTACTTGACCGTATGGTGAAAAACCATGCTCTTACGGCACTTAATTCGGGAGTAACGACCATAAGAGCCGTTGGTGATCTGCTGTATTCCGATATAAAACTGAGAGACCTGATAGATTCCGAAAAGCTTCAGGGACCAAGACTGATTGTATCGGGCCCTGCTATCTCTGTCACAGGCGGTCATGGTGCCGGAAGCTTTGCCCTTATTTCGGATTCTCCCTGGGAAGCCAGAAGGTTAGTACGTAAGAATGTAAGTGAACAGGTTGACTTAATAAAAATATGTGTGACCGGAGGTGTAATTGACAGCCGGAAGGTAGGTCAGGCAGGCCGTCTGGAAATGACACTGGAGGAGGTTTCCGCTGTTTGCGAAGAAGCGCATAAAATGGGCTTTCTGGTAGCTGCTCATGCCGAAAGCACCGAGGGAGTAAGGACAGCTCTGCTGGGAGGAGCGGATACGATTGAACATGGCAGTATTCTTGACCGGGAAATTATTGAGCTTTTTTTAAACAATCCCAAATCTTTTCGCGGATACTCCAGTCTGATTCCAACCCTTTATCCCGCAGTTACCATATACAAGCTAAAGCCGGAGGATACTCTCATGACTTCTGTCAATATTGAAAACGCAGGGATTGTTTTCGAGGGAATGGTGAAAGGATTGGTTCAGGCGGCTGAGGCAGGTATTTTGACGGGACTTGGGACAGACTCCTCCTGCCCATATGTTACGCAGTATAATACCTGGCGCGAACTTGATTATATAGTAAAATATGCCGGATTGCCGCCGGAAACGGCCATACATAATGCTACACGGCAGAACGCCAGAATCCTTGGAATTGATCATTTGACCGGTACTCTGGAATCCGGCAAAGCTTCCGATATAATCGTTATAAAACATAACCCCTTAACTGATTTGCGGGCTTTATCAGAAGTCGATATGGTAATGCGGGGCGAATTAGTAATTCGTAACCCCAAAACTGCAAAGCTGCCTCAGGTAGATAAACTACTTGACAGCATTTAAGCGGAAGATGAGGGAGCGTTTATGAGGATTTTTGAAATATTTATTATTATTACAATCACTGCTATGGCCGTAAATCTTATTTTTCTTAAGCGGAATAAGTTTAATCTTATATTATCGGTATTATCGGTACTATTCTGTATAGTTAGTATGATGTTTGAGGGATACCGGGTTCAGATGCTGCCGGCATACCTGCTTTCTTTTGTTTTATTCTTAATGAATGTGATCCATAGCCGTAAGGGAATGTACCATGGTAAGAAAAGCGGCAGGGCAGCCGGAGCAATTTTGCTGATTTTGTCATTAATCGTAGCGGCTGCCTTCCCGGTATTGTTTCCGGTAGTAAAATTACCGGAGCCTGACGGAGAATATTTAGTAGGGACTATGAATATGTCTTTTACAGATAAATCAAGAAAAGAAATATTTGCAGCCTCAGAGCAATACCGGAAGATAGCGGTTCAGATCTGGTATCCGGCCGATGATGTCAAAGGCAAAAAAACAGCAGCCATGTTTCAAAACAAAAGGATGAGCACCTATCTGGCCCAAAGCATGCAAATGCCTGATTTATTTGGTCAGATTGCATTGGTAAAAACACATAGTTATTTAAATGCTGAAATATCCGATAAGAAAAGTAACTATCCCATTCTATTGTTTTCCGGGGGATATTTAGGTTTTGCAGGACAAAACACGGTACTTATGGAGGCCTTGGCCAGTCATGGTTATATTGTATTTGGCATTTCCCATCCCTATGAAGATTTTGCCAGTGTTTTTCCTGACGGAGAATTATTGCCTTATAATAATCATCAGGTAAGCAGTTTGCAGAAGGAGCTTATTAACATAGGAAAAGCATATGCTGGAGATACATCAAGTGCCGGTTTTGAGAAATTTCAAATAGAGAATGCAAAAATATCCAATAAAAGTATACATATCTGGAGCGATGATATAAAGTTCATTGCAGATGAGATAGAAAAACTTGCCAATGGGGAAAGCAAGAGTATTCTTAATAATAAGCTTAATATATCCAATATGGGGGTGTTCGGACACTCATTTGGAGGTGCTGCTTCGGGACAGGTATGTCTTGAAGACAAGAGATTTAAAGGTTTTATCAATATGGATGGTGCTCCTTTTGGAGATTCTGCCAAGCATGTAATAAAACAGCCTTTCATGATTATAAAGGGGGACGTACATAAGGATTTGATAGAAGCCGGATATTTCCCTCAACAGACAAATTATATCGATGTAACCATAAATGGTGCAAAACATATTGACTTTACAGATTTCACGGTCCTGCTTCCTTCTTTTCGGTATATTGGAGCGTTAGGGAGCATTGGAGGGGATTTACAGGAAGATATATTAAAAGACTGCGTTATTTCATTTTTTGATAAATATCTGAAAGGAATAAAGGAGCCGTCTATTAATGAAAAACTTAGCAAATATCCCGAAGTGACAGTGGAAGTAAAGTGATATTGCATGGGCTTTTCCCTTTCCGGCTATGGACGAATGTGCCTGTTTGGTATATAATGGTTAGTGAAAACTAACCCAAAATGAAAAAGTTGAAAGCTTGGTGCTTTATGAAGGTATATGAGTTTGGAAAAGAAGAAAATCCGGCTATTATGTTACTGCCAGGAACATGCTCTCATTGGAAAAATAATTTTTTCCAGGTAATTGATTTGCTGTCAGAAGATTTTTATGTGCTCTGTGTATCCTATGATGGCTTCGATGAAACAGAAGAAACAGAATTCCCGGATATGATAATGGAAACAATAAAAATTGAAGATTATATCAGACAGAAATTTCAGGGAAGGATTCATGCAATTTATGGGTGTTCCCTCGGTGGTTCTTTTGTCGGGCTGTTGGCACAGAGAAAGAGAATTCACATGAATCACGGGATTTTAGGAAGTTCGGACCTGGATCAAGCCTCAAAGCAGGTTGCTGCTCTGCAGGCGAAACTCATGATTCCCTTCTTTTATAGAATGGTACATACAGGAAAAGTCCCTGCAGCTCTAAGGAAATATCTATTGAAAAATGGAGGAGAGGAATATGTGAAAAATGGGCTTCGTATGTTGGGAATTGGCGGCGTAGATATGACTTTTGTAACAAAAAAAAGTATGAAAAACCAATTTTATTCGGATCTGACAACACAATTGGATGATAATATCCAGGTACCGGGGACAATAATCCATTGCTTCTATGCTGCCAGGATGGGGGAAAAGTATCGTGACAGATATCAGCAGCATTTTGTACATCCCCATATTATTGAGCATAAATTACTTCATGAAGAGCTCCTTGTGAGCAGGCCGGAGGAATGGGTGGAAAATGTCAGGAGCTGCATTAACAGACTAACGCATAATCCTCCGGTATTCTCCGGGAAGAATCCCTACATTTCTTTGAAATAATTCTGCAAATCTGCCGGCATTGGAGTATCCTACGGTCTGAGAAACTGTGCTATGCTTAATTCCATGTTGGAAAACAGGTATTCCGCCTGTCCTATTATAATGTTCCGTCTAATTGGAGCAAAAAAGTCTGATTGGAATAGATATTTTTTCTTTCTTCCGGTATTATATACTGCGAAATAAAACGCTTTTAGGGCGTTTTATTTTGGATAATGGTTAGCCACAACTAATTAAAAGGAGGAAAAAGGATGTCTCAGTTATTAAAGGAAAACAGGCTGAATGGAAAAGACCTGATTACCATTGGTATTTTCTCTGCCATTTATTTTGTCATTAATTTCATTTTCATGCTCATGGGAGGAATCCATCCGATGATGTGGATTCTTATGCCCGGGTTTATTGCTCTTTTTACAGGTGTTCCATTTATGCTTTTGTGCTCTAAGGTGCAAAAACAAGGTGCGGTGCTTTTAATGGGGGTGATAACAGGGCTCATTTATTTTGTGACCGGCATGTTTACGGCCGTAATACTGATTACCTTTGCAGCTGGGTGTATCCTGGGAGAAGTGGTACGCCTTCTTAGCAGATACAATAGCATGAAGGGAAACATAGCGGCCTTTATCTGTTTTTCCCTTGGGATGACAGGCTCCCCTCTTCCAATCTGGATTATGCACGATAAATTTATGACGCAGATTGGCAGTCAGGGAATGCCGGAGAGCTACATAACCACACTGGAAAACCTATCATCACCGGTCATGCTTCTTGTATTATTCCTTGCTCCGGTACTTGGGGCCCTTGCCGGTTCGTGGATAAGCAAAAGGATGTTTCGAAAGCATTTTGAAAAGGCAGGAATTGTTTCCCATGCATAAGAAAGCAGCAGGACAGCCATTGCTTGATCCACGTACCTTTCTGCTGCTCCTGGTTTTTGCAAATGTAATTACCTTTTATCAGAGCAGCTTATGGATCGAATTGGGATGGATTGTATTTCTCGATATCACGATGCTCCTTGCCCGAAGGTACGGCATGGCTGTTAGATGGGGGCTGTCCTTTCTGATTCTCTTGCTGCTGCAATATGTTTTACTGCCTGCCGCACCGGAGGGCATAGCCGCCGCTTTTGTGATATTGGTGAACTACTCCGGAAGGATGTTCCCCTGTCTCATGGTAGGTGCTTTCATGCTCAAAGAGATTTCTTTGCGAAGCTTGGTCCTGGCAATGAGAAAACTGCACATACCTCAGAAGCTGATTATTCCCATATCGGTCACAATCCGTTACTTTCCGGCAATCAGGGAGGAAACAGACTATATCAGGGTTGCCATAAAATTGAGAAATATCAGGACAGGTGACAAATTGGAAGCCCTCCTTGTACCTCTTATGGTATCGGCTACCGCAACGGCAGAAGAATTGTCTGCGGCGGCGGTAACCAGAGGAATTGAGAACCCGGTTAAAAAAACAAGCATCCTGGAATTAAAATTCCGGTTTCCTGATTATGCCTGCGGATGCCTGGGGCTGCTGTTTTCCATAGGAGCCTTTCTGATAAAGTAAGGAGCAGAGTAATGATATCCATAAAAAACGTGTCATTTGGTTATAACAGCCAACACAAAATATTAAAAAATATCAATCTGGAAATAAAGAGGGGAGAATGCATCCTTCTATGCGGTGAATCGGGGTGCGGCAAGACAACGGTTACAAAACTGATGAATGGGTTAATCCCTCATTTTTGTAATCAGTGTGAATTGGACGGAAGAGTGGTCCTGAACGGCATGCAGGTGGAAAAGGCAGAGCTGTATGAACTGGCAGAATCGGTGGGTTCGGTATTTCAGAACCCCAAGAGCCAGTTCTTTAATCTGGATACGGACAGCGAACTGGTCTTTGGAATGGAGAATCAGGGGAAATCCCCGGTAGAGATGAAGGTAAGATTTGATGAGACAATTCGGAATCTTCAGATAGAAAACCTTCCTGGCAGAAATATTTTTGAACTGTCAGGAGGGCAGAAGCAGACCCTGGCATTTGCCTCGGTCTATGGGATGAATCCGGCTGTTTATGTGCTGGATGAGCCCACCGCCAATCTGGACAGTGGGGCGGTGGAATGCTTAAAGGAGCAGATTGGTTTTTTAAAGCAGGAAGGGCATACCATCATTATTGCAGAACACAGGCTGTCCTTCTTATATGATTTGGTCGACAGGGCAGTGTACCTGAAAAACGGAGAGCTGATTCAGATATATTCCAGGGAAGAATTTCATGCCATAAAGGAACCCCTCCGGAAAAACATGGGCTTAAGATGCATCAGGGAAGAAAAAGGAACTCTCCTTAAGGCTCTACCTGCCGGTATAAAAAAGGGGCTGTCGGTAGAGGGGCTTCTTGGGGGCTATAAGGGGCAGCCCCCTGTTTTTAAGAACATTTCCTTTTCCGCAGTACCAGGTGAAATTCTTGCTATTACCGGTTATAATGGAATTGGTAAGACAACCTTAATCCGGTGCCTTTGCGGATTGCTAAAGCATCAGCAGGGAAAAATACGGCTGGACGGCAGGGAAATGCCGGAAAAGGCCAGGAGAAAACAATGCTTTCTTGTAATGCAGGATGTGAATCATCAATTATTTGCAGACAGTGTATGGGAAGAATGCAAAATGGCAGGAAATGATTATAGTGATGAGGCTATCCGGCAGGAGCTGGAGCAGCTGGGCCTGGAGCCATATATGGAACGCCATCCCATGGCACTTTCCGGAGGGCAGAAGCAGCGTCTGGCCATTGTAACGGCTATTCTTTCCGGTAAGCCCATACTGGTCTTTGACGAGCCAACCAGTGGTTTGGACTATGGAAATATGAAAGCGGTCTCTGAGAGGCTGAGAAGGCTGGCAGATTCTGAGAGGATTCTTATCGTTGTCACCCATGACAGGGAGTTCATGCTGTCGGCCTGTGACAGAATACTGGAAATATAATAAAATTGCGGAGAGGAGGCAGTTTATGAATTTCAATTTAATGAAAGGGGAAGCACAAATGGTTCCATTGACAGAGAATGAGGAATGCTGCATCTACCAGATAAAAAATGAAACAGGAGAAGGAATTGTGATATGCTATCAGGTTTTACCGGGGATTTCCGTTTCTTATAATGATTTTCATATGGAAAGCTGTGACTCCACCTTTTCCACCGACCGGAACCTGTTCTGCATCGACCACTGCCGGGAAGGCAGACTTGAATATGCCTCCGGCCGGGGAACCTACTCCTATGTTGAGGCTGGGGATTTAAAAATGGACAGGAGAATTTCCCATCAGGGACATTTTGAATTTCCGCTGGCCCATTATCACGGCCTCATGATTACCTTTGACATGGAACTGGCAGTGGAAGCCTTGAAAAAGGAAATAGGGAACTTTCCGGTCAATTTGCTCCTGCTGCAAAAAAAATTCTGTGAAGGCAGGCATCCCATGGTGATTCACAATGCCCCGGCAATAGAGCATATTTTCAGTGAATTGTATATGGTACCGGAAAAAATAAGAATACCTTATTTTAGAATCAAAATATTTGAGCTGCTGCTTTATCTGGATGTCCTGGAAATTCCCCTGAATCATGAAGAAAAGCCTTATTTTTATAAAGGCCACGTGGAAAAAATCAAGGCAATGCAAAGGCTGATGACAGGAAATTTAGAGAAGCATTATACACAGGAGGAGCTTTCTCTGCGCTTTGACATACCTCTGACTCCAATGAAGAACTGCTTTAAGAATGTATTTGGAAGCCCGATCAATACTTATATGAGAGTATTCAGAATGAACCAGGCTGCCGTTTTACTGAGGAATCAAAGGGGGCTGAGTATTACGGATATAGCCGGAAAACTGGGCTATGACAGCCCAAGTAAATTTTCACTGGCATTTAAAACGGTTATGGGAAGAACGCCTTTGGATTACCGTAAGAACTTTGGTCCAAACGGAATGATGTAGTCGAAAAGGAACAGAAAAAAAGGAATAGGAATGCTAAGATATGGATGGCCGGGAAATTTAGGCGGTCCATTTTTTATTATATAGTTCTTTGAGTAAAAAAGGAGGAAATCAGAGGATGAAAAAGGAAAACTGGCTGAAAACGCTTCTCAGCTTTGCAAAACCCTGCAAAGGAAAGATGACCCTATCGGTGCTCTTTGCTGTCATCAGTGTGGCAGGGGGCTTTGTACCATATTTGGGAGTTTACCAGGTCATGAAACAGTTTATCACAGGGCAAAGAGATTGGGAGGAGGTTTTAAAATGGAGCGGTGTGTGCTTGCTTGGATATCTGATTAAGATTGTCTTTTACGGATGCTCTACGGTTTTATCCCATATTTCAGCCTATACTATTTTAGAGGGGCTAAGGCTGAAGGTGGCAGATAAGCTGTTGAAGGCTCCCCTTGGAGTGGTACGGTCCAAATCCATTGGTGAGCTGAAAAATATCATCGTTGACAGGATAGAAAGCATTGAGCCCCCTCTTGCCCATATGATTCCGGAGTTAAGCTCCAATCTTCTGCTTCCGGTTGCCGTTGTGATTGTATTATTTTCCATCGATTGGCGAATGGGTTTCGCATCTTTAATTACAATACCCTTTGCGGCGGTTCCCATGGCAGCAGGAATGAAATCTTTTCACAAACAGTATGCCGATTATATGGCAGCAAATGATTATGTGAATAGTGTGATTGTTGAATATGTGGAGGGAATAGAAGTCGTAAAAGCATTCAATCAGACAACCAGCTCCTATGCCAGATTCACAGAAGCGGTGTTATCCTTTCAGAAATTTACCCTGGCATGGTTTCAAGGCACATGGAAATCCATGAATCTGACCATGTCGATTCTGCCAAGCACCTTTCTTGGAACCTTGCCGGCTGGTCTGGCATTGTATCTTCAGGGAGCCCTTACTCCGGAAGACGTTGCCTTTTGCCTGATGCTTGCCATGGGAATTGTCGGCCCCTTTTTAAAGGCCGCACAGTTTATCAATGAGTGCAAATCCATGGAGTTTGGCGTTAGAGATGCCAATGAAATTTTACATATGGCAGAGCTGAAGGAAGAAAAACAGAAAAGGGAAGTTCCTGGTTTCGAAGTGAAATTGAATCAGGTATCTTTTTCCTATGGAGGAGAGGGGAAGGACATGGCCTTAAAGGAGGTGTCATTGACTTTGCCGGAAGGGAGCTTTACCGCTCTTGTCGGCCCCTCCGGCGGAGGAAAGTCGACCATTGCAAGGCTGATTGCCAGGTTCTGGGATGTGACCGGAGGCAGTATTGAAATCGGAGGAGCGGACATCAGAAAACTATCCTTATCCCAGCTCTCTGAAATGGTCAGCTATGTAACGCAGGATAATTTCCTGTTTGACTGCTCCATCAAAGAGAATATCCGGATTGGAAATCCGAAAGCTACGGAGGAGGAAGTGCTGTATGCCGCAAAAGCGGCACAATGTGAAGAGTTTATTGATAGACTGGAGCATGGGTATGAAACAACTGCCGGAGAGGCGGGCAGGCAGCTTTCCGGCGGAGAAAGGCAGCGGATTGCCATTGCCCGGATGATACTGAAGAATACGCCGATTGTTATTTTAGATGAAGCAACCGCATTCACGGACCCTGAAAATGAAGCAAAGATACAAAAAGCACTGTTTTCCCTGACAAAAGGAAAAACACTTCTTGTGATTGCCCACCGGTTAAGTACGATTCAGAATGCGGATCAGATTGTAGTACTTAAGGATGGTACCATATGGGAAAAAGGGACACAAAAGGAACTCATTGAGAATTGTGAATTATACCGGAACATGTGGAAAGCCCATATTGGAGCAAAGAACTGGTCCGTGACTGCGGCAGAAGAAAAGAACAGGGCTGTTGAGGGATAAAAAGGAGGAAGTATCATGTTTCATACCATCAAACGTATCACAAAGTGGGCGCAGGAATATAAGAAACGTCTTTACCTGGGGTATATCTGCTCCTTTCTGTCCGCCTGGTTTGTAGCAGCGCCGGTCATGCTGGCTGCATGGCTCTTAGAAAAGATGACAGAGGATTATAATGGGACCAGTCTCTTGAGCAGGGCATATATTTGGTATAGTGCCGCAGGTATGATTCTTGCCATAGTGCTGCGGTTCTTTTTTACTTATTGGAAGAACCGTTTGCAGGAAAGCATCGGATATGAAGTGGCAGCGAAGCAGAGAATTGAAATGGGAGATGTATTAAAAAGGGTTTCTCTGGGGTTTTTTAAAGAAAAGAAAACAGGGGATATATTAACGGCGGTTACTACAGAACTCTCAATCTTAGAGCTTCATGGAATGAAGGTCATCGACAGTGTAGTAAACGGATATCTTCAGGTAGCTGCCATGATATGCTTTGTTGCATTTGTTTCCCCGGCGGCAGCGGCGGTCTGCCTTGCCGGTGTCCTTCTGTCTGCCCTTGCACTTCATGGCATTAACAGGCAGAGTGCCTATACGGCACCAATCAGTCATAAGGCAAAGGAAGAGCTTTCAGCTGCTTCCCTTGAATATATCAGAGGGCTAGCCATCGTGAAATCCTTCGGGCGTGCCGGTGCTTCCTTTGAAGCCTTTCAGAAAGCGGCAAAGGATAATAAAGACATCTGTATCCGAAATGAGTATGGCTTTGTACCCTGGAACTGCCTGCATCTGTTTTTTCTAAAGGGGGCCTCTGTTGCACTGGTGGCGGTGGCTGCCTTTGAATTAATGGCAGGAGTACTGGAATTTCCGATGTTTCTGATGTTCTGCTTCTTTTCATTCAGTATTTTTGGAGGAGTGGAGGATATCAATGATGCGGCACATATTCTGTCCGTAATTGACAAGGTCCTGGATAAGCTTGAGGCCATGAAAAAGGTACCGTTTATCGATGAGTCTGGAAAGAATTTGGAGCTGCAGAACAGTGAAATATCCCTGGAGCATGTTTCTTTCGGTTATCAGAACAGGGAAATCCTTCATGACATTACATTTCGTATCCCGGAAAAAACGACAACGGCCATTGTGGGACCCTCGGGAAGCGGAAAAAGTACAATCTGCAGCCTGATTGCACGTTTTTATGATGTAAAGAGCGGGCAGATTTTTGTAGGCGGACATGATGTCAGGGAATTTACCTGTGACAGTCTGCTGTCGCATATTTCAATGGTCTTTCAAAATGTATATTTGTTCCATGATACAATTGCCAATAATATTAAGTTCGGAAAAGAAGCGGCAGAAAGGGAGGAAATCATAAAGGCAGCAAAAAAGGCCGGATGCCATGATTTTATTCAGCTGCTTCCCCAGGGGTACGATACGGTGCTCGGAGAAGGAGGAGCCTCCCTTTCCGGCGGAGAAAAGCAGAGGATATCCATAGCAAGAGCAATATTAAAGGATGCTCCGATTATTATTCTGGATGAAGCAACCGCCAGTGTGGACCCTGAAAATGAAGCGCTGATTCAGGGCGCCATCAGCGAGCTTACAAGAGACAAGACTATTATTATTATTGCCCACCGGCTGGCAACGATAGAGCAGGTGGACCAGATCCTGGTCCTGGATAACGGAAAGCTTGTCCAGAAAGGCAGGCATGAAGAGCTGATCCGGCAGGAGGGAGTTTATAGAAGATTCGTATCCGTAAGAGAAGAGGCAGAAGGCTGGAAGATAGTGTGAATTATTGAAAAGCACAATTCACACACAGGATTGTGCCTGCGAAATAATCGGACTAATCTTGCGGCGCATTGGGAAGGCATCAGTTATCCGTTTAAATAATGACAAAATATTGCAGCTATGTTATACTTTAAAATAAACTTTCTTATCATAAATATGATTAGTACGACAAATGGGCAGTTTTTCGCAAGGGGACGGCAATTTGCACAAAATAGAAAGCTTCCTGCTTCGATTCCAATGTATAAGAAGTCCTAATTCTCTGAAAATTTTGTGCAAACTGCCTGTAGTTATATAAAAAAGGGCATTTGTCGGGTTAATCATAAATAGGATACCATCCTGCATTGAAAAAACATCATGGAAAGGAAAAAAAATGTACAACTTTATAAAAGAAATAAGACCGGGTTTCCAAATCACACCGGAGGAAATTCATGAGATTGAAGAGAAATATGAGATACAATTTCCCCAGGCACTGGTCCAATTTTATCTGGAGTGTAACGGCGCTGAGGCAAGGCTGTGTTATTTCGAAGCAGATGAGGACGAAGATGATGAAGATTTTGAAGATGGGAACGATGATTTTGAAGAGGATGGCGATGACTTTGAATATAAATATGAAGATTATCCTTATGAAGTGCGTAGTATCGTGCCCTTGCGCTATGGAAGATTAACATTTGAACAGATCATTGATAATGACCGGGATTATATGGATAATAATATGTTCCCCATTGCAAGTAATCAGGGCGGGGATTGTTACTACTGGGATAGGAACAGCGAAAAGATTTATTTGTATTATAGTGATGACATCGAAGAACCGATTTTTATTTGTCACACCATTAGACGGTTTTTTGAAAAGCTGTCAGATGCCGTTGTACAGGCGGAAGATTATGAAAAAGGTAATAAGGATAAGTAAGGGAGAGGGGTTATGCGAGTTTTTATATCTGTGACACAGGATTTGAAAAAGGTGGCTTCATTTCAAAAGACCATACCTTATCTGTTAGGAGTATTAAAGGAACGATTGCCTGAGCGTTACCTGTTCGCATTTGAAGATGTGCCGGAAACTGAAAATCCTCCGTTTTCCAAAACCTCTATGGGGAAGCTGATCAAGGCATTCCCGCCGCTGCAGCAATATCTGCGGACGCGCAGTGAAAAAAGGCCGGATGTGAGTATAGTTTCCAATTTTCCTGCTGTCAGTAAATTTGCTTATGTTCAGCCAGAATTGGATGAGGCGGTAACACCGGAGCTGCTGGCGGCAATTGCCGAAAAAATCCCCAGACCCTACTCTTTTTACAACGTCTCAATTGTGCTGGACAGCATTTCCTGGTTTGGAGACAGCAATACGATACCGGCTTTATCATACTCCATGCCGGATGCAGAATGTGCGGCGGATGGCATTAATAGCTGCGGCAGCAGTTCCTTTTATCAGTCGGACTGTATTGTTCTGGAAAAAAGCTTTGACTATGGAACAGCCTACAATCCTCTGCATCTGCGCTTTGAGGTAACGCAGTTCATTGAAGAGGGAACCCTTTCACAGGCAGATACCCAAATAGAGGAGCTCTGCACCCGGTTCGGCGGTCAGTTCATGAGCAGGCAAATGGTCTGCTGTTTTTCACCTCAGGAGATGCTGCATTTTGAAGCTGCAGCAAAACAGCTAGGGCTTTATATACAAAGCCGAAGCAAGGCGTGGAGTGAGCTTTCCATGCCCAGCGGGATTCCTTTTGGAAAAGAAAGCTACCAGTCCATACCGGGTATTCAGCCGGAACAGAATTATTGCACTCCAAACAGGATTTCGTATTTTAAAAAGGTGCTCAGGGAAGACGGCTTTATTTGGCGGCATCCAAAAATCAACGGGTATTGTGAGTTCGCCAAAATTCTTACCAAGGGTAATTATGTATTAAATATCAGTCCGTGGTTTCAGCGTAATTATCTCTATATCAGACTGGATTGCAGCGGATATAATTTCTCTGTAAACCGTATGATTTCAAGCAGCCGCATCTGCCATTCCATGAAGGAGCTGGAACTATTCGCAGCCGATCTGAAAATGCTCATCAGCTTATGGGTCAATGAGGTTGTTCCCGAAATCAGGCGTCTCTTTGGTGATACGCCCTCCTGGTACGCACATTCCATCGTTTTTGACAGCTATACGGGGAGTGTCCCAAATATCGAAGGATAGAAAATATAGAGTGTACATAGCTGAAGCGCCCGGTCAATTTTGACAGGGCGCTTTTATTATCTGTATAAAACCTGCGGCCCGCTAAAGTCTGCCGCATTGTTTGAATCAGGATTCTTTTTTTGCAAAATAGTTTTTGATACACTGATAGCTTTCATTACTGATAACATGCTCGATTCTGCATGCATCCTCAGAAGCAGTCTTGGCGTTGACGCCGGCGGATATTAACAGGCTGGTAATGGTCTTATGGCGGTCATATATTTGAGAGGCAATTTCATAGCCTGCTTTTTTTAATGTAATATACCCATTTTCATCCACCTGAATATAACCGTTTTCACGTAGCTTTTTCATAGCAACGCTAACACTCGGTTTCGTGAAACCAAGCTCGTTAGCAAGGTCAATGGACCGGACCTGCCCAAGTTGTTCCTTTAAAACAAGGATTGTTTCCAGATAATTTTCAGCAGATTCTTTAATTTGCATTATGATCACCTCGATTATATTCCATATATTATAGAAGTAGTATTTTGGTTTAAAAACTTTATTCAAATATAGCTCCTTATTGATAAATTATATCATATTCCAGGGAAAATTAAAATAATGAAATAATGATGTTCCCATGGTACTTTTCTGACAGCCGGACAGGGAATAAAGGGGAATTAAAAAACTATAAAATTTCCACATTTTAATTATTTTGAATTTGTGCAAAACCTGATAAGAAATCACCCTGGGTCAGGCAGTGTCTGTTATGACTAAAAAGAATGGCGGAAGCAGCTGGGGCAAGGTCAGCATGAGTGAATCAGGTACTGCAAATGGACATTATTTTGCAAAATATTCCTATGCGAACTGTGTAGCGGCATTTGGTTCAAGTGATTTCTTAAATAAGCTCGACCAAATCCATGCCTAACCCTTTCTAGTTTTTATATGGAAATGTTCAATTGAAAAGTGTATAATGGTAGAAAATAAATGGATAGAGCTGCGCTATGCAATGGGAGCAGGTGTGAAAGAAAAACGCTTTCACATTCCATTATCTATGGCAGTACCGCAGACCTGTCTGCGGTATGCAATGGGAGCAGGTGTGAAAGAAAAGCACTTTCACACTCCATTATTTATGGCAGTACCGCAGACCTGTCTGCGGTATGCAATGGGAGCAAAGAATGAACCAATCAAACTTATATCAGAAAATTTATGAAATAGTAGCAGATATTCCGGAAGGACGTGTTGCTACTTACGGGCAGATTGCCTGGATGGCTGGGAGACCCAATGCACCCCGTGTGGTCGGTTATGCAATGAGCAGGGTCCCGTCTGATTTAGACCTTCCCTGCCATAGGGTAGTTAACAAAGCAGGCGAAATGGCGCCTGACCATGTTTTCGGCAGCGGGCAGCTTCAGCGCTCCCTGCTTGAGAAGGAGGGTATTACCTTTCTGGAAAATGGCTGCATTGATATGAAAAAATGCCAGTGGAGGATTTTTGGAGAGGATGAGGAGTAAGCAGATGAAACTGCTTACTTACGGAAGTCAGCATCCATCTGGTTACCATAGGGCAGAAAAATTAAAATTTTCAATAATTTTTTTGGACATGTTTGGGTCATTGTTGTCAAAAATATATTTTAGAGTAGTCATCACTAAAGAAGCGTAAATACAAGCTTTGTAGTTAAACAAATCCTTATTAGCAGGAGCAGGCTTAGCCAAATAAAACTTATATTTATCCATCAGTAATTGCTGCATATCGTCATAAAGATGTATGGAATCTGTATTAATTGTCCATAGTGCAGATAAGATATCTTTTTCCTCGTATGATTTATCATAGACATTCTTAATGATTGGCAATAAATCATCTTTTTCCTTACCTGAAAATCTTTCATCCAGAAAAAAGGAAAATTCCTTCAGAATATCCTGGATGATACTTTCGGCGAGATCGTATTTATCCGTATAATATTTATAAAAGGTGGAGCGGTTTATCAGGGATTTATCCAATATGCTTTGAACCGTTATATGTTGAAAGTCTTTCTGATGAAGTAATTGTATAAATGTGTTTTTTATATTATTTTGCGTCTTAATTACACGCAGATCTAATTTTTGTTCCATTTTTACACCTTCGAAAACTATTTTATGAATCCAGTTTATCAAATTCAGAAAGGATAAGCAACACTTAAGCTGTTAAAAACATTTAGTTTTATTGTATATGAAAACCGCTTCGCTGCATGTTACAGACAGGAATACTTATTTCTTAACATTTCCACTGGTATTTTTTTAATCCATTTTCCTGCGTAGTGTATTGGATGAAATCCATCTGCTGGAATAATTTTAAATTGCGGTAGATCGTTGCATAGCCGGCCCTGAAACCATCTGATTTTAAGCAGGTATACAACTCAAATACGGTAAAATGACGGCCGGGAAATTTAAGAAAAATACCGAGCAGGCTTTTTCGTTCTACCGTTATTTTTAAATTGCGTTCTTTTAACTTTAATAGGCATGTACTTAGGGTATCCAATTTTTTCACCTCTCGAAAGACATTATAAAAAAACTAAATGAGAATGAATACCATCAAGTATTTATGGATTGTATCATTAAGAAACGAAATGAGCAAAAAAGTTGCTTATCAAACAAAAATGACATTTTTGTTGCTTGAAAAAAATCCAAAAATAAATAAACTTGTTAATGGCACGTAATGAAAATGATTATGATTCTTAATGGAGGTGGCACCAATGACATTAAATACAGGTGTGATAAATCAATCTTATGAAATTCAAAAATTAAATCTTCCGCTTAATATAGAAAAGCGTTTGGAAGCACTGGGGATGACACTGGGGACCTCGGTGGATGTTTTAAACAACAAGAATCATGGTACTTTGATCATAAAGTTGCGGGGGACCCGTTTGGCAATTGGCAAGGGGATTTCGAAAAGAATAAGTGTGAAGGAGATACGGGAGTGAAAGAGAATCTGACAGTCGGCTTTATCGGAAATCCGAATTGCGGGAAAACGACGCTGTTCAATGCTTTTACCGGTGCAAATTTAAAGGTGGCCAATTGGCCCGGCGTCACTGTTGAAAAGGTGGAAGGTGCCATGCAATATCATGATAACCAATACAAATTGGTTGATTTGCCCGGTACTTACAGCCTTACCTCCTATACCATGGAGGAACAGGTGTCAAGGCAATATATTCAGAGTGAGGAAGTGGATGTTATTGTAGACGTTGCAGATGCATCGGCGCTGGAACGTAATTTATATTTGACTTTGCAGCTATTGGAATTGGGAAAGCCGGTTGTGCTTGCCTTGAATATGATGGATGTTGTAGAAAAGCGGGGGATGGAAATTGACCTTCACCGGCTTCCTGAAATGCTTGGTATTCCGGTAATACCGGTGTCGGCCCGCAAAAGAAAAGGGCTGGATATTTTAATTCATGCGGTCGCTCATCACAAAGATGCAAAATCCCCGGATAAGCTGCTGCACCACCATTCCGGCACGAATCCCGAAGAACATAAGAAATATGCCATGGTTTACAGCGACGCTATCGAAAATAAAATTAGCAGTATCATCAAAGAACTTAAGGTGAAATATCCACAAATGCAGAATTACCGCTGGCATGCAATAAAGCTTTTGGAAAAGGATAAGGAAATTACGGAAAAATTCCCGGTAGACCTGCCTCAAATTATTGACCGCAGCTATGAATCGGATATTATTAATCAAAAATATGATTTTATTAATGAAGTCATTGAGGAAGCTATTGTTAATAAAGCAGTAAAAGAGGCTTCTACCAATAAGGCAGATAAAATATTAACGAACAAATGGCTTGGGCTTCCTATTTTCCTCTGTATTATGGGACTTGTTTTTTTTCTGACGTTTACGGTAGGGGATTGGCTGAAAGGCTACCTGGAAATATTCATTGAATGGTTTTCTAAAATCGTTAGGGCAGGACTTAACATGGGCCATGCAGGAAGTATGGTGACTTCCCTGGTGATTGACGGCATACTTGCAGGCGTTGGGGGAATTCTTACCTTTCTTCCGAATATATTCATTCTCTTTCTCGCACTGGCTTTCCTGGAGGACAGTGGATATATGGCAAGAGTTGCATATGTAATGGACGGCATTATGGGAAAGCTGGGATTCTCCGGCAGGGCGTTTATCCCGATGATTTTAGGCTTTGGCTGTTCTGTGCCGGCGATAATGGCCTCCAGAGCACTGGAGGATAAGCGGGACCGCTACAAGGTTATGCTGATTACACCTTTTATGTCCTGCAGTGCCAGACTGCCCATCTATATATTGCTTTCCGGCATGTTTTTTAAAGAAAATGAAATGATAGCCGCCTATTCTATGTACTTGATTGGGCTGGTCGTCGCCATTTTGGTGGCTTATGTCATATTTCTTATGGATAAGAAAAAGAACCGGGAAATGCTGCTTTTAATTGAGCTGCCGGAATATAAAGCACCAAGTGCCAGGACAATTGGGATATATGTTTGGGAAAAGGTGAAAGATTATCTGACAAAAGCGGGCACGACTATTTTCATAGCTTCCATTGTTATGTGGTTCCTGCTTAATTTCGGCACAAGAGGATATGCAGCAGATATGACCAGCAGCTTTGGAGCATTAGCCGGTAAATTACTTGTTCCGGTCTTTGCTCCTATCGGCTTGGGATATTGGCAGGTGGCACTGGCGCTGATTGCTGGGATTTCTGCAAAGGAAGTTGTTGTATCCAGCTTTGCTGTCCTGTTTGGCGTAGCCAATATCAATTCCCAGGCAGGAATGAATACCTTAGCCGGGCAGCTGGGAGCTGTCGGATTCGGCCAGCTCAATGCCTATTGCATGATGATATTCTGCCTCCTGTATATTCCCTGTGTTGCTACACTGGCAACGATAAAAAAGGAAACCGGAAGCCTAAAATGGACAGGCTTTACAGCCTTGTTCCAGGTACTCGTTGCATGGTTCGTTACCTTCGGGGTATATCAGACGGGGATGCTGTTCCAAATGTAAATTGGCTTTTCACCTCGGGCTGGGGTGTTAAAGGTATCATGTCCGCCGGAGAAATCGGTAACAATAATTAACAGTCATAGATAGTTGAAATCAATAAATTATTGCAAAAGCATAAAATCTGAAGAAAAATCTAAAATAACACATAAATACAAGAACTTGTTAAAAAAAGAAAGCGTTTATAAAAGAGCAGAGTATATTCTAAGGAAGGTATTCTGCTTTTTCTTTCTGAATACCCGCATTCCAAGGCGAGTGTTCATCTGATGCCGGCATCCTGTTTCAAATACGTCTGCCGGGTGTTTTTCCATATCCTGATGAATTTACCATTATTTATTAAATAAATGGTTGACTTCTGCATATGCCTGTGATAGGATACATAACATAAAATCATATAATACATATATGCTTAATATGAATTAATGGAGGAGAACTATGAAATCAATCATGAAAAGAGCAGCTGTGGGTATTATTACATTGGCACTTGCTTTTACCGTAGTGTTTAATACGGTGGCTTCTGCGGAAGCAGCAGGTCCACAGCCATATCCCTGGAGTAAGGTCACAGGAGGAACGACCGGAGACTATATTGCCGATTCCTATGATAATATAGCTACCGGGCATGTTTTTGAGTCAGTAACCCAAGAACGTCTGCTTGATATTTTGAGCAGCAAAGGAAACTATTATATTGTTTTTGCCAGCCCTAAGCTTAAAACCAGCCAGACGGCACTCAGTACCATTAATGCACAGGCAAAAAAAGACGGCATAACAAAGATTTATCACTTCGACCCGTTTATTGACGGTTATCAGATTGACATAACCAAGAGTGATTCCCCTTTTAAGGCAGCCAACGGGACTTCAGTAAATCAATTATGGACCAGAATAACCGATCTGCTGCCCTCAGAGGAAGCAATAGCCAATTACACCTCAGATGATACCCTGTTATTTTCTTATAATGGCGAGAATTCACCTAAAATAAATGCCTATTACAGCCTTAAGGATACGGAAGGATTTAAGACAGCAGAGGCAGCGGCCAGCATAGCCAAAGTTTTTAGAGGAGGTCAAAGTACAGGTTCCGTGGTACCTTCCGGCATCCGGACTGACTTTAAGTTCTTTCAGAGGGTATATAATGCCTCCGCTACCTATTTTAATTACAATAATTGCACTCCCGATCCTCTGGGAAACAGAACAGGTGCCGCAACTACAGAAATCTTCACGGATGCCGACGAGAAAGGCTTTGCATTACACCAGGTAAATTTTGCGGAGCTGATTAATTTGTTAAATTCACCGGGGGACCACTTGATTTTCTTTGGTGCATCCTGGTGCCACAATACACAGGCAATTATCGGAAGTGTTGCAAGGAAAGCAAAGGAATACGGCTATCAGAAAATATATGTTTACGATACGACCCAGGGCAATCAGCTGACCTTCGGCACCGGGAACGATATCAATAAGGTAACGGCAATATCAAATGCCTTCAATTCCCGAAACAATGTTGTTACCACCAATGGAAATGGCAATATAAGCTATCTCTATGGAGAGCTTGCAAAATATTTCGGAAACTTTATTACGGAAAACAACTCCAGGCAGAACAATAGCATATCCTATTATCCAAATGGCAACTTAGCCGGTACGGCCACATCAACAGCTCCATGGTTGCCCGGAGACAATTTAAATGCCATCCGTCTGCAGCTGCCCTTCTTCATCAGCTATAATAAAGATAAAGCAGAACCTGTTACAAAGCAGTGGCTCCATAAAAATGCAGCCAACGACGGAACCTATACGGAGTATATGCTGGAGCTTGCATGGATTCTGAAAACATCCGGTGCGGCAGCGGCAGAAGGAAGTATTGACGGCCTTAGCAAGGTCGACTTTGCCAGTGAAGCAGTGGCAGCTCTTAATAATGTCCTAAAGCCTGATAAATATGGAATATCCTTATCCAAAACCGGTAAATACACCTTTCCGTCTGCATCGGTTGGCTACCCGGCTCAGCAGGCTTACAGTGTAACGGTGAAAAATACAGGCGGACCTACAGGAAAGCTTACGGTAGCCTTGTCCGGGTCCGGAAGCAAATATTTCGCACTTTCAAAGACCTCAATCAGCAGTATAGTACCAAGCGGCAGTGATTCCTTTACCATTAAGCCTAAAACCGGACTTTCCGCAGGAACCTATAAGGCTGTGGTAACCGTTACCGGAAGTAATGCTATTTCAAAGTCCTTTAATGTGAGCTTTACAGTAAAGAGGTAAGAACAGAGAAAGGAACACTGGTAATGAATATAGACTGGTTATCGGCAGCGGCATTAGCGGTTGTAATTGGATTTTTTATTATTATTTATCTCTTACAAAAAAAGAATGGGAATTTTACTGTAATAATATTAGGCTCTTTAGCAGCTGGCGTAGTGGTCGGGATTCTTTTTTCCGGGCACACCTCATGGGTTATGCCCATCGGCAAAATCTATGTCAGCACACTTAATGCCATTGTCAGCCCGTTGATTATCGTATCAATTCTCAGCAGTATAACATCTTTAGGCTCTACGGCTCAGCTAAAGGGCATTGGACTGCGCTCTGTCTGCTGGCTGCTAATGACTACTTTACTTGCCATATTGCTGTCACTTGGACTGGGATTGACCTTTGGCGTTGGGAGAAATTCTTATCTTTCTCTGGATGGAATTGATGCACAGAGCTTTAAAAGCAAGGTTGTGCCATTTTCACAGGTGCTTATAGGATTTTTTCCGCGCAATGTCATCAGTGATATTGCAGAAGAAAATACGATTCCCATGATTCTGTTTGCTGTTCTGATTGCGGTTTCCTATGTAGTAGCTGCAAATAAAAACCATGAGAAGGTAGCAATATTTAAGAGCTTTATTGAAGCACTAAAAGAAATCATTTTTAAAGCCGTGGATTTTATTATCAGTCTTACCCCATATGCCGTATTGGCTTTGATTGCAACGGCAACCGGAAATGGCATCAGCCGTTCAAGTATTATGTGGTCACTGCTGGTACTGCTCCTTGTAGCTTTCCTGGCCTTTGCCCTGGATACCTGGGTAATAAGGAGAGATGGTCGTATGAAGAGTATCCGCAGTAAGCATGGGAGGATGCATAATATCAGAAAAGCATATAAAATAAGTTTTTCGCTGGCGGTGATTTTGATATTGGTACTTTCAATACCTGGCAGATATCAGATTGCTCAAGCGGCTCCGTTGGAAGACTGTGATTTGGATGGATATGATGATGCGACAGGGGTGTCTGTTCCATGGCCCGGCTATGATGAAACAAAGGGAGATACGCCGGAAGGGCCTGGCGGAAGCAAAGCAGCTGCACAGGGCAATGCGGACAGTACAGCCGCCGGTAACTCAAGCAGTGAGGCAACAGGTAAAACAAGTGGTGGAGATTCCGGCAAAGGAAGCAGCGTGAAGTCCGGAAGCTCCAAAAATACCAATTCCAGTAAAACCAATGGCACAAAATCTGAAAATGCAAAGACTGAAATCTCAGGAAAAACAGGCAGTGTGAACTCCAAAATGAATAGTACAGTGCAGGATAATAAGGGCAAAGCAGACTCCGGCAAAACAAGCAGCACGGCGTCAAACAAGCAGGGCAGTACAGCAGGAGGCAGTACAAGTAAAGAAAGAACGGACAAAGTAGGTAGTACGAGCAAAGAGAGAACGGACAAAGCAGGCAGCGGGACTTCTGGCAAAATAAACAGTGCGGTGCAAGGTAACACAAACAAAGGGGAAGCTGCCAATGGGGGCAGTGCCGCAGAAGGAGGAGTAAACAGCTCGGACAATGCCACAGCAGGAGGAGCAAACAGCTCCGTATCCAGGGAAGAAAATAATCAGGAAGAATACTTACAAAGCGAAAAGGAAGCCCCTGAGGTGAATTCCGGCAATGGCGGATCTGCTGATGAGGGTACATCAGCGGATACCGGTACTTCAGCAGATGATCTTCAATCAGCCATGAATACGGAAGGTGCATTGAAAATTACTGATGCGGCAGGGGGCATTATACATGCAGGAAGTCCGGTTATAATTTCCGGTTCCGGATTTAAGGGTGATATAAATAAGATGGAAATTGAAATTCAGCCGGGACCCAGGCAATTGGGTGCTGTTGAGGCTTCGGAGAATGGGTCCTTTGAAGCCGAACTCAGTATCCCGGAGGATCTAAAGGCAGGAGTGCACCATATTGTTCTTCTCTATCAGGGAAAAGAGATTACACGCCAGCAGATTGAGGTTGGCCCCAAGGCAGCAGATAGTTTTTTACAGGCAATTTCCGTGGGCTTTACAAAGGATAACAAAGGGCTGATTCCAGGCCTGCTGATTCTGTCAGGACTATTTATAGTAGGAATAGGTGCTTTAGAAATCAATGTATTTGTTGGGCGTTTCAGACGAAACACAATCTGATAAGACAAGTGCTGGAAAGGTAAAGAATGACAAAATATGGCTGATATGGTATACTAATAAATGGTATTTAGCAGAAGTTCAAAAAATCACTGGAAATAACTAAGATGGAAGGCGTTATTTATAATCTCATTTTATAAATCCTCCAAATAAAGATTAGTTACAATTATTCAATAAACCTACGGCAGTCAGGGGAAATAATTATGATTTTGTAAAAATCCTTATTGGAGGAGTATTATAATTCACTGTTTTTATTTAACAGGATATCTTTAAAAAAATCTCTAAATTCACTCACAGCTTTCATTACGGGTAACGTATTCAATACTGCATACGCTCTGAATGTTAGTATCTTTTCCGGCTCCGGAAGATTAAGCTGATTTGCTATGTTCAGATGATGGCCGTATTTCTAATGGAAATTTATACCATACTCTTCTAGCAATACATCTGTCCTTACCCATATGATTTACGGAAGAATTTCAAAAACGGTACCTTGGTTAAAATCGGCAACATTGCTGGAACCGTAAGCCCCTAAAAAGAGCCTGGTCTGGTCCTGATTGGTTCCCAGGGAAACATAATAAGCGGAGGCGGACCCAAAGTCATAATCGGTATCAATAATACTATATTCATTTAATTTGCAATTTTCTCTTATCCTGGTATAAGCTAAGACTCCTCTGACCGGAGGCCTGGTTCCTTCGTCCCGGACGAAATCTGTAAACACAACACTTCCTGTCAAGTCGGGGATTTCGTATCCCATATATGGCTGGACCCCTGTAAGTGCTGTCCCTCCAAACTTATCAGGCCGCGGTTCTTCATGATAGTAGTTGATGAGAGGCTGAAGACGCAGCTCAGCGGTTTTAACTGCTTCATCATAATAAGCAATTATTTTCTCATTCAGATCCGAACTAGCCGGACAGTCTCTCATTATCGATGTAGGAAAAGCACCTTCCCACCCCCGCCAGCCAAAGTTAATAAAGGCAGTCTCATCTGATTGGGAGTTCATGAAAGAAGCCTGAATAAGCTGTGAGACTGGGATAGGTTTATAATTAACGAATGAAAAAATGGACTCCACCAGATCCTGTCCGACATTTCCTACATATTTGATATACTGGTTATAAAATCTTTGAAATGAAATGCCGGTTATATTGCGGACTCCTTTTGCTATTACCGTAAGAGTTTCCTGAATAGCTGCAGGAAGTTCATCAAAACGTGTAACTACGGGGGGATTATCGGTGCCCGTATTTTTTGTTACATCAATTTCAATGATTTTACCGGCAACTTCCATATAATCCTGGCTTAAATTAAAGGGATCATAACCGGAGCCGCCATCTCCGGTGGTTAATATCAGATTTCCTGTTTCAGGTGAAAAGTTTAAGCTGTTGACACCATTGTGATTTAAAAATGGTCTTCTTAAATTAAGTAATGTACGCCGTTTCACTGGCTGGCCGTCAGGCTGTAAGACCCATTCTTCAACAGTATCAATATGATTGTATTGCGTTTCTCTATTTGTCCACTTTAAGTTCAGGGTCCGAGGGTCACAGGGATTAGGCTCAAAAGAGCCGGGAAGGGCACCGGGACCTTGGCTTCCGGCTACCGAAAAATGAAGATAAAACAAGCCGTTCTCATAAAATCCTGGATGGAAGGCCAGCCCCAGCAGACCCCGCTCATCATATCCGCCGGTGGCAGTACCCAGTTCTAAAATACGCGGACGAATATCTAAAAAGGTCTCTATTACTCCGTTTCCGACGTAAAAGATTTCACCTATCTGCGTTGCAATAAATAATCTTTCGGTTGTATCGCCGGGAAGTATAGCCGTTTTCAAAACAGTTGGCAAATTTATATTATAAACAACGGGTTGTAAATGAACTTTAACTTTCGTCAAGCAACTGTACCTTCCTTCAGACTGTTTTCTTCTATAAGAATATGATTGGAGATTCACTGTTAGTACATATTGGTAAATGCTAAATATAGTGTGACAAAGCATAAAGGTTTTAACTGGATTATAATGATTTGAAAAGAAATTTTGTAAGTAGTTTAAATTTTGTAAATTTAGCTTGACATTAAATGCAAAGTTTACTACCTCTATAGAGATAGGAAAATATACTGCTTCCTTAGTACTGGCATATAAAATATCAAAATATTTTGGGCTGACGATAGAAGAGGTTTTTGATTTTAGTGAGGTAGACAGGGAGGATTAGAAAATGGATAGTTATAGAAGTAAAATTAAACCTGAAACAGGATGAAAAGTCGGTATTACCGAAAGCAGGCGAATAGGGACAAATGATTATCCGATGGGGCAGAATCAGGCTGGTATCCTAAGATTACAAGCTGGTATCCTAAGCTTACAGGTCGGTTCTCTAAGTTTATAGGCCAGTTTCCTAAGCTTACAGGCTGATTTCCTAAGTTTACCATAAATTCTTGACAACAGTATGCTCAGGATTATATGATATTGGTGATAATTTAAAATTCTCAATTAAGACTCTGGCGGCAGATGAATGTATGGGATTATAAAGCAAAGAATACCGCACCAATACGTAAGGACGAACCTGATAGGCTGTTTACTGGAATGGAGGAATAATGTTATGAACAAAAGGAAGCTTAAAGAAGCGGAAGAAAGATTTTTTAGCCGGTACCCCGAAGGCTTTTCCGACCCTATGATACTGGAAATCTCAAAGAAGCATAGGGTCGAGAAAATGAACAAATTAGCACAGGATAGCTTTGCAGTGGAGCAATTTGAAAATCCGGGCACAATTGTAGACTCCATGAACAGGATTATCAGTCAGTCCGCTTTGATTTCGGTTTTTGAAAAGCCCAAGTTTAAAGAACTGGTAAAGGCAATGGGCGACATTGAAAAAGTACGGTTAGCCCATGGACTGAAAGAATTCTTATATCAGGACCAGAAATATGGTTTTGAACAGATGGCAGCTCTGATGGAGGAATATAAGCTGGCTAAATGGCCGTTGTTAACAGCCTGTCCCATTTATTTCCGGCCTGAGGCGGAAGTATATGTAAAGCCTACCGCGGCGAAAGGAATAATTGAGTACTTTGAATTGGAAGGTATTCATTACAGTCCACGTCCATCTTTTGAATTTTATCAGGCTTACCGGGAGAATATCAACCAAATGAAAAAGGAAGTTTCTCCCTCATTGCCCTCCGATAATGCCGCCTTCTGTGGTTTTCTTATGATGGCAATGGATAGTACGGCAGATATCTGAGAGGCAAAGGTATTATGAAACGTTAATAAATATATAATAGCATTACAATTATAAAATTATACTGAAATGTGAGGGAGGCTTTATGAAACCGGAAGACAGAAAATTGGTTTTAAAGAAGGATATTATTGAAAGTATTAAAAATGTTGGAATTGTTGAAGGTGATTCCGTTATGGTACATATTTCCTTAAGCAGTATGGGGTTTGTATGCGGAGGACCTCAGATAATAATAGAGGCATTGCTGGAGGCTGCAGGAGCTGACGGTACTATTATGATGCCAACACAGTCATGGAAAAATCTTGACCCAAAAGCAGGTGTCCATTGGGAAGAGCCGGAAGAATGGTGGCAGGTGATACGGGAGAACTGGCCGGCATATGATAAAAGAATCACGCCTACGAATACAATGGGAGCCGTTGCGGAAATGTTCCGCAGCTGGCCGGGGGCATTTAGAAGTGATCATCCGGCTCGTTCGGTAGCGGCGGTTGGAAAAAATGCAGAATATCTTACGAAGGAGCATGAATTAAGTAATATTTTTGGAGCAGGTTCACCAATAGATAAATTATACCAGCTGGATGGAAAAGTATTGTTGATTGGTGTGGGCTATGATAAGAATACCTCCATTCATTTAGCAGATGCAAGAGCTTCTTATCCTTCTAAACATAATATCAAAGAAAGCAGTGCCGTTCTGGTAGATGGGAAAAGAGAATGGGTTACCTATGAAACCTTATATGTGGATGGTGAAGATTTTGAAGAGATAGGTATGGCATTTGAAGAGGGACATAGTGTCCGAAGAGCCTATATTGGAAATTCATTAATAAGGTCCATGAAGCAGAGAGAGCTTGTTGATTTTGCTGTAGGATGGATTGAGAAAAATAGAAAATAATATACAAAGGCTCTCTTTTTAAGCCAGTGCAAAAGACATGGGAGTGAAAAACTATCATGTCTTTTTTATAAAAAAATGTAATTTATTATTGACAGATTGAACTACATGGTGTAGATTGATATTAAACTACATAATGTAGTTTAAAGAAAATGGAAAAGGAAGTCTTATGAAAAAAATACAACGGATATCGGATTCCGAAAAGCAAATCATGGAATTTATCTGGTCCACTGGAAAACCGGTTACTACCAAGGAAATCATGGAGCATCTGCCCCAGGGAACCAATTGGAAGCAAAATACGGTTATAACTTTCCTTGCCAGGTTACTGGAAAAAGGTCTCATCAGGGCAACCAGGATAAGCAAAGCAAATTATTATGAGCCTGCAATAACAGAACAGGAATACAAGGAATTTGAAACGAAACAATTCATTAAGGATGTCCACAAAGGCTCTGTATTTGGCCTTATTTCCGCTTTGTGCGATAGTGGAGACCTGACGAGAGAGGATATCGAAAAACTGATGAATCGTTTGAAGGAATAAGGAGGGGTTATGCTGCTAAGCCTTTATATCCAAATACTGGTCTTATCATTGGTTACATCCGGTTTATATCTGATATTGAAAGGGATAAGCCGGCTTACAATGAAATATTTTCACGCAGTTTGGCACTATCGGACCTATTTAATTATATTTTCTTTTTTTATTATTCCATACCATTATTTTTTATCTTTATGTAGTTTTGGCTGGGTTCAGGAAATAAAAAGGAAGGTGGAGACAGTTCCAGGTATGGGCTTTGCGTCATTTGAGAAAGCTGGTACTTTACCATTAATGGATTATGTGCCGGAACAGCAGAGAAATGATTGGTCGGTAGCTGTTATAAATGTCACACCATTCTTTCTTTTGTCAGGTACTGTGATATTTCTCCTCCTGTTAATTGCTCATAACTGGAAATTGCATTATCAATTGATAAAGAGATGCGGAATAGCAACAGATTTAAAATATAATAAAATATTACATAGCTGCAAGGAAGAATTAGGAATTAAGCGTAATTTGACTGTTTATATTTCGGAAGCGAAAACCAGTCCATTTCTTTACGGAATACTTAAGCCCAGAATCGTTTTGCCGGATATTGAATTTACCGATAAAGAATTGCATTATACCTTTATGCATGAACTGACCCACTGGAAGCGCAGGGATACTATGATTAAGGGTATATTATTATTAATCAATGCAATTCATTGGTACAATCCCCTGGCGTATATTCTGCGAAAGGATATTGACCGATATTGTGAGTTTTCCTGTGATGAAAGAGTAGTTGCTTCTTTGAATAAGCAGGAAAGAAGAGATTATTGTGAACTGATTTTAAGTGTACTTTGCAATGGGGTAAGTGAAAGTGTACTATCTGCGTTCAGCAGCAAAAGAAAGCATCTGGAAAGAAGAATTGACCTGATTATCGATGATAAAAACATAGATAAAGGATATTCCAGGAGAACCTTTGCGTTTGTAATAACTTTGACATTGGCACTTCTGGGTACTGTGACGGCTTACGCTGCCAATTATCAAAGACCAATAGCAGACGGTAAACAATTCCGTACAAAAGCATCTGCATTAAATGTACCGGATTTACTGCAGCCGCCCTATTCTGATAATAATTACCTGTCGGAATTATTGGAATATGACAAATAGCTGCATATTTACAGATATGATGGAAAATGGGTACGCATGATAGATGACCGGTATATGTGGAACAGCCAATTTGCCGGAGGTGTAAAGGTTATGCAGTCGGGAGAGTCAGATAACTGGGGTAAACCTGTTGATATCAAAGTGGTACGGAATGAAAAAACAAACAGAATTGAGGGACTAATTGAGATGACGGATGGCCAGAGGCTGGAAGCCGAATCATCTATTAGTGAATAAAACGATAAATCTGTCAAAGGAGATGATGCCAATGATTTGTTAAACCTGGAACTTGTCAATGTACCCAATGAGTATAGTAATTGATGAAAGGTGAGTGTAAATTATGAAAAAATTATTTGCAATAGCATTAACAGGGTTATTTTTAACATTTTCAACTACAAGTGTATTAGCAGCAGTTACTGAGTCCTCTCTTGCAGCTTCCAGCTTCGGAATACAAAGGGCTTCATGGGGGGAGACAACTATCACCTATGCCAATGATGGAACATATGCAAAGGCAACAAGCTCTACCTATGCCGGAAACTGCTATTATATAAGTGCAAAGGTAACTTCTACCTACAGCAATGGACAAGCCAATGGTCCCAGCGATTTTAGCTACAAATACAATGCTCCTTCTGTAGCTACAAGTAATGTATATGAAAACGGTGCCTATAGGCAATATACAGCGAATGGCGTATTCCAGGATACTTCCAGTTCAGGAAACCAGTATGCCACTGTATCTTCACCTGTATTTAAATAATGCTTGATTTTACTTTTTTAGTGTGAGGGGCCTAGAGTAAATTAAGTTTCCCTCCCTTCAGGCTTTTACAGGAAGGGAGGGAAAAAATAAAGGAGTCACCATGAACAAAATAAGCCGAAAGAAAAAAGTGTTTTTTCTGGTAATCCCAATCCTGCTTATACTATTGCTGTTTGGAGTTTACCAAATCACTATTAACCGTAATCAGGATGAAAATCAGGTCAGGCAGACCCAGTTTAATAATACGCATGCCGATTTCAAAACTTCTTACTATATCGACTCATACAATAAAAATTCCTCAGATGATTTAAAATCTCAGGACCTAATCTATATTTCTGATACTACAGCTCCCATCTATTTTGAATATGCCCAGGTTGGAAGCAGCACGCAGGTTATTATGAATCTGTATTATGATTATAAACCAATCTCCTTTCAGGTTGCTGATAAAGAATATTCGGATAAATATATCTTTGATATAAAGGATGGAAACAAGGTAAAAATACCTGTATATATTAAACGGCAGGCAGAGAAAGACGATAAGAAAATTCATAAGCTTTTGGTCACTTTTGCAAGTGCACCGGATCAGAATGCATCTCAATATTCATTGCCAACGGATTTTTTTGGAATCAATGCTGTTTATGATGTCGTATATACAAAGAATTATAAAAATGAAGTATTCTCAGAAAACAATAGCAGTGATGATATTATTCCCGAAAATAATTTCAGTGAAAATTTAGGGGATCTGATCTTAAATACCGACTATAAAAATAAAGAGCAAAATACGAACGGAGGTATTTTAAAACCACCGGTAAGCCTTGAACATAAAAAAGGAACGCCCTTGAAGCTGATGTATAACTTTGAAAAAATGGGCTCCAGGGAGTGCCTGTTATTGATTACCTTAAACTTTTCTCCGGTAAAAATAAATGGAAGTGATTACCAGATTGTTAAACTGGATGGAGAAAAAGGAACAGCCAATGGTCAGGTGGAAGTAAGTACTTCCGGACAATCCGGACTTTATGAAGTGGTGGGCTATATTATTCATGACCCCTTCCGCAAACAGCAGTCGGCGGATAACATTATTAAAAACAGTTACCGGTTCACCCTTGATTTAAGATAATAGTTGAATAAAAAAATATTAATCTGTATTTTCGGAATTATCATAAATTTAGGATGGGGATTTTCCATTCTGCCTGATTTAAGTGTAAGCTTATGGGATGTGAAAGAAGCTGCGGACGGCACTGCCATATCCGATCTTTCTCAGGGCTACCAGGTGGCAGCCGATTTCCTGGCGGCCAGGGTCTATTTGCTATTGCTGATTGGCTATGTATGGTTAAGGGTAAGAAAAAAAGATAAGGGTACCAACAAACAGGCAGTTGTTCATTAGAAGGGGATATTCTTTTGAATAAGTGCTTCAATATCCGGTGGATGTATATAGTCTTTGTATTTGTAAAAATGACTTGCAAATACTTACTGGCAAATATACTCCACCTTTCTTGAATAAAAATATGTGATAGTTATTCCGTGGGACTGTCCCGGTATTTTAGCGGGCTTATTCCAATGCGCTTTCGGAAGGCGGTACAGAAGGCACTGGATGTGGGAAAGCCAAGTGAAAGCCCGATTTCTTCAATGGACAGGCGTGTAGTTTTTAAATAAAATTTAGCGGAATTAATACGGGAAGACAGAACATAGTCATGGGGTGTCTTACCCGTTATTTTTTTGAAGGTCCTTGCAAAGTAAAAAGGGCTTAGACCAGCCAGGCCAGCCAGAACATTCAGATTCAGGTCTCCGCCGGGATGCTCGTTGATGTAGGTGGTAACACCGTCAATAATACCGGAAAGGCTGTATTCTGGCCTGCTCTCAGAAGCAGAAAGAAGAAGAGCCGTTAATATATTATTAAGGCAGCCTGATATCATAACTTCTCTGATAGTCTGGTCACCGGAAAAATTCTCAAGTATCTTATTCATGTTGTTTTCTACCATGTAAGGGCTCTGAAGCTGTATAACCGGCCCCGAGGAAGAGACAACAGTCTCGTAATATTCCCGGGACAAAGGGCCGTCAAAGTGAATCCATAAACACTCCCAACCCTGATTAGAAAAATATTCGTGGGGCTGGTAACAATCAATAAAGACAAGCTGACCTTTTCCTGCACAGTATTGCCGGCCGGAAGCAACGATATTGCACTTGCCGCGGATAAGCAGCATAAGCAAGAAACTATCGTAGGAATTACGAACCAGATGGTAATCAGGCTCGTAATAAAAATGCCCCAGACAAATGGGATAGAAAAACATTTTCTGAGCCTGAAGGCTGGGAGTATGAAAGTAGATATCGGATTGCGGCATAATTTTTGCTTCCTGTGATTTCATGGATGAAATCTCCTTTCTGATAGCAGATTCTAATTTACATTCCGGACAAAATATGCAAATTAATCTTTCATTGTTTTAAGAATAACATTAATCCATGAAAAAGGAAAGAGCAAGAAATCATAATTTTCAGGCAAGTTATTAGAATGCTATTCTGCCGGAAATATGATAGATTAGGAAAGAAGAAACAAGAGAAGAATTATCATTGCAGTGCTGGAATGGAGGAAAAATGGAACAGTCAAAAGTATGGAAAGAAAAAGTAGTAATTCCGACCTATGAAATCGGAGAACCGGAGAAGAATCCGATGTTTATTGATAAAAGAGTATACCAGGGCAGTACCGGTAAGGTATATCCCTATCCGACAATTGAAAAAATAAGTGATACAAAAGTGGATAAAGAATATGAGGCGGTATATCTGGAAAACCAGTATATCAAAGTAATGGTACTTCCGGAGCTGGGCGGAAGGATTCAGAGAGCGTATGATAAGACGAACGGTTATGATTTTGTGTATTATAATCATGTAATCAAACCGGCGCTGGTAGGCCTTACAGGTCCCTGGATTTCGGGAGGTATTGAATTTAACTGGCCGCAGCATCACAGGCCCTCGACATTTCTGCCGGTAGACTGCCAGCTGAAGGAGTACGAGGACGGAAGCCGGTCCGTTTTACTGAATGATGTGGACAGAATCAACGGCACCAAGGGGCTGTTGGAGATTAGAGTTTATCCGGACAAAGCTTATATTGAAATCAGAGGGCAGCTTTATAACCGGACTGCGCTGCCCCAGACCTTTTTATGGTGGGCAAATCCGGCAGTTCCGGTCAATGAACAGACCCAGTCCGTGTTTCCGCCGGATGTTTATGCGGTCATGGACCATGGGAAAAGGGATGTTTCCCGGTTTCCGATTGCTACCGGAGTGTACTACAAGCATGATTACGGGGAAGGTGTAGACATCTCCCGGTATAAAAATATTCCGGTCCCCACCTCCTATATGGCCGCAAAATCAGATTATGATTTTGTAGGTGGCTATGATTACGGAAAAAAAGCAGGGATTCTTCATGTGGCAGATCATCATATCTCACCCGGAAAGAAGCAGTGGACCTGGGGCTGCGGAGATTTCGGCAAAGCCTGGGACCGTAATCTGACGGATGAAGACGGTGCTTATATTGAATTGATGACAGGGGTCTACACGGATAACCAGCCCGATTTTACATGGTTAAAGCCATTGGAAGAAAAAACCTTTCAGCAGTACTTTATGCCCTATAAAGATATCGGTTATATAAAAAATGCAACAATCCATGCTGCTGTAAATTTATATGTCACAGAGGGCCGGGTACATATTGGTGTTTATGCCACGGAATATTACAAGAATGCAAAGATTACCGTGAAGAACAAAGGAAGTTTATTATTCGAAGAGGTTTTGGACCTTTCACCGAGAGAAGCTTATAAGAAAGAAATAGAGGCAGGCGATGTAAAAGAAGAGGATATCAGGATTCTCGTGGAAGAGGAAGGCCGGGTGCTTGTTTCCTATCAGGCCAGGGAAAGAAAGATAGAGAAGCTTCCCGAGCCCGCACAGGCAGCAAAGGAGCCGAAAGAAATCATGACAAATGAGGAGCTGTATCTGACTGGGCTGCATATCGAACAGTACAGACATGCGACATATCTGCCGGATCCTTATTATCTGGAGGGATTAAAAAGAGATCCCATGGATTCCAGAATCAATACGGCTTATGGAAGTCTTCTGCTGCGAAGAGGTAACTTTACAGAGGCGGAAAAGCACTTTGAAAGGGCGGTGAAACGCCTGACTAGTAAAAATCCGAACCCCTATAACAGTGAAGCATATTATTATCTGGGGTTATCCCTATTGTTACAAAACAGGGACAAGGAAGCACTGGAGGCATTTTATAAAGCGACCTGGACAAGCGAACAGCAGGAAATGTCCTTTTACTATCTCGGTGTTCTTGCAGCAAAAGAGAAGGATTATGAAAATGCATTTATCTACCTGGAAAAATCACTGGTAAAGAATTCCCACAACATGAAGGCCAGAGGAATAAAAGCCGCGGTCCTTAGAAAGCTTGGACAGGAAAAGGAAGCAAAGGAATGGCGGGAGCAGAATCTGCTGCTGGATCCCTTTGATTATATTTCCAGGTACGAGGCTTTTCTGGCAGAGGAAGATAAGAATTCCCTGGAGGCTATGAAACGCCTTATGAGAAGATCGGAGGAAAATTATCTTCTGGCGGCGAGGGATTACGGGGAAGCCGGTTTTTATGAAGAAGCAGTGGAGATACTAAAACATTGTAAAGAGCAGAAGCCTCTGCTAAAATACTATGAGGGATATTACCTCGGACAGCTTGGGCAGGCTAAAGAAGCATTGGAGGTCATAAGAGCGGCAGAAAGGTGCTGTCCGGATTATACCTTTCCCAATTATCTGGAGGATATTCCGGTATTGCAGTATGCGATAGCGTGTAATACGGAAGGCCCCAAGGCCAATTATTATCTTGGCAATTTATATTATGATAAGCTTCAGTATGAGCAGGCCAGGACATTGTGGGAAAAATCCGCACAGCTGGATAACTCCTTTCCCACAGTATTCCGGAATCTTTCCCTGGTCTATTATAATAAATTTACGGAATATGAAAAAGCAAAGGAAGCCATGGAGAAGGCTTTTGCCCTTGATAAAAAGGATGCCAGGGTTTTTCTGGAGCTGGACCAGTTGTATAAAAAGCTTGGAATGTCTGCAAAGGACAGACTTTTGCGCTTCGAAGAATTCAGGGATACCTTTTCTGAACGGGATGATCTGTGTGTGGAATATGTAACGCTGCTTAACCGGAACGGAAGATATCAGGAAGCCTTTGAGTATATGAGCGGCCGCAGATTCCATCCATGGGAAGGAGGGGAAGGGAAAATAACCGCCCAGTATACAATCTCTCTTCTGGAGCTGGCAAAGGCGGAAATAAAGGCTGAAAACTACGGGCAGGCAAGAAGTTATCTGGAAAGGATACTGGTCTATCCTGAGAATCTGGGAGAAGGCAAACTGGAAGGAACCAAGGACAATCATGCCTTTTATTATCTGGGAGTGGTCTTTGAGAAAACAGGTGACAGGCAAAGGGCGGAGGAATGCTATAGCAGGGCAACCCTGGGAGATGCCGATCCGGCAGGAATGATGTATTATAATGACCAGCCTGCGGATATGATTTTATACCAGGGACTTGCATTTCTAAAATTAGGAAATCCATCAGAGGCTGTATCCAGATTCTACAAATTAATTGATTATGGTGAAAAGCACCTGTTTGATCAGGTACGTATCGAATATTTTGCCGTGTCCTTACCGGATTTCCTGATATTTGAAGATGATCTGGCTTTGAAGAATAAGGCACATTGCTACTTTTTAATTGGTCTTGGCAATATTGGCCTTGGCAATTTAGCACAGGCAAAGGCTTATTTTAAAAAGACACTGGAACTGGATAGAAATCATCAAAACTGTATGCTGTTTATACAAGATATTGATGAGCTAATAGAAAACTCTTGTCCAAATTGATAAAGGCGGCCCGAAGATACAGGAAAGGGGTTAGGTTGAAAAATGAATTTTTCAACTACGAATTCAGGAATATCCAATCTAAGATTGGATATTCACGAAAGGGGTTATTATGATTATTACAGATATTGGCGGAGAATGGCAGGTAACACTGGAAGACGGCGGGCAATATCCTGTCTTTTTGCCGGGAACTTTGGATGAAAACCGTATCGGACATCCGGACAGCATTTTAAATACCTGGAAGCCCATGGAGGTAGAAGTAGGAAGGGAGCAGGAGAATATTCTCCTTAACAGGCCGGATATCATTGCCACCAGGCTTACCAGAAAATATACCTATGAAGGCAAGGCTGTATATTCCAGAGATTTACCCTGGGAAGCAGGTGATGGTCTGGCAGAGGAGAGAATCTTTCTGGAAGCGGAAAGAACCAGAAAGCTTGCCCTGGTTCTTAACGGCAGCAGGGTGGAACCCTGCAGAGAAGGAACCTTATCAACACCCAGTTTATTCGAAGTGACCGGCAGATTGCAGGAAAATAACCGCATCGAAATGATCTGCGATAATTCCTACCAGGGCTGGCCCCGTGAGGCAATCGTATATTCTTCCGCGGCTACCGATGAAACACAGACAAACTGGAATGGAATTTTGGGATATATAAGACTTCGAAGGGAGAAAAAGGTATTTATTGGAGGCATCCGGGTCTATCCGAAAAAAAACCTATTATCTGTGCAGGTGGATATAGATGGTACAGAAGCATATCATGGGGTACTTACACTTGCCAGTGATGCTTTAATGGAGAAGGCACAGAAGGAAATATCTGTGCCGGCGGGCCTTCACACCATTGTATTTGATGCCTTGCCCCTAAAGGAAGATATCAGGCGCTGGGATGAATACGAAGGGAACTTATATGAACTGAGTGCAGCGGCAGACGGACTGGAAGAAAAAACAGCCACCTTTGGTGTCCGTGATTTTGGGGACGACGGCAGGGGACGCTTTGCGCTTAACGGAAGAGCCATATTCTTAAGAAGCGAAGCAAATTGCTGTGTTTTTCCGGAAACAGGGCATATGCCCCTTTCTGTGGAGGAATGGGAGGTGATTCTGAACCGGTATAAGGCTTATGGAGTCAACTGTCTGCGGTTCCATTCCCACTGTCCCCCGGAGGCAGCCTTTGCAGCAGCGGACAGAATAGGAATGCTGATGCAGCCGGAGCTGTCCCACTGGGATTATAAAACAGCCTTCGAGGAGGAATGCAGCAGAGATTATTATTTACTGGAGCTGGAGCAGATTCTGCATTATTATGCAAACCATCCGTCCTTTGTCATGCTGACCTTCGGAAATGAACTGCAGGCGGGAGAAACCGGTCACAGGAGAATGGATGGAATGCTTGTACTTGCAAAAGCAAAGGATTCCTCAAGAATGTATGCCTGTGGTTCCAATGTCCACTACGGGATGGAAGGGGCGGACAATAACAGTGATTTTTTTACTTCTTCCAATTATTATGAAAAACAGATCCGCGGAACCTGTTACGGAATGACCGGCTATATCAATGAATGCTACCCGAATACCAGAAGGAATTTTGATAAGGAAATGGAGTGCCTCCGAAAAGATTACAAGGGACCTGTTTTTAGCTTTGAAGTAGGGCAGTATGAGAGCCTTCCGGATTTTGATGAACTGGAAGCCTTTCAGGGTGTTACCTGTGCAAAAAATCTGATGCTGGTAAAGGAAGAGGCAGAAAAACGCGGTATGCTTTCCAACTGGAAAAGGCGTGTGGAGGCAACCGGGGAATTGGCCAGAATAGCTTATCGGGAGGAAATTGAAGCGGTACTGCGGACGAAAGAATTATCAGGAATCTCTCTTCTGGGGCTGCAGGATTTCCCGGGGCAGGGAACTGCCCTGATTGGAATGCTGAATTCCCATTTGGAGCCGAAACCCTTTGCCTTTGCAAAACCGGAGCATTTTCGAGCTTTCTTTACGGGGACGTTACCTCTGGTTCTGATGGATAAATATACCTATACGAACGGGGAAGAGCTGCTGGCTGATATTGAAGTCGCTAATTACGGTAAGAAAACTATTCAGGCCCCGGCAGTTTGTAAGCTGCATGACGGTGAGAAAGAATATTTCAGGGAAGAATTTCCGGCAGTCAATTGCCAGGCAGGGACTCTTACTTTCCTTGGAAAACTGTCAATTCCGCTTCACGGGATTAAAACAGCCAAAAAGTGCCTGTTGTCTGTTCAAATCGGTGAATTTCACAACGAATATCCGGTATGGGTTTATCCGGAAGAAGAAACAGAAGCCGGTGAGGACATAGTGATTGCGAAAACTTTTACGGAGGCTGTAGATGCCCTGGAGCAGGGAAAGACTGTATTTTATACTCCGAAAGCGGATAAAGAACATTTTCCCGCATCTGCCCAGGCGCAGTTTACAACGGATTTCTGGTCGGTCGGAACATTTCCGGTGCAGGAGGGCTGTATGGGATGCCTGATGGATCCGGCACACCCGGTATTCTCTGTCTTCCCCACCGAATTTTATTCAAACTGGCAATGGTGGCCCATGTCAGGAGGAAGGGCAATGTTTGTTCCGGGTAACCTGGAGCCGCTTATAACTGTCATTGACTGTTATGCAAAGCTGCGGTACATGGCATTTCTCTTTGAATGCAAAACCGGTGGGGGAAGGTTGATGGTAAGCAGCATGGGTCTTTTGGAAAAGCAGGATTATCCGGAGGCCAGAGCCCTTTACCGCAGCATTGTAAACTATATGACTTCGGAGAATTTTAAGCCCGTTCTCACTCTTTCCGCAAAAGAATTGAAAGAATTCCTCTAATATATCATACCTGCCGGATGTGGGAGGTCTAAACCCATCCGGTAAATTCAAGGATGGCTGCTTTCGGAGAATTTGTATCGGAGAGAACTGCCTGCTTTCTCCAGATATTCGGGGAGGTTTTCATCAGCTTTACAAAACAGCGGTCAAAGCTTGAGATAGAATGAAAACCGACCTTTTCCGATACGGTCAGAATAGAATCTTCCGTACTGCGCAGCAGCCAGCAGGCTGCATCAATCCTTGTGCTGTTTAAATAATTTAAAGGGGCAGTTCCCATTATTTCATGAAAAATCCTTCTGAAATGGCTGACGCTCAGATGGCATATGTCAGCCAAATCACCAATACTGATCGAATACATGTAGTTCTTATGGATATGTTCCAGTGCATCTGAAATTACGAGGATATTTTCTACATCATGGCTCATATTGATTTCAACATTATTTTTAGAATTCTCTGAAGTATGAATCCGCAATAGCTCTACATACAAGGAAAGCATCAGGCCCCTTACACTATTCTGGTAGCAGGTCTTCCGGCTTTTTAATTCCTCGGCAATGGTACAGGCCAGATAATATACCTTCGGATAATCCTCCCTGCTCATAATAAGATGGTAACTGCGAATGTCTGACATTGGTTTGTCAAAGTTGCTGGAATGACTTCCCACAATATTTCGAAACAATTCCTCTGGATCAACAAAAATATAAGTCCAGAGGCTTGCCGTACCCGGTGAACTGTAAGTGGTATGGGGAAGATGTTTGGGAACACAGGTTATGTCACCCTCTTGAAAGGGCAGGGAAATATCTTCAAATTCCATGATTCCTCCGTCAGAATGGCAAATTCCAATTTCCAGACAATTATGAAAATGAAGTCTCCCGCTCTTTTTTTCTGATATTCTCCATCGGTCGCCGCTTAACAAGATAATTGGAAAATTTAATGGAAGGCTGTAATGACGGTATTCTATAATGGGTCTTTTGCGCTTTGACATAACAATCTCCTTTCCTAAACATTCCTTCGTATATTCATTATACTAATACCACATTATAATTTCAAGCTTGTAAAGATTATTTTTTGTGCAACTTTATCATAAAAGAGCGGATAAATTGAATGAAATAGTTAATTATCATTATTTAATTAGAGGGAAAATGATTGAAAATGCACAATAATATCAGGATAATGATTAGATTCCAGGGAGAGAATTGTTTATTATGGAGGAAAAGAAGGATTAACTTTCTAATGAAAAAGAAATTTGGGGGAAAGATGGATGACAGATGATAGCAGGAACTGGGGCAGTTTTACGCTGCCGGGGGAAGCAGGTTTTGAAGACCTGACCTTAAAGCTGGCTCAAAAATGGGGAGCTGACGTAATCCGTGACAGTGACGGAACAGAGCTGTCGGAGGAGATTGTGAATGCCGGATACCGTATATATTCAACCATTTGCATCATCCGGGAGCACAATGACTGGGCATCCGGGCATAAGGATAAACTGCAGCAGACATTTTTAATGACTTCCCCGAAAACGGCGGTAGCAAATTGCCTTACCATAGGTTTAATGGATAATTTCTTTCGGGAGCAGTTTGAAATCAATGCTTCGGAAGCATCCGTAAAATATTGGCAGGTCTACGACCGGACAATGCAGGCGGAGGTTCCGGCAGAAAAATGGATATATGAGAAAGAAAGTGAAAGTGTTACTATCCGTGATATCATTCCCTGGCACAGATATTCTGTAAGCTTTATTGCCTATCGTATCTGGGAAGAGATATCCATGTATAATCATACAACAAATCAATGGAATAAAGAGCATTTAATGCAGATTGACCCAATTCACAGGGAAACCCAGGAATATATGCTGCAATGGCTGGATAACTGGTGCAGGGAGCACAGGGCGGCCAATGTGGTACGGTTTACCTCCATGTTCTACAATTTCGTATGGATATGGGGCAGCGATGAAAGAAACCGGTATTTGTTTACTGACTGGGGTTCCTATGATTTTACGGTAAGCCCTTTGGCGCTGGAGGAATTTGAGAAAAAATACGGATACCGGATGACGGCGGAAGACTTTGTTAACAAAGGAAAACGGAATGTTTCCCATATGCCCTGTGATAGCAGAAAAAAAGATTGGATGGAGTTTATCAATGACTTTGTAATTCGTTTTGGAAAAAAGCTGATTGAGCTTGTCCACAGTTATGGAAAGCTGGCTTATGTATTTTATGATGACAGCTGGGTCGGTATTGAAC
>JAEYPZ010000132.1:0-23202 GCA_023410275.1 Bacillota bacterium
AGTCGGCACAGTCCATACGGCTTTCAATCTGAGCCAGGGTTTCATAAATATTACTGTCATCATCCTCACGGATACGGTTTACAGCATGCCTTGCCAGTATATTAAACATGGAAAATCCGATATTTTCTCCCCTGTCCAGCTTAACCACGTCCGAAATACGCCGGTATATTTCCTCTATATTTTCTTTATAGGTATCTTTATTCAGATAAAGGGGCTGTATATCACAAAGTATTTCAAACCTGCGGCTGAGTTTTTTCCCGGATACGGGAACAGTTACAATTACATATGGATTGTCTTTTTTCAGCTCCAGCCCATCTAATCCGGAGATATCTTCATACTTCACTCTTTTATCCCCTAATGTAACATCCGGACTTTTGGAATCATAACCTATTACAGTACCCGGCATGGCTTTGTAAGGGAATAAAAGCCTGCGGCCGGTTAATGTGATTTCAGACAGCCATTGTTCCGCCCCAAAGAAAGGTTTTACCCTTAAGGAATCCGGAAGCTCCACCCTTATTTGTTCTGCCCGTTCTAAAATCTGAATTCCAAAGATATTTCGGGTATCCCTGACTCCCAGATTCTGCATTCGGATATAAATCCGGTTTACGCCCTTCTTTAGCTTCAGTTTCATGTCCGCCCTTTTAATTGGTTTATATACCGGTTCTTTTAATTCGGCAACCAGTCTGTCATTTAACCAGACCTGAACCGCGGCATAACTCCATAAATAGGCAGCAACGGTTATTTCTTCTTCCGTTGCCAGATGAACTGCCGCAGCCAGATCAATCTTAGTTAAGGAAGAATAAAATGAACTTTTATCAACAAACCAGTTTCCATAGGAATAATAGTATTCCCAGGGAAGTGAAAGCTCACTGTCCGTGTCCATCCTGACCTCTTCTTGGGGGCCTTCCTTTTCAAAGTCTGTTACAATGGACCTTAAATACTTCTCATACTTTAACTGGTTCCCGTCGGAAGTATGGTCAATAAAAGGGACTTCTTTTGGCCCTGAGATTAAATAATGGGTTATAAAACCCTGTCTGTTCAGTTTCATAATTAATCCTTTCCCTTATGGTCAGACCTTTATGGTCTTAGCCTTTCACAGCTCCTGAGGTCATTCCCTCCATAAAATGTTTGCTAAAGAACATATAAATGATAATAATAGGAACAATTGCTATGGTAGACCCTGCAAACATGATATTCCAGGCTGCCGCTCCATCTCCCGCATTACGGAGCTGGACAACACCAACGGTTAAAGGCCTTAATTTTTCATTTGACATGGTAAATACCAGGGGAAGGATGTATTCATTCCAACCGCTTCGAAAAGAGAGAAGGCCTACGGTTGCAAGGATTGGCTTTAAAACAGGAAGTATAATCCGGCAATAAATCTGGAAAAAGGTACAGCCGTCAATCTTTGCCGCTTCATCCAGTTCTTTGGGAATGGAATTCATAAATCCACGGATTAAAAAGATATTGGCTGCCTGGGCAGTACCCGTTGAAATTAAAATAACGGACAGCAGAGATTTATTCATTCCCACCTTAACCGATAACTCAAAAAGCGGCCTAAGGGAAACACTGCCCACGTTAATAAACATAAAGATCAATAATAATCCGTAGATTACACTGCTTCCCCAAAACTTCTTCCTTGCAAGGCAATACCCTGCCATACTGGTAATTACCAGCGTTAAAACCATAATGCTTATACTCAGTACAATACTGTTAACGGTATAAACTCCAAAATTACCCAGTGTCCATGCTTCCGTATAATTACTTATAATAAATTTCCTCGGTATTAAATTAATCCCTCCAAGAAGCAGTTCCTGGTTACCCTTAAAGGAACCCAGAATTACGTATAAAATTGGATAAATTGTCAGCATCATAACAAAAATCAGAAATATCTGTATTAATAAATTCTGTATCTTAGTTGCAGTGGATTTCACTGCACCGGATTTTTTCTGAGCCATATTTTCACCCATTGGGCTGCTGCCCAATAAATATTACATCAGTTAAAGGATGTAATATTGCCACAAAAAAGCTGAAAGAATCCAATGTGGCTTTCCTTTCTTTAATTTTTTCCTTCAACCGGATTCGTACGTTTTATTTATTTCATTGTTTAAAACATGTCATCCAATTTTTTGCTCAATTTTAAATAAACCACCGTAATGACACCAATGATCAGTGCGGATATAATACTTAACACCGCACCATACCCAATCTGTATGGAGGTGCTCATGGAATCATTTCCGAAACACAGGGTATAAATATAGCTGAACATAACCTGTGTTCTGTTATTGGGTCCGCCACCGGTTAATACTAAAATAGATTCATAATCCTTTAAAGCTGTCGTAATTGCCAGCATTAATATTACTTTCAGCATAGGCCCTAAAAGCGGCAGCGTAATTCTGAAAAAGATAGCCAACCGGTTTGCCCCGTCAATCCTGGCACTTTCATAAACATCTTCTGAAATGCTGCTTAAGCCCGACATGAATAAAATCATATAGTTACCGAAACCGCCCCATACGGCTACAACAACAATGGAATTCATGGCTGTTTTGGAACTGCCCAGCCAGTCAATGGGCCGATGGATAACACCGATCGTACTTAATATCCCATTGAGCACTCCATTATAAGAAGCAAAAATAAAATAAAAAATCAAACTGTAAACTGCCGCACTGATAACCGTCGGTAAAAAGTAGACCCCTCTATAAAAATTACTTCCTTTGAACTTATTGGAAAGCAATACTGCCACAATCAGTGACAAGGGAAGTATAATAATCAGTTTTAAAATCGAATATTCAAAGGTATGTAAAACACTGTCCCAATAAATGCTGTCATTCAATACTCTTTTAAAGTTATCAAGACCTGTAAAGTATGCTTTGAATCCATTATAATCGTAAAATACATATTTAAATAACCACAGAAATGGATAGACCGATACGACGCACAGCAGAAACACGGATGGTAACATCATGAAAAACACACTAAATGAGCCTTTGTTTTTCGCATCCCTAACTCTTTCACAGAAATTCTTTTTATTCTGTACGGCAAGTCCTTTCCCTTTTGTTTTTTTCATCAAGACACCTCTTTATAGTTGTATAGAAAAGCTGATTACGGCCTCCCGCAGAATACCGGATGGAACGTAAACAGCTTTTCTTAACTCATTCAATCATTTTTATTTTGTTAAATAGGTACAGGTTCCCTTGCTTGGATGAAGGGGATCATAGCCTTCTACCACTAATCGTTTTACTTTACCCATGGATATTGCTTTATCTAAAGCTTCGTTATATGTTTTATTTAAAGCTGCAATGGTTTCATCAATGTCAAGTCCGTCGGATAAGCAGGCATTCCATAAGGCATCCTGGTAATTCACTCCTTCCGGTGTAACTGCCGGAACCGTAGGATAAACGTCTTCATACTCTTTTAAAGAGAAATCAGCCATACGTCCGACTTTTGATGTATCAATTTTATCTTTCATGTAGGAGGAAATCGGTAAGGAATATCCGCCTTCCAGATAACCTTTTAAGAATTCCTCCGAACCAAAATAATCAATAACACTCATAGCCTTTTGTACATCTTTTGCCTGGCTTGACAATGCCCATCCAAAATTAGGTGTTATAGCCAGGGCACCTTTTACTTCACCGGTATAGGTAGGAAGGTCCGCAACCGCCCATTCTCCCTTCATAGGGAATTGTTCGGTCAATACGCCTGCTTCCTGTGAAGCATTGCCATGGATACCTACGTTACCTTCTGCAAACTGTGCTCTGATCGGGTCGATTTTCATGCTGGCTGTTCCCGGGAAGGTACTCCCGTCATCAAACATTTTTCTAACTGCCTGAACGATTGGTTTAAAGTTGTCGAAATTAAATTCACCTTTTACATAATCATAAGCGGTTACGCCGCTCATTTGTGCAATCCCCTCTAACCAGCGGCTGAAAGGAGAACTTTGTCCCGGGAAGATAACCCCATAGGATTTTCCTTTGCCGGCTTTTGTTATAGCTGCCGCATCAGCAACCAGCTCATCCACAGTTTTCGGCGGATTCACTCCGGCATTTTTGAACAATTCCGTATTGTAAATCAGCCTGGAACCACTTCTCATACCGGTAGGCACCCAGTAAATCTTGTCTCCGATTACATTCAGTCCTTCATACTGAACCTTGTCCACTTCATTTACCGTTTTAAAGGTATCGGTTAAATATTCATTGATGGGAGCAACAATTCCGGAATCCACAAAAGATTGTAAATCAATTTCATCCGACCCGGAAATTGCAAATATATCCGGTGATTGTCCGGAAGTGGACGCTATTGTCAGCATATTAACATAGTTATCTGTCTGGATAACATATTTAATTTCAATTCCTAAGGTGTTGGTCTTATTAAATTCCTCAATCATTTTCTCCATATAGCTCTGGTCATGACGGTTATTGGACCAAACCGTTACTACCGTTTTATCGGCATTCCCCGCACTGCCGCTTCCGGCATCTCCTGCCGTTTTGCCTTCCTGCCCGCTGCTGCCGGAATTTCCGGTCCCACTTTTGTTTTTATCCGTGGAACTGCACCCTGCCAGGGATAATAACATGGTAAGTGATAATACGAATGCAAGTATCTTTTTCATTTTTCTCATAATCTACCTCCTGTTTTTTATAAATTGATTATATCAGTGAATTCACGATCCCAATATACCGTTTTCTACGCATTATGTGATGTTTTCTTTTATTTTGATAAAAAATGTAGATTCTATTGACAGTATTCGATAATTTGCTATACTTAACCTCAAGATATTATGGCATATTTAACAATGGTTATTGGTAAATTTTTAGGAACAGGTGGTACTTATGGATAATACCCTATCTCTTTTAATTGTTGATGACGAACCTGCAATAAGAAACGGACTGGCGAATGCCATTGAATGGGAAGAATACGGAATTAAAGTCATAGGTGCTGCCTCTGACGGATATGAGGCCCTCCCTATGGTTCACCAGTTTAACCCCCACATTATTATAACGGATATCCGTATGCCAAACTGCGACGGCCTTGAATTAATCCGGCGCATAAAGGAAGAGGAAATCCCCAGCAAATTTATCATAATAAGCGGCTACGATGATTTTAAGTATGCCCAGACTGCAATAAAATACCAGGTATTTTCCTATTTATTAAAACCAATACAAATCGAAGAACTAATAAAGGAAGTTATAAATTTAAGAGACGCAACCTTAACCGAGATTCAAAACAGCCAGAATTTAATGAATACCAGGCAGCAGCTTCAAAAACAAAATCAGGCTTTGAAAGACCACTTCTGTATCAGATTATTGGATAACGAATACAAGAATGAAGCTGAAATTGAAGAACAGCGAAAGAACTTAAAACTTTCCATCCGAAATACTTTTAACCGTGTTCTGGTATTTTCCTATGACAGTATTCCGGTTCAGGACAGCCTCCGGTTCCAGAAATACATCCGCCAGACAGTGGAAGACAGCTTCAACGGTTACTCCTGTGCTGTTTTTTTTAGGGATGCGGGTACTTTGGCTGTAATACTAAATACTTCCAGTGATAAAACCTCCGAAATGGGAATTTTAAAAAAAATATGCAGCGATATCATAGAATCCCTTAAGCGAGATACCGATATAAATATCAGTATCGGAATCGGAGACGCTGCTCCTAACCTGCTAAATGCCCAGACCTCTTTTTTCTGTGCCCTGGAAGCTCTTTCCTACAGGCTGTATCAGACCCGGCAAAGAATTTTTGACAGCTCTATCATATCCAGGGAGCCAACACCTGTTATTACACCGGATACCAAAACCAATCAGGAATTGGCCGATGCCATCTACCGTTCCGACCTGCCGGCAATTGACCGGCTTTTGCATCAATTTTTCCATTCCCTGTTTTATGTAGAGGTACCCCCTCCTAATTATATCAGAGGAATGTGCATTTTTCTTGTTATTGATGTACAAAACGGCCTTCTCGGTTATTATGATGAAATCAACCGGATATATACCGATGTTCCTTATGAAGAGATTAATAGACTGCAGTCTTTCAGGGAAATCAGGGAATGGATCACCAATAAATTTTATACTTATTCCCAATACATGAATCAAAATTGCCTGGATAAAAAGGACCCCATTATTCAAAAGGCTAAGGCTTATATAAAAGAAAACCTATATAATAAAATTAAAGCGGAAAACGTAGCTGCCCATGTCGGTTTAAGTGAAAATTATTTCACCTTTTATTTTAAGAAAAAAACAAATAACAATTTCAAAAGTTATATCCAGACGTTAAAAATTGAAAAAGCAAAGGAACATCTGAAAACCTCCAATATTCTAATCAGTGAATTATCCTCCATGTTAGGGTATGACGATTACCGGACCTTTAACCGTGCTTTCAAAAAAGAAACCGGCCTGACTCCTTCGGAATACCAGCAAAAATACAATTAAAGCAGGAGCTGATATGAAGAAATTTATCTGTTTTATCAATAACTTAAAGATTAAATATAAAGTATTAATATGTATGTTATCTATTACAACGATTGCTTTATTGTCAGTCAGTTTTCTTTCTTATAATTACTTTTCAAACCGTCTGGAAAACCAGACAAAGAGCAATGCAAACCATACCTTAAAAATAGCTTCAAAAGCCTTAAGCTCCGAGTTTAATTTAATTTTATCCTCTACTTCCCGCTTTTTGTCCAATGCAAAAGTAGTAAAAACCTTAAAAGATATTGACAGCGGCAGCCAGGACAGATATATCTATAATTATGTTAGCCTGGATAACGATTTTGCTTACCTGATGCAAAGCCATGACTATATCAGCAGTGCATTTTTCATAGACAAATACGGTAAGTTTTATAGTTCTGCCGATTTAGGCTTAAATTATGATACAACGAACTATTTTAATTGGGATTTATCAAATGTAAACGGCATCACACTTCTGCCGGTAAAAAAAAGCCCGGTTACTCATGATACTAACGTACTTCCCCTTGTAATACCCATTTCCTATGAAACCAGAATGAATATCTGCATGGTTTCCGATTCACCCAAAGATTCCACGGTAATTTTTGTGATATTACTGGATTTGAACAAAATAAACCAATATTTTAACCATATTAATAATAATAAAGGCTCCGTACTGTATTTGGCTGACTGCAAAGGGCTTCCGTTAAGCATACCGGAAATCTCTTCCTCTTATAAACTGGCAAAACAGGCTGCTATATTGGATAAAATAAGCAAATCCAAGGATGCAGTTACTTTTGATGAAAAAATGGATCACAATACTTATATGGTTTCCGGCAGCAGCCTGGATTTTAACAATATGAAGCTGGTGAGTATCGCTTTAAAAAAGGATCTGCTGTCAGACCTGACCTCCATACGGTCATTTATACTAATCTCCTGGCTTATTTGTTCCCTGGTTTCCATATTTCTGTCCATTGTTCTGTCAAAGTTTATCTCCCATCCCATAAACTCCCTGGTTCATGTTGTGGAAAGCATACAGGAAGGCAATTACGAGACAAAGCTATTACCGAAATACCATGATGAAGTTGGAATACTAAATCATTCCATCAATGAAATGTATGATACCATCCAACAGCAAATAGTAATCATCAAAGAGGATGCCCAGTCTCAGGCAGCAGCGGAAATAAGCCTTTTATCCGATCAGATAAATCCTCATTTTTTATATAATACGCTTGAATGCATTCATTTTGAAATATTAAGCAGCCATACAGAGGAAGCTGCTGCCATGGTTGAAAGCCTTGGCAGATTTTTAAGAATCGGACTGAACTATGGCAATAATTTAATTCCATTGCATCTGGAATTAACTCATGCCGGGCAATATATGAAATTAATGAATCATATGTCCAATCAGAAAATAGAATTCCGTACCTATGTGGATGATGGGTTAAAAGAATATAAAATATTAAAATTAATTCTTCAGCCTCTTATTGAAAATTCAATCAAACACGGCTTCCAGAAAAATGGCATGAAACAGAATATATTTGCTCCTTTTATAGAAGTCCGTGTTCAATTAAAAGAGAATCAGGTGCTTATTACGGTGACCGATAACGGTGTTGGTATTGATATGGAAAAAGCAAAGGCTTCCCTGTATCAGATGCCCGCCCCAGATTCCAGCCATGTGGGCTTAAATAATATTTACCGGCGCCTGCGGGTCTTTTATGGTGAAAGCGTTTCCATTACATTTTTTTCAGTACCGCTCTGCCAAAATGATGTTAACATTTTCCTTCCATACCTTGTTGATAAAAATGACTAAATAAGGCTCCTTATTATTGTTGTAAAAAGCATGGAAGGGTTTATTATAATTTACCTGCTACCAAAGGTAAACCCATATTAACCCAAATCGGTAATAATGGGTTTACCTTCCAAAGCAATTACTGCATACCTGGTATTTATTCTAAAAAAACAATTCTGAAACTCCCTGGTACAGTGCGCTGCCTTACTCTACTGACATCGCAATCCAAATGCTCTGTGCTTTTTCTTTTAAAACATTTGTAAGGCTTATCTCTTTTTGAATCTTCCGGCCATCCTGCATTTCAATTTCCGCATTGATTTTAGTCGCTTCAATTTCTTTGCTTAAGACATCATATTCAATTTTATTTCTCTTTTCCAGGTCCTCAATTCCTATTTTCTTGATTTCATCGGCATTGTATCCATAATCCGCAAAATTAGCCGTTATAATAATGGTATACGCAAAATTTCTGTCCTTCTGCTCCTCATAGGATACGGTGCACTTCTTTCCGTACAATTTCATTTCATCCGCCTTGCCTTTGGGATAATAGCCAAATTCCCCCTTGTTGAGGGTATAGGTAATGGATTTTATTCCCTCTCCCGCTACCTTAAGGTAATAGCTGAATGCTGTTTCCGACGAATCTTCCCCGGCCCACCAGGAAGAAGAATCATTGTCTTTTATCTGGAAGGTTATATTATTTCCCTTATCGAAAAATTTCTCCTGCTGTATTCTCAGATTCTTCTCAGAGGCATTTTTATCTGCTTCCGTTTTTTCCTGACTCTTGTCTGTGTCGCCGGATTTCGCTTCGGAATTCCATTCCTTCTCGAACTCTTTTAAATAGGCCTCTGCCTTTTTAGCATCTGCTTTGGAAGAATCCAGCTTCATATCAAATAAGACATTTGTCCCCTTATAAGCATTATTTTCGCTGATTTCTCCGGTACTCCCATCATAATTGAAGGCTTCCGTGCTGTAAAAGGGGGTATCGGATACTGCCAGGTAAAGCTTTTTATCTGCAAACACCTCAATATTATCGCATTCTGTTATACGATAAAGCACTCCGTCTATGATTTTCTCCATGTAACTGCCATTCATTGTTACGATATTATATTTCCAGGGTGTCAGCCCCTGTACCAATGGTGTAACAAATATACTATGTCCGTCACCATACTTTATTGCTGTACCGTCCGTCCTTTCTACTGCAACAGCTACATACATCCTGTCGGGAAACAGCTCCCAGGCCGAGCCGGTTCTTTCACTTATGGATTCACCTGTTACATGTCCAAGATACGTCACGGTATAGGGACCATCAGTGACCGTCTTTAAGACTTCCCTGCCATCTTCCTTAAATGCTTCACTCAAACGATTATCCTGCATTTCTTTGGCTGCTTCCTTTGGCATTAAATATTGGTATGCCGCATACACAGTTACCGGTAAGATCAATATTACCATTACAATAGCAGCTGCCATTATAAATTTTCTTTTTCCTGTTTTCATAATGCCACTCTCCTTTAACTCCTTCACTATCCTGCTGTTTAATTCTTCGGAAGGGTATCTGTTCGGAGAAAGAGCTGTCTTCAGGATTTTTTCAATATCATTCATTATCCCACACCTCCAGGTATTGCTTCAATAAGTTCCTTCCCTTATGAAGTCTGCTCTTTACGGTTCCCTTTGGAATATGCAGCGCTTTTGCTATGTCTTCTACAGACATTTCAGCGGTATAATACATATACAGAACCATCTGCAGTCTATCGGGGAGCTGCTTTATTCCCGTCCTTACCGCATATATGGTTTCTTTCCGGAGAACTTCTGCTTCGGGCTGGTTATCCATACTTTCCGCACACTCCATAAGGTTGTCATCATATTCTTCCAGACCGGCTATTTTCTGTCTGATAGCATATTTCCTTTTGTGATTTTGCCAGATTTTCACCGAGATACCCATAAGAAAACTTTTGGGGTTGCCACTGCTGTTAAGTCTGTGGCTTAACTCAACAGCTTTTAAGACGGTATCCTGATACAAATCGTCAGCGTCCATACTGTTTCCGGTCAGATTATAGCAGAAACTGTAAACATGCTTTCCATGTTCCGAAATTAGATGATTCAATTCCTCCATCGTCATATCTGCTCTCCTCTCTCCCGGCCGCTGAACATTTTGTATCTGACCTTCTTACCTACTTATTGTAATGAAAACAGAAGCGGTTCATTTAAAATACAAATTTATGAAAATCATTTAATAAATACTAACATATCGAAAGCTAAAAAAGCACCCTGCCATTAGCAAATTAACGGGCTCTGTTTTGAAGCGAATAATCACACTTTGAGATATTTCATTCGAAAGATATCTTAAATTTTAAAAACATAATATTTCACGAAGAAAAACACAAGGTAAAAGCCCCTTGTGTTTTTTGTTAACCTGATCAATAAGATTTGATGAATCTAAGATTCATATTCAAAATTTTTTATAAAGAATCCAGCATTTTCTCACAATAGCATTTAGCATATTGAAATGCATCTTTTCCGTGGGAAACTGTATGAATATAAGTCCCAGAATCTTCATATGTATTGCTTTCTGCAATTAATTCTATTGCTTTAGCATAATCCTCCTCAAATATATATGCTATTACCTGTGCTAATTTGGGAATGTTATATTGTTCGTTATAAATAAAAATACTATTGATATCTTTAAACTTTTTTGTTAATTCATTTATTCTATAATCAATCTCTTTCATAGTTTTATTAACTGCATCACTAAGATGTTCGCCAGTTATTATCGGATAGCTCCACGTTTCATAAATGATATCAGCGATTGTAAATGCTCCTCTCACATGAAAACTTTTAGGTTGTGAAATCATTTCATCTAGATCCATTTCAAGAACCTTCCAATATGTTTCATTAAGTACCCAGGGCTTAACAAAAAAAGAGACTGACAAATTATTTAATGCCTTTGTGGTAGGAATTGAAATAATCGCATAATAAACATAATCCATTTCAAATCTATATAAAAACCCATTTGCATAATTGAAATTATTATCTTTTTTTAAATTCCTTATTAATTTGGGTAGTTCCTTATTTGCTTCTTTTACTTCCTTTTGTTGTTCCCTTGTCATTTTTCATCTACCTTTCATAAATTATTAAACAGATTATTCGTTGGGCAGGAGTCAAACGGCGCTTACTTTGACAGCAGCTAAGAATTCAGGCTTAATTGTATTCATGAAATCCCTCCCTAAATATTGTAATATTTCATGTTTTATTTATAATATCATTTGTAAATTATATTTTGCAACAATATATCTATTTCATAGATAATAATATTTCATGTAGTAGTTATAAGCCTGGCACACAAGAAAAAGTGACAGTATGAAAACTGTCACTTTTTTAATAAATATCTTAATTATGCATTTATTCCCCCTCAGCAATATAACTGCCCGCAAGCGGCACTGATATCCCCGCCAAATTGGGTTCTCACCGTTGTATGGATACCCGATTTCTTTAATATATCCTGAAAATCATTTATACTTTTCCTGTCCGAGGTATCAAAATGCCGGAAGGTTTTATCGGTAGCATTGTAAGGTATCAAATCAACATGGTATAAATGCTTCCAGGAACCTCTGCCATGGAGCATCTGTGCAACTGCCAGCGCATGCTTTTTCGAATCATTGACTCCCTTCAGCAGAATATAGGCAATAAAAACCCTCCGTCCGGTGCGTTTAATGTGCTTATCCAGGGTCTCCATTACCTCCCCCAGCGGATAACGCTTATTAACCGGCATCAGGTCACTTCTTTGCTCTTCAAAGGGCGAATGAAGGGAGAAAGCCAGATTAACCTGGGGAAAATCCTGTGTAAGCCTTTGTATTCCCGGTATAATACCAATGGTTGATATGGTAATCCTCCTCTGGCTTAAGTTAAACAAAGTCATATCTGTCAGAATGGAAAGTGCATCAAATAAATGGGGATTTGCAAATGCGTCTCCCATTCCCATAAAGGATATGCTGTCCAGTTTATGCCCCTTCATAGTAAAATACAGCAGCTGATCCGTTATTTCATCCGCTGTCAGATTGCGCTTTAGCCCGGCTGTCCCTGTGGCACAGAAACCGCAGCCAAATCCGCAGCCGCATTGGGAGGAAATACAAAAGGATTCCCAGCCCTGTTTATAATGCAGTCCGATTGCTTCTATCCTTTCACCGTCCGACAGCTGAAAAAGCAGCTTATTGGCCTGCCTGCTGTCCTGGGATACAATAGGAACGATACTATTCACCTGGTCTCCGAATTCCTGAATAAGAACCTCCCGTAAGTTCCCTGGCAGAAGGTGCATCTTGGAAAACTGCTCGATGCGCTGTGTAAAAATTGCTTTTATAACCTGCTCATACCGGTAATCCGGTAAATTTAAATCCGATATTATCTGACTCATTTTATAATATTTCGATTCTATCTGTTTCATGTGGACTTCCTCCTTGTATTTTCAACTAAGAAGCAAAGCCAGCATGACCGGCGACTGAATTATTCCATGCAAATGTCGCCTGAAACCTCTGGCTTTGCATGGAGTCTGTCATGTGTCACGATATAATCCAATTTATACATTATTTCATCACCGCTTTTCTTAATAAAATATCGTTCTTATTTACAATTTACGTTTTTCAAATTCAACACCCCCTTCAATGGAATCACACAAAAAAAGAGCCGCAAGAAAGTTATTCTTACCGCTCGTAATTACAGCTGAATCCTGTCACACAAATATCCTGACAATTATGAAGGAATATCCTGATTACATCACTTTCCTGCTTGACATAATAATACCGTAACAGATTTAAACTGCTGCTTTAAAATTATGCTTTATGAAATTCAGCAAGATAAATGAAACATCATGGCACCTCGTTTTTTAATAACCGTATTATATTATAAATCCCCTTAACCGTCAAGCAGTATTCCCGTCTTTCCTACGGCATCTGTAGTATTTATTCCCTTCTTTCCCACGCAAACCCATGAGACCAAAGAATGGATATGAACAGATGACCAAGGGGGTTGTTTTGGAGTTTTGTCTCAAGAGGTTCCTTATGACACTTAAGCGGCAGGAAACGTGACTAGGTAAAACAGTGCCACTGTTTGAGCTTGATAACTAACACAGCCATATCCGTTACAGCGAGTTTGGCGCTGGTTTACCTGCCAGTCACATTTTCTGCCGCTTTAGTGGAATAAGGGTTCTCGCGTAACAAAACTCCAAAACAACCCCCTTGGTCATCGTCCGCTTCCATAAACTTCCTTTATGCATCTATCGTGCCTTCTTCCCTGTTATACAGACAAATACTGCTTTATGACATCCTCTGAAAGTTCAACCATCCTTCCCTCTGACACAATAATTCCCTTTTGCAGAATTACATAATTATCTGCCAGGCGCCTGGCAAATTTCAGATTCTGTTCCACAACGGCAATTGTTATCCCTGTCTCCACTGCAATCTTTTTCAGTGTATCTGCAATTTCTATCACGACATTGGGTTGAATTCCTTCGGTTGGCTCATCCAACAGCATCATCCTGGGCTTTCCCATAAGACAGCGGGCCAGAGCCAGCTGCTGCTGCAGTCCGCCGGATAAAACACCGCCGTTACGGCTCATATGGACCTTAAGTGCAGGAAAATATTCCAGCACCCATTCCATACGGCTGTCAATACGAATTCCTTTGTGTCCCAGTGCGCCCAATTCCATATTTTCCTTCACCGTCAGCATGGGAATGATTTCCCTGCCCTGGGGGACATATCCTAATCCGGCTTCTGAACGCTTAAAGGTCTTCATTTTCGTAATATTCTCTCCGTTAAACCGGAGGGTGCCGGAGGAAATGGGCAAAATTCCTATGGCACTTTTCAGGAATGTTGTCTTTCCTACGCCGTTCCGTCCAAGGATAGCTGTCCGGCTGCCTTCCTTCACATGCAATGACAGACCATTTATTACTCTGCTTTTCCCATAACTAACCTGAACATTCTCTGCTATAAACATTCCATCACCTCAGTCCTCTTTCAAATATACGGCAATTACCTCTTGGTTTTCCTGGATTTCTTCCATGGTTCCCTCTGCCAGCAGTTCCCCATAGTTTAAGACCGTCACATATTCTGCCACCTGGCGGACAAAATCCATGTCATGCTCCACTACAATAATGGTATGCTCCCCCCGAAGCTTTTTAATCATCTCACCGGTCTTGTAAGTCTCCCTTGCCGTCATTCCGGCCGTAGGCTCATCCAGAATAATCAATTTGGGATTCTGTGCAATGACCATCCCCATCTCCAGCCACTGCCTTTGTCCGTGGGAAAGGTCACCTGCCGCAAAATGCCTGTAGTCATAGAGCTCAATTTTATTTAAAATCTCCTTTACCCGTTCCTTAAATGCTCTGCTCTTCTTAAACAATATACATTGTAATAACGTCTCAAAACCTTCCAGTGCGATTTCAATATTCTCTTTTACCGACATGTTATCAAATACATTAGGCCCCTGGAACTTCCGCCCGATCTTATATTTTCCTGCTATCTCAGCGGTAGCTTTTCCCGTTATGTTTATACCGTCAAAGATGACGGAGCCTTCTGTCGGCTTCGTCCTGCCCGTGACCAGGTCCATAAAGGTTGTTTTCCCCGCTCCGTTAGGTCCGATTATAACACGCAGCTCTCCCCGGCGGACCTTCATATTAATGTTGGTAAGGGCACGAAATCCGTTGAACTCTACGGAAAGATTCCTTGTCTCCAGCAGTACATCCTCAGCCTTCATGTTCACCCCCGCCTTCCTTCGCTAAAATTCGTTCCTTCCGCCTGCGGTCCTGATGCTTTTGCCGGACATTCAGTATTGTTCCTACTATTCCTTTCGGAATTAAAAATACTGTCAATAGTATGATAATTCCCAGTATAAGCTTCCAGTATTGAACAAAATCCGCTGACAGATTTGAAAATAAGGTGCTTAATTTTGTTTCGGCAATCTGCAGAAGGAGAGTTCCCAGCATGGCTCCGGTCAGGTTTCCTCTTCCTCCCACCGCTATCCAGACCAGAACAAAAGTGGACAGGTTTATTCCAACAGAGGTGTAATTAATGCTTCCCTGTACTCTGACATACAGCACACCTGCCAGCCCTGCTATGATACCGGACAGCACCATAATAAATATTTTGAACCGGGACGGATGATAGCCGAAAAATACCAGCCTCGGCTCATTTTCCCGTATTGCCTGCAGAACCTTTCCGGTCCGGGACCTTGATATTCCCAGACATAGAAGATATACCGCAAGCAGAAATCCGAAAACAATAAAATAATACTGAAAATCCGGCAGGCTTTGTTTACTGTTATTTGAAATGACAGTCCTGGATACGATGGTAATTCCGCTGTCTCCATGGGTATATTTACTGGCATTTATCACAAAGAGCTCTGCTATTCCCGATAAAGCCAGTGTAATTAAGGAGAAAAAGATCCCCTGTATCTTACCTGTGAACATAAAGATTCCAAGAAACAGTGCAATAAGTCCCGGGACCAGCAGGGCCATTAAAAAAGCCCCCGGGTCATTTCCCAGCAGGGAGAGAAACCACGGCAATTTCTTATACCGGACCCATTCCGCCTGATTTATCCTGGCGCAGGCAATTCCTATCATGTAGCCTCCGGCACCAAAGAATACCCCATGGCCCATACTCATTAATCCGGTGTAGCCCCATAGGAGGTCAAGGGATAAGGCAAAGATCATATATGCCATAATTCCCGACATGATATAAACCCAATAGACCGAATGAAAAGCCGGATACAGCAGGAGGTAAATCAGGATAATTACGTCTATATACCGGTTCACCGGCATGGTTTTTAATTTTATAAAGACGTTCTTCATGGTTACCTCCTTCCTTTCACAGTAAATAAACCTTCCGGTTTGAACCGTACGATAATGATTACAAGCATTAACACGATAATCTGTGCCGTTACACTGTTGCTGAATCCGCTGATGACTGCGATTGACTCCTGAATAATGACAGAAGATACAAGGGTACCGAATAAGGAAGTCACGCCTCCCATTACCACATTCATAAAGGTATTCGTCAGCCAGCTGTCCCCCAGGGAATAGGTTACGGCGGACAGGGGTGCGATTGCCGCCCCCGCCAGGCCTGCCAGGCCCATTCCATGGGAAAATGTTATCGTGTCAACCTTTCGGGTATCGATTCCCAGGCACTCTGTCATTGCCCTGTTCTGTGTCGTTGCCCGCATCTTCATTCCTACGGTTGTTTTATGAAGAAGCAATAACGTTGCCGCCATTACGGCTATGGCTAACACCACCAAAGCCAGCTTATATCCTTCTATAAAAACACCTCCGAAATGGAGCTCCTTATGGATGGGATAGGAAACCTTTTTATAGGATTTCCCAAATGCCAGCAGTGCTGTCTGCTTTAAAATCATTGATATGGCAAAGGTGGCAAGGAGCGTCTCGGACATTTTCCCATAAAGGTGGCAGATGATCAGCCGTTCAATCACAGCACCAAATGCAAAGGATATCAGATATGCCGCCAGCAGACATGCCGGAAAAGGCAGTCCCAGCACTTCATAGGTGTAATAGCAGATATATGCTCCCAGCATCAGCATCTCCGTATGTACCAGGTTAACAACTTTCATATATCCCAGGATAATCACAAGCCCCATTGAGGTGAGAAGAAGAATAAAGGTATTGCACAAGCCGGATATCATAAGCTGTAGTATGAGTGTGATTGACATATTCCGCCTCCTAGATTTTATCTATTAATTACTTCGTTGGTTCCGGTGCAATGACCTCATCCGATTCAAATACGGTCTTAATGGTCCCATCCGCCTGCACCTGCCCGACGCGGGCTTTGCAGTAAATGTGGTGTGTCTTGGCATCGACTTTAATGGTTCCCTGAGGTGCTTCAAAGGTAAGGTCATTAAAATTAGATAAAATATTGTCCGTTGTTATCTTATCCCCGCACTTTTCAAGAGCCATGGAGAGCAGGTAAACCGCATCGTAGGTCGATTCTCCCACCGCAGTAACCGCTGCCTTCTTCTCTTCCCCGTATTTCTTGGCATAGTCGGAGAGAAATGCCTTATTGGTCTCCGAATCGATGGAATTAAAATAATTAACGGAAGCATAAGTATTCACTGCCGCACTTCCGAGAGCTGTTGAAAAGGATTCATCCATTATAAAAGACGCTATGGTATACTTATCCGATAGCCCTGCCGCTGCAAACTGGGTATAGAATGCAGTTCCGCTGTCGCCATTTAAATTACAATAGATAACACAGCCCTCATCCTTGGTAGTATCCTTAATCTTGGCAATGACATCGGAAAATTCCGTCGTATTGGAGGGTACCAGATTCTCACCAATCACGCTGCCTCCCAGCTTGCCGATTAAATCTTTTGCCTGTTTATTGATGCTGGCCGCATAGGTGGTATCGGTTCCAATAAGGTAAAAATTCTTCGAAACATTTTCCATCAGATAAGGTACAAAGTAGTCACCCTGCTGGTTGGGAACGCTTCCGGTATAGACAACATACTGGTTTGGTGTTTCTCCTTCATAGAAGGTGGGATAGATTAAAGGAACCTTATATTCCTGCAGAATCGGCTCTACCGCAACCCTTGAGGATGAGGTATAAAGACCTACAATGGCACTTACCTTATCCTCCAGAATCATCTCCTTTACCACCTTTGCCGCTTTGTCTGCATCGGTAGCATAATCCTTGACAACATACTCGATTTTTTTACCATTGACACCGCCCTTTGCATTAATCTGCTCAATAGCCAGAAGTGCCGAATTATACATACATTCCTCTGATATCGCAGTTCCTCCGGTCAATGAAAACACTAGTCCGATCTTAATGGAATCAGAGGAGGAAGCGGACTTCTTACTGCATCCCGCAGCCCCCATTAAAACCAATAATAAAGCCAGTGCCATTGCAAATATTCTTTTGCTTCTCATTATTAATCCCCTTTTCTGTTTAAAAGTGTACGTTAACTTCCGCCGGTTTTTTCTCTGTTATAATTCTGCCATTGTGAACGGACAGCAGGACAGCTTTCTGAAAACGGAGTATTTCATAGTCATCCCCGCCGTCTAAAATTATGAAATTTGCCGGCTTTCCAACATCGATTCCATATTTGTCCTGAATGCAGAGATTCTTAGCTCCATTGACCGAAATCAGGTCCAGACATTTGCTTATGTCCTTGTACCCCAGCATATGTCCCACATGAAGGCCCATTTCCAATACCCTGAGAGGATTTCCCACGCCGATGGGATACCATGGGTCTGCAATGGAGTCCTGTCCAAGGGCGATATTCATACCGGCATCGGCTATTTCTTTGATTCTGGTAATCCCTCTCCGCTTGGGATAATTCTCGGTCCTTCCCTGCAGATGTATGCTCTCTGTGGGGCAGGAATTAAAGTTAATCTCAGACTCCTTTAACAGCCGGAATAGCTTCGTACAATAGGAATCATTATAGGAGCCCATAGCACAGGTATGTGCTGCCACCGTTCTGGCTCCCATCCCTCTCTGCCAGGCTTCCGTTGCAAGCACCTCAAGATATCTTGACTGTTCATCATCCATCTCATCACAATGGACATCCACCATAGCGTTATATTCTTCTGCCAAATCATAGATAAAGCGGATGCTTTCCACACCATATTCCCTGGAAAATTCATAATGGGGAATCCCCCCCACACAATCCATTCCTGCTGCCATAGCATTTTTCATCAGCTCCTTACCGCCCTTTACGGATAGAATTCCATTCTGGGGGAAGGCAACGGTCTGAAGCTCTATGATGTCCTTCAGTTCCTCCTTCAGCTCCTCCATTGCAGTCACTCCTGCAAAAGTGGTCTCCGTAACGTCCACATGGGTTCTGACGAACTGGACCCCATATTCCGCCATTAACCGCAGCGCCTCCTTTGCCCTGTCCTTAATTTCGGGAACATGAAGAGGCTGCTCTGTCTTATATTCATGCCAGGTACTGATTCCTTCAAATAAAGTGCCCGACATGTTATAGTGGGGAATCCCGGCTGTCATCACACAGTCCAGGTGAATATGAGGCTCAACAAAGGGCGGCATCAGGAGTTTTCCATGGGCATTCCAGCTCTCTTTCGGAGCGGTTTTTTTCCCATGCTCTGCAATCTCCGTAAATTTGCCATCCTCAATATACACATCATATAATTCTGTTTTTCCGCGTAACTTACATCCTGTAATAACCATTCTGTTCAGCAGTCTTAATTGACTGCCTCCTTTCTCAAATCTTTCCGAAGTATTTTAACATCTGATAAATATCATAATATTCATTCCTTACGGCTGCTTCATTGATATCCACATCAAGCAGTGCGGATATATTTCTTATACGATTAACCATGGTATTCCGGTGGATAAATAGCATCTGTGATGCACGAACCAAATCATTATTTGCTTCCAGGTAATACTGTAGTGTCCTTACATAATCCGTCTTTCTGATTTCATCTGAAAGCAGGAGGGGCTGAAGCTTCAGCCGGCAATATGCTACCAGCTCCTTATGGTCCGTTGTATTCAGCATAAATTTAAGCAATCCCTGGTCCAGGTTATCCAGCTGAAGGGAGCCATTCTCCCCGTCCATAGTAATCAACTTTGAAATCTCTCTGGTAATATCGATTAACTTAATTACAAAAGGCATTTTAAATAAAGGAATGGAGTTCTCATCGGCATACCTTATTACCGGCTTGGGTACTTTTTTCAGATATTCATTGCTGCAGAGCATTACAACACCTGCTATATCACTCTCCTTTGCTTCCTTCATCAGCCTCAGAAGTCCTTTTTCCGAGATGTCTTCCCTGGCACCAATAACAAAGACAAGCTCTCCTCCATGAATCCATTCTGAAATGGTATCCATGTTCTTGATGAACGGCCAGGTGATCACTCTGTCCAGTCCATCCTCTCCGCCAAGAAGCTTCAGTTTTTTGCAAATATCCAATTCTAAAATTTCTTTAAATGTAATTGCCATATGGGTTCCCTTCATAGCTCACTTAAACCGGGCAGGTGATAACCAGCTTCGCAGGTAATGTCCAGCTTCGCAGGTGTTGTCAAGCTTCACAGGAGTTGTCCGGCTTCGCAAGACATACAAACAAAGGTGTCAGACAACTGTCCAACACCTTTGTTTATGCTTTTCCGATTAAGAATGACTGTATTATAACATCGTGTTTTTTTTCTGTCAATGTACGCTGCGTACATTGTTTTGTATAAAAGTGATTCGGATATATCTCATTTACTATAAATTTTTCAAATATTCCATTCCTTTATAGAAGAAGCTGCAGTGCTCTTCGGCATCGGCATCATTTCTTAAGTGTAATGACAATACCATTTTCCTTCCAATGGATGCAATGCCAATAATTCTCTTAGCATTCAGCACTAACGGCGGAACAAACACGAAATCTTTTATTTCATACTCTCCATAATCAGCCGCTATCGGGAGTTTTGTAAGGTTCGTTATACTGATTCCCTTGGGATTTCCGTTATATCCAAACATGCTGCCAAATGTCCTGGCAGTTTTATTATGATAATCATCGCACGCATTAAAGTAAATAGCATCGATCAGCGTCGGCTCAATATTTCTCATGAACTGAAGCAGAAAATATTTCTTAGATGCATCATTTAATTTACCATATATCAAATCCTGTACCTGTCGTGCATTCTCAGTAAAATCCAGCTTTTCATTATAATGATACTTTATTGAAATTCCGGTTGCATAATTCCCCATACCGTTAAAGCCTTTTTCCCTGATATTTGCTGCCATTCCCACATCACATAAACCGCCGCCGGCCCGTATCAGTGCTGTCGTAACTATGGTATTGACCGTTATCTTATTCTCTTTTGAATAGCTGCATATGGAATCATAAATATCATTTTCCAGGTTATAAGTATAAATAAGCGTATCCCGGCTGTTCCAATACTTATAATACATACTGTAATAATCGTTAAAATCGAAGGCTCTGCCTGTTTTCTTCCATTTTCTATTCATGTATTTCATCAACCAGGTCATTGGAGCTCTCAAATCAGCTTCTTTTGGGAGATTTTCCATGTCGAACAGCTCTAAATCCTTATATTCGATTATTACTCCAGCCATTGAATTCATAATATCCTGTATAAAATATGTAAAGGAAATACCGTCCCCTGCAATGTGATGTGCGATTATTAAAAGAACAGCGCCTGAATCAGTCAGATGGTAAAAAAAGCGGATAAATTCTCCTCGTTCAATAGCAAAAGGAATTTTTTCCTGCTCTCTGGCCGTCTCCATCCAGCCACTCTTCAACGGCTGTATAACAGGTACAAATGCTTCTGTTTTCTCATAGTATGCATTGCCCTTGTCATCCAAAACAATTTTATGATGCAGCATAGCATAGTGGGCAACCGTATTCTTAATTGCATCTCTCAGATGCTGTTCCGTAACACTGCCTTTTATTTCTGCCTTAAATACAATATTGTTGACCGGTGAAAATATCCAGGTTCTCTCTTTATCAATTCTTCCCTTCTCCATTTTTACCCCTTTCCTGTACAGCCTGTTGATTCAGCACTTTATCCTGATGACTCTCTTTAAAGAATCGCAAAAACTTATTTAGATTTCAGGTTTATGTACTATATTGTCTTAAGAGAGAAAGCGGATTTATCCATGCTAAATATTGAATGCACGGCTTCTTTTTACAGGATAGAATTCTTTTAATAAATTTATATACTCCGGCAATTTCTCCAGATTTGGTTCCCAAAATTCAAAGGTAATGCCATTGCATTTTTCAATAAGCCTGTCCTCCAGGGTATATGACTTTCTGAATTTGCATATACCGCCTTTATCATTATGACAATGATTACATTTTCCATAATCATTCGTAAAGGCTTCTTTAATAAACCCATTTGCATTTTCAATATACTCGCGGTGATTATCAATTTTATTTAAGAAAAGACGAAGCACGATACTGTTTTCCCTTATATATATCCGGGCTGCGACCTGCTTGCTCTTAACACCGCTTTTTGAATAAATTATCATATATTTCCCCCAACAAAAGCCGCTTCCGATACTACCCCCAAAATCGTAGCCAAGCTTTGTAATCTCATCATTAAATGCTAAAATGAACTGCTTGTCTTCTGCTGATACAATATGAAATCTTTCCTCCGATAATAAGTTTTTCATTCCTTCTCCCTTCCCTTTAAAAACTACAAGTTCATTAATATAAATGGTGAGTGGCGATGAGCCACTAATTCATAGTTCATCAACTCTAATCATTATTTTTTTTACATTCGTAAATTGTAACAATTAGTTTCGTTAAAACTAATGTAATAACAAAAACCCAAGTCGTACTTGTAAAGGTAGTTGTTTTAAATATAAGGCTCAATATAATAGATACACTAAAATAACTTAGTAACATTATAATAAGTTCTTTAAGATTTTTATATATTATTTTTTTCATAATAATTCACAGTATAATCCACTTATCTGCTTAGAGAAGTGGTTGGATTATTACTCCTTTCTCCCAACCTTTTTATTGGAGTAATCTATAACACTGCTGAAAAATTTTTCTTACCCTATTCCATTCTCATTACTACATTCTCATTTTTATTCTCTTTTATTGCTATTCTATCTATTATTTCCTTATTATACCATCCACAATTATTTCCGACAAGATATTATGCTTTCACCAAGTTCATTTTATTTTTTATTATTACATAAATAAAATTAATAAAAAGTTCCATAACAACTAATTGCTTAATTGATATGGAACCCATTTATTTGTAGATTGTAAATACATTTTTTTATTATACAATACAGTAAACTACACTACTATATTTTCAATATCACTTATTACTTTATAGTTACTTCCTTTTTACTACTTCCAAGTAAAATAGATTGAGCTTTGCCGACATCAATTACCTTTGAAAATCTTCCGATAGCAATATAAGCTTCCTGCTTATCATCAAGCTGTTCGCTCATAAGACCATCTTCTTCCGTAATTTCAGTTCCATCCGTATATCGTATGCC
>JAEYPZ010000136.1:0-109219 GCA_023410275.1 Bacillota bacterium
CCTTCCAGCGAGTTTGGTATAATTTCACCTGCCAGGAACAGCTGCTGGCATTTTAGTGGAATTCGGAACCCCGAACGAGAAAATTACGAAAGGTAAGCCAAAATCATCGTCCGTTCCCAATCCCCCCCTTTTCCCCTTACTAAAAAAGATGCTTTTAAAATCGGGACAGTTAAAAGATTCAAGCGTATGTCATGTCGTTTGATTAAAAAATATTTACAAGTATTCAGTGTTGTGATAGGATGATTAAAGATTTTAAGACATTTCATTTGTATTAAAGGCGTGTATATGAAAAAATTACTTCTACATAAAAAGAAAATACTACTATATACCATCTTAGGAATCTGCTGTATATTATCCCTGCTATTCGTAAACAGTGATTATAATTGCTACAGGGATACCATTGCCAAAGTAACCGGAGTACAGTTGCTTAGCAAAGAAAAGTCCGTCGATTATTACGGAAACAAAGACATTCTGTATACGCAGCTTCTTACATGCAAGATTCAGAATGGAAGCTTCAAGGGCAGAAATGTAGAGCTAAAGAATCAATATTCCTATTCCGGTGCCACAGACAACCGGTATAACATAGGCGACGATTTGTTCATTTCACTGGACAAGAGTACAAAGGCTACTCTCACCGGTACCATAAAGGGATTAAAGAGGGACACCTATCTTGTATTTATGGCGGTTTTATTTACTGCCTTTATTATCGCTGTGGGAAAGAAAAAGGGACTTTTTTCACTGCTCAGTCTTGGGTTTAACATTGTCCTCTTTTCTTTTGTTATGGATTTATATTTAAAAGGAATCAATCTGCTGTTGGTTTGCAGTATCGTAGTAATTGTATTTACGGTCTTTTCCCTTCTTCTTGTGGGAGGCTTCAATCAAAAGACCTTTACTGCCATTATATCCACAATCTCCGGCACGTTCCTTACCCTTATCATTGCTTATGCTGTAATGAAGCTGACCAATGAAAAAGGCGTTCGGTATGAAGAAATGCAGTTTTTAACCCATCCTCCCCATGAAATCTTTATGGCTGAAATCCTGGTTGGGTGCCTTGGGGCTGTAATGGATGTATGCATAACCATTTCTTCCTCCGTCTATGAATTAAGCGAAAAAAATCCCAATATTCCAAGAAAAGCCCTGATGGATTCCGGAATGGAAATAGGGAAGGATATTATGGGCACGATGACCAATGTACTGTTTTTTGCCTATGTCAGCGGTGCTATTCCAATGCTGCTCGTTTACCTTAAAAATGGCTTTCAGACAGGGTACAGCTTCAATATGAACCTGTCCCTTGAGCTAATACGTGCCTTGACCGGAAGCATCGGCATTGTCTTAGCCATACCCCTATCCTTGTTTACCTCCGTATTTATGCAGCAACGGCATAGAAAGAACAGAATTCATGATTCTGTATCATAATCTCCTTATTGATGAATGAAGCAGAACCATGGAAGAATTGTTAACAATAGAAAGAAAGGACGCCGCAGCAGGGATTCCACTTGCATAACCTTCCTATTTTCCCTATGGATTATACAGTTTTCCCTTGCTCAACAGCCTGGTGTAAGTAAGCAGATGAATGTTATCATTATTTTAGCTCTCATCCTATTTATACTCATGAAGTTAATCGGAAAAGAAAAAGGCACGAAAGCCTTCTTTTCCTTACTAATAAATTTTCTTATTATATTTACTGCCATTATGCTGATAGCCCATAATTTAAATCCTATCGTTATAACCATTCTGGCCTGCATCCTGATAAGTTATGTTTCCCTTTTTACCATTAACGGAAAGCATCCCAAAACATATGCCGCCTTTTGGTCCACTCTTTTAACCCTGGCAGTCTTGTTTTTCTTCATATACTTTATCGGCTATGCCGCACGGATACAGGGCTTCAGCGAAGAGGAATTCGAAGAGATAAGCTTGTATTCCCTCTATATCGGAACCAATTTTACAAAGCTCATTATCAGTACCATTATTATGAGTTTAATCGGTGCGATAATTGATACCGCAATCTCCATCTCCTCTTCCATGAATGAGGTATTTCTGCATAACCCTTCCATTACAAGACGCAAACTATTTGAATCGGGACTGAATATCTCAAGGGATATCCTTGGAACCACTACAAATACACTTTATTTTGCCTTTGTAGGAGGATATATGGCTCTCATTTTATGGCTGAAGGACCTGCATTACTCCTTTGGAACAATTATAAATTCGAAGGTATTCTGTTCGGAAATCATCTCCATACTGTGCAGCAGTCTCGGTGTAACTTTAATCATCCCCATAACCGCAGGGATTACTTCCTATATTCTGCTTGCAAAGAAGCAGCCTGCCGTAGCTGGCGGAAATCTCCCGGAGAAGTTGGAACCTTTACCAGACAGTTCTTCGGACCTGGCTATCGATAGTAACTTCGATGCAGATAAACCGGACATTATAAAGGGGGAGGATATCTCCTGACAAAACAGGCAGGGGGCATAATAAGCAATGCTTTTGATTGACAATCAAAAGCATTGCTGTTACAATAATCATATATCAATTCGATATATGAACAAACGTCATGGAGATGCTTATGTTAGAATATATAATTTTAGGTATGCTTATGCAAAAAGAAATGAGCGGATATGATTTGAAACAATGGATGGCCGAATGTACATCTTACTTTTTTACTGCAAGCTTCGGCAGCATATACCCAGCTCTAAAGAGAATAGAGCAAAAAGGTTATGTTATTTATCGTGAATCAGTTGAAGATGGTAAATTTAAAAAGTTATATTTTATTACCGATTTAGGCAAAGACTATTTTCTCCGCTGGCTTGAACAGCCTATTGAGTTTGAAAAGGCAAACCATAATTATCTAGTAAATATTTATTTCTATAAATATTTACCCATTGATGTAGCTCTTAAGAATTTGAAAGAATTTGTTACAGTTTTAGAACAAAATTTAAATCAATTAAACAAGCAAAAAATTTCTGCGGAAAATAATTATAACCTAAAACACAATTTTGTGTATTCTACACTCACCTGTGGCATTCATTATTTTCAAGCAATAATTGCTTGGTGCAATGATTTAATTATCCAATTGGAAGAATAGTTCAATGTGTCTTTTTTATTACCATTAATATCGAATCGATATATTAATAATCGATATGATATAGAATTAAATAAGGAGAAATCAATATGAAAATACTAACCATTCTAGGAAGCCCCCAAAAATCGGGCAAAACAGCAACAGTTTTGAAATTTGTTGAAGAAAAAATAATAGCACAAGGGAATGAGATTATTAGGATAAATGCTGCAGAAAAGCAACTTAACGGCTGCCGTGGTTGCTATGCATGTATGCAGGTGCAGGATGCACCCGGTTGTGTTTTGCAAGACGATATGTATGACGTTTATTCAAAAATGATTTCAGCAGATGCAATCATAATAGCTTCTCCTATCTATTGTTTTGAATTAACTTCACAAATCAAACCTTTGCTAGACAGGAGTTTTGCACTTATGTATACCCCATTACTTGACGGAAAGGCTGTTGCGGGTTTAATCACCTGTATGGGCAGAGAAAACGAAAATGCTGACCTTGTAACGCAGGCTTTCCGTAGGATGTTCGACTCCTCACAGAAAAGCATATTTAAAACGAAATTAGCAGGTACATATGTTGTATCAGATAGCCGTGCGGAAGACTTTGAAAGCCGAGCAAAAGTTGAAGCCGACAAACTTGCCAGGGATATTTTTTCTATCCTTTAAACAGAGAGAATTAGACCTTAAAATTATGGCGCATCATTAAATGTGAAAGGAAACGAGAATTAGTGTGAAAGAAAATAATACAGTGAAAGTTGATACCAATAAAAAGATTATTTCCAGGCGTATTATGCAATTATTACTCGGCTTAATAGGTATTCTAGCAATCTATACAGCTTATCTAGGATTTGCTTATGGTGCAGTCAACTGGTACTACGGCTTTGCTGACGGGCAAGAATACTCAAAAGGTCTTCTTATGTTGGACAGTAATATACGTTTTTATAGTGGTTTGTGGCTGGGAGTGGGCATAGTTTTGTTTTGGTTGATTCCACGGGTTGAACGTGAAAGGACAGTCCTTAAGTCTATCGCAATATTCTTTTTCTTAGGAGGAATAGGACGCTTGATTTCCATGCTGGCTTGTGGCATACCATCGGCTATGTATATTATTTATGTACTCCTTGAATTAAGCTTTCCTTTACTAACCTTATGGCATAAGCGTTTGTTTATTTGACCTATGCTGCCTAACGTGGATATGATTATACTTTAAGATAAGCAAGAAAATGCAATTGTTGTAAACATTTTTGATATCCAAAAATCTAAGTTTATATATAGGAAACAACTGCCAGACGATATAAAAAGTCGGGTTTTTGACAGGTCCATGCGGCCAAATGCAGGTAAATAACCAAGGGGCGGCTTTCGGATAGGAGGTTCTCATGTATCCGAAGCCGCTATTAAATGTTTGGGAGGAACCGTTGCCTTGTTGTAACAGAGTTTGGCATAGCTAACGCTGTAATCAGAGATAGCCGCCGAAGAAAGCCAAGCCGTGAATGAGCCGGAACAGGCACGGTAAGACCGCCGCCTTGAGTTTATGCTTCCTTTAGGGCACGGTCTTAACAGTGAAGGATTTCATAAATTTCCTGAAATCTCCTGCAGGCAGTCCATTGAGATTTCCTGCAGTCTTTTCCTGTCAGCTAATAAGCCTGCCCTTAATTTATCACTGGTCCTTATTGCCAAATTATACAGGTCCAGTGAGATATCCTTCTTTTGTAAGGCTTCTTCCAGTTCATCCATATCATCCGTATAGACTTTCCCATAAGGATAGACCACCAGGTCCAAATACAAGTCATCATAATAGACAATGCCGTCCTCATCCAAACCAGAATCCGCTATCATATCAATATACCATAAAGTAATCTCGTTCCTGTTATTTAGCAAAGCACTAATTACATAGTATTCATTATCCGGCAGCATAGCTAACCATTTCATGCCATTATCACATACAAGGATATCATCATTTTGAAAGTTCCATATGATTGGCTCTGCTACCTTGTCCATACATATAAGCCGTGCCATACCATGAAAAAGAGTTGTATCTATTCTTTGCTGGCAGAATCTTTGGTTCGGTATGCCGGCCCATTCATCATATGTAAATCTTCTTCGCTTCAATTCATTCACTTCCTATCTGAATACAACCATCCACTTTTTATTCTACCTTAACGTATTCAATTACCTTATCGGTAAAAATAATCCCCTCCAGATGATCAATTTCATGACAGAGACATTTTGCCAAATCTCCTTCTGCTTCGATCGTAATCTGCTCCCCTTTTTCATTCAGGGCTCTTACTACTACCCTAGCAGGCCTGATCAGCTTTCCCCATATGCCGGGATAACTTAAACACCCCTCTATTACTGTCTGTTCCCCTTCTTGTTCCATAATTTCAGGGTTTACAAGCTTTAACAGACCCTCTCCCATATCTGCAACTACCAGACGCCTTAGTATTCCTACCTGACAGGCTGCCAGTCCTCCTCCATTGGGAGTATGATACATGGTCTCCGCCATATCCTCCAAAAGCTGCCTGATTTTATCATCGACTTTAGCAACAGCTTTGCTCTTCTTTCGTAAAATTTCATCCTCAAAGGTTCTAATCTCTCTTAATGCCACAAGCATACCCCCTGCTTACATCTGCTCTTGATTTTCTTTCACTTTTTTCAAATAAGAATACATTCTCAATCGGTTCATGAAAAACTCTTGAGATATCATAAGCAAGCCATATGGACGGCTCATTTTTTTCCGCTTCAATAGCATTGATAGCCTGTCTGGAGGTCCCGACCAATTCCCCTAGCTGCTCCTGGGTCATACCCATGGCTTCTCTTAATTGTCTGACTCTGTTCTTCATTTTAATCTCCATGCATTTCACAAGTTTATTTGCAAAACGGCCCAAATAGAAAGTGAAAATTGCTTCTTCATTTTCACATTAATTCATATGCATATCGCAAGCTTGCTTGTGATACTGCCTAAATAGAAAGATTAAAAAATGCAGCGCATTTTTCAATCTACCCTCTTCTATGAATAGATAATCTCAGGTTTATAAGTCCACAAAACGTATTGTTTTATTCAGCAAACGCTTCATGTAATGTTAACCTTACAAAAGATTATACAACTGTATCAATCTCATGTCAACTTAACCTTACAATTATTTATAATTTTCAATCATATCGAAACTTTCATTCATTTATAAATTAGCCGGAGTAATCACCCCATTACCTTATACTGAAGGCGGATATAGGAATCTTCCAGCACACTGCATTTTTCAAGGCGGAGCACACCCAATTGACCAAGCTCCTCCGGCGAAGCAAGAGCAGTTCCATCTATCAGGGTGGACGTTTCTTTACCGCCGACAAGCACAGGGGCGACAACGACATCAATATAATCAAAAAGCTTTTCCCTTAGAAAAAGTCCGTTCAGCATACCGCCTGTCTGCACGGTTATTCTTTCACAAGCATACTCTTCATACAGGATTTCCAGCATCTCTCGCAGATTCAGCTTTGGCTGGTAAATAATATGCAGATTACTCTCATCAATAGCATAAGCCGGATGCTCCCTATTCGTAGTAACCAGTACAAATGTTTTTGCCAGGCTGCAAAAATAGTGAATACCATGCTCCGTCAGATTCTTGTTATCTATTATCACAAAGGATACCGGTGTTTTGGCAGGCATTGCTTTTTCATTTGCTCCGATTTTAGCCTGCACACGCCCGGAGTTCAGTGACCATAAATCCGTAGTCTGCTCAATTTCATAATATTGGTGAAGACCTTGCTTCAGGCCGTCAATCTTCGGAAAATCCGTATCTGCATCCAAATGGTCAGAAGCTCCTGTACTGATTTTTCCATCCACACTTGATAGCATATACAGCGTTGTTACTGGGCGTTTTTTCATCTTTGCTGCCTCCTGAAATTTTTTTCTTTCATTGCAATTAACTAAATTATAACAGTTTACCACTATATATTCAATTACGACAAGAATACCAAGCACGGCAAATTAATATACAAGAGTTCAAGCATGACAAACGCATAAAACCAGTTAATGGAAAGGCACGAAGACTAAGGAAGCCATAATTGGGTCCTTGTGTTTGCCGTGGAATCCCAAGGTGATTTATTCTGTAATAACTTATATGATTTACATGTAAACTTACAGGAACTTAAACACTAAAAAAGATGTAAAAGTTTTATACTCTTACATCTTTAAAAATTCTATACCATATTACACTTCTGTTTTTCTTATAAAACCCTTTATTCTGCCGGAGTCCTGCCAATCTTTATTTAATGTAAGGAACCCGCTGATTATATCCGGTTCATTTGAATCTTTACTTTTAAATCCTTTTCTTTCTGTTCTGCATTTGCTGCATAGCCAAAAACCGTTCCAATCATAGCTTTGAATCCTTCCGGGATGGAAAGGGCTTCTTTTAAGCTCTTATCTGCTTCCACTGCAAGGGCTATTCCCCATACCAGAACACTTCCGATACCAATATCCGCCCCTGCTAACATCATGTTTTCCGCAACGCAGGCTGCATTTGTATAATCAATACCCGGAGCAGGCACTTCCTCCTTGGAAGAAACCAGAACCAGCGTTGGCCCACCATATAGAGCGTCGCTTTCTGTATTGAATATCTGCCGGATACCTTCTGAAATTCTCTTTCGTATTTCTTCATCCTGAATTACTGTTACATGAAGTGAATCATATCTCCCCATACCAACCGGTGCCGCACTGCCGGCGGCCAGAATCGTCTCCAGCTTTTCTTCTGCTATTTGATCCTTCTTATATGCACGTACTGAATATCTTGATGCAATAGCTTTCTTAGTTTCCATGATTTATACTCCTTTTGTAATATTTTATGTTACATACAATATCACGTTGCATTTGTAATGTCAATACTTACAATTGACTTTTTTCGTAAAATAAGTTACAATTGCTTAGGGTGATTAAATATGCGTGTAAGTACACAATTTCCTATCGCAGTACATGCTCTGATGATGGTTGCTTATTTTCCGGAAACACGGATTACCAGTGACCTTGCAGCGAAAAGTGCCGGATGCAATTCCGTTATTATCCGCAATATATTCTTGAAGCTAAAAAAGGCCGGTCTATTATCCGTCAGACCCGGCAGAGGTAAAATGAAGCTTGCAAAGCCCATGAGCGATATTACACTCTGGGATATTTATTCTGCCGTTGAGACAGATGAAACCGACGAAATCTTTAAGTTCCATCCCAATACTTCCGACACTTGTCCTGTTGGCTGTAATATCCGCTGCCTCCTCCTTTCCCATCTGGATAATGCGGTGGCTGCTATGAGAGCAGAACTTTCGAGTGTCACACTGGAAGATTTGACACAGGAATTAAAAACATTTCCAAGTACCATGGAACAGGGCAGTAGCAGCTGATAATTTCAGCTAGTACTGCCCTGTAATGTAATTGCTTCTTCCTTACTTTCCGGTAACGGTCACTGCTATCTCCGCTGTCTTTCCATTATAGGTTTTCACCATAATTACCGCTCTTCCGGGTTTCTTCGCCTTAAGTTTACCGTTCTTATCCACCGTAACAATGGATGCATCACTGGATGTATAGGTTACACTGCCTGCGGAATTCTTATTCAAGGAAACCTTAGTCGGTTATTTCCCATTAACCTTCAAAGTTAATGAACTCTTTCCGGTTTTCACTGAAACAGGTGCTTTTTTTACGGTTATGGCACAGGTTACGGAAGCTCCGTTTTCCAAAGTTACCGTGATAATGGCTGTACCTGTTTTTTTAGCTGTAACTACGCCCTTTGTATCAACAGCTGCAACTGACTTTTTACTGGATTTGAATATAACCTTACTGTGGTTATTTTCGGGACTAAATTCATATAGTAACTTAAATTTTTCTCCAACACCCAGTGTTTTTTTCGTATCCTTCAGCTTTATTGCTTTTACCTGACCGGCAACGGTTACGGAGCAGGCTGCGGTTACACCATTTCCGATTGAAACTGTTATTATGGTCATTCCGGCTTTATTGGCTGTTATGTTTCCATCCCCGTTCACCGAAGCAACGGCTGGATCACTTGAACCGAACTGTGCTTTATACACTGAACCTGCAGGATAAACATCTGGTATTAACTGAAAGCTTTCTCCTGCCTTCATGGTTTTTTTGGTGATATTTAAGGTAAGCTTCAGATTTTTCACATGTATGGTAAAGCTTGCCCTTGCACCCTCATAGCTTATCGTTATGACAGCATCCCCAGCTTTAGCGGCAGTTTTTTCTGAAACCTGATAGCCGGTTATACTCCTTTTGGTACCATTGCTATAGGCAGCCATAACCTCCAGCCCGCTTAAATCAATTGCTTCTCCAACGTAATATTCCAGCTTATTCGGCTGCTTTGTGATAACCAGGCCGGTAACTGATATGCTCGGAGCAGCCGGCTCGCTTGGATTTCCAGGAACGCCTGGAGTTGAAATAACCCTGATATGAAAGGTAGCAGTAAAGCCCTTATAGCTGATTATAATTGTTTTCAGGCCCTGGCCGCTTGTCGGATTCTGTGTTACCACCTCATAGTCCTTTATATAAGCCATCGTGCCGTCCTTATAAGCCGCCTTCACTTCCATCCCTGTGAGATCCAAGGCTTCTCCCGTATAATACTCCAGTTTATTTGGATATCTCGTTATTTCCAGGCCGGTTATATCGGGCTCACTGGGATTATTGGATGCAACCCTGATTTCAAAAGCCGCGGTTACGCCTTCATAGCCTATGGTGACCGTAATTGTTCCCGGTGTACTTGTCGGCTCCCGGGTCATTACTTCATAGCCACTCACAACTGCCGACCTGCCGTCACTGTAGTCCGCTGTTACTTCCATTCCCGTCAGGTCCAAGGCTTCCCCAACATGATATACCAGCTTATTTGGCAGCATTGTAATCCGGATTGCCGATGGCGTTACGGAAGCTGCCCCACTTACTGTAATATCAAACCTTGCCGAAACATTTCCATAGCTTATGATAACCGGTACTGTTCCTTCACTGGCTGTCGGATTCTCCGTTGCAATCTGATAATCATAAACCAGTGCTGTGGTACCGTCCTCAAAGGTCGCCGATACTTCCAGTCCGCTTAAATCCAGGGCTTCTCCTACCGTATAATAAAGCTTATGAGGCAATGCCGTTATTTGTATCGCCGATGGTGTTACGGCGCCGGCATTTATTGGCTGGAAGGTGACATTTGCCGTAATATTCTGTGTTATGTTTTTGAGCGGGTATAAGACCTTCTGGCTTCCATAGCCCCTGAAACCTGTGTCAACACCATTAACCAGCAGCTGTTCGATTACATACCCGTCATCCGGATCAATATCAAAGGTCACATTTCCGCCATATGCAGCAGAACTGCCGGATGGGGATATCAAACCATGCTCCCCTGCAATTGCAGTAATGGAGCTGATTGCATCAAATCTGAACCAGTCGACATTTGCAACATAGGCATGGGTACCGTCATTTCTGAATACCAGGTATACATCATGTACTCCTGTAATCCCCTTCGGCAGGGCTGCCGAAACTTTTACATAGGCGGACCAGCCGCTTGAGGCCGTAACCGGCGTCTGAATGATTCCGACCGGTGCCGATTCCTTATCATCCAGATGTATTTCTACATAACCCCCGCCATCGGAGCCCTGGGCTGCATAATACATCTCAATATAATTGGTTTCCCCTTTGAATAATACATTATCATAGCTTGCCCAGTAGTTTGCTTTTACACCGCCAATGTTATTTGGAATATCCCCGATTTTATCAATCAGAACATTTCCATTGGAGAATGCCTCCGCTTCTATCCGGCTGTAGGCTTCGGTTAGGGTTCCTGTTACTTTTTTGATTACTTTTTTCAAAGCATTGAAGGCATTCGTATAAGCCTCCTCTGATGAATCCGGCAGGGCATATACAGCATTTGCATTGATTATTGCAGTATTGAGTATCTCCTTTAAGGTATCTATCAGATTTGACTGGTCTATTAGCTTTGCTGACTGAATCAGTCTTCCGAGATCCTCTCTGTCAAAAGCACCGTCATCATAATTTAATAGCTCTATTTCAGATACCGTACCCTGTCCAAACACAAATTTATAATGAGTATATTCCTTCTGTAAAGCCACACTGATTCTAAACGGCCGGGTATACTGGCTCCACTCAAAGGCCAGGTTATTATAAGCTGCCAGTTCAGTCCATTGCCCGTTATCCTCGGCACCGTAAAGTGTCACCCAGGATGGTGCCTCATCCGTTTTGCCGGAGGTAATCGTAAACATTTCCGCTTTCTTGCCCTTTAATAAATTGTAATAGACAGTATCTCCCTCCGATAAAGCTATTTCCGTACCGGAATTGTTATCGATTAAGGCAGCTGCACCGGTTACGCCGGATGCAAAATTATCCTGTAATACCATGGAGGTATCCGTTGCTGCCTGAAGCTTATTTGCAGATGCATCCATCAAATCCTCATAAGCCCGGGGTTCTTCTCCCAATGCAGTAATAGAGCCGGGTAAATCGCCGTCACCTGCTCCAAAAGAGGTGTTGGGTGACGCACCCATATTAAATTCTATCGTTCCCCCATGAATAATATCCGAATATTTAATGTAGGATTTCGTATAGGCGGACCCATTCAGCTTCATGCTCTGAATATAGACATTATCCTTACTGTTGTCATTTGCCTTTATGGTTAAGGCATGCCCTCCTTCAAGCTGAAGGGTAACTTCATCAAATAACGGTGACCCGACTGCGAACTCATCACTGCCCATCTGCAAAGGATATAAACCCAAAGCAGAAAATATATACCAGGCCGACATCTCACCGTTGTCTTCATCACCAATATAACCCTGACCGAAGGTACCTCCCACATAGCAGCGGTCCAGCACATCACGCACGTATTTTTGAGTCTTCCAGGGCTGTGCGGCATAATTATACATGTAAATCAGATGATGGGAAGGCTGGTTACTGTGTCCATACTGCCCCAGCTTTACCTCACGGGCTTCCTTCTGCTCATGGATACCGCCAACACCATTTACAGCACCATAGCCATTATAGATACCGTTTGTCTCAAAAACCGTATCCAGCTTAAGCCCCAGCTTCTCTTTCCCGCCATAAAGCTCAGCCAGCCCCAGGCCATCCTGAGGTACGGATGCAGCCATATTAAATGCATTGGTTTCCGTATAGCTTTCTCCCCAGTAAAAGGGATCAAACACATCATTGGTATAATTCGAGGTTACCCAGTCACCATTTGCGGCTTTGCCTTTAAACCATTGGTCTCCATAGGTTTCTCCGGAATTGTCGAATAATTTCACATAATTCTTTGCACGATTCAGATAGTATTGATATTCGGCAAGATACTCTTCCTTTTTGGCTGCGTCAGTTTCTCTTTCCGCCAATACCTTTGCCATCTGAGAAATGCCGTAATCATTGATATATCCTTCCATTGACCAGGAGAAATCTTCACCGGTTCCGGGTGTATAACCCAGGAAAATGGACGTATTCAGGTTCTTACGTCCTCCATTTGTCAGATTGGAGGATACAGCCGCCGCGTTGCGTAGGGCAGATGCATAGGCTCCTTCATAATCAAAGGATATTCCTTTTACCAGGGCATCCGAAAAAATTACATCACTGCTGGTTCCTACCATGCTGTTAGTTCCGCCCGGCGCAATCCATCTCGGTACCCAGCCCTGGTCATGATAATGCTGTACCAGTCCGTTCAGCATTTCTGCCGACTCCGTTGGTGTTAACAGGCTGTAAGCAGCCCATGCGGTACGGTAAGTATCCCAGAAGCCATTATTAATATAGATTTTTCCCTCCACCGGCTCTGCACCGGCATCCTTGTAAGGACTCTTATATTTCCATACCGGTGCAGCTTTTGTTCCGGTATTTTCCGACATGGTATTGGGATAGGCAAAGAGACGGTAGAGATTGGAGTACAGCGTGACCAGCTGCTCATAAGCCGCTCCCTTTACACCGTTTACCACTCCTAATTTCTGGTCCCAGGCAGTCTGTGCTTGTACAAAAATATCGTCAAAGGTTTCCGCTGCTTCAATTTCCAGCTCCAGGTTCTTTTTCGCCTGGTCATAGCTGATATAGGAGGTTGCTATTTTCATTTCAACTACATTGTTATGAAAGCTTGCAATGCCTGCCTTATTATTGGTCTTTGTGACCTGGGCTTTTGTATCAAAGGTCCCATATACATACATGCGTTTGGAGCCATTGCCCGTATGGTCACTGTAGCCCTGAAAGGTCGTTACTGCTCCCGAATTATCAAAGGTAACAGCACCGCCGGCACGGACACAGTCAAAAATAACATTTTTGTTAGTCACTCCGGAATCAAAGGTAAACCTTACCGCCGCCCCATGGTCCGTAGGGGTCAATTCCAGCTTCGAGCCCTTTGCCGCCCCCTGTGCCTTGTCAAATTCCACACTGTAATAATGGGCATGTGCCGTTTCATTTTCATGGGAATAATCAGCTGTCAGACTGCCTAATCCAAAGCTGGCCGCCGTAGCTGCATCCACACTTGTATTAACCATGAACTGCCAGGTGCCCCGGTCTCCGACCCAGTAGGAGGGTTCATGGCTTATGGTTATGTACCGTAAGGAAGTATCCTGATAATCGTATATTTTGTTATCATTCGTATTTGTTGCCGGAACCCAGAAATTAAAGCCATGGGGCATTGTAACTGCCGGAGCTGTCAGACCTCTTGAAAAGCCCGGGGAATCATTGGTTCCTCTTAATATATTGGTGTAATTTGATAAATGGGTGTAAACCTGCTCCCCTTTATTATAAATTTCAATATCATCAAAATAGGAAGTAAAATCTTTTAATCCTGTCATATCATGGGAAGGCTTATGATAAACGACCAGTATTTTTTTGATTGTTTTACCTTTTGCCACATCACCAATCTTGCCGTATATCTGATTCCACTGATTGGTGGTAAGGGTCTTACTGTCCCCCTGGGATACCGCATCGATTCCGTTACCGTTCTGATCCAAAGCATGTAAATCACTTAAATAAGTCCCGTCGGAAAATTTGATATCCACAGCCATATACATCTGGGTATATTGAAAGTCGTATGCTTCCCCGTTGGACATGGCAGGAAATATGTTATACTTCAAATAGGTATTATCACTGACCGGTATGCTTAAGTCCTCATAAATAACATTGTAGGAATAAGCATCCTGATCCGTGATGCTTCCTGCGGCTTTTAAGACCTTTGCACCGGACCAGCCGGCATTTGCTGCCTGATTCCAGGTGGATGAGGGTCCGTTTGAAATATCCACCATCATGCCATTAAGCTGATATTGGTCATCTGCCGGATTGCCGGTGCCAAGAATAATATCTGCCAGCTGGGTCATTCCCCCATTTCCCGCATTTGCCGTAATTGTCAGCTTGTAGCTGGAAAAAGCCTTCGGACTGGATACAGCAAAGGTCTGTTCCTCAAAACGGCCTGCAAAGGTAATCCCTGACCGTTGGTCGAGCACGGTCCAATCAGAATCCCCTTCATTTTGTCCATAGAGTACCCAGCTCTTTGGATCACGGGCTGCCACATCATTGGCCGATACAATGGAATACTGGTTAACTGCTTTTTTTACCTTTCCTGTCAGCGACCAGCTGATAGTTACAGGTACCCCCGTATTGGTCAAATATTTCGTCGAGGATGCTTTATCAAATAGCTTTAATTTTGTTTCTGTTGAGTTATAATCGGAATTTCCGGTGACAGAATTCAAATCCACCAAATAAGTAATATCTCCGGCAAATGCCTTTGACGATACCGGTTTTATGTGGTCCGCGCCTTTATTGTCCAGTTTATTGGCCCGAAAGCCGCTTGTATCTTCAAACGATGCAGACCATAGGGTTGTTTTACCGGTCTGCGCATCATCCGTTCTTATAGGAAGTGTTTCTGCGAATACAGTAATACAGTTTGAAAAAATCATACATAACATTAATAACCATGAAATTATCCTTTTTTCCCTGTTTCTCATGCTCATCCTCCATAATGAATTGCCCCTATCATACATTTCTCCTAACCTTCAAAACGCAAGTACATCCTGCCAGAAAGCAGCTGTACTTCTTCCCCCATCGGTATCTGTGGTCTTCTCGGCTGCTCCCCTGGCAGCAATAGTTTTCCCGGCTGCTCCCTTGGCAGCATAGTTTTCCTTCTCTTCCCCTATCCTCCTTTTTAACAAAATTCGGCTATTTATACAGCCTGCATTCCTTCTTTTTGAATCATTGGTGAATTCCGGTTCCATATTGAAGCCAGCTTTCCTTTTATAAACGCCAGATAACGGGCACAATACTTCATCCGCTTTATTGAGATAGTATTTCGTTATGAGTATAACATCCGCTATTCGTCTAAAGTAGGGGTGGTTTATTCGATTTATGGGTGCATTTCTTGGTTCTTGGATATGCTGTTCTGTAAATCCGGCTCAGGCGTAATAAGCTAATCTCAGCTTCCATCCATGTATGTTTTGGGTATGAAATACAGCGGAGCTAATTTCATGGAGCTGGGTATATTTTTTTACTTCATATATAAATTCAATAAGCATGACATTCTGGCACCGGAATCTAGCTTCTGACTTCAAAAAAAGTGCCATTTAAACATAAAAATGCTTAAATGACACTTATCCACGTAAATACACAATATCAGACAGAAGCCAGCTTGTCGAATGCCTCCTCTTCTGTAGGGACAAAATAAATATCTTTCCCATGATTGCTTTCATATATCAAATCTCTTAGGGGCTTACTTTGATACTGTGAAAAATCCCCGATGATAGCAAATTTCACATTATAATTGATAAATTTTTGAAGTATCTCACCGGCAAGACAATTACTCAGCTTAAAGAAGTCTTCGGTAATGGCCGGTTTATTAATGGCGATATGATTACAGCCTGTTTCGTAGTTTATGCTCATTACAAAATCCAATGCAGACTGTGCATCTGATATTATGACCTCATCGCTTTGTACAAAGGCAATTAAAGTACCGTTTCTTTCTATGGTTTTAACATTCATCCTAATGATTCCTTTCCTAAGACAGGCCAAATGGGTATGTTACAGGCCTTTCTTATGATTATAAAAATTTTATTATTTTCTCAGCCGGATTAACAATTGAATGCCCCTCTTCCGGCAGTAAACAGATTGTCACCTGGGGCAGCAGGGCTTCCAGCCGTGCTGCTGTCTTTTCGGAATGAAGCATGATATCCTTCCTGCCTGCAAGAAGTACCGTTGGCATACTAAGCTTTGCCAGCTCTTTGTCAGAAAACAAAGGGATTGTTTCATGGCGGTAACGAAAGTTATTTCTTATAAGCTTTTGATATTGCAGAATGGAATCCGGTAAAGGCTTGTTTCCGTTAATTTTAGCATACAACCTTTCGGTTCCCTTTTCTCCGAATATTCCATAATATACAGCAGTAAAAATGAAAGCCTTTCTTTGAGGCCCTATCCCGGAGGGTGACAGAAGGACCAGCTTATCCGTTTTATCCGGATAGTTGATTGCAAATTTCACTCCCAGCCATGCTCCCAGTGAAATACCGATAATTATGGCTTTCCCGATACTCAGTTTATCGAATACCTCATAAAGCCAGTCTGCATAAAAGCTCCCTTTTAAGGGAAGCTGCCTGTCATCGCTTTTCCCCGGCTCCCCAGCTATGTCTACTGCATATACCCGATATTTCAGGGCATATTCCTTAATATCATTTAACCACATAACTGAATTCATTCCGGTACCATGGAGTAACAGAAGGGGCGGATTATTTTTATCTCCCCCTGCAAGGATATAGGTTTTTCCATAACGGGTATCTATAGATATTTCCTCATATGGAAAATCCCACCCTTGAAGAAATTCATCATATGCCCTAAAAATTTCATTCTTTCCTTCCTGTGTTCTGAATGCGGTTACAGTTTTCATTCCTCTAATTCTCCTTCCCCGGCAGGCTCTGCCAGCATAGTAATCATGTCCAGCATCTCTTCTGTGAATTTTACCGTTCCCCAAAGCAGTATCTTCAATCTGCCTTCCTCCTCGTAGTATTTTACATGAAGGGTAGAATTCTGGAATCTTGAATCCTTGCTGTTCATTGCGGCTATAAGGGTATTGGATATCCGCATATACTGGTTTTTCTCTATCTCATCTATGTCGAAGACGGTTGACACACTGATTCTTGGCTTTTCACTCTTTGGCGGCAATCCTTTCGCCGTAAAGTCCGATGAAGCATTTCCTTCCAGCCTTTCCTCTGTCATTACATCCGCCTTTTCACCTACCTTTTCTTCGGCCTTTTCATTGCTGTTCTCCATAAACGCTGACAAATCCTTATCAGAAATTCTCCACTGCTTTCCTGCCTTTGTCGCTCCCAGCTTACCATCCGCTATAAATTTTCTGATTGTTTTATGATGCATGTCCAGCAATTCTGCGACCTGATAAATTGTATAAAATTTTTCCTTCATAATGATTTATCCTCCAAGGTATAACAGTAGTATAATACTAGCCGATTTGATTGCAGTTGTCAATATATTATTGCAGTTTATTGTATTTTAATAAACTTTATTATATTTTCATGTACTTTCATTTCAATAAAAAAATATAAATGTATTCTTTATAATTATTTTTCAAACAGTAATCTATTATTTTCAATCATTAATCTTTCAATCAATAATTTTACATCAGTAATTTTTGATTCAGCAATTTTGATTCAGAAATTTTGATTTAGTAATTTTAAATTCCAGCTCTGTTTTCCATTTTCGCTTGCTATATAATCTCCCAAAAGCTTACGAAAAATGGCTGACCCATTTTCAGGTCAGCCATATCATTGCACGATAGTATAATTTTTATAAATCAATACCCATAATACGAAATATCAATTCCATCAAATACTGCAATACCGCTCTTATTTCTTATTACAGGCACATTCTGAAGATATTTTCAATATCCTGCTGATTTAACGGTTTAAAGCCGGGTAATACGTTTCCTTCGCAGGCTTTCTTAGCCATAATGCTGAAATTGGAATCATCAATCCCTATTTCGGTAAGGGTGCTCTGTAGTTTCAGGGTATGAAAGAGAAATTCCGATATCATTTCTATACTCTTCTTTGCCACTGTCATTGGCTCCAGGTTCTTATCAATGTCAAATACATTTACTCCAAACTGATAGAATTTTGAAACGGTCGTCTCATCCAAGGTATAGGTGAGCCAGCGAGGAGTCAGAATTGCCAGTCCCAGTCCATGGGTAATATCATAGTATGCTGAAATTTCATGTTCCATAGGATGGCAGCTCCATGCCTGCTGCTTTCCGCCGTTAACAAAACCGTTGATTGCCCAGGAGGAAGCCCACATCAGATTTGCACGTGCTTCATAATTTTCCGGATCACTCATGGCGACCGGTGCATATTTGATAATGGTCTTCATAAGGCCTTCCATGACACAGTCCAGCATATAGAGGTCCTGATTCCTATTAAAATATACTTCCAGGATATGATTCAGCATATCAGCAGCACCGCAGGCTGTCTGGTATTCATTTACGGTGTAGGTATTGGTTGGATCCAGGAAGGATACCTTCGGTAATAGGACAGGATGCATCAAGCCAATCTTATCTTTTGTTTCGATATTGCTGATAACACCCCCCGCATCCATCTCAGAGCCGGTAGCAGAAAGGGTCAATACGGTAACAATCGGGAGACAGTTTACTATCTGTGCCTTCTCCGTCATAATATCCCAGGCATCTCCCTCATAATAAGCTGCCGCTCCGATAAACTTTGTTGCATCAATAGTGGAGCCTCCGCCTACTGCAAGCAATACGTCTATCTTTTCCTTTTTACAGATATCCGCACCCCGGTTTACTGAGGTAACCCTGGGATTTGGCTCAATACCGGAACACTCAAACAGCTCCAGTCCCGCCTTTTTAATTTCTGCCACAACCTTATCATACAATCCTGTCTTTTTAATGGAACCGCCGCCGTACACCAACAGGACACGCTTGCCATATCCAGCTAATTCCTTTCCCAAGTGTCCCAGCTGATTTTCCCCAAAATATACTCTTGTTGGAATATCATAAATAAAACTGTTCATTCTCTCTCACCTCTTCATTTCTTACTATTATTATAAGTTTCCTCTGTCACTGCTTCCAGCCACTCATTGGAAGCACCCTCTGCCGGCACTTCAATGGCCAGATGGGAAAACCAGCTGTGCGGAGCAGCACCATGCCAGTGCTTCACCTCCGCGGGAATATTTACGACATCCCCCGGTTTCAACTCTCTGGCTTCTTCTCCCCATGCCTGATAATATCCCCTTCCACCGGTTACTAAAAGAATTTGTCCTCCTTTGTGGTGGATATGCCAGTTATTCCGGGCCCCCGGCTCAAAGGTTACATTTCCGATTCCAACCCCTGTGGTAGTCAGCATATTTAAGTATGCCTGGCCGATAAAATATTTACTGAGCATCTCCGGCAAGGGCTCCCCGACCGGAAAAATAGTACCTGGTTTTAAATCTACATTTTCCTTCATAAAAAGCTTCCTTTCTTCCAGGCAATTCCTGTATATATTCTGCTTATTTACGGTCAAAGATTCCGCTGACTTCCTCTAAGTAGTCCCTGATTGTCAAATGCTGAGGACATACGGTTTCACATTTGCCGCATTTTATGCAGTCGGCTGCCTTGCCCTTCCCATTAGTATAAACACCATAATACCAATCGCTGTTCCAGTCCTTGAATTGCTTCTTGGCATTGTAGCAGGCAAAAAGGTCCGGTATTGGTATACTCTTTGGACATTCGTCAATACAGTACTTACAGGCAGTGCAGGCAATGTTATCCTGACTCTTAAGCATTTCCCTGATTTGGTCCACAATACCGTACTCCTCTTTTGTAAAAGGCTTGAATTCTTTCATGTAGCCGATATTATCTTCCATCTGCTCTACCGTACTCATTCCGCTTAATACCATAAAAACCTTCTCAAAGGAAGCACAATAGCGGATAGCATAGCTTGCATCACTTGCTTCCCTGTTATAATCCGTAAGGAGCTTTTTTGCTTCTTCCGGGAGATTCACAAGTACTCCGCCTTTTACCGGTTCCATCACAATAACGGGTTTATTGTATTTCTCGCATATCTGATAGCATTTATAGCTTTCAATTCCCGAATCATCATAATCGGCATAATTGAACTGTATCTGAACGACTTCAACGTCCGGCTGTTCTTTAAGAATTTCTTCCAGTACCTCTGCCTTGTCATGGAAAGATAATCCGATATGTTTGATTTTTCCTTCTTCCTTTAATTGTCTAACGATCTCAAAGGCATGGCATTTCACATATTTCTGATAAAAATCACGATTCATGGCATGCATCAGATAATAATCGAAATATCCGACGCCTGCGTTTTCAAGCTGTAATTCAAATAAAGGTCTGATTTCCTCTTCTTTTTTAAAGAAATGTGTCGTAAGCTTATCTGTAAGAATATACGCTTCTCTCGGATATCTCTTTACGAGACATTCTCTTAATGCAAGCTCGCTTTTTCCTTCCACATATCCATGAGCAGTATCGAAATAGTTAAACCCCTCTTCCAAAAAGCGGTCAATCATCTGATTAAACTGTTCATAGTCCACTTCCCTTTCCATTCCTTCATTTCCCTCTTTCATGGGAAGCCTCATACAGCCAAATCCTAACTTCTTCATTTCTTTAACTCCTTTCAATACATTTATAATGGGTCGATTTTAGCAGATATGATACAACTCTGTTTCATTGACTCTTTCTTGATATCACCTGGAGTTAGCTCCAACGCAAGCAGAAATTTCAATTTGTAAAATTTTATATTAGCATTAGTTGTATTAACATTTTTGTTTAAACATCCCTGTAGCAATTTCCTTATAGCAATATACTACAGCAGATAGTTATTTTCCTCATTGGCTTGTTCCAGCGTTCTGATTTCAAACGATTTATATCCGGATGCAATAAACGGGTCGGCCTCTGCAATCTTTGTGGCTTCAGCCAAATCCTCAGCCAGGAAGACCACCATTCCTCCGGGATAATCTGAAAAAGGCCCGCAAAGTACAAGCCTGCTCTGGCTCTTTAATTCCTTTAAATGTTCAACGTGGCTCTTTACTATTTCCTCATTGAGAGGCTTCTGGTTTTTCATTAAGTATAGGAATGTCATTGTTCAAGCTCCTTTGGTAAGTTATTATTTAGAAAATACATTCTTGTAAAGTCCGTAGACTGCTTTATAATTAAACAGGTAATAACGCGCTGTTTTGTAATTCTATTATACCGTATATTAGATGGGAAATATATTAAAATAATACCATCCATACTTTTACCTATTATATTTGTTTCCGACAAAAACGTCAGGACTGCCGGTGTCAAGGTATACCACCATACCGGTGTACCCAAAATGATGGTATCATATTGCTCCAACTGTTTATTAGTCAAAACAGAAAAAGCCACTCCGAAATATTTACGGACTGGCTATATCAGCAGAGCAGTATTACATATTATTCATTTGTTTTAAAAGAGCATATTGCCTGGTTAAAACATCCGTTGACCAGTTATACATATCCATTGTGTCATATTTTCGATATTCACATTCAAGTGCAACCAGAATCATAAGATAAATATCATACCAAAGAGCCCGTCGTTTTTGGCTGGAGCTTAATTCCATCCCATACCCTTTTTGGAAATCAGTGTTATCCGAATAGGTTCTAAACCCTACCTCCATCAAGGGATCTGCCCAAAGACTGCGCTCCCAGTCAATAAAGCCTGTAATCCTTCCAGCCTCTACAAATATATTGCCATCCCAGCAATCCCAATGCACCAGTTTAGGTACTGTTACCTCATCAAAAACGCTCTTATCCTTTTCTATATATTCCCATATTCCATCTACGGGGATTTTTAAGTCAACTTTTCCTCTAATTGCATCAGCAATCCCCCCCTTTAGCATCCTGCAGAAAACATCATACCAATTATTCCCCTGAAATTCTGGCTGTCCAGGATAACCAAAGCACGGACAAACAATTTCATTAATTCTTTGATTAATCTTTCCTGCCTCAATGTATATCCGCTGAATTTCTTCCTGTGATAAAGTGTCCTTTACTGAATTCAAGCTTTGTCCTTTTAGTTTTTCCATGAAAAAATAAGGAGACGAAGAAATCGTACAGCTGCCATCATACCCCAGCATTTTCGGAACCGGAATATCTCCATGCTTTGCCGCCATCTTCATTGCTTCCACTTCACTGTACATAATATTTTTCTCATAAGTCATAACCGTCACATTGGGTGATGGAGCAATTTTCAAAATGACTGCCTCTCCATCCCTTAGCGTGATTTCATAGGCTAAATTGAAATATCCCTCTGTCAGCTCCTTATAGCTTTTTAATTCATTAGAACCAAAAAATTTTCCTACCATTTCATGGATTGTTTCTTCCTTCTGTTTGTTTTTCGTTAAGCTCTCCATGTATCCTTGCTCCCTTCTGAAATCTAAAATATTCATATACAGACCAGCCCGCGGTAAGAACATCACCAAAGACATAAGTCCACCACATAGCTGCTAAATTCATTGTCTCTTTGCTGATAAAGATAAGCGGCAGGCGGATGATAAAAATGCTGCACAAGGATAACAGCAGCATCTTTTTTCCATTCCCGATGGCCTGAAAATAAGCTTGTACTATTGGAATGATTCCGTTTGCTGCAAATGATATGCAAATGATTTTTAAGGCACCCTTCCCTATACTTATGATTTCCGCATTATTGGTAAACACTTTCAGGATTCGTTCTGCTCCAAAATAGCAGCACACAGCAATAAAAACCCCATATATCAAATTGAAGCGGCCTGCATAAAACACGGTTCTTTTTACCCTCTTAATCTCTTTGCGGCCCCATTCGTATCCTAATATCGGTTGAATTCCCTGCATAACCCCGGTGAATGGTGTGGCTAAAAAGCCCTGGATTCTGGATATAATGGCAAATGTACTGATGGCCAGGGTTCCGCCGACCTGATTTAGTACATGATTCCAGGCAATGCCAATAAAGCTGCCTCCAAAGCTGCTGAGAAGAGCCGGAACTCCTATATATAAGATTTCCCTGCTTATCCTCCCGTTCCACCGAATATCTCTGAGCCCAATCCTGCAAGGAGTTGACCGCCTGATAAAGAAGTAATAGGCACTGGTTCCCGCTGAAAACAATTGTGCAGCTAAGGTTGCCAAAGCTGTGCCGGTAATCCCCATATGAAAAGCGAAAATAAATAAAGGGTTCAATGCTATATTGATTATCACCGGGAAGGACCATTGCAGCGTTGAAAAGAAAATATCTCCCTCGGCACGCATGATTCCGGAAAATCCTGTACTAATTACGGTACTCAAAAGAATAATGCGCCCGTATTGTACCGCATATGGGTAAATTTCAGCAGTACACCCCAATAAATACAGCAAAGGCTTCAGGAACACAATACCAATTATGGTAATTACCAAAGAACAAAGCAGCCATATCCACATTATACACCCTACAATAGCTTTGGCATTTGTTTGATCTTTTTCTCCCAGTTTTCTGGAGATAATGGAACCTCCCCCAGCTCCCAAGGTAGAACTGATACCCCCGATCAGCACTAGTACCGGCGAGAAAATTCCAATAGCTCCGCTTGCGGCACTTCCAACTCCTTTCGAAACAAACAATGTATCCGTAATCGTGTAAATGTTATACAGCATAATTGAAAATGTAGTCTGGGTGCACAGCTCAAGCATGAGCTTTCCTATGGAGGCCGTTTCCAATTTGTTCTTTTGCGTTTTTTCCAATATAATGTCCTCGCTGCAAAAATTCAGGATAAAGGAACCTGCTTCATTCCTTTATCCTGAATTTTACACACATGGATGTCTTTTTTCTATTTATTCATTTGATAAATTGTCTATTTTATTTTTACTATGTAATTCTCTGTATTTTGTGGGAGAGATTCCATATTTCTCTTTGATTCCTTTATAGACAGGTATGGCATTTTGGTAACCGACCATCAGAGCTATTTTTTCTACGGAACATTTAGAATTTTCCAGCAAAATGGCAGCCTTCTCTAATCGGCATTTCCGAACCAGGTCCTGAAAATTCATATTACAATTCCCCTTAATGATCCGGCTTAAATAACTCTGATTAAAGGAAAATTTCTGTGATAATTCTTCCAGGGTAACGGTTTCACTGTGGTCATAAATATACTGCATTATTTTCCCCGTCTGTAAAGAGCTGTGAGCTATTTTATACCTTATATTGCTGTATTCCTCTTTTTTTCTTTCAAGGAAAATCATAAGCAGCTGTAAGCAGCTCTGTATTGCCGCCTCAGAATGCTGCTGCTGAAGGTAATACTCCGTCATGATCCGTTCAATTAATAATTTGCCCTCGCCAAAGCAGTTATGGAACTGCAGGTAATGATAGTATTCCTTTCGTTCCGATTTTGCATTTACAAAGAAATCATACAAATGGTTTTCATGTTCAATATTCCGGATGAAATTATGCGAAATCCAGGATACCGGGACAATAATCTTAATTAGAACGGCATTTTCATCCTCCTGCAGCAAAGCATGAGTAACATTCTGATTCAGCATAAATAAATCGCCCTCCTGTAAGACAAGGCAGTTATCAAGGCTTTCTATAAATTGCTTACATTCCCCCTGGTATACATACAGGATTTCAATAAAGTCATGCTTGTGGAAATAAAAGGGTGTCTGATAAATATGCACCTTTGCCGAAAACTGGCTTTGTACCCTTGTAAGTATTTGTTTATCCGTCTTTGTATGTGTAACATTCGGAAAATGATAGGTTCCTTCTTTCAGCTGGTTTTGTAAATCAGCATCCAATTCATACTCATCCAGCATAACCTCATCAATCTCCCTCTCCATCCGTTCGGATTCCAGTTTTTTTGATAAAGACAGTATATAATTAAAATTGATGCTATCATCCATATTGATCCCCCATGCATTTTGCAATCTTACCACAGACCCGTCAGTTTTACTGCCATAGATAATGGAGTACGAAAGTGCTTTCCTTTCACATTTACCCCATGATTGCAATCCTGCTTCCGATACTGTTTAAATAGAAATTTAAAAATGCTTTGCATTCTTCTTAATTCTTATTTTATTTCAAGTATAGAAAAATAGCAAATACTCTTCCAGAAATTCTGCATGTTGGATTCTACCTGGTGTGTACCGCAGCTGAGAATGGCATGCCCCGTGTCAGTCTCAATAACATTTCCGCAGGTAATCAATAGATATTCCTTATCCCCTTCTACCTTCCAGGAATTAAGGGCCTCTTCCCTTGTTATGGTAAGTATTTCAGCCTTATCCGGTTTTTTTTCCATTGATAGTCAGGAGCAGTGTCAGAATAAAAAACATAGGTATCCTTTTCCCCGTTATGTAAGGATACACAGAGGTGTTGCCATGACAGAATCCTTTACTTCTCAGGTTTCTTCTTAAGCAGCTCTTCCATTTGCTGCTTTACTTCAGCAGGCAGTGTATCTATCAGGTAATTACGCTTTTTATCCTGTGATTCCTCATATTCCTGCCTCATTCTTTCAGTGGCCGCTTCTATTTCGGCCTTTAATTCCCTGGCAGACAGCAGGGAACTTCCGGCACCTCTTATAATAACCTGCTGTAAGCCGTCCGAGGTCGCAACGGTTATATTGTATTTTTTCTTATTGTCATGGGCAAATTTTTCGATATACTGGTCCGCTGTCTGGGCTTCTTTGGTGTATACCATATGGATATTGTGATAATCGATTATTTCCTCCAGGTGTCCCTGCACCCGGTAGGCATCAAATACAGCAATAATCTGACATTTACGAATCCCCTGATAATTGCTTAAGGTATCCATAAGCTTCATCCTGGCGCCGTCCATATTATCCTCGGCCAGGTCACTTAGTTCAGGCCAGGCAAAGATAATGTTATAACCGTCCACCAGAAGGTACTCCTCTTTCGTTTCTTTCTGCCCGTTATCATAGCCGGCCTCTGAATAGCCATTGGTCTTATAATAGCTTTCATGAGCTGTTCTGCGTTTTTTCCAGACGGATTTCTTTCCCTGGTTGGCATAAGCGGTATTATTGATAATCCTGTCAATCTCTTCCAGACTAATCCATTCCTTCTCTATATACTCAGTCTGGTTCCCGGCGGTTTCCTCCGGCAGTTCCTTCTTATTCTGGAGAAAACCTTCCACATGCATGTAGCTTTTAACATCCTTCCAATCCACTAAAAAGCCTGCCCCATGGGCACAGAATACGGAGCCTGTGGGATTTTCCAAATCTCTTTCCGAGTCATATCCGATATGTTCTATTACTTCCTTCCCATTGTGACAGGGTTCATATCCTTTTAAACTGCAAAACAGTCTGCCAAGGCCTTGTGTATAGGCAGCTACCTCTTTCTGGTAATTTCTCATGGTAATAACCGGAGCACTCCCTGTAAGAAGTACCATCCCGGCATTTGTCTGTGCTATTTCACTTGTGCCGCACATTTTTTCAATGTCGGTCATGGCCCTTCCTACCATTTTCTCAGGCACTTCCAGCTGAAAGGAATAATAGGGCTCTAATAGTACGGCTTCTGCTTCTTTTAGTCCCTGGCGCAGGGCACGGTAGGTGGCTTCCCGGAAGTCACCGCCTTCTGTGTGCTTATTATGTGCCCTGCCTGAGACCAGTGTTATCTTCATATCGGTAATCCCAGACCCTGTCAGAACTCCTTTATGCTCTTTTTCTTCCAGATGGGTCAGGATAAGCCTCTGCCAGCTTTTTCCCAGAATATCCTCACTGCAGTTTATGCCAAACTGTACCCCGCTGCCAGGCTCCCCCGGTTCCAGCAGCAGGTGTACTTCCGCATAATGCCGCAGAGGTTCAAAGTGCCCTACTCCTTCCACGGTATCCTTAATTGTCTCCTTATATACAATTCTTCCGTCACCAAAAGATACTTGAATGCCAAACCGGTTCCGTATGAGACTGCTGAGAATTTCAATCTGTACCTCTCCCATAATCTGAGCCTGTATTTCCTGCAGGTGCTCTTCCCAGACTATATGAAGCTCCGGTTCCTCTTCTTCAAGCTGACGCAGCTTCGGGAGCATTTCCCTCGGGTCACACCCCTCCGGCAGTATTATCTGGTAGGAAAGCACCGGTTCCAATACCGGCGAATAGGAACCTTCCTCAATCCCCAGTCCTTCCCCTGCTCTGCTCAGAGTGAGCCCTGTTACAGCGCATACTGCCCCTGCCGCAATCTCATTTACCGTCTCGTATTTCTGCCCGGAATAAATTCGGATCTGGTTGACCTTTTCTTCCCAGCCGCTGCCTTTTAAAGCATCCTTCACTCTTAGAATACCACCTGTAAGCTTTAAATGTGTCAGGCGGTTCCCTTGCTCATCCCTTGTTATTTTAAAGACTCTCCCTCCGAATTCCTTCGGATAGGAAGGAAGCATGGTATATTCTCCAATACCCTCCAGCAATTGTTCAACCCCCTCCAATTTCAGGGCTGAACCAAAAAAGCACGGAAATACTCTGCGTTCCCTGACTGCTTTTTTTATTTGTGAGGCATCAATGTGCCCTGTTTCCAGGTAGGCTTCCAGCATTTCCTCGTCACACATAGCCAGCTGTTCATAAAAACTGTCCGTTTTTTCTCCTCCAAACTCCACACATCCGTCATCCAGCTGCTTCATTTCTTTCATTAATTTCGTTTTATCTGTTCCACTCTGGTCCATCTTATTGATAAACAGAAAAACAGGTATCCGGTACAGGTTCAGAAGCCGCCACAGTGTTTTGGTATGCCCCTGCACCCCATCTGCTCCGCTTATTACCAGAACGGCATAATCCAGTACCTGAAGGGTCCTTTCCATTTCAGCAGAAAAATCCACATGGCCCGGGGTATCCAGTAAAGTAATCTGCGTCTCACCAATATCCAATATGGCCTGCTTGGAAAAAATGGTGATTCCCCTTGCCCTTTCCAGCTCGTAATTATCCAAAAAGGCATCCTTATTATCCACTCTGCCCAGTTTTCCGATTTTTCCGCTCAGGTACAGCATGCTTTCTGATAAAGTGGTCTTGCCTGCATCTACATGTGCTAATATTCCAATCACTAATTTTTTCATAATCTATTTAAATCCTTCATTCTCATCTATTAAAAACAAAGCCGGTAAGGCTATCTGTCGATTTCTATATTATTATGATATCAGCAAGTTTACAATTTGACAATTTACTTGTTTTATTTTCCTGTAATTTAATTCTTCAAAGGAGATATATCCCCAATATTCGGCGGAATTTTCCTGTTTATAACTGTATTCTATTGTTGATACATGGCAGTTGAGCTTGACTATATTATTTTTCAGATAACATCAGATACCATTTCCTCACACTGTTTTGCCGGGTACAGTCAACTTACTTCCCTCTGCTTCTCATAAGCACGGAACCCCGCACATTTTAGTTTGTGCGGGGTTCTTTTTAACTGCCATTTTTGAAATTAAGACAGTTATTTTCCTGTATTTACTTTACTTCTTTTCATAATAAATCATTATTAGGCAGTGTTTTGTGTCAGTTGCATATTGTTTTTTCTGGCGTAATCACTTCCGGGAAACTCTTTCTTTTATTGCCACCTTCACGGTATCGCCCGGCTGCTTGCCGATTTTTGCCCGGATATCCTTCCGGATTCCAAGGATATGACAAGGTGTTCCCATTCTGACTAAGCTTCCGTCATAAGGCTCTCCGTCAAATTCAGCATGAACAGGCACACGGCCTTTTCCGAATTTTTCCCTGACATCAAACGGAATTTCAACATAGGCTCCGTCCAGGTCCGGAACCTTCTGAATTACAGCTTCAAATACATATTCTTCCTCTTTGGTCTCTTCCTTTACCACATCCGTAACCTCGTCAACCCTGAACCTTGTGATTTCTGAAATCAACCCATAGGGTATCGGCCCGTCTATCGGAAACTGGATTGCCCCCTTTGAAGTCTTATAGCCGGTCAGCTTATCGGCAAAGACCCGGACACCTTTTTCTCCGGGATATAGCCCAATGTGGTTTTTCATTGCCGCAAAATGGATTAGGTTTTCCTTCTGCCAGAAGGTCGGCATCTGCCAGCTTATCTTTTCCATTGCTTCCGGAGCGGCTTCCCTGATCGTCTGCCGAACCTGCTTCAGAATATCCTGTACCTCTTCCGAAAATAATGCAATGTATTCATCCACGGAGGAGTATTCCTGCTTTTCTGCCTGGTTTTTCCTTGGAGGATTGGCCTGTGTGAGGCTATAGGCCTTCTCAATACGTTCGATTAATAGTGGAAACAAGGTGCTGTCCGTCACTTCAAAATAATGTGCCACCCGGTTTTTAGAGGTCCTTACCACTTTCTTAGGCTCCCATTCTTCATGAAGGGTATCCGAAGCAAAGGCAACCACCAGGCAATCCTTTTTTGCACTGACCTCAGCAAAGGTTGTGTGGTGCTTCCATAATACAGCACTTGTATTCTCATATTCCTCAAATGCTCCCAGCTTTTCCAGGGCCATACTGTGAAGCTCCCCATAAAGCGGCAGCCACTTGGCCCGGACTCCCGAAAATATTGTATGCATCATTTTTACCATTCCTTTTTTATCCGACAGCATCTGCTGTAAGTAAATATTAGCTTCCTGTATTCATCCAGTATTCGAAATTAATTACAATTTTATTCCTTTTAATTCTCAGGAGTTGTTCCCAAGCCACTCAATTACTGTTTTACAAGCTCAGGCTGAAGGCTCCTGGCTTCTTCCAAAAATGTTTTCACTATAAATTCATGTTAGCATTATTTTCAATTACTTTCAACTAATTAATTCGCTATTATAGCGCATAAACACTATAGCTTAATGAGGCATTCCTGTGATTGATGCTTATTTTTCCGAATGCTTCACTAGCTCCTTTTGCATGAGCAGTAAGAACCCCAGGCAGATAATAGTTAAAGTACCAAAAACAGCAATCATCGGCGTACTATCCACGGATGTTTTTTCCATTGTTACGAACATGAGAGATATTATATTGAAATTGGTTATAATGGCAAAAACTATCATCATCGGCGCTAATAGATAACCAAGGGGCTTCCTTTTCAACAGCATTACAGCGGATATGAACATTAACGGCAGGTAAAAGGAATAATCCAGAGCATGAACCGGATTCGTAAACAGACCATCCTTGATAATAGTCTCCGGCACTGTGCCGGCTATAGCCGCCGGTAAGGATTGAGAAAGCCATAGAAGCAGAAATATGCCTGCTATAACCAGTAAAAAAATCCCGGTTGCCTTAACCGGTACCTTTTCCGTATACCAGCTCTTATAATCTTCCTTCATATAATGAAAGAAAAAATAAATCACCGAGTAAAGGGATAATCCTAATATGATACAGTATACATGGAACAAAAAGTTAAAGTGAACGGAAAAACAATAAATAACATAAGAATATATATTGGTAATCATTGTTCCAATCCAGATAATCCTGGCACTCCTTATTCCTCTTGAAGCCAAAAAAGCAGACAGGATAAGTGCAGGTACTACCAAAAACAAATTGGAAATATCCTGCCCGACACACTGCGACAGCCAGTCCGTTGTTTCCTTCGCATATATTTCCTGGTGCCAGATGCCTGTAATGCTGCTTATTGTTATAAGAATGACTATGGGAACTGTAAAATACAAAAAGGCCCTGTCGGTTTTGGTACTCTTATTATTCTCCATCATATTTTCCATCAAATATTCCACCCATTGCCTACCCCAGGCTTGCCTGCGGTACTGCCACAACACAAATGCGAAACCAGCTTCGCAGGTTGAAAGATTACAATGTGGCATCCTTTCTTTTTTATATTTTCTTTCAACCCTAACTCTCTTCTCTTTACCTGTCCATCTCAGCGATATTGGATAATAACTTTTCCATTACTCTTCTTGCCGTTCCTTTTTCCTCTTCACTGATATCTTTGAACAGTGCTTCCGTAAAGGCATTCCCTTCTTCCCTTACCCCTTTCCATAAATCCAGACTATGTTCCGTCAGTTTAAGTCTTATAACCCGGGAATCCCTTGCATCTTTCTCTAAGACCAGCAGGCCTTTTTGTTCCAGCTTTAATGCCACCTGTTTGACATTCTGGTGGGAGCTTCCCATTTCCCTTGCGGCTTCCTTTATTGTAGGCGGCTTATCGAACAGATTGTCAATCACAATGGATAAAAACCACTGCTTTGTCGTAATATCAAACTTCTTAAATTCCCTTTCCATTAAAGTATCCATCCTGTTGGCCACTACAAAAATGGCCCCAAACAAATACTGTCGATCCGTCATTGATTCGAGTTTATTCATGCATATTCTCCTATCCAAAATAAAGGTAACACATTACCTATATAGATAATATGTTACCTTTTATAAAATGTCAATACTTTTCTCATTCCTTGCAAAGGAGATAATCATGATTTTAATTCAAAAAGGACCCTGTATAAAAGAAGTGGTGTGCTACCGTCAAGTGGGGCACCAGCCTCTTATATACAGGGCTCTTCCATGGAGGAGCTGCTATATGACTTTATGATTTTATTATTTTATGATTTTTGTTACAGCTCTCTTCTCAAATCGTACCAATATTTTATACTCCATCACTGTTTTGCTGAGGTTCTTTTCCCTCTGTTTCCTCTTTTTCCTTTATTCCTTCCGTTTCCTGTGAAACAGCCGCATCATCCATTTCTTCCCTCCAGGGCTTCTCAGCGGTATCCCTCACAGATACCCCCAGCTTTTCCATTGTGATAAATTTCAGCAGGGTGTCTATGATTGTACTGCCGTTTTCCGTACCGCCCTCACCGGCTCCCATATTTACCATTGTCCTTGGAACAATATCCACCTTGGCATTCTTAATGGCATCGGAGAGCTTATCGGTAATTTCCTGAATAACACGGAATTCTGCGCCGCCGTAAGCCTTTACCTGCGCATCGATTGCTCTGGCCTTTGCCAGACCGACATTGCTTTCCTTGGAGGCTTCTGCTTCACCTTCCAGTGTAATTCTGGAGGAGTTTGCCTTAGCAAGAGCGATAATCTGGTTTGCTTCCTGTTCAGCCTTACTTGCCAGTGCAGCACCGTTATTGCGCTCAATATCAATCTGAATCTTGGATTTTGTCAGGTAGCTCTGCTGCTCTGCAACTGCCTGGGCTTCACGAAGGGATTTCTCGCTTTCTGCTGCGGATTGCTGCTTCTGGTAGGTAACCTTTTTCTCTTCAGCAATCTGTCTTTCTCTAAGCTGGGTAAGAATATTTTCGATCTGCACATCGGAAGTCGGTGACTTGGGAGTTCCAATCAGTACTTCCTCCAGCTGAAGGTTATACTTCTGGAATTTCTCCATCATTTCTCCCAGGGCTCTTTCCCTGATTTCACTACGTTCCTGTATGAGTTCGATTAACGTCTTTGTCTGGGCAACATCCTTAAAATAGGCACTTACCAAAGGGTCCAGGGACTGGTTCACCAGCATGTTGATATCACCGAAGCGCTGGATAACCCAGGGTGCCTGTTTATAATCGATATGCATTACCACCGACAGGGGCAGGGACGGCTCAAAGGCATCCTTGGTGATAATATCCACCTCGGTCAGGTTCTCGTCGTATTTATGGGAACCCACCTCGGATTTATTCCATTTGAGAATAATGTTGGTGGTAGGAACAAGGACTACCTTACCTGCATCCGTATTGAAGGCATATTTACCGGGCATCAGAGGCTTTTCAAGAACACCCTTGCAGCCTTCACCGACCAGTTCCCCATGCTTGTAATTTTCACCGGTGGTATCCTTGCCTTCTTTTCCAAAGAAAGAAACAACAACACCTACAAAACCGATGGGAACAACCGTCTTGGCACGGAATTCTACGGTGGCAAACAGCCGGTTAACGTAATAAGTACCGTCCGTCAGCACCTGAATCTGCTTACCGCGCCTGCCTCCCAGCTCCAGGAATTTCTCCGGGTCCTGAAAGCTGGCATGTGCCTCCCCTACATAAGGAGCTATAATTTCCCCTTCCTGAAGGGAAGGGCCGTCATGTACCGTAACAATTCCCATCACATCGCTTGCTTCCGCTCCCTGTGCCATGATAATTACGGGACTGAAGGCATTGCGGTCCAATAGTGTCTTCTGCATGGTAACCAGCTCCATACGTTCGCTCTTTGAGCTGTTGAAAACCGCCTTAATATCCGTAGGCGTTATAACAATGAACTGGGCCAGGTTAATGGCATAGGTACCCTCTCTTAAAATCCCTCTCTGAGGGCCTCTCTGGCCGCCATTTCTTAAAAATCCGGTAACATCCTGAAAATTATTTGCCTCTGTAATTACTTTGCCCAGGGTCTGTGTCGGTTCCAGCGGTTTACCGTCACGGGCGAATATGTATGCAATCTGCCCCTGGGGGATTGTAATCAGAGGATATTTGTGAACCTTATACATTAATGCCGTTTTAAAATGAATACCGCCGCGAAGCAGTATGGGCGCGTAACCGGCCTCACCGTTTAATGCAATAATGGAATCCTTTAAGGAACCCTTAAAGCTCCACCATTTTTCGACTACGGCTACCTGGTCCGAGGAAATGACCCTAATGCCCAGAATTACGAAAATCAAGAGGTAAAGAACGAAGACCACACCTAAAACAATGCATAATACCAAAATAATATCCATTTTACCCTCCCATGCATTTCGCAAGTTTACTTGCGATGTTATATGTCTATCCGACAATATAATCCTCACTCAAATATACGCCGCTTTATAAAAAAATACAACAGGGAAGTTATCACAACTTAAGAAAATAAATTAAAAATATTTTTGGACAGCAAAGCTTGAAAAAAGCCATGTTCCGGTCAAATGATCTCACTGTTAATCCTGCCCAATGCTTCTCTAATTTTTCCACATTCTTCTTATTGATCCTATTTCCATTTATCATTGCTGTAACTCAGATTACCTTAGTTAACTCTCCGGTCACGGAATCTATTATCAAGCCATGAACCACTACCGTCTTTGGAACCAGGGGGTGGGAGCAGATCATATCTACAGATTTCCTGATTGAAACCTCCAGGTCCATAAACCCTCCCAGCCAGGAATCAAAATCAACACCGCAATACTTTAACAGATTGATATTTTCCTGGGTTATTCCCTGGGCTTTCATCTTCTCTATCATTTTTTGACTGTCTATATACCTGGCGCCGCAATCCGTATGGCCTATTACCAGAATTTCCTCAACATACAATTCATAAATACCAATCAGAAGGCTTCGCATAGCACTTCCAAAGGGATGGGAAATGACACCTCCCGCATTCTGGATAATCTTGGCATCACCATTTTTAAGCCCCAGTGCTGCCGGCAGCAGCTGGGTCAGTCTCGTATCCATACAGGAGACGATAGCTAACTTTTTATCCGGGTATTTGCTGGTAATATACTTTTCATATTCATTGTTTTTAACAAAAGCTTCATTATATTTCATTATTTCATCAATCATAAGGAATCCTTTCTATTCAAAAATATGGGTACTTAACTTAAGAAATACTCATAAGCGGTTACTCCTTCAGCCTGAAGGAAGCCTTCTTTTAAATAAAGCTCCTTTGCTCTTTCATTATCCCCATTAACACAAAGCGTTGCCTTTTTATATTTCTTTTCCTGTGTAAAAGCAAGGGCAGCTCTAAGCAGCTGTCTTCCCAGCCCCTTTCCCTGGTGGCCCGGCAGAATAGCAAGCGGACCGATATTCACGGCAGGCTCCCCTTCATATTCATCATCAGCTCCCCGTATGATTCCAACAGGCTGTTCTTCATGCAATAGCAGCATACACCCTCCTTCCAGATATTCCGGCTGGGACATCTGCCTGCGAACCATATCCGGTGTAATAGGCGTGGAATTTCCTTTTAATGTTGAAAAAGCCGTATTTCTGATATTGCACCAATCAAGTTCATCCTTGTCAGGTTCAAATGTTCTTATGGAATAACCCTCCGGCAAATTTACGTTCGGAGCTTCCTTTATTTCTTTGACCAGGAAAAATACATATCTTTCAATGACAAAATGCAGATTTTCTATATAATTTGAAAGTTCCCTGTTGACAATAGGAACAAACAAAAATACTTTATCTATTCCCTCTGTATATTTGGTTATTTCCGTGAATAAAAGAGAATATACTTCCAAATCCTTTTTTTCGGAATGGAAAATCCGAAAACGCCCTTGCCTTCCCTTTTTTTGGTAAGCATCTATTATAAGGGAGGCTGCCGCAACTATTTTTCCATCTTCCCTCGCAATAAACGTGGGGTTTTCATCATCCGGATTAAAATTTTCCAAATCCCTGTCATATAAAAAGGATTCATCCACTTCATTGCGGTGTTTTAAACAATAAGCTATAAACTCATCCTTATCCCTCAGCAATAATTTTTCAATCTGCACATGGCACCTCTTTCCTGCAAATTACATCTGAAAGTGTTTAAATAAACTCTTTCAATACTTTAACATAAATGTACAGAAAATAATACTGCTTAGGTTCCGGAAATCTAAGTAGAAGGAGCTGTTGCAAATTGAAGCCCAGCGGAGTATAACTTGCCATAATGCACTGTTTGACTGACAGATGGTATGATTTGTATGCTATAAGCGAACATTTTATGTACGATTTTAGCATACAAATCATGTCAGATGTCAGTCAACCGGTGTGTGAGGCAAGTTATACTCCGCAGAGTTTTAATTTGCAACAGCTCCTTCTACTTAGATTTCCAAAATCTATTCCGGATTTCCCCTCAAAAAAATCCTTTGATATTCAGTTCCTGATTAGAGCTTTCATAACGGAATAATTCTGTCTTCGTTTCTTCCTCCCATGAATACTCAACCGGGACCTGATTACCTGCCTCATCTTCCGCTGCTATTGACATTACCGGCTTTGGCAGGCGGATTCTTAAAAATGCATTTATTTTATCCGCTGCATTGACCCTCATGGTAAAACCGGTGCCATCCTCCGCTTTCTCCAAAGAAAATACTCTGGCAGAGCAGCCGATAATCCGCCAGTCAACACCCTGGATTTTTGAAAAATCAAATAATATGGTATTTTCATCCTGTGACAGGCTTTTTTCCTTTATTATGGAATAGTCACAGGTAAGCATATCCGCAAACAGTCCTTTGAAAATATGTGTTTCCTCTGCTATGCCTCCTCTGCCCTCATTCATGACGGAGGAAATGATATAGGGTCCCCTGCGTAAAGTAAGCTGGTTGGTAAATCTCCAGTCACTGCCCCCATGTGCCAACAGCTCCTTTATACGGAAACGGTATTCATCCGCCAGCTTCGGTGTCAGGCAAAGCCTTCCAGGCGATATGTTCCATACCATGACCCGTCCGCTGCCTGCCTTGTAAATGCCGTCCTCCGGTTTTAGAGTCAGGCCCAGCATTTCAAATAGATGCTCCGAAGGATTTCCATAGCCTTCCTTCCCGGTGGAGGTAACAGGCCGGTTCCACCAGCCGTCTATCCTGTGATAGGGGTCACTGCCGTCTCCTATGTACACAAGGGTACTGCCGCCTTTTACCCAGGCTGCAAGGGCATTGTTTACATCGGGAGATTCCGGTTTTATGTATTCATAGCTTAAAATAAGGGTCTTATAATCATCAAAATATCCCGGATACCGCCTTATATTATCCAGCAGCACAGGCCTTACGGGAAGACCGTATTTTAACAAGGGCATTGCCATTCCAAAAAAATTAGGAAAAGTGCCGCTTTGAAGAAAGGCCTGATAGGAATTCTTATCCTTTTCCACCCTTTCCATTAATATCCGGCTATCCCCGGAACAATCCTCCCCTTCATGCATTCTGTCCTTCAAAGCCTCCATGGCATTTTCCAGACTGCCGGCAGCTTCTTCCGTTATTATTCCATCGGGATAGCTTCTCTGAAACAATCCTGAATCCGACATCAGGATGCCTGCGCCTTCCCTCATGCCGTCAAAAGTATATTCTGTCTGGTCCATATCTCCAAAGAGCTGTATCATGCTGCTAAGCAGCGTGGCATATTCGGGAGGAATTGCCCTGGCACCTGGCATATTATCTGTTGGGATTGTACCCCCGGCAAGACCTGCTTTACGCGGAAATACCCCGTCAAATACTCTTTTGGGCCATGGGCAGATTTCATAATGGCAGACAGCAGGATGCAAAAGGGAGGCGACTGCGGTTTTTAGATAATTATAGCGGTAATCCTCCCAGGTATATTCCGGATTATCCTCTATGGGATCATGGAGGAACCACATTCTTTTTCCGGTGCCCTTCACCAGCTCCTGCATGATTCCATATTCCAGGAATGCCGTTTCAAAAGTCCTTTCCTTTACCACTCCTTCATAGACATTTGCCGGGCGGCTGGTACCGGTCCATACCTGGGCAATATATCCGTCTACGGCCGGTAAGCCAATGAGCGCACCTTCCGGACTGATAATCTTCCACTGGGTATAGTTGAGCAGACTATGGGTAGGAACATAGAACCGCAGCACCCTTCCATACTCAGTCAGGGCATATTCCTTCAGGGCATTTCCGATATAACTAATTGTCCTGGCATAAAGATATGCCTTAAGCTTTGATACTTTATATCTTGCATCCAGACTGCTATGGGGTGCCTGCCAGGGTTCTCTGTAATATAACAGATATTCCCTCTGAAAGGCTTCCGAGTATCCCCCACGGTCCCAAAATTCAGGCTCCTCCATATGAATCGCCTCAACTCCTGCATCTACTGCAATCTTCAGCTTCTTTGTAAGATACTCTGCAAAGGCTATGGCAGGTGACATATAGGGAACATCTTTTCCGTGTTTTATATGCCTGCCGCTGCGGTCCATCTGGCTTTCATCCCAGTGGTTTTTCCCGTCGTATTCTCCATACAGGTAATCCTGATATTCTCCCCAGGAAATCCCCGTCATCAGATGGACGACATACCCTTTCTCCTTAAACCTGTTCACCCTTTCAGGCATGGAAGCATCAATACCGTAAACCATTACAAAATCACATTGAACATCAATATTAGGCTGCCAGGATGCACTTTCCTGATATCCCGTTAATTCCTGCGAGCGTTCCCTGATATAAGCCATAACTTTCTCCCTTCTCCGTCGTTTCTCGTCTTATTAAATAATACTCTCTATTAGCATAAGGGGCTGCTGCAAAAGGAAGCTCTGCGGAGTATAACTTGCCATAATGCACTGTTTGACTGGCATCTGATATGATTTGTATGCTAAAGCGAACATTTAATGTACGATTTTAGCATACAAATCATATCAGATGTCGGTCAACCGGTGTGTGAGGCAAGTTATACTCCGCAGAGCTTCCTTTTGCAACAGCCCCTTATGTCATAGCTTTTATTAATCCAGTATATCATCCCTGGAATTAGCAGACTCTGTTACATATTTCAAATAATCTTTAAAAATTCCATTATCCTGAGTTAATAAATAGTTCTGGTAATCCTCCAGGATAGAACGTGCTTCTGCTTCTGTTTTAGCAAAGTACGCACGCTGCTCGTAGTCATCCATCGTAGTTCCTTCAAAAGCAAATTTCTTTACCTTATCATAATCCTTATAATTAACTACAAGGCCTTCCAGAGGATATCCGTCAGCACGTTCAACGGGACGCGCTTTCTTATATTCCACCATTTCCTGCGGTGCTGCATCTGCATCACCTGCGCCGATTTCACCCCACCAGGTAAAACGTTTATCAGCCTGAAGTGTACGTCCTAATATGTAGCCAATTCCTTTTTCACGGAGCTCATCATCAACAGAAGAATCTCCTTCTGCCTTTCTGGCAAGTAAATCACTGTTCAGACGAGGCTGTCCGGCATCGTTTAAAGTATAAGTATCTCCTTCAACACCATACTGGCATAAACGGGCACCTTCTTCACTGTTTACATAATCAAGATACGTAAGTGCAGCTTCGATATTAGAACAGGTGCTCGGGAAAATAATAGCGGGAGAACCTGCACGGCCGTTCTGCTCAAGCTGTACCAACGGCTGTCCGTCCTTATATGTCATAGGTCCTACAGGGACATACTTCATTTCCGGATGAGCGCTGTATAAACCGGTAAGCTTTGTAGAATTAATAACTGAGCTATATTGGGCTGAAGCAAATAATGCTGTTCCGTTTCCGACTTTCTCATCGGCCTGGGCATCCGACTGCTTAAAGCACTCTACATCCAGTAATCCCTGATTAACAAGCTTCCAGATGAAAAGCTGTCTTTTGGTCCAATCCTCTGTTAAAGGGACGTAATTATAGGTACCGTCTGCCTGTTTAATATAATTACTGAATTTCTTGTCGGAAAGATTAATGGAATAGCCTGAACTGTCCCATCCATTATGATAAGTAGTGGCAACAATTGTGTCATTGCCATTTACATCTTTAAATCCATGCTCTTTGGCCTTTACCATGAAATTGTATAAATCATCCGAGGTCTTAATTGTAGCCGGATCAATTCCCAGGGTCTTCGGAATATCACCGCGGACAAATACACCATATGCCCAGTTTGTCACATCAGCCGTATCTCCTGGTGTTTCCTGAGGTAAAATATATTTATGACCATCAAAGCCTTTAAAGTTCAAATCATTTTCAAGATAAGACTGTGAAACAATTCCAATATCATAAGAATTTGCCAAATTCGGATAATTGGGCAGATAGTCTTCAATAGGAAGCAGTCTGCCTTCTGCAGCCGCTTTCTTAATAACTGCCGTTTCACCTGCACTACCGCCCCAGTACGGTGCATTGATGATATCCGGCATATCACCGGAAGCAAACATCAGATTCAGTTTTTCGGTTTCGCTCATCATGATTCCTTCAAACTCCACCGTAACGCCGGTTTTTTCTCTGATTTTCTTTGCAACTTCATTGTTGTACTGGTCAGATGCTGTTTTAAAGCCGCCATTCCAGCATATCAGCATTTTTAATTTTACATCGTCGAACTTTTTAGCTCCGCCTGCATCTGCCGCACCTTCTGTTGTACTGCTTTCCCCCTTGGAATCAGCCGGCTTCGAATCATTTTTTGTGCTGCCAGGTTTTCCGCAGCCGGAAAGCAGCGTAGCCGCCATCATCATTACCATTAAGATACTAAGTAACTTTTTTTTCATAGACATTCTCCTTTTCATTTTTTGTATGCTTTTTATGGGCCGCTTTTCGCAGCTCCTTCATACCATCAGCCTTTTACGGAACCGATCATAACGCCTTTTACATAGTATTTTTGCAAAAACGGATAAACTACGACGATAGGCATTGTAAGCAGCATAACAAATGCCATCTGCAAAGATTGGGATGTATAAGTGGTCATTGCGGTTAAACTCGTCTCCTGCCCCACCTTAATCGTAGAAGATGCCGTTGCTTCGCTAAGGAGCCTTTGCAGTAAAGTGGCAGCCGGATACAAAGCCGTCCTGCTCTGGTAATAAGCCCCGGTAAACCAGTCATTCCAATGCCCTACCCCGATAAACAAAGCCAGCGTAGCCAGTATTGGCTTAGATAAAGGAATAAAGATACCAAACAGAATCCTGGTTTCTCCTGCCCCGTCGATTTGGGCCGACTCTCTTAACTCTGACGGAATATTATCAAAATAAGTCCGAAGCAGAAGGAAATTGAAAAAGCTATAAACGGCCGGTATAACATAAAGCAGAAAGCTTTTGGTCAGCCCCATGTCACGAAGCAGCATGTAATAAGGAATCATTCCGCCTCCGAATATGGTAGTAAAGTAAAAAAAGAAAGTAAAAAATGTTTTACCCGGTAAGGACTTAACACTTAGCGCATAGGCAATCAGTGCTGTGAAAAATAACCCAAGCACTACTCCCAGCAAGGTTCTTGCTACAGATATTGATAAGGAATCAAAAATACGCGAATCCTTGAAAGCATGAGCGAAATTTTCCAAAGTAAATACACGCGGCCAGAAGAATACACCTCCTTTTGCAAAATCCCTGCCGGTATTTAGGGAAGCTATCAGAACATACCAGAAAGGATATAAGGAAATGAAGCCAAAAAAAGCAAGAAATATGTAATTACAGACCATGAATATTTTTCGGGATTTTGATTCTTTTATTTTCATAATAGGTATAACCTTCTTTCCTTGTTATGTATTACCATATGCTTACTTCCATAAGCTTCTTGGAAACCGTATTTGTCAGTGCCATCAGAGCAAACGCAAAAACAGATTTGAACAGACCGATTGCCGTTGCATACTCAAACCTGCCGTAATTTAAACCGGTCTTCAGCACAAAGGTATCAAGGATTTCTGAAATTTGAGTATTAGCAGGCTGCTGCAATAAGAGAACCTGGTCAAATCCTGCATTTAAAATACCTCCGACTGCAAAGATAAACATAATTCCGATTGTTCCTTTAATGGATGGCAATGTGATATGCCATGTGCATTTTAGATGTCCTGCTCCGTCTACCGTAGCCGCTTCATAAAGCTCCTGGCTTACTCCTGAGAGCGCCGACAGATATATAATGGAGCCCCAGCCTGCATTCTTCCAGATATCAGAAAGGACTACCATGGGATAGAAATAACCCTTTTCCCCCATAAAGAAAACAGAATCCAGACCAAAATCCTTTCGCAGGTTATTTACAATTCCTCCATATGGTGTAAAAATAACAGTCATCAAGGTGACTACTACGACCCAGGATACAAAATTGGGCAGATAGCTCATAGTCTGAACGACTTTTTTAAATTTAGCAGCCTTGACCTCATTTAACAGCAATGCTAAAAAAATGGGTGCGGGGAATCCGAAAATTATCTTAAGACCGCTGATTATAATGGTATTTTTCATTACAATCCAAAAATCGGGTGACTTAATAAATTCCTCAAAATTCTGAAATCCCACCCAGGGACTTCCTAAAATACCAAGATTGTAATTGTAAGCTTTAAAAGCTAATAGTGCGCCATACATCGGGTAGTAGCAAAATACCAGCAGCCAGACCACACAGGGAAGGATAAACAGATATAATACCTTGTGTTTCATAATTTGCCGCCATAATCTTCTTATCCTTTCCTGTCTGGTTATCGAACCTGTTATGGTAGTTTTCAAAAGCTTTCACTCCTTTCATGTGTTGTGAGACAGCATGATGTCTCTCTTACTCAGCTGCTTCCTCTAACAGCCATGCCTTCCCAACGCGCCGCAAGATTGAGCCGAGGATTTCGCAGGCTTAATCTTGTGTGCGAAAATTGCTTTTTAATTTTCGCACTATCTCTCAGCAACATCAATTTTACAACCCTTAACTGTAAATAAATATCAATTATTTTCATGATTACTATGCACTTTTTTAATTTTCGTTGTTATTTAATACAAAAAAAGTCCTCAAACAACATGTGTTTAAGAACTTTTTACTATCATTTTTATATTTCCTATTATTTTACACGTCATTTTTCACGAAATTCATTTGGCGTACATCCCACATGTTTTTTAAAGGTGCGCATAAAATAACTCAGATTGCTGAAGCCGCAGCTCTCAGAAATATCACAGATACATAAACCGGTCTCCTTAAGAAGCTTCTTTGCGTAATCGATTCTTAAGGTAATAATATACTTTGTAATATTGATACCAAATTCCTTATTATAAGAGGTGGAAAGATACCCCAGCGAAATACAAAATTTCTGTGACAGGAAATTCGTGCATAATTCACTGCTGGTAAAATTATTTTCTATGTAGCTTTTTACAATCAGCAGAACGGACCTTGCATCTGCTGTCACTGCCATCCACTGGCTGAGTACTGTTGTTATCGTCCGGCAAAGACTTTCAACCAGCTCTTCCCTGTCGGAAAATTCATCGATGATTCCGCCGGACAGGCATTCCGTACCAAGCATGGACACAATATTTCCTCCTGCTTTTTTAATGCAGGTTCGTGCCAGTATGCAGATAAGCTCTACATAAAGCATGCGGATATGCATAGCCGTGCCGGGTATATCTACGGAAAAAATCCGCCTGACTGTTGTAAGGGCTTCTTTTAAATCGCCTGCTGCCAGTAACCTTTGGTATAGCTTAAATTCCTCTTCCGGCAAATTGTAAGCGGCCGTCTCCTCCCATTCCCTCCAGTAAAATATACGCCCTTCCGGACTGCTTTCTAGCGAAAAGCGTAAATCCAGGGCCTGTCTGGCCTGAGTCAGTAATGCACCGGTTACGGATTCCTCCAGCCCGGACACTCCCGCATATAAGACAATATTCAGCCGCCTGTGAATCCTCCGGTTAATTTCATGAAAGCTTTGTAAAATTGTCTCTTGCGACTTTTTACGGTCTTTATGAAAAGCAGCCGCAATTACGGTTATCTGCTGGTTGGGAGCAAAATTATGAAAGGTCAGGAACCACGGTCCCCCAACCTCCTGTATGATATCCTGAACAGCGCGCCGCAGCTTATCAAAATGCTGCCTGCCTTTTCCGCTGTTATCGCCGATATCTGCTAAGGATTTGTCCGTACCGCCCTCGTGTTCAGCGGAAATAAAAGGTACTCTGCCTTCACTCTGTCCTGCCGTACAGGATGACAGCCGGAATATTCCTATCTGGTAAAATTCTGCATTGGCAGGAAATAATTCTGCCGCTGAAAAATCAAGATTTGTTTTCATGCCATTTAAAAACGCAATCAGCTGTTCCTTCTGGCTTTCATTTAACCTGTCATCCTCCAGCTTCCCGCCATTAAAAGGACTTTGCAGCACATTTCGCTGGTGCATTCCTATTGCAATTGCCTTTGACAAAGTTTCGGTCAATTCCTCCTGCCTGACAGGCTTCAGCAAATAATCAACCACACCTAAGGCTATGGCCTCTTTGGCATAATTAAATTCTGAGTAACCGGAAATTAATACCGAGGCCAGCCCCGGTACATAGCTCCTTGCTATCTTCACCAGTTCGATTCCGCTCATTTCTCCCATCATGATATCGGTAAGCAGAATATCCGGCTTATGCTCCTTAATCTTTTCCAGTGCTTCCTCCGCTGAAGAAGCCTCCATTACCCATTTAAAAGCAAAACCGCTCCGGCTGACTTTATATAAAATATCCGCACAGGCCAGTTTTTCGTCATCCACAATTAATATACTAAGCATACCTTATCTCCACAATTTCTATGCTATCCTGCCGGGCATCCGAACTGATACGCAGACTCCCTTTACCTCTCCCCCGCTTGCTATCCTGAGCCCGTAATCCGCTCCATACTGCAGGCGAATCCGCTGATGGACATTTAAGAGCCCGATATTGCTGCTATCCCCGGCCGTTATTTGTGCTTCCGGTTCCGCTATGCGCTCCTGAATAGCGGAAAGTCTTTCGGGTGAGATTCCTTCTCCATTATCCTGTATGGATATGACAAGAGCATCCTGTATCCTCTCCGCCCATATGCGGATTCTCCTGTCTTCCCCCTTCTCCGTCATTTGATTCTTAAATCCATGCTTAAAGGCATTTTCTATCAAGGGCTGGAGAATGAGCTTCGGCACCTGGCAGCCGTACAGGGCTTCCCCGATATCCACACTGTAGGTAAAGGCATTTTGGTACCGGATACTCTGGATATACAAATAATCCGATATATTTGACAGCTCCTCTTTTAACGTTACGTTGGGTCTGGATACCTCGGAGGAGTACCGGAACATAGCGGATAATGCCGCTATCATTTCCGTTGTGCTGTCCGCCCCTTCCATACAGGCCATTGCCGAAATGGTATTCAGCGTATTATAGAGAAAATGGGGATTAATACAGGACATCAACGCCTGTTCACGGGCAGTCATCACCTGCATTTTCGCAGTATATTCTTCCTGGATCAGGGTCTGAATCCGTTTTTGCATCCGGAAAAGGTGCCTTTCAATTCGTGCAAGCTCATCCTTCCCTCCTATCGGTTCTGCCTGCTGCACTTCTTTTTCATCAAATTTATCCATCTTTCCTATAAGCATATTTAATTTTCTGTTATAAAGCCGGTTTGAAAGGATCAGTAACAGCATCATAAATACAAGCAATACCACCGTTGCAAATATTGCACCAATTCCATCCGACTTGGACATCTGTTTCGGATCAAACAAAATCACGGCAGTTGCATCAATTGAACCAAGCTTCCTTGTCAAAACATGAAAGACTTCCGAATTTCCCTTTTCATCGGTAAGCTTGAACTTTTTAGATAATTCCCCGCTCTCCTGTATTTCCTGATAAATCTCCTTCATCTGGTTTTGAGTCAAATTAATTTTCCTTTCCCGGGTTGGGGAAGAATAATCATAGATAACATTACCGCTTTTATCATCAAACATGAATACGCTGTTAAAAGAACTCTTATAGGGAAGGAATAAAGTGCCGGTATCCACCGTAATGGTCTGACAGCAATAGCCCTGCCCCCATACGCCGGATTTTGAGTTATAGTTATTAATGATTCCAGCCAGGGTCAGATGATATGTATGGGTCACATCGGAATACGTGTACCACCACTGGGGACTGCTCTCCTTTAAGCCCTTAAACCAGGACTTATCCTTAACCTTGTTAACATCCCAGAAATAATACCCATCCGCCGGAAGATAGGTGTATAATCTTTGACTGATGACCTCCTGGGACTGGTAGAGGAAAAATGTCATTTCATTTATCCTCTGCCCTAATTCCGTGCTTAGGATTACCATTTCGGAACGGCTGATATTTTTATTAAAAATATGATTACGTAAATCATTGCTCATGGATACCACTCCCATAGCTGTGATATAATTTGATAATTTATCCTCAATACCGGAAATATAAATATCAGCAGAATTCTTTTGTATTCCATAAATTTCACTGTTTACCTTCATCAGATAATTTCCCACCAGATTCCAGATTCCGATGGATGCAATTAACACAATCATAACGGTAATCATCAGCATGGAATGCATGGAGGTCAGCAGCATAAATTTCCTCAATCTCTGTTTCCCTGTAGTTTTAATCCTTTTTCTCGGTATTTCTTTCACCGGTCAGAACTCCTTTGCAATATATTATCTGCTACCCCTTCCCCTGAGGCTGAAAGGAACAGTCTCTGAATCCACCCTATTATAAAAGGAGCTGCTGCACCGTTAGTATAGATACAGCAGCCCCTCCTGAAATATAATTTCCGCATTTCTGCAATACGTAAGGATTGATATATTTTAATATTTGTGATATTTTTGATATCATCTGATATATATGTTACAAAATTATATGAATTCTGTCAATAATATATTTAAAAATTACCGGAATCCTTATTGCATTATTTTTACGCTTTTTCTTTCAATCAGCTCGGTAGGTATCTTAATATGCCTGACCTGTTCCCCTCTCATTTTCAGCTTATCAATTATAATATCAAAAGCTTCCAGCATCAAAGGTCTTACCGGCTGGCGCATTGTGGTCAGTTCCATCTCCAGATATTCCAATATCTTATTGTCCGTAAAGCCCGCTACCGAAAGCTTGCCGGGAATAGGTATACCCAGTTCATTTGCTGCCGAATACAGCTGAATTGCCAGGTAATCATCTCCGCAGAATACTGCCGTCAGCTCCGTGTTTTTTTTCAGATACTTCACAATATCATTACGGGACTCCTGAGAGCTGCTAATCATCACATAGCCGGTTTCAACGGGAACCTTATTTTCCGACATGGCACTGACATAGCCCTTATACCTTTCATCCCTGCTCGTAACCTCCGAAATGTCGTAGGAGATAAATCCGATTTTCCTGTGTCCTTTCTCAATCAGATAATTTACCATTTTTCTGGCTCCCTGGTAATGGTCATGGTAGACACTGTCAAACTCAATTTCCTTGTAGACCCGGTCCACCATGACTATGGGATAGTTGCGCAGCTTATAATACAGCAGCTCCTTCCCGCAGACATTTTTATCACCCGGAAAAAATACGACACCCTTGATACCCGATATTGCCGAAATCTCCCGAAGGAGCTTTTCCTCTTCTTCCAGAGCACCTCCCGAGACCTTCACGATGACCTCATAGTTCCTTTCTCCGGCTATCTGAGACAGCTCGGTAATAATCTGGCCTGTATAGAAATCAATTTTGGGTATCACCAGAGCAATGAACTGTATATCCCCCTGACCCTCCGCCTTTAGCGCCGATTCCTCCAGCAGTGAGTTGATAACCGTCATATCAATGTCCTTCAGGAAACTGCCCTGCCTTGGCACACGATATATTATTCCCTCCTCTGCCAGTGCATTCAGAGCCAGCTTGCTCGTCATTCTGCTGACACCATACAATTCCGCAATCATGCCCTCGCTGGGAAGCATCTCATGAGGGCCGTATTTCTTCTCTGCGAGCATTTTCAGCAGCTCACGCTTTACACGATCTGTTTTTGTATCACTTATCTTTGTTGGCACAAGTATTATACCTCATCCTCTTATAATTTGGTAACATATCTGATATGTATTATATCAGACACTCTCTGGGAAATAAAGAGAAAAAATAGGCCTTTTAATTTCCATACTACCCGAAACTAAAAGGCCCATGTACGCTTTTTTAAGTTATAAATCACCGTATGCACTGAAATATATTTTTATCACTAATCCTATGCATATCACAAGTTTGCCTGGGATACTGCTTAAATAAAAGATACTGCTTAAATAAATGATACCGCTTAAATAAATGATACCGCTTAAATAAAAGCTTAAAAATGCAGCGCATTTTTCAAACTATTTCCTATACTTTAAATAAATGAATACTTCCTTCCTTATTAAGCTTTATCAGTATGGTAGCCATAATCGGGAGTATCAGAAGCCCCAGAACTCCCATCAGCTGCGCACCGACATACATAAGGACAAGGGTTACAATGGGATATAAGCCAATCTGCTGACCGACTATCTTTGGTTCAATAATCTGTCTGACTACCGTTATTACAATATATAGAATCAGCATTCCCATACCTATCTTCGTATTGCCCATTATAAATGCAATAACAGACCAGGGCAGCAATACGGCACCGGTACCAATAATCGGCATGATATCTATAATTGCCACCAGCAGGCCGAACAGAAAAGGCGTAGGTATCCCAATAATCCAGAAACCTAGGGATAATTCCGTAAAGGTTACTGTAATAATAGCCGCGTAGGCCTTTATAAAATTACCAAGAGAGCCGATTACATTGTCCTTTAGCTTTATTATGATTTTCTGGTGCTCTTCACGGAACTGCCGGATAATAAAGTGTGTTATCTTATAATAGTCTATGGTAAAGAAAAAGGAAGAGACAATGGTAAAAATAAGCTTGATTAATAACGTCGGAACCTGGCTGGCAAAGCCGGTAGCCATGCCTACGACCTTTGAAGAAATTTTTGTTAAATAGTCAAATACGGACTGGTCAATATTGCTCATAAAGCTATCCAGATAGGATTTGGTGCTGGGGTATTTACTAATCATATTGTCCGTAACAGTCTGAAATGCAGGAAGCAGCGTTTCTTTATAAAGTGAAGGTAAGCTGTAAAATAATGAGTTAATAAAATTTACCATCTTAACGCCGATTAAACTGATTATAAATCCTACCAGGCCATAGAACACTATTAAAATGATAATCGAAACCAAAACACGCTTTACATGTGTTTTTTTTGCAATAAGATCAATAAGATTCCGAAAGGACATAGCAATGATAATACCGATAACAAAAGGCATTAACAAGGGGAATACATATTTTATACCGACATAAACCAGTAAAATCAAAATTAAGAAATAGAAAAAATGGATAATAAAAGCTCTTTGCTTATTTATATTCATATATTAATTTACCCTTCCTGTTAACAGCAGATGCTTCTTATGTGTTTTTATTAAATCCAGTGCCTGCAATGTCCTGCCTTCTAAAAGGTTCAAAAGCCAGGACAGCCTTGTTTTATAACACTATATTGTTTAACCTATCTAAGTTTGTGCTTACGGCTTATAGTTATACACTCCTATCTATACTTGATTATGCCTGTTTACTTCCTGCAGCTTTAAATATGTAACCTCCGATCAGCTCTGGTCAGGCAGGCAGCCAAAAAATCAATCCATTTCGAATTAAATTTTCATTTATACTATTATAACATTTATTTTCTTAATATTAAATAAGCTATTCTATGAAGATGTTCTTTATTTTTTCTTAGGATATTCTCTTTTTGCTTTTTAAGTATTTTCAAGCTGATATATCATTAACACATAGCAGCTTTAAAGGTTATAATAATGCCAATATAAGTTATATAATAGCTATTGACAGGGTTATTTCAATGTCGTAACATAGTAATCGCAACTACATTAGATAAAGGAGATGATGTTATGAATCATTTGGCCAAAGCAATACGGATTATAACGATTCCTCCGGTGCTTGCCGCTGGGCTGGCAACTGCACTTTTTATATACGACAAAGCTCTGTTAGGTGATAATACGCAATTCTATGCCATGATTTTCTTTCTGACAATCCTGCCGGCATTCGCTTATTTACTCCAGCCCTTTCTTCCGCTGTTCAGAGAAAAAGGCAGGGACGGGCAACGGCGTCTGGCTTTCATCGCTTCCGCAGCCGGGTATATATGCGGGGTTATTTTCGCATTTACGACAGCTGCTCCAATTACAGTTCACATAATATATTGGACTTATCTTGTCTCTGTCCTGCTGCTGACTGTTTTCAATAAGGCAACCCAATGGAAAGCAAGCGGACATGCCTGCGGAGTGACCGGACCAATGAGCATGCTGCTCTATTTTATCGGTCCCAGGTCCTTACCGTCAATTCTGGTTTTCGTTCTTATGGCATGGGCAAGTCTCAAAACCAAAAGACACACACTGGTGGAGTTAATCCTTGGAGGTATAGATTCTGTCATAGCCTTTTTGCTTGTTCTGCTGGTTGTTAATTCATTTTCCTTGTAAAAGGGAGCGCTACATAAAAAAAGAAGTATAAAAGAAAAAGACGCATAAAAGGAAAAGAACAATAAAAGGAAAAGAACCATAAAAATACCGCAAGAGTAAAAAGAACCGTAAAATTATAAGTACCGCAAAAGTATAAATACTGCAAAAGTATAAGTACGCAAGAGTAAAAACCAAAAAGTATATAGTAAATATTAATTTCAAGAACTTAAGATGGAGAAAATTTATGGCTGAATATATACTTAGCTGCTGCTCTACAGCAGATTTAACACAGGAGCATTTTGATAACAGGGAGATTCATTATATTTGTTTCCACTATTCTCTGAATAATGTTCAATATGCAGATGACCTCGGAAAATCCCTTCCCTTTGATGAATTTTACAGAGCAATGGCAAATGGGGCGGAAACCAAAACGTCACAGGTAAATGTAGACGAATTTATTACATACTTTACACCTTTTTTGGAACAGGGGCTGGATATCCTCCATGTAAGCCTCTCTTCCGGTATATCCGGCGTATTCAATTCTGCCAATATCGCCAGAAGCGAACTGCTGGAAAAATACCCTGACAGAAAGATATATATTGTGGATTCTCTGGGCGCCTCTTCGGGATATGGCCTGTTTCTGGATAAATTGGCCGACCTGCGTGACTCCGGTATGGAAATTGACCTGCTGTATGATTGGGCTGAGACTCACAAACTGGAACTGCATCACTGGTTTTTCTCCACCGACCTTTCCTTCTATGTCAAAGGCGGCCGCATTTCCAAAACAGCCGGTTTTGTCGGCAGCATTCTAAATATCTGCCCTCTGCTGAATATGAACCAGCTTGGCCAGCTTATCCCCCGTGATAAAATCAGGGGGAAAAAACGCGTCGTGGAAGAAATCGTCAATCAAATGGAATTACACGCCCAGGGCGGATTGAACTATAACGGCAAATGCTACATTTCCAATGCCTACTGCTATGAAGATGCCCGTGCTGTGGCAGATTTAGTAGAAGCAAGATTTCCGAAATTAAACGGCAAGGTAGAAATCAACAGTGTCGGCACAACCATCGGAAGCCACACAGGCCCTGGAACTGTTGCATTGTTTTTCTGGGGAGATGAGCGGAAGAATTAAGAACGAATGGCAGCTATAAAATGATTCTTTTCAAGACATCCCTCTTACTGTATAATTAAATACATATTTTAACCCAAATTAAAGCCTTGCTTTTGCAGGCAAACTATTCAGGAGGGCTGTGTATGCAATACAGAATGAAACATTTTCAATTAACACAGGAACAGATTGACGAACTTCTACAAAGGGCTGATGCCGGCCGCTTTGGTACCATTCGTGAGGATGGATATCCTTATGTAATTGCAATGCATTTTGTATATCATAATGGTAACATTTACATGCATGGGCTACCTAAGGGGCAAAAAATCGATAATGTGAATAACAATCCAAAAGCCTGTTTTGAAGTGGATGAATTACTTGGTCTGATGACAGAAGGCATTGAGGCAGCCTGTGATACGGAAGCAGTCTACAACAGTGTGGTTATGACCGGAACCGCTAGGATACTGCAAGATTACGAATATAAGCGTGAAGTACTGAATAAGCTGGTGGAAAAGTACACCCCTCAGTTTGCGGGAAAAGAGCTTCCTCAAAAAATGGTTCAAGGTACAGCAGTCATTGAACTCCAGTTTGAAGAGTGTACCGGCAAATACCACAGCTAGTACATACCCGGACGTTTGCAGACATACCAGTTATAGCCTTAACATTATTATTAACTTATGCAATTATATCCTCAAGCAATAATAATTTCATGGAAATAACCTCATGTATTAACTTTGGTAATATTCGGGCCTTGAACCAGCGTAACTATCATTCTTCCGGTTCAAGGGCTGAACAAATTACTTTCAGAGTATGCTTTATCTATTCTTCCAGGAGAATATCCAATTTATTTTCCCTATTAAGCAGGTTCATTTTATTGCTGTAAATCAATTCTTTCCTTTACTCATTTATACCTTCTGATAGCCTGACAGCAAAATCTACCGCCTCCCGGATGTCGTTTTTATTGGGGTGGCCCATTTTCATAAATAGAAAGCTTCCCTGACAGATTAATTCGTCCACAACAGGAATGTCCTTTTCCTTTAAAAGCTTTCTGACAGCATCCTGTCCCTGCTTTTTCGTTGCACATGAAGTTACCATAGCAACCCTTGCCACCTTTTCTCTGTCTAAGCTTTTCACAAATGCTAAAAGCTCAGCCAGACTTTCCCCGCCATAGATACCTCCAACAATAAAAAGCAAATCCACCTCTCCCAGTACAGGATTATCCGGCACATTATCTGCCTGAATGTTAAGTGCATTGCCTATGGCCTGTGCTATTTTTTGGGAATGCCTGGTTTTGGTTGCATATACGATACGGAATCTAGTCATGATTAAAAACCCCCTTTAAAATAATATCAAATTGAACCTGAAACATCTCTTCTGCCTGCTCCATTGTTAAATCCGTATGCCTTGAAATCATAAGGTTAAATCCCAGAAAGGAGCTCCAGATGGAAAATGCGGCTTTCTCAGAATCTATCTCCTTGATAATTCCGCTCTCCATTCCTTGCTTTAACCTGTCACTCAGATGGGAGATCCATTCCGTTCTATCAGGTTTTCGCCTGCTGTACTTATGAAGAACAATCAGATTATATTTTTCCGGTTCATCAAAAGCCAGCTTCATAATTCTATGGAATACCGCTTCCATTTCAGAGACAACATCCTTTTGACTTTTCAGCAATTCAGCAATTTGGTCACGAAGCCATGCAGTCTCAGCCAATTCTATAGCATCGATGATTTCCTGCTTATCCTTGAAATGATGATAGACAACACCGGTAGAATATTTCATCCTTTTAATGATTTTTCGAATGGAGACTTCCTCAAAGCCTTCCTGAATTCCAATCTCCAATGCCGTATCCAGAATTCCCTGACGAATCATCTCACTTCGCATTTTTTGCTCTTCTCTTGCCACCAGGTACACCTCTCATTTTCATAACATAGTTCGTTTTCATAACAGTGTTATGAAAATAATAATATATAGAGCATTGCTTGTCAATATCAAGTGTAAATTCTATGGCAAACTATTAATCTATTACGCAGACCATCAAGGTATAGTTGATTAAGCCGATTTTGTATAGCAGATTCCTATATGATTAGCCTTTTCCATAATGTAAAAAAGCCAGTGCTTTACTCATATTGAATCGGCCTCCTATAAGTTAGATTTTTAGGTCTAACTTATGTGGTTCGTTTCAAAATAAGCCAAAAACTGACTTTTTGCTATAAACTATTTTTTATTTCCATAAAACCACATCGTCCAGAGGCTGTCTGGTTTTCTCAAATTGGGGTGTTCCGCTGCGATAACCGAAACCTGCCATAACCGATACACCAAAATGCTTTGGATCCATAAGTCCTTCCTCAGCCAGGAGCTGATCCACTGCTTTCTGATTGAAGCCCTCAATTGGACAGGAATCGATACCAAGAAAGGCTGCGGCTGTCAGCATGTTAGCCATTGCAATGTAGGTCTGCTTGCTTGCCCAGTCAAATAAAGCGCGGTCACTTTCCAGCAGGTTGAAATCATTTTGCTGGAAGCCTTTAAATGCCTGGCGTTTGCCTTCGACAATATTATCCGGCAGTTTCTGTATATCCTTCATGATATGTGTCAGATAATCGGAGTCGAAAACCGTATCGGCCTTCCTGCGTGCCAGAAGAATCACCAGATGGCTGGCTCCGTTAAGGCTGTTCTGGGCACCCCAGGCTATGGGATAAAGTTTCTTTTTCAAATCTGCGTCCTGCAGTACAATCAATTTCCACGGCTCAAAGCCGAAGGAACTCGGCGAAAGATGCGCTGCTTCCAGAATGGTGTCAAAATCTTCTCCTGACACGGATTTTGTGGAGTCAAACTGCTTGCAGGCGTGGCGAAAGCGGAATGCATCCAGAATGGTTTGATTCATATTACTCATGGTATTACCACCTTTCCTTTTGATAAAAACATAGTAGCATACAATATTCTAATGTTGAAGTACGCAAAATAATGATATATAATATACTCAAAGTAACATTACTATCTTTTTTATATTATTGGAGAAAAACTATGGAAAATAATAATATTCTGATTCCGGATTGCCCTAACGGGGTCTGCCCGGTGGAAACTACTTTAAACATTATGAGCGGTAAATGGAAGGGAATTATTCTCTTCCGGCTGCTTGGCGGAAAGAAACGCTTTGGCGAGCTCAAAAAACTTATGCCCACCATCACCTTCCGAACTTTAACACTCCAGCTGCGGCAGCTGGAGCAGGATGGAATCGTCCAGCGTACCGTATACGCAGAAGTACCGCCCCGTGTAGATTATGCACTTACTGCCCTTGGGGAGTCCATGCGTCCCATCATTCAGGCAATGTATGATTGGGGCACAGATTATCAAAAAAACAGAGTGGATACCATCAGCTCTGAATTAGAATCGGAGTGATACTTTCACTACTGTTTACCGATTTCTGTGCTCCTGAACTCCGCTATTTACTCTGGCTGTATTTATGGTAACCAGGAAAAATGGAGGAACTGTAATTTATATATGTATTAAATGTTAATATAATTAACATCAGAAATTATATTGTTCTTGACATTATATATTTCCTCTGATAATATATGCATATACATATATATAATATTATTACCAGTACTATTTATTAAACATAGCTATTTGTATTATTTGTATGGCATAGTTTTAATGTTATTATCATGTGCCCAATTATATGTATTACTTAGTATGTATTACTTAAAACTTATTGGCATAATTACACTCTGCACAAATATATGTATATACATCTATTCAATATAACTTAGAAATAAATCTGGAAAAGGGAGTCATTCTAAAATGGAGCAATTAGAAAAACTGATTCAAAGAAAAGCCCTTGAACTAGGCTATGAAAAGTGCGGTATTATTCCTGTACACCTTCTGGAAGGGTATAAGGAAAAACTAAATGAGAGGGTGCAAAAGGTTGCCGAGTCTGAGGCATTTTATAAGGGAAAGCAGCACCTGGCACATTTTGAAAAGGAATTCCCCTGGGCAAAGTCCGTTGTTGTTCTGACGGTTCCCCAGGCTCAGTACAAGGTCCCGGAAGCTGTCAAAGGCCATATTGCCAAATCCTATCTGTTCGATTCCCGCATTGATGAACAAACGAAGGAACACCAGCACAGTCTGAGTCTTGAGGCATATATGAAGGATCTTGGTCTGCGGGTATCCACTGAGCGGAAATATGGAATTGTCGGTCTTCGCTGGGCAGCAATGCAGGCCGGCCTTGGTATCATCCGCAGAAATAATTTTTTCTATTCTGAGTCCGGCTCCTGGGTCCGGCTGGAAGCATTCCTGACTGACCGGGACATGGAACTCATAGAAAAACCAAGGTTTACTCCCTGCCCCAAGAACTGTGACCGCTGCATCAAGGCCTGCCCCACTTCTTCTCTTTGTGACGCTTATACCATGAACCCCCTCCGGTGCGTTTCTTTTCTGACAACCTTCAGCGGAAGAGACCTGCCTCAGGAACCCCTGGCAGCAGCTTTCGGCGAATGGATATATGGCTGTGACATTTGCCAGGAAGTCTGTCCCATGAACCATGGGAAGTGGACGGACAGCGAGGAGTTTCCCGGACTGTCCGAGCTGGCTCCTTCTCTTACGGTGGAAGCCATTATGAATATGGACGAGGAATTCTACCGGCAGAAGGTACAGCCGAAGTTTTTCTATCTTACGCGGGATGAGCTTTGGAAATGGCAGGTGAACGCCCTCAATTACATGAATAATAATTATCAGGAGCGTTTTGAGCCAATCATTCTTGAGGCCTGCGGAAGCATATACGAAAAAGTACGGGAAATGGCAGCAGCTATCTGTAAAAGTCATGAAATCCATGTTGAATAAGAACTATCTTCTTAATGAATAGTTAAAGAACTTCTCTTAATGATAAATAAAAGAGCTTCTTCCAACGATATAAAAAAGAATTCCAATGACAATAAAAGAACTTCTTATAATGATATATAAGAACTTCTTCCAACGACAATAAATGAGCGAGCTTATCCCTGCTGCTTGACAAGCTGGCTTTTTCCCTTTATTGTTATATCTGCATACATGTCCCTATGGGAGGTAATATAAAATGGATCAAAAAAACAGTAAGGAACCAAGACTTGAGAATTGTGCCTGCCGGAATCTTAGAATGACGACCCGTGTGGTCACACAATATTATGACAGGGCACTTCAGGACTCCGGTTTAAAATCCACACAATTTGCTCTGCTTAACGATATCTCCTCAAAGGAGGACGGAATTTCAGTGAACGAGCTGGCAGAGTACTCTATGATGGATCAGACAACAGTCACACGCAATATTGAAATTCTTCGCAAGAAGGGTTATGTGGATATTAAAACGGAGGAAAAGGACTCACGAAAAAAACGGATTACAGTAAGTGAAGCCGGTAAGGATAAACTAAAGGCAGCTACTCCCCCCTGGAAAGATGCTCAAATCAAATTGCAGCAGACCATCGGACTGGAACGTTATAAAACATTATTGGAAACTCTCTCACTTTTACGGGAACTAACTTAGATAATCCTGCTAAAGACCTGTAGGGAAGCTATCCTGAAATACTTTTTAATGCTGAAATATTCGGATATCTTTTCATCCTTTTCAAACTTTTTAAGTTATTTTTTATAAAATCAAGGCGTATAAGCTAAGTACCGCTTTTACGCCTTCAATTTTATCTTGTGTTTATTTTTCCTGTGTTTATTTTTCCTGTGTTTATTTTATCCTGTGTTTATTTTATCCTGTGCTAATTTTATCCTGTGTTTATTTTATCATGTGTTTATTTTATCCTGTGCTAATTTTATCCTGAGTTTTTTTATCATGTGCCAATTTTACCCTACGAAACCTTCCTTCTCATTGTTTCAAATCCGTCTCTCTTATGCGGCCGGTTCAAATTGGCTGTTGTAAAGCTCCGCATAGAAGCCGCTATTTTCAAGCAGCTCCTCATGACTGCCGCTTTCAATTATATCGCCGTCCTTCATAACCAGAATCAAATCAGCGTTTTTAATAGTGGAAAGCCTGTGTGCTATGACAAAGGATGTTCTGCCCTCCGTCAGTTTATCCATTGCTTTTTGAACGATTCTCTCAGTTCTGGTATCAACAGAGCTGGTTGCTTCATCCAGTATCAGCAGCGGCGCATTCTGTATCATGGCACGTGCAATGGTAATCAGCTGCTTTTGACCTTCCGATAAGCTTGCCTTGTCGTTAAGTACGGTATCATATCCATCTGGAAGCGTCTTGATAAAATGATGTAATCCGACTGTTTTACAGGCAGCAACCACCTGCTCCTCCGTAACCCCTTTCTTGCTGTATACAATATTCTCCCGGATAGTTCCCTCAAATATCCATGTATCCTGCAGGACCATACCGAACTGTTCATGTACATTTTCCCGGGGAACCTGGCTGATTGGTGTCTTATCCACAAGGATCTCACCGCCGTCCAACTCATAGAACCGCATAAGCAGATTCACCATCGTTGTCTTACCTGCGCCGGTGGGTCCGACAATTGCTACCTTTTGCCCTGCCTTTATTTCGGCGGAGAAGTCATGAATTATAGTCTTATCCGGAGTATATCCGAATTTTACATGCCTGAATTCCACATCCCCTTTTATATTCGAAAGTTTCTTCCTCTTTTGGCTTTCATCCGTTAATTCCTCTTCCTCGAGGAATTCAAATACACGCTCTCCTGCCGCAGCGGTTCTCTGCAGATTGTTAAAGGCCTGCGCAATCTGTGACATTGGCTGTGTAAACAAACGGACATACATGGTAAATGCAACAATAACGCCAAAGGTTATTGTTCCGTTCATGGCAAGGGCTGCACCGACCACACATACGGCCACATAACCCAGATTTCCCACAAAGCCCATAAGAGGCATCATCAGTCCTGACAAAAACTGAGACTTCCATGCACTCTTGTAAAGCTTTCCGTTTATCTTTTCAAAGGTATTCTTTGCATCCCTGCCACCGTTATATACCTTGACAACATTATGGCCCGTATAGATTTCTTCTATATGTCCGTTGATATTTCCAAGCTCCCTTTGCTGTACGCTGAAAAACTTCTGGGTCTTGCTCATAATGAATATCATCAGTATAAAGCCTATTACACCGGAACCGACTGCGGTAAGGGCCATAATCCAATTGTTGTAGAACATCATAATAAGGGAACCCACGAACATTGTGATGGAAGTAATCAGTGTACCGATACTTTGATTCAGGGTCTGGCCTATGGCGTCGACATCGTTGGTCACCCGGCTTAATACATCTCCGTAGCTTGTTTTATCAAAATACCGCAGGGGCAGGCGGTTAATTTTCCCGGAAATATCCGTTCGCATTTTTTTAGAAATCTTTTGTGTCATGGATGCCATAATAAAGCTTTGTATCAGGTTCAGCAGCATGGAACCCACATAAAAGAATACAAGGAGCCAGGTAATATTCGCTACCGCACTCATATCGATGCTTTTAAATACCGGAACTCCTTTCACCAGCATCGGGAGGCCTTTACTGATTTCATTTGTCAGGTCCTTCAGCTTATCCGGACCGATAATCTGGAACACCGTACCCAGGGCTGCGGTAATCAAGGCTATTATAATAACCGGTAAATAGCTTTTACAGTATTGCAGCAGCTTTACCATTGTCCCTTTAAAGTTTTTTGGTTTTTCCGCAGGGCCCGCCATACCGCCTCTTCCACCCATTGGACCTTGAGCGGGTCTTGTTTCTATATTTTTATTTTCACTCATATTGCAAGTTCCTCCTCACTTAACTGTGACATGGCAATTTCCTTATATACCTCACATGTTTTTAAAAGCTCATCATGCTTGCCATGGCCCACAACTCTGCCTTCATCCAGCACGATTATCTGATCGGCATCCATTACTGTTCCGATACGCTGGGCAACAATTAAGCTGGTCACCCCTGCTGTTTCTTTTTTCAGTGCAGTACGCAGCACCCTGTCAGTCTTATAATCAAGTGCCGAAAAGCTGTCATCAAAAATGTAGATTTCCGGCTTGCGGCATACGGCACGGGCTATGGCAAGCCGCTGTTTCTGCCCGCCGGATACATTAGCACCGCCCTGTGCAATATCTGCATCATACTGTCCGTCCATGTTCTCCACGAATTCCGCACCCTGGGCAATCCGCAGAGCCTGCTTGATTTCTTCTTTCAGGGGTTTGGCACGGCCGTTATCGCCATAGCCTACATTGGAGCTTACGGTTCCCTTGAATAAAACTGCTTTTTGCGGCACATAACCTATTTTATTATGGAGGGCTTCCTGGGTATACTCTTTAACATTCATGCCATCGATAAGGACTTTTCCCTTCGTTGTATCGAAAAAGCGTGGTACAAGATTGACCAGCGTGGTCTTTCCGCTGCCTGTGGCTCCAATAAAAGCCACTGTTTCACCCTTTTTGACCGAAAAGCTGACATCCTGCAGTACATAATCAGCTGCTCCGGGATACTGAAAACTGACGTGGTCAAAGGTAACCTCTCCCTCACTTCCCGGTTTTCCTGCCGTTGCTCTGCCTTCTGTAATAACCGGTTCAATATCCAGTACCTCGTTAATACGCCTGGCGGAAACGGAGGCCCTGGGGAGCATAACGAACATCATGACAATCATCATGAACGCCATAATAATCTGCATGGAGTAGGAAGAAAAGACAACCATGTTAGAGAACAGCGGCAACTTCTCCATGGCTTCTGCCGAATTGATGAGATAAGCGCCAATCCAGTAAATGGCAAGAGTAAGTCCGCTCATCATCATGCTTAGGACCGGCATCATTACAGCCATGCCCTTGCTGGTAAACAGCTGTGTCGCTGTCAGGCTTTCGTTGGCAGCTTCAAATTTATCTTCCTGGTAGTTCTCGGCGTTATAGGCACGAACCACCCTAAGGCCTGTAAGATTTTCCATGGTAACACGATTCAGACCGTCGGTAAGTGTCTGCATCATCTTGAATTTCGGCATTATCAGAGCCATAATGACAGCCATCATGACAATAAGGAATAATAATACAATTCCGGTGGCAAGTGTCCATTCAACCCCTTTTCCTGCAATCTTGGCGATTGCCCATACTGCCGTAATAGGCGCTTTAATTATCAATTGCAGTCCCATAATTACCAGCATCTGAATCTGGGTAACATCATTGGTGGAACGTGTAATAAGACTTGCCGTAGAGAATCGGCTGATTTCTGCCATTGAAAAGGTATCTACTTTGTCATACAGCAGGCTGCGCAGCCTTTGGGAAAAGGATGCAGCTATACGTGCCGCAAAGAAGCCAACGGCAACGGATGAGGCAAGGCTTCCGAGGGCACAGAGCAGCATATACCCTCCGGCTTCCCAGATATCTGCCATTTTGCTTCCCGCTGTTTGTGTTAATCTTGTAATTTCAGACATATAATCCGGCAATTTCAGATCAAGCCATACCTGTGCTACAATAAACACAAGGCTGATGATGACCTGGAGCCATTCTATCCGGTTCAGTCGTTTCAGAATTTTTATCATAGGGTTAACCTCCATTTAATAATAGTGTTCGATTCTAATAGTGTTAGCAATATAGGTATTGAAAGGCGGTCACTGTTTCAGTGACCGCTACTTCATTTTTTCTTTATTCTGTGATGCAAATTCCGCAATTTTCCCGGTAATTCGTACGCATTCCCGGGCATCCTGCTCGCCTAACATCCCAAGGACTCCCGCCATGATTTCCATAGCCTCCTGATGGTGTTTTTCCGCAGAAGCCTTTCCCTTAGGCGTAAGGTCAACTAAAATCTTTCTGCGGTCGCTGGTATCAATTTGCCGTGTAATCATTCCCTTTCTCTCCAGGCTGTTCAAGGCAGCGGCAACACGTGCAGAGCTGATACCCATTTTATTGCTGATTTCACTGGGCAGTACAGACCTTTTGTTAAAATCAAGAAACTGGAGTACGAAATGCTCACCCTGCATGGATTCACTGATTTGCTTTTGAGGACCTGCCTGCCTTATTTTATGCATATTTTGCATAAGCTCCAAAGCCAGCTCTTTATAATCCAACTTAAAACCTCCCTGCTTCATTTATCTAACTCTGTTAGTATTATAATAGTGTTAGTTATTTAAGTCAAGAGATATTTTTCATTTTATATAAATTTGATCCGGGTGTCAGAAGGTCATGTTATACTAATTGCTTTTCACAGGATTTCCGAGCGCATTCACTGCAGATTCCATAATATTTAACTTGAATATCCCTTACCTCAAAATTATATTTGTCATGGATGATGGCATTGGAGTCACTGACAAATAAGTTCTCTGCCACACCAATAATCTTTCCGCAATACATGCAGATAAGATGGGGATGTATGGTATCCTCCCCGGAAGCCAGCTCATATTTGCTGATTTCATCCTTTTTATCCAGGCATCTTATGATTCCCAACTCATCCATAATCTGAAGGGACCGGTAAACAGTGGAAATTCCTAACGCTTTGTCCTTTTGCCTTGCTATTTCCCATATTTCTTTTGGGCTTAAGTATCCATCCGGGCTTTCCAGTAATATATTCCAGATTATCTGCCGCTGTCCGGTCATTTTATATCCATTTTCTTTCAGTAATACTTCAAATTTTTTCATACTAACCACCATCCCAACGCACCTCAAGATTGGACCGAGGGACCGAGGATTTCGCAGGTGCAATCTTGTGTGTGAAAATTGCTTTCATCCCTTCTTTATTTAAAATTAATCAGGTACCTTGTGATTTTCATAATAGCACCCGTTAAGATGAAAGTCAAGCATTTTATTCAGGTACCTTGTTATTTTTTTATCCGATAGAATCGGGCATTATAGCTTTCCATTGATTCCAATACAAATACAGGCGGTCAAAACACCCGCCTGTATTTGTATTCTCTATTTTCCCCCTGCTACTAAACTTATTTTAATGCTTCTGCTTTTCTTTCAGTAAGATAATAAAGAAATGCTATCACTGGTAAGCTGAAGCCTATTACAGATGCTGCTTTCCAGCTTCCCTGAGCATATGACCAGCCTCCCAGGGCCGAGCCAATTGCACCGCCGGCAAAGAAAACTGCCATGAATACTCCGTTTACCCGTCCTCGGATTTCATCGCCAAGTCCATAAATTGCCTGCTGTCCAAGGACAAGGTTTCCCGAAACCGCCATATCGAGGAGAATTGCCGCTGCACAGAAAATAATCAGCGATATTCTTTGATTGCTTTGTAAAACATAGGTTAATGCAAAGGAAGCTGCCGCGATTATAAAAGCAAGTCCCGTAAGCCTTCTGGCCCACCCCTTGTCTGCCAGTCTTCCTGCGATTGGTGATGCAATGGCTCCTGCAACTCCCGCTAGAGCAAATAAAGCAATTTCATTCTGGGTCAGATGGAAGTGATATGACAGCCATAACGGAACAACCGTCCAGAATAAGCTGTAGCTTCCAAATAAAGCTGCCTGGTACAGGGCTCTCCTTCGTAATACAGAACTGGTTCTAAATAAATGCCACAGGGATTTTATAATAGCCTGGTAATTGTCCTGAGGCTGAGGCTTTCTTTTCGGAAGCAGAAAGCTTAACAGAATTATGAGCATTGCCATAATAACTGCTGATATTAAAAATACCGATTTCCATCCCCAGATGCCGGTAATTATGCTTGCTACCGGCCTTGCAAGCATAATACCGAGCAAAAGACCGCTCATTACATTTCCAACGATTCTTCCTCTTTGCTTTTCCGGTGCCAGGTGCGCAGCAAAGGGAACTAATATCTGTGCGGCTACAGAGCCTAACCCAATTAATATAGTAGCTGCGAAAAAGAGATAGGAAGTTGCTGCCATCGGTGCCAAAACCAGCCCCAGAATGGCTACAACCAATATGGATGCCACAAGGCGTTTATTTTCCAGTAAATCACTGAGGGGAACAAGAAACAAAAGCCCCATTGCATAACCTAACTGTGTCATTGTAACGATTAGTCCCGATAAGCCGGCCGAAATTCCTGTGTCCACGCTAATAGGACCTACCAGGGGCTGTGCGTAATATAAATTTGCAACAATCAGACCACATGCACTTGCCAGTAAAAATACAAGCCAGCCGGAAATCTTTTTTTCTTCAGATAATTCGCTTTTCATATAATATCCTCCATTCATAGTTGTAAATGATTTTTAAATAATTTATATACTGAACGTTTAGTTTATGATTATATATTAAACGCATCGTTTAGTTTTGTCAAGTACTTTCTTTTAAAAAATTTATATTGTATAATGTACGTATCGTTTTTAATATTACTTTTATAATGAAATGAAAAGGAGAATTCAATGGAAAAAAAGGTAGGACGCCCCCGCAGTGAAGAAACAAAAAAAGCCATTCTCACTGCTTCTTACGAGCTATTGCTTGAGAATGGCTTTAATACTATAACTGTTGAAGGTATTGCGGAGAGAGCCGGAGTCAGTAAAGCGACTATTTATAAATGGTGGCCGAACAAAGCAGCTGTGGTCTTAGACGGTTTTTTTGCGGCCACAGAATCAATGCTCCAGGTGCCGGATACCGGTTCGGTAAGTGAAGATCTTTTCATTCAGGTTAATAACCTGGCTGCCTTTATTACCAGTCCGAAGGGAAAGGTAATTACAGAGCTGATTGCAGCAGGCCAATTTGACGCTAACATTGCGGAAGAATACCGTGTCAGATACTTCAATCCCCGCCGCCTCATATCACAGCATATCCTTGAGCGCGGTATGCAAAGAGGGGAGCTGAAAAACGACCTGGACTTGGAGCTGAGTATTGATTTGATTTTTGCTCCTCTATTTTACCGGCTATTAATAACCGGAGAGACGGTAGATTCTGATTTTGTTAAAAATCTTATTTCTCATGCCCTTACTGGAATGAATGTAAAAGCGGAATAACTGTTATTCCTTGAATAATTTTTCAACCTCCGTGCCCTCAACCTGCTTGAGGGCTTCTTTGAGTGCCGTCTTACTATTTGTCATTTATACTATACATCAAATATGTGTATCTTAATGTTCTCATCTACTGACTCTATACTAACTTTACTGTAAATCAGTGCACACTTGAAATTTGACCTTTTTTGAATATTAGTTAGCATTAACGTTTCTGATTCTAACTCTATTATCCGTTTACTTAGGACATCTTTATAAACAGAAGCTCCATTTTGTTAATCAGCGTATCCCTAGACAAACACTTGAACTGCCTTTTTCATACGCTGGACTACCGGTACTCCAAAGGGACAGCGTTTCTCACAGGCAGCGCAGCTGATACAATCCGAAGCATTTGCCGATAGTGAGCTATAGTGTGCCTTAACCGTAGCTGGGATTTCCTCCTGCATTTCTGCCAAATCATACAGCTTATTAACCATTGCTATATCTATGTAAACCGGGCATGGGGCACAATGGCCGCAATAAGTACATTGGCCTGAATATGCATGATAGGGCGCATTTGCGAGCACAGTGGCATAATCCTTCTGTTCCTCCGTGGCATTTTCATATGCTGCGGCAGCATCCACTTCTTCCGGTGAAGCACATCCCACCAAAACTGTGGTAACTGCCGGACGAGTAAGTGCATAATGAAGGCACTGAACAGGTGTCAACGCCACACCAAAGGGAGAACTTTCCGCCTGAAACAGCCTTCCGCCGCCATAACCCTTCATAACAGTGATTCCAACATTTTCCCGCTCACAGATCTGATACAGCTCTTCCCGTTCCGGCGCAATTCCCTTAAGGTTCTCATTGTAGTGTTCGCTGAACAGCTGGTTGATGTCCTCACTTGCGGGAAGCATATCAAAAGCAGGATTAAGGCTGAACAAAACCATCTCAATTTCACCGCTCAATGCTGCTGCCTTTGCGACCTCCGGATTGTGGGTGCTGAGCCCGATATGGCGGATTGTTCCCTCTGCTTTTAAGCCTCTTACGTAACCGATAAACTCCCCCGTCATGATTTTATTGAACTCTGCTGCTTCATCAACAAAATGAATCATACCAAGGTCAATATAATCTGTTTTCAGACGGTTCAATAAATCCTGAAAAGCTTCCTTTACCTTCTCCAATTCACGGGTTCGAACATACTGGCCATTCTGCCAGGTTGAACCGATATGCCCCTGTATCACCCATTTTTCCCGGCGTCCGGCAATTGCCGCACCGATATTGGAGCGTACATTGGGTTCCGACATCCAGCAATCCAGGATGTTAATCCCATATGCTTCACTGCGCTCAATTACTGCTTTTACATCGGCGGCATTGTGGCGTTCCAGCCATTCTGCACCAAGTCCGATTTCACTGACACTCAACCCCGTTTTTCCTATCTGCCTGTATTTCATAGCCTTTCCCCTCTCTTTACCCGTTTAATAGGACGAAATCTGAGATTAACTTATAACATCTGAATCAACATTAAAATTCAAAACTGACCCAAAATTAATTGTATACGAATCAATATAATTTTGAACCATTTCTTTAGAGCTATTATTGTCATTACATAATTCTATTATTCCATTAAGCATATTTACCTCCATTGCATATCACAAGATTGCGTGTGATACTGCTTAAATAGTAAGCTTTAAAATGCAACGTATTTTCTAACTTCTTCCTTTTGTTAATAGTTTACCATAACGGACCGTAAAATCACAATAGTCTCTTACGTTTGCCTCTTCATCTATTCTTCTGTCATATATTTAATCGTCTCGATTTTCTTTCCCAATGGATAATTTAAAAAAATATATGATATAATGGTTCAAACATATAAACCTATGAACCATTCAATTTGTAAAGGATGATACACATGAGTGACTCTAAAAAATGTACCGGCCAGGAGAATGATAAAGACTGCCTGACAGGCTTATCCGAGGAATTTAAGGCATGCCAGAAAGCATTCACAGCAATGGGTGATGAAACCAGGCAGTTAATCATTATTGCACTGCTGAAAAGCGACTGCCAGGGTATTCGCGTAGGCGAGATAACTGACCGCACCAACCTGTCCAGACCTGCCGTATCCCATCATATCAAAATCCTGATGGATGCCGGAATCATCGGTCTTCGGCGTGCAGGAACACGAAATTATTACTATATTGATTACAGTGAATCTGAACTGAAGAAGATTGAGGCATTGTTTGCCCACATTCGAGAACTCGTCACAGATGCCCCTGACAGAAGGGGCGGGGATTAAGGAGGGACTTTATGATATTGTATTTCACCGGTACCGGCAATAGCCGATATGCAGCAAATCTTATTGCAGATGCCACAGAGGATAAAATGTTTTCCATGAACGAAGGGATAAAAAAAGGGGATTACAGCCAGCTTTCCTCCAGTAAACCATATGTTTTTGTTATGCCGACCTATGCCTGGCGGATTCCCAGAATAGCGGATACCTTCCTTCGGAAAGCAGCCTTTTCCGGAAGCAAAAAAGCCTATTTCGTTATGACCTGCGGAAACCAGACAGGTAATGCCGTACATTTTCTGAAAAAACTATGCCTGGATAAGGGATTTGAATTTATGGGCATTTCATCTATTATAATGCCGGAAAACTATATTGCCATGTATAACGCCCCAGATAAAACGGAGGCTTTGAAAATCATCGAAAACTCCAAACCGCATATTTTTCAAACGGCGGAGTGTATTAAGAAGGAAATCCCGCTTCCCAAAGAAAATATATCCCCTCTCGACCGGTTTCAAAGTGCAGCGGTAAATCCACTGTTCTATTCCATTATTGTCAGCGACAAGGGCTTTTATTCCACCGATTCCTGCATCAGCTGCGGAAAATGTGTCACTCAGTGTCCGACCAATAACGTTCATCTTAAGGATGGCAGGCCGGAATGGAGCGGTAATTGCACCCATTGCATGGCATGTATCTGCGGCTGCCCGAAAGAGGCCATTGAATACGGGAATAAATCCAAGGGAAAACCGAGATACTTTCTCAGCGAAAAGCCCTGATAATTATTCACGAAATATCTTCTGCCGGATTCCTGCTCCTGAAAGAACACCCTTTCAGGAGCGGACCGCTTAGCTTTTGCCGGTAATAGCTCACCTTTGATCCTCTTAACCGGTTACATTTCTTTTTGATATCTGCTCAGATAATAGACATTGGAAAAAACGATAAAAAGGTAAGCTGCTGTAAATATGAGTATTACGTATATTTCCACCTGCATAAGAGCAAAAGCCAGCATTAATGCTCCAAAAACCATCAGCATTAAGTCGTAAGCCCTGGCTTTTGCTTTATTACTGATGATGATGTTGCGCTCATCCCTCGCTTCGATTTCAATCTGCTTTGCGGCCTGGGGATTTTTCCTCACCGCTAGTATCTTCAGCAGTTCACCAAGGTTCTGTCCAAATACACCTGCGCCAATTCCAATGAACAGATAGGGCAGAGTTCGCATAATCCCTTCCCCATCCCGTACAAATCTGAGCAGTACAAAACCTGCTGCAAATATAATAAAACCTAATACCGAAAATATGGCATACTTTCCGTCTTTATTGCTTTTCATCCTGTTCATCCTCCTCATAAATAAAGATATCCTCAATCTGCAACCCAAAGTAGCGGGCAATTTTAAAAGCTAAAAGAATGGATGGATTATATCTCCCGTTTTCAAGGGAGCCTACGGTCTGTCTGGATACCTCCAGTGCCGCAGCCAAATCCTCCTGCTTAATGCCCTGCTGTTTACGCAATTCTTCCAATCTGTTCTTCAAACCAACCTCCATTCATATCACAAACTTGCTTGTGATACTGCTTAAATAGTAGTTTGAAAAATACAACGTATTTTTCAAACTAACTGCCATGCCTTCCCAACGCACCGCAAGATTGGGCCGAGGATTTCGCAGGCACACTATTACCTCGTTTTCGAAAAAGGAAAGTTCGCTTTCCATAATCAGAATACCATAGGTATGAGTTTATGTCAAGCGAACTTTCCATGAATGTATGAAAATTAAAAATGGGTAACCTTATTACTGGCACGGTACACAAAAAATATAGCTTGTATGGGGCGGTACCTTCATTATTAAAAAAGTTCCGTTATATTGATACTGTAATTTGTTATGAAACAAATCCTCCGTGATATTAAAATGACGGATGCCGAAAATATTGACAGGAATGTTAACCTCCCTGGTCTCCTCATCAGTAGAACAGATTACAATAATTGTTTCTTCGGGTATAAACCTCACATAGCAAATTACAAAATCATTATCAGATACTACTTTAAATCCTCCTGATTGCAAGGCCTCACTTGATCTTTTCAATAATGCCAGTTGATGGTAAAGCTGATAAACCTCCCTTTTTGACATGTCATCATCCCAATTCATCGGATATCTGTTTGATTCAATATTATCGGTATGCCCGGAAATACCGATTTCATCGCCATAGTAAATACTCGGTGCACCCGGTAAAGTAAAATAAAGTATTACAGCACTGCGGTAATCATCCCCCCGAATCTGCCTGCTATTATGCAGACGACTGATATCATGGCTGTCTATAAAGTTAAACTGTATCTGCTGCATGGTATAGGGAAGCTTCGAATAATATTGAATAATTCTGTTATGCAAATTATTGGCAGTCATTTTATATGGTATACCGCGCAATTCTTCCTCACGTTCATTGAAGAGGTCCTCTTCCCCCACGAACTCCCTCACAGGCCTGGCACAGGCAAAGTAATTCATGGGGGAATCCCATTCATTCCCTTGTAAGAACTCCGTACAATCGGACCAGTCCTCCGCCAGGATATATGCCTCGGCCTTCTCTTCCTTGATACTGACTCGAATTTCCGGCCATATCTCATGATGCAGCTGAACCTCATTATTTCTCGCCATTACATCCGCTACGTCAAATCTCCAGCCGTCAATATCATAAGGTGGTTTCAGCCACTTTTTTATTACAGAGCCTCTATCCTTATAAATGATTCTCCTTAATTCCTCCGATGTATAATTAAGTGCCGGTAAGGTTTCGGTACCAAACCAGGCGTCATATTCATTATTTTCCTTAAAAAAATAAAAGTTCCTTTCTTTTGCCTCCTTATTATGATAGGCACCTGTTGACTCAGGAAAAAATTCTGCATTTTTATTAAACCATTTACTTGCTGAACCGGTATGATTTATTGAAATATCCAGTATTATCTTCATATTATTATCATGAAGCTCCTTTGTCAGCGCAGCCAGTGCGGCATTGCCTCCAAAATGAGGGTCGACCTCAAAATAGTCTATACAGTCATACTTGTGAACCGTTGCTGCCTGGAAGATGGGATTTATGTACAGAGCATTTATCCCAAGGGCCTTCAGATAAGGAATTTTCTGCCTGATGCCCTCCAAATCACCGCCGTAAAAATCAAGACTATGAGTTTGATTATATTCCCGGGGCGGGGTATTCCACTCCTTAACCTGAACTGTTCCGTGTCCATTAAAACTATATTCACCGTCTTTAACATCATTGCTTTTGTTGCCATTGTAAAAGCGCTCAGGAAATATTTGATAAAACACCGACTGCGTAACCCAAATGGGCTGTGCGTAATCTGTTATTATACGAAAATCCCAGGTTTCATCCGGTATATAATCGGTAATTCTGTATTGGGTATAATAATAAATTTTCTCTGCTGTTACCAGATAAAACTGATAATGCAGCACATCCTCGTAAATAGTAACATCACAGGTGTAATAAGCCAGTTCTCTGTCAACCCTGCTCTTTTGCATCGCAATCAGCTTTTCCGCTCCGTTCAGCTTCGTTCTCAGAAATACTTTCTCAACTATATTCCGGTCCAGCATCCGAATTGATATAGAGACCCTTTCTCCTTTATGGGGCAAAGGATTGCTCACAAAATATTTGCTGCCGTCAGAATAAATACTATCTAACCATTGTTCCATTTTCTTCCCCTTTTTAAAGTATTAATATCCTTCTGCTTATTCCTTTACCGCACCAAGGATGATTCCTGATACAAAATACCTCTGCAAGAAGGGGTAAATCAGCAAAAGGGGTATAGTGGAAACCACGATTTTTGCTGAATTCAGATTCCGGCTGGATATGGACAGCGCTTCCTTCTGCTTTTGTAAATTCGTGATGCTGGAATAGTCAAACACTGCCGTTATCTGTTGAATATATGTCTGCAACGGATAATTCTTCGTCTTTGTAATATATAAAATGGCGCTAAAGTAATCATTCCAATGCCCTACGATGCAAAATAGCGTAAGGGTCGCAAGGCAGGGAAGGGAGGTCGGAAAATATACCTTGAATAAGATTGTCCACGGTGATGCTCCGTCAATGGAAGCAGCTTCCTCCAGGGATTCCGGCACTGCCCGAAAGAAATTCATCAGGAGTATCACATTGCCAATGGGAACTGCACCGGGTAAAATCAGGGACCATATGGTATTAGTCAATCCCAGCTTATTTACAACCAGATACAAGGGAATCAGTCCGGCAGGAAACAGCATGGCAAATATGATAAGCTTCATATAAATACCCTGGGCGTGAAACTCCCTTTTACTCTTGGACAGGGGATAAGCCATTAATATGGTCATCAGCATATTAATGCCGGTTCCTAAGACAACACGTTTCACGGATATAAAAAAGGACCTCCAGAACTGTGCATCATCTAAGATTTTAGTATATGCATTAAAGGTAATATCTACCGGAAGGATTCCCACGATGTTCGCTGTCGCCGCAGCACTGCTGCTAAAGGATATCGCAACAATATTCAACAGAGGAATCAGGCATAGTAAGGCCAGAAGAGCTATAATAAGAAAAATGACAATATCCGCCACCTTTATTCTTTTTCCATTTACCTTGGTCATCTATGTACCTCCTAAAAGATTTTGCGGTGGGCAAGCTTACCGGCAAGTTTATTTGCCAGTATAATTAATATCATCCCTACCACAGATTTAATCAGGCCCACTGCCGTCGACAGGCTGTACTGCCTTTGCAGCATACCGATACGGTATACATACGTATCAATAATATCGCCTGTTTTGTATACCAAAGGATTATACATGTTGAAGATCTGGTCAAAACCGGCATTTAAAATATTGGGTAAATTCATAGTGGTTACTAAAATAATCGTTGGGATGATACCTGGAATTGTAATATGTAATAACCTCTTCCACCGGTTTGCACCATCAATGGATGCGGCTTCATAAAGCCCCGGGTCAATCCCTGTTAATGCGGCAAGATATATGATAGAACCATATCCGAATTCCTTCCAGGTCTCTGAAAGTATCATAATTGGCCGAAACCATGTATTGCTTGCCATAAACAGGACAGGCTCAGCGTGAAACACACCTAAAATTTGATTTATCGGCCCGTCGAATGCTAAAATCCCCTGTACAACAGTTGCCAGAATAGCCCATGACAGGAAATGAGGCAGATACACAATTGTCTGAACGTATTTTTTGAAAAACTTTAATCCAATCTCATTCAATAACAGAGAAAAGCATACCGGGACAAGAATGCCCAGAAGCATTTTCCCAAATGCAATATATATCGTATTCAATAAGATCTGCCTGCACTCCGGCAAGGTTATTAAGAACTTGAAATTCCGAAGACCAACCCACTGGGATTTCATAATTCCCTGCGCAGGATAATAGTTTTGAAATGCCAATACGATACCAAAAACCGGAATAAAAGAAAAAACAAGCAGGAACAGCATTCCCGGTAAAAGCATGAGCTGATAGCTGAGTTGTTTTTTTAACTTCATCGCGCTTATATCCTCCTATAACACCTTTAGCTGAAACAGCCGGTTAATAACTTAACAGTTGAGGGTGCCAGCTGATAAAGTAAATCTGAACCACTTAAATAATTGCTTCCGTTCAGATAGCTTTATTCAAACAGCACCCTCCGTCAAATTTCCTCTTTGATTATTTTATTGCCTCGTTCACTTCCTTTGTTATCTGATCTCCGCCTGACGCTTTCCATTGGGATACAAATTTGTCAAAATAATCAAGGGGTTCTTCTCCTGTTAAAATTTTCAACATAGCCTCTTCTTCCATTGTCTGCAAAGTAGTCCACATTAATTTCATCGAGTCTGTCTGATCGAAGAATACCGGCTGTATCACATTGGCCTCCGTTTCATACATCAGCTTGCTTGATACCATTCTTGCCGTATAGTTCAGCCAATCCTGAGAAGCAGGTACCTCCTTGTTTTTAATTGCTTTCAGGTAATTCATACAGGAGTTATACAAGGTATTCTCATACAGAATCATGTCCTGGGGTTTTCTCTTGCCTTCAATTGCTTCGCTGATATGTTCATAAGCCAAAGCTGCGGCATTGTAATAATCAAATCCTCCTACAGGATCAACGCCATAACCGTTATTAACATAATCCAGATATTCCTTGGCTATATCGCTTGTATCGGTATAAGAGCTTGTGCCCTGGTTGTAATCCAGGGAAACATTCTTGGCTTTTATTATCATTTCCGGATATTTGAAACCTTTTCTTACAACCGTATAATTCTGGTTTGGATTACCTGCAAACATGGTAACCTTTCCGTCTTCACCTGCCGGGATAATATAGGCCCTCCATTCGGCCTTCGGGTCCATGGCAAAGGAGGATTCCAGATGGTAAGGGGCCCACCAGCCAGCAAAAAATGCTCCGCATTGGCCATTGGTCAGCAAGGCTTTTATATCATCTTCTTTTCTAACTGCCATTTCCTTATCAATCAGACCTTTACCATACCAGTCACTCAATACCTGAAGTCCCTGCTTGGTTTCAGGCTGTACCGTTCCATACACTGCCGTACCGTCCTTACCCTTAATCCATTGTTTCGGACATGAGCCAAAGTAAGTAAAGATATTATTTGCCTGATAGCCGCCGGCATAGGAGCCATAGTATTTCGGAACAAGTGCCAGGCCCACATTGCCTTTACCGCCGGGGTCCTTTGATACAAATTGCAGTAAGATATTTTCAATGTCCTCCATGGTCTTCGGCTCTTTAAGACCCAGTTTATCCATCCAGTCTCCCCGTACCCAGAACATTTCCTGTCCGGAAGAAATGGACGTTGTCGGTATGGCATACAGTTTCCCATCAAAAGTGGCCATATCCAAAGACCTGTTTTCATTTGATGCATAGATTTCTTTCATTAAATCGCTTGCACAATTTTTATAGCTTTCCGTCAAATCTGCAAGCATATCATTTGCAACCAATTCTTTGAAGGTTGCATAATCCACCCTCATAATATCCGGTATATCACCGGAGGTTATTGCCATAGTAACCTTCTGGTTATAATCATCGGTGCTGATTGCTTCAAAAACATTGTCATTCTGAATATTTAATTTTTCTTTGAATAAACGTGTATAAGCATTATTTTCGGAAGTATCACCGGAACCTTCCGGATATGTAATCGTTGTAGCCACCTGCATACCCAGGGTATAGGTAACCAATTCAGGATATGGCTCATATGGTGTTGTTCTTGCCTTTTCTAACGCATCCTTGCTTTCGCTGCCTGCTTTATCCGTATCCATACCATTTGTCTGGGTACTGTCAGAGCTGCCATTTACATCCTCTGCCTTATTAGAGGAGCAGCCATATACCATGGGAACCATGAAGCAGATTGATAACATTAAAGCAAGTAATCTTTTACTATACTTTTTTTTCATACCAAAACCTCCCTATTCTATTTTGCAATTCCTATAATCTGTTCAAATCTTCACATAATTGGTTTAGCGCTAAACCTAGTATTATAATAAATTCCATTTTTGTTATTGTCAAGTATTTTTTGTATAATATATTTAAATTTAATTATCAAACAATACCTTCCTTATTCATTATTACAATATACCATCAGGGTGCAGGCTCAAAATATTGACTTTTAAACAAAATCATAAAAAATATTTACTTTTTGCAATTTATTAATTAATATAGAGTAATGATATATCTTGCTGCAAATGCTTCAATTCCGCTGATTGATAATGAAAACCGGGGAATTGTTTTACGCTGCCTGATTGCACTTAAACCATCCTATTCATAACAGTTGGCCAATGTTGTTAATTGCAGCTTCTTAATTACTCATTACCAGTTTGTAAATGCATTTTTATGATTAAGATATCGTTTTTTATAAATATTCAATATTCCGATAGGTTTAGCGCTAAACTTTATTAAGGAGAGAAAATGTTATGGCAACTTTAAAAGATATTGCAGACGCTGCCGGCGTCAGTATGATGACCGTATCCAATGTAATTAATGGTAATTATAAAAAAGTTTCGGCTAAAAAGAAGAAGCTGATTCTGGATTTAATAGAAGAATACCAGTATGTCCCTAATCTAAGTGCCAGAAGCTTAACATCAAAATCATCAAAAATCATTGGGATCATATTATCTTCCGGAAATCCTCAGGAGAATTTTTTTACCAATCCCTATACCAGTGAATTATTCGGTGAAATAGAGACTTTACTCCGTGAAAAAGGATACTATATTATTGTAAGTACCTCACAGAATATCGATGATGCTTCTACCCTTTCAAAGAATTGGAATGTTGACGGAGTTATCTTCCTGACACATCAGGATAGCAGCTCCATGCAGAAAATTCTAAGCAATAGCAAATGTCCTATGGTATTTATCGACAGCAATGATCCATCCGCTTCCGCCTTAACCATAGGCATTGATGACTTTAAGGGAGGTTATACTGCAACAAAATATCTTATCCACAGAGGGCATAAAAAAATAGCCTTCGCAGGCTATTACAGTGATGAAAATGCGATTATATTTCAAAGACACCAGGGTTATCTTGCAGCATTAAAAGAAGCCGGAATCCCCTATTCCGAGCAATTATTAATTAACACCTTCACCAGATATGAAGATGGAATCATCATCGGAAGAGATATCGCCAATAATAAGTATGATATTACAGCAGTATTCACTACAGCCGATATTCTGGCTGTGGGCATAATCGAAGGTGCAAAGCTCAATGGCTGTATTGTGCCAAATGATCTGTCCGTAGTAGGATTTGATAATCTGAAGCTTTGCTCCTATGTTACACCAAAGCTTACCACTATTTCGCAGAATGTTCATCAAAAAGCATCTGCTGCCGTCGATTTATTAATGGATGCCATTGATGATGAGAGCATAAGGAATAAGGCAGTGATATTAGATGTCCAGCTCGAAGAACGGCAGTCTGTTCTTCATGTATAAGGTTTGTCCGCACCTTCCAGCATTACCCTTTCGAAGCCAACCAGCAATGAAAATAGCATATACCAGAAATTGAAATCAAAAATTCATAGATTTCATTTCTGGTATATCATGGCTGGGTAAAATGACTTTCACCACACTCTCCTAAAACTTAAGTAAAATATGATGGTCCAGTTCCTCCTGGAGGGAATCACGGTCCTGTATCTCTGCACCCGGTGAGGCATCCTCCATATTATCTTCCATATAGATAAGCGGCTTGAAATGAAAGCCTAAAATCGACCAGAGCATTACCAGTAACCCGGCACATATTATTAGCAGTGCAATCCCCCGTGAAGTGCCTGTCCCAATGACTGCTCCTATGGTGTCAGCCATCAGCCCTTGTTTATTCATAGCCTTTTCAAATATCGAATCAGCCAGCAGCCCCGATAAAAAATATCCGATTGGTATACTGGACATAGCAATCATCTGGTTTGTGGCAAGTACGCGTCCCTGAAGCTCCAGACCGACCTTCGTCTGTATCAGTGACTGCCAGTGGGAATTAATCATTGTAACCGAAAACCAAAAACCGAAGATACCTATGGCGGTGATTATAAAGTTAGGCCGGATACCGGCTATAATGGCAAAAAAGCCTTCAAGAATAACAAATCCAATCATTCCTGATGCTCTCCGTTTTGTCCCTCCCCACAGACTCATCAGTAATGCTCCGGTCATGCCTCCGACAGCCCCCAGCATTGTGATGGTTGCAAGCTGTGCAGCAGTGCCAAAGGACAGAATAAGCGGCTGAAATAATACGGAAATAGCTCCAAAAAGTATATTGCTTATAAAAAAGAATACAATCATATAAATCATGCCCGGCCTTTTAAAGATAAATTTCCATCCCATTAGTATTTCTTTGGTAAAGGTCTCCTCTCTTTTTCGGAACAGTGTATTGGGAAAGCGAATAAATGTCAACGTTACTATTGCAGCCAAAAAGCTGAAGAAATCAAGAATAAAGATATTCTTCATGCCTATCAGTGAATACAAAGCTACACCGATTAAAGGAGAAATTAATTCACTGGTCGATCCGGAAAATTGGACAATACCGTTAGCATGGCCCAGGTACTGTTTTGGAATTATTTGTGCTATGGCTGCCGAAAAAGCCGGCCGGTGAAATGCTCTTGATATGGAACCAATGGCTGTTGTGATAAGGATATGCCATACCTCAATGGAATTAGTTGCCATAAGAACTGCCAGAGCAGCAATGGACAGCGCAGCAGCCAAATCACTAAATAGCATAACCAATCGTCTGTCATAGCGGTCTACAACCGCACCTGCAACCGGCAGTACAAGAATTCCGGGTATAAGTCCCGCAGAAGAAATAGCCGCAAAGTCAGCCACCGAGCCCGTTTGGGAATACACCCAGACCCCTATTGCAATGGAAGTCAGGCCTGACCCTAAAACGGACACCATCTGGCTTATCACAACAATAAAAAATGTTGCCAGATTCGGTATGGTTATTCTTTTATGTTCTATACCAGTAAGGCCATTTTCCCCGTCTGCCATATCCGGAATTGCATTAGTGCTTTTCTGTACCCTGTTATCAATAATACTGCTTAGCTGCTCCGCCTGATACTTAATAAAATAATGGCCGGCCATGGGGATGACAGCCAAATCCACACTGCTGCTAAAATACCCCCATTCCAGATACCTTTCCTCATAAAGTTCCGTGGCCCTGTCCTTCTGTCCAATGATACATGTAATCGGAGCATGCAGTCCGGCATATTCCCTGCTACTGTAAGCTGACGTAAAATAGGATTCACTTTCCCGGGCATCATGCCTCAGATTGCGAATCAAAAAATCCCTTTCCGCCTCATCACTTACATCGTTAAATCCGCCCAGCGCCTTTAAAAACTCATGGTAAGATTTATTGGACATGGTACGGTCCGATGGAAACAGCTTTGAAAGGAACTGAAAGAGCCGTCCGGGAATACGGGCAATGGGAAGAGCTCCTCCTACAAATATTCTATTTAAAGGAAGCTTTTCTTCCTCCAGCTGCTTCGCAATTTCAATGGTCAATGCCCCGCCGACGCAATGACCATACAATGCAATCGGCCCTTTAATAGTGCTTTTGATTTCTTCAACGCATAAACCTGCTGTTTCCTGCAAGGATAGCAGGGCATCCTCTTTATGGCTGTAATCATGGCCCGGTATTTCAATGGCATACAAATCATACTCCGGCGGAATTTGTGCTGATAGGGGCTGATAGGTAATTGCACTGCCTCCGGCATAGGGTATGCAAACCAATGAAACAGATGCTCCTCCGATCCGGCTGCTTGTCTTTAGCCTGTGAAGTATCTGATTTTCAGACTTTTTTCCCTGTTTCAGAAATTGAGCAAGCAAACGGATTGTTGGATTTTTGAAAAAGTCCATAATCCCAACCCAATCCCCAATACGCCTGACAACCTTAAGAGCTTTGAAGGATTCCCCTCCAAGTTCAAAAAAGTTATCATCAATTCCTATATTCTCTACACCTAAGACATCTTTCCATATTCCGCATATCTGCCTTTCTGTTTCTGTACGCGGCTTCTCCTCGGAGGTTTTGTCTGTTTTTTTCCTATAATCAAAGGGCGGGAGTTTACCAACATCCACTTTACCGTTAGGGTTTAAGGGAAGAGAATCCAGTTCCATCATATGGTTCGGTATCATATATTCCGGTAATTTTTCACTCAGCCTTTTCCTGACCTCCGCTATGGGGTTCTCCAATATCCGAGGCCTCTCAACAACAATATAGGCTACGATTCTCTTATCTGTTTTGCCGAACTCTTTTACCAGTACCACCGCATCCTTAACATATGAAACAGAGGTTATGATGGACTCAATTTCCCCCAGTTCAATACGGAAACCTCTTATCTTGACCTGCCGGTCCATACGCCCAAGCATTTCTATGGTACCATCCGGCAGATATCTGACCCTGTCACCGGTCTTATAGAGCAGCTCCGCTCTATCCTTTCCGAATAGACTCCGGATAAACCGGTTTTTGGTCAGCTCTTTATTATCTATGTATCCCCTGGATACCCCTTCTCCGCTAATATACAATTCACCCGGGACTCCCTCTGGAACCAGCCCCAGGTGGGGGTCAAGAATATAGGTCCTTACATTTCCTATGGGCCTTCCGATCGGTGCTATTCCAGAGGCCTGACTGCTGAAATTCTTCGGAATCTGATATGTCAAGGCTGAGACAGTTGTTTCAGTGGGGCCATAATGATTTTCAATGGCACAATCCGGTCTTAACTGCCGGATCTTTCGCACTGTTTCCCAGCTTAACCCTTCCCCGGCAAGTATCAGAGTTCTCTGGGGTATCACATACTCCGGATGACCGGCGGTCATCAGCACTTCAAAATGGCTGGGAACGACCTTCATAATATCTATCCTGTTATGAATAAAATAATCTGAAACCGCATCCGGATCACAGGAATGCTCATAGGATAAAACATGCAGTGTGCCTCCGGTGCATAAAGCGCAAAATACATTGGTCAGCCCTAAGTCGGCAGCAAGAGTGGAAACAATTGCATAATTGTATGGCTCACTGATTTTCAGCTGCCGGATTATTCCCTGAATATAATTATAAAAATTATGAAGCTCTACCCCAACTCCTTTGGGCTCTCCCGTAGACCCGGAAGTAAATATTATATACATCAGATTATGCCGGTTACTTGGTATCATTGGATTTTTTTGATTTTGGGAATCTATTTGCCCTTTGTGAATATCCAGGTAAATGACCGTAACCTTTTCCAGTCCCATATCCTGTACCAGTGTATTCCTGGTAATCAGTACTTCCAAACCGGAGCTTTGAATCATATGCTCAATCCGCTCTTTCGGATAGGAAGGGTCAAGAGGCACATAGGCTCCGCCGGATTTCAGCACCGCCAGCATTGCAAGAATAAAATCAGCCGAACGCTCAAGAAAGATGCCAACAATTTTTTCCGGGCCGATTTCTTTCGAAATCAGGTAATGCGCAAGTTTATTGGAGTATGTATTCATCTCTCCATAGGTATAAGCAGCTCCTTCATTCAGGAGAGCTATTTTCTCCGGCTGCCTGTCGGCCCAGGCTTCAATGCAGCTGATTAAATGAAAATTATCATCATAGAGGGAAGCTGTCCGGTTCCAGCCGATGAGCTGCTGCTTTTCAGCGTCGGATAATATATCGATTCCGGATATTATCTGTTCAGGATACTTGATAATGCTTTCCAGCAGGTTGAGATAGTGGTCCAGAAATTTCACGACCGTTTGCTTTTCAAACATATCCGTGCTGTATTCGGCTTGCAGATAATCCTTAGATGCTGATAATGTAAGGTCAAATTTTGAGCTGTCCGTATTAATAGAGCCCTCAAAGTTCATATTCCATTTTACCGTATCAAAGGTGGTAAGAAAGGCATTCTGCATAACAAACATAACCTGAAAAAGCGGATTATGGCTCATGTCCCTTTCAATCGTCAGCAGGTCGATGATTCTTTCCAGCGGAAGGTCCTGATGTTCATAGGCTTCCAGAGTCATTTTTTTCACTTGCCGGAGGGTTTCCCTGAAGGTTGCCTGCTCTTTTAATTTCATACGAAGGGGAATCGTATTTACAAAGAAGCCAATCATATTTTCCAGCTCTGTTCTGTTTCTATTTGCTATGGGGGAGCCCACAACAATATCCGTTTGTCCCGTATACCTGTAAAGCAAAACAGAATAGGCAGCCAGGGTAACCATATAAAGAGTGGCATCCTCTTCCACACATATTTTATTTAACTCCTTATATATATTAGCGGGCAGCGCTTTTACGACCGTTGCTCCCAGAAAGCTCCTGACCGGCGGACGGGGTTTGTCCGTGGGAAGCTCCAGCACCGGAATATCGCCCTCAAAAACGCTTTTCCAATAGAGTTCATGCTTTCTGAAATTATCGGATTTTTCGTTCTTTCTTTGCCAGCAGGCAAAGTCCGCATACTGAAGTGCCAAAGGCTTTAATTTACATTGCCGCTTTTCTGCCAGAGCTCCATAGTTACTTCTCAATTCATTAATTATAATGTCCAGGGACCATCCGTCACAGGAAATATGATGGATATTTAACAGCACATAATTTTTATCTTCACCAAGAATAAAGAAATATGCTCTGATTGGGAATTCCTTTTCCAGATTAAAAGGAATCAATGCTTTTTCTTTCATGAACGTATCACGAAGCTCTTTTTCACTGAGTGATTTGTTTTGCAGGTCACAGATTTGAAGCCGGATAGGTTCATAGGGATGAATGACCTGAACAGCCTCTTCTTTCTCCATTTTATAGGTGGTCCGGAGTATTTCATGACGCTCAACCAGCTTATTAATTGCCTGTTCCAATAAGCCTGCCTCCGCTTTAAAATTAAGGCTGAACAGACAGGGGATGTTATAAGACGGGCTATCCGGTTCCCATTGATATAAGAACCACAGACGCTGCTGAGAAAAGGAAAGGGGAAATTCCCTTTGGGAGCTGTCTCTTGAAACCGGTGTAATTCCATTATCTGCCTGCATTAAGCTGTTGCTTAAATATATTTTTTCCAGCAGGATTTTCTTTTTCTCCGGTGGGAGAAGGTTCACACGTTCATAAATACCGTTCATGTTATCTCCTTCTTTCTTGTAACAGGCTTACCAGCTGATCCCGCTTTGCAGGACTAAGTGTATCGACCCGCCCCAAAATACTGTTTCTTTCAGGCTTCGAATTACTTTCTCCGTAAGTATCCGTATTTTCGCAGATTTCCTGAAAATAATCCTCAAACAATTCAAACCCAAGTGAAGCCTGGAATGCCTGAGCCTTTTTGTAAGAAGCCCCGGATAAGAAATCGTAATGTTCCCTGTTATTTATAAGCTTTTCCAGTGCCTGAATCCAGGGTTCTAAATCCTGTTCGGGAACAACCGGCTGAGCTACGGAACCCATGAGGGAATTATCCGTGCTGTATTGCCTGATAGGCTCCACCGGTAATATATAATCGAGTCCAAGCTTGGCTTCCGGCAGTCCTCCAACATTACTGGCAATGACCGGTATTCCTCTGAGCATTGCCTCGATAACAACTTGTCCAAAGGATTCTCCCCAAAGAGACGGCATAAGAAAAATCTTTGTCTTTCTGTAAATATCGTTAATATCCTCCGATGGTTTCAGCAGGGTTATATTCGGTGCTGCTTTCATTTCTTCAAGCTCTTCTTCGGCGGTTGCCCAGGTCGGCACTGCAGCAAATTGCACATTTTGCATACGTCTTGCAAGCTCACGAAAGATACAAAAGCCTTTTAATGCCGACGGATTAATCACCGTAACAAAGGAATTATGAAAATTTCCAAGGTATGGAAAGGGTCCCTTCCCATAGGAGGGAAAATAAATTACTTTGGATTCCACACCTGCCCATTTCCTAAAATAATTATCCAGGAATTTGCTGACGGAAATAATACCCTGTAATTTTTTAAACAGCCTCAGCTTATCCCTGTCTTCCTCAAAGCTATCGGGCCCAAAGGGAAGAGTAGATTGACTGTGTGCAAGAAAAACGGCCTTCGTTTTTAATTCCGTAACCGTTTCCAGCAGGATATAGGGCTGGGTGTCAGAAACAAGAGTGATATCCGGCTGAAATTCTTCTATTGTCTTTCTAATAAAGGAAATAATATTAAATTCACTGGTAACCGTATAGGCCTCCACTCCATTGATCCGTATGTGTGTCATACTGTCGGTGCTTTCTAAAAGCTCCAGTTCATTTTCCGCACTTTTTTCTCTGATATATTCATTTTCATTAAATCCCGGAGGACTCAGCAGGGGATTGATCACCCTGCATTGGTGGCCTCTTTCTGCCATCCATTCCATGAGGATTTTATTGGCTTTATTGGCTCCTGCCCAGGGATACAGATAACCCATGGATTGAATCAGTAATAATTTCATTTTTGCTTTCCTTTCACACTTTGCCTCCTGTCTTCCTTAACCTTTCATACAGCTGCTCCCGCTTATCCGGAGAAAGCAGATTAATTCGCTCCAGAGCACTGCCGGCAGAATGGTTTCTATTTTTCTTCCCAAGTAACTCGTCAGGATAAGTATCCATTACTTCCCTGAAATACTGCTCAAACTCTTCAAAGCCTAATTTTGAATGAAATTGGGCCGCCTTCTCATAGGACTGTCCGGATAGCTCTTCATAAAGCCTTCTGTCATTTATTAACCGGTCCAGGGTTTCAATCCAGGGTTTCAGATTCTGCTCTGGCAGAACCGGCCTGTGGACGCTCATTAATAATTCTTTCTCACTGATATACTTTTTGATTGGATTGACCGGCAGGATATAATTAAGGCCCTGCTTTGCTTCAGGAAGTCCGCCGACATTACTTGCTATTACCGGAATACCTCGAAGCATGGCTTCCACGACCACCTGCCCGAATGCTTCACCCCAAAGGGAGGGCATTAAGAATACCTTTGTCTGCCGGTAAATAACATCCACATTCTCTTCCGGCTTTTTAATAATTACATTTTCTATAGCCTTTAATTCTTCCAGTTCAGCCTTTGTGGTAGACCAGGTTATAACGGCTGCAAATTGTACCTTGGGAAAGCTTCTGGCAAGTCCGGCAATGATTGGGAACCCCTTGATTCCCGATGGGTTAATTACCGTAATATAGGGATTGTCAAAATTTCCGAGGAAAGGAAAGGGTCCTTTGCCATAGGAAGGAAAGTAAATTCTTTTCGATTCCAGTCCCGCCCATTTCTTGAAATAGCTTTGCAGATAATCACTGACACTGATAATTCCATGCAGCTTTGAATAAAGGGCAGTTTTGTCCTGCTTCTCCTCAAAACACTCAGGACCAAAGGGAAGCACTGTCTGACTGTGTGCCAGGCAGATTGTTCTTGTTTTTGTTTCCAGCACAGCTTCCATAAGCAGGTGGGATTTATCCTCCGATATCAGCGTAATGTCCGGTTTAAAATCCTCAACCATCTTTCGAATAAAGGAAAAGATTTTATACTCTCCCTCCACCCGGTAAACAGTGACTCCTTTTTTACGGATTATGGTAACATTCTCACTCTCTACAGATATCTCAAATTCGTTGCTATTCTTTTTTTCGTTAAAGTATTCTTCAAAGCCTCCGATATATACTTCCGGAGTTACCACCATGCATTCGTGTCCCCTTTCTGTAAGTCCCTCCATCAGTATGCGGTTTGCTTTATGGGCCCCTCCCCAGGGATAAAGATATTCCAGCAGCTGAACCAGTAAAATTCTCATTATAAGCTCCCTTCCCCGCTTTTAGCGGCATAATCCTTCAAATTCCTCTATCCCTATTCCATTTCCTTTAGGATTGCCGCCAGTTCTTCCTCCGATAATCCTTCAAGCTCTGACAGAAGTTGTTCCAGTTCCTTCGGCTCGTATTGTTCCAGCTGATACCTTTCGATTGCTGCGGCTGTCTGTTCCACCGTAGATGCTGCTTCAAAGAGAACATGAAGGGGGATTTCCATTCCCAGGGTTGAGCGTATTCGGGATACGATTTGAGTAGCCATCAGGGACTGCCCTCCCAAATCAAAGAAATTATCGTAAATACCCACTCTGTCTATTTTTAATATCTCGCACCATATTTGGGCAATGGTTTCCTCCATCCGGTTTCTAGGCTCAGCATAAGCAGCATCAATATCCGGTCTGACATCCTCCATTGACGGAAGGCTGTTTTTATCCAGTTTACCGCTTTCAAGAACCGGAATTTCACTGATGAACATAAATCTGGAAGGAACCATATAAGCCGGAAGCTTAGCTCTTACATAAGCTTTTATCTCCTTAATGCTCAGCTTTTGGGAAGAATCTGTAATTATGTAAGCGTAGACCTGTTTGTTTTTAAAGCTGTCATCAACAATTGTTATAACGGCATCCAGAATTCCGGGGTATTCTCTTAAGACCTGGATGAGCTCATCCAAATCAATTCTCAGTCCGGCTATCTTAACCTGGTTGTCTTCTCTTCCTACCCACTCAAAGGAATCCTTTGAAACCCTGCGGCAAATGTCACCAGTTCTGTATAGCTGCTCACTGATACCATCCATAAAAGGATTCCTGCAAAAACTTTCCTCCGTTAAAGAGGTCAGGTTCAGATAACCCCGTGCAAGGCCAATGCCCGCAATGCAGAGTTCACCGGTTTCACCAGCAGGCACCGGACAAAGCTGTTTATCCAAAAGATAAAAAGCCGTATTGGCTATCGGCTTTCCCAAAGAAACCCCCTCATCAGCCGAACTGCAAATATTCATGGATGCACATACGGTACATTCCGTTGGCCCATATGCATTTATGAAATTCAACTTTGATGACCAATAATCAATCAGCTTTTTCGTACATGCTTCTCCGGCAGAAACCAGCGTTTTCAGGGCAGGTAATTCCTTTGGCGGTAAGGTGTTCAGAACCGATGGAGTAAGTGTGACCACCGTTATTTTCTTTTTCCGTAAAACCTGGTAAAGGTCTTCGCCCAGGTAAAGCCCTTTATTGGGCAGGAGCACCAGGACCGCACCTGCGAGCAGTGCTGTAAAAATTTCCGAAACCGAAGCATCAAAGGCAATGGATGCATACTGCAAAACTCTGTCATTCTTATTTATGTTAAAAGCATTTATCTGCTCAAGTATCATATTGGGAATTCCCCGGTGTTCAATCATGACACCTTTAGGCCGTCCTGTTGACCCAGATGTAAATATGACATAGGCCAGGTTATTTCTTTCATTCAGACAGGGAACCTCCTCCTCGGATTCCCTGTCAATATCTTCTTTTTCCTTATCCAGATATACAAAGGTTACCGGTGCTTTGGTATTTAGATTCGACAAACCACGTTCCAGATTAGATGACGTAAGTATAACTTCCAGTCCGGCATCATTGATGAGATATTCGAGCCTGTCTTTCGGATAGGCAGTAGAAATCGGGGCATATGCAGCACCTGCCTTAAATACGGCCAAAATTGAAATAATCATTTCCGGGGTTCGTTCCAGATAAAGTCCAATTATCTGTTCCGGACCGGCTCCGATGTTTTTGATATATCTGGCAAGCTTGTTGGCCCTCCTGTTTATTTCCTCATAGGTAAAAATTCTGTCCTCATATTCAATACAGTGCAAATGCGGATTATCCTTCGCAACCTCCGCAAAATACTCATGAATAAACTGAAAGCCTGCGGATGAGAACCTTTGCTCTTTAGCAGACTCCTGTCCTGATTGTAATTCTTCTAATTCTTCATTCATAAAGCTCCTCCATTTCGGCCGTAAAATTATACGGCACAGTTTAATTAATATGCTATTTTTTATACCATATGTCACTTTATTTACTTCTTTTCCCATGTTGTGACATAATTATACTTCCGCAAATATGCCCAGTCAATAAAATGTGTTAATATTTTACATTTTATTTTCGATAATTTTCGAAATCGTTATATTTAATCCTATTTTTACATTAGAGCGCTGCTAAAACCCGGTTATGTTATAAAATTGTTTATTTATAAAACACTTATCCGGCTAAAAAAACAGCCCCACCTTTTTTGCCGGTGGGACTGTTTTAAGTAAATTCTTTCACTGGCAGGCCGGTTAAAGCCTATATGCCATACACAGGTTGATATGCAGCTCATTTGGTGCGGTATTACAGCCTGCATTTCCAGGGAATACCTCCAGGATATGGCAACACATAAGAAACTTAATTGCACACTTTCTGGATTATTTGCCTGATATGGTAGCAAAATCCTCCCTTCCGTCATATCATAATAGAAAACTGCCAGGTAGCTCAATATGCTCACTCAACAACAATATGTCATTTTGTCGCTGGAATTACATATGTTTTTCGGCCGCATTATGAAAGAACATTCGATTTTCCTGGAAGCCGGCTTCACTCCGGCAAATCCCGATTATTCTAAAGCTGCGGACCAATACAAAGAACAATTTGAGATTGTTTTGCTGAATGCCGTAAACTTAGGGAATGGAATTATAACTCCTACTGTTGCATCCTCCGGCGAAATTGTCACGGATTACACTCTGGGAAGCGAACAAAAAACACAAAACTTTACCGGTATTGCAATCAATCAGAATATAACCAAATTGGAAGCAGACCTCTATGGCTCTCCCAACCCCCGTATCACACCGGAGCTGATACAGCAGGTAAAACAGCTGAACACCCTGACGATACCGTTACTGGACGGTCTCATCGATTTCAAATCAAACATACTTAATAACGTCCTGTCCTGTAATATGTTCACCGTAAATTATCCGCTGCTCATCGAGCACATACTACGGGAAGCTAAAATGTATAGAAGTCATCTTGCAGCATTGGAAAGCGGACAGAATCCTGATAGCAGCATAAAAGAAACCGAGCTTTTCTGGGATCAAATTATGATGGAACACGCACTGTTCATCAGAGGCTTGCTGGACCCAAGTGAAAATCAACTCATCAGTACCTCAAATAATTTTGCCCAGGAATACGCCGCCCTATTGCAGGAAGCAAAATCGGCCACTGACAGGACAATTGAAGGCATTACAGGTGCAACCTTACAGGAGACTCTTAAGTATCGAGACTTCAAGGAAGCAGGCACAAAAGGAATTTCAGAATGCAAAATACGCAGTATTATTTTGCCTTTGCTGGCAGACCATGTTCTGAGGGAATCCAACCATTTTATCCGCTTGCTGAGGCAATTTACCTGAAACTGGCAGTACCGCAGACCTGTCTGCGGTATGCAATGGGAGCAAGGGTATAAAAATAAGTCACAGTTATTATGATGGATATACAAACAACCGGAAACTGCTGCCATTAAGTGAAAGGACAGCGGTTTCCGGTTGTTCTATTATTTCTGTTTCTGAATATCTTATTTTGTAAGAAAGATGAATGCTTTACTGAAGGAAACCTCTTTCTGTCAGTAAATTTTTTGTATCTGACCATAACTGCTGCTGCAGCCTGATGTCCCCGCCGGGATATACCGGCACAATGGACTTCCCTGTACCAACGTTAAAATATCCACCGGTCACTCCCTCATACTGAGCGTCTGCTGCTAAACGAATAATAATATCGGCACCTTTCCGTGGATTTCCTATATGCAGGACTTTCAATATCCTTGCAAGTACGGAAGAAAACCCTAATTCACGTCCAAGTCCTGTAACATTAAACCCAGGGTTAAGCGCATTTACAGTAACTCCTGTTCCAGTCAGCCGGCGTCCCATTTCCGCCGTATACATAATATCGGAAGCTTCGTCTTCCCGTAAATCTCAGAGGACCCTCTGGCGGTAAATTCAGAAGTATCCGTTAAATCCTCCGGCAATTTGAGCTCACCATGGCCGCGTGATGCTTCAGAAGCAACATTCACTATTCTAGCATTTCGGGAAGCAGTTAATGAATCTATCAGTGTCTGTGTCAATAACCATGGTGCAAGATAGTTTACTGCTATCATTTCAGGAAATCCCTCTTTGGTTATTCGCTGTTCAAAACCATGCAGTCCTGCATTGTTCACTAATATATCAATTCTTGGATAGGCAGCCTTTATTTCATTGCCGATTCTTTTTACGTCCTCCATAAGTGACAGGTCTCCATAAAAAAAGTCTGCTTTTGCATTTGGTACAAGATTCTTTATCCTATTTCCTGCTGACTCTGCACGGCTCTTATTTCTGGCCGTTAATACCAGCTGTGCCCCGCCCTTGGCTAATTCAATTGCTGCCAGCTGGCCAAGGCCGCTGGTAGCACCGGTTATTACTGCAATTGATTGTGCTTTCATATAAAACCTCCTTTGAATATAATAGAAATAAAATCATAAGTTCTATTCCTGGATTTTATACCTAATCCTTCACTTGACGCTTGTTAACGCCCAAATATGTTTGACATATATCAAGTATATAGTTTTATTTGATATTTGTCAAGCAATTAGAGAAGGCAAAAATATGAAAGACAATATTACAATAGAATTTTCTATATTTAGGTACACTCATCGTTTCCTTTTATTAAAATACTATCACAGTTTGCCGCTTTTAAGCGGTATTTCAATATTGATTGATATTCCGGAGACTCATACCAGCGCCTGAGGTCGCTTTCCTTTTGGAATTGTATCAGTATTACTCTGCTGTATTCCCATGTTCCTTCAAGTACGGCAGGATTAGTATCTGTGGCTAAATATGTTCCATTAAATTTTGAAAATACATCATCGACCTCATTAAGATATTTTTGATATTCCTCTTCATCGTGTATCTTTATCTGGGCCATAAAAAAGCAGCTCATAATTCTCCTCCTGTTAAGTCCTATTTAATAAATAAAAATAAGTCTAATTTTATAAATAAGTGTTTGATTTGCTAAAATGGTTACTGCCAGAAACGGTACTTGTAAAACTGCTACAGCTGAAATAAGTTATCCTGATAATTCTGCACATAATATCTGATGTTGCTTCTTCCGCGCCGGACAATTATGTGGCCTTCTGCCTCCAATTTTTCTTTCTGCACCTCAATACCACCCGGATATTTTGGATTCAACTCTCCCTCTGCTTTAAGCGTTCTCCAGTACGGTGTTTTATCACTGTCCCTTTGTTCACTTGCCCATGCAGCAATAGAAACAAAAATTCCTGCGGTAATAGGGTCCGTAAAATCCGCGTTATTTTTCTTAGCAAAATAATCCCTGATTTGCCCTACTGTGATAACCTTGCCCAATGGTACCGCCTTCATCACCCTGTCATATTCAATAGGCGGAGCAAAAAACATACGCTCTCCGCCATACTTTTCAATACTTTTTTCATCATCAAGCATTTGTACTTTGGGCATATCCTTATTATTATGCAGCATTGCATTGAAGTCTTTTTCCTGTTCATTTGCCATAGCAATACACCTCCTTTGTGTAAAGAATAAATCAACTACCTATATTATGCAATGAGACAGTTTGTGATTATTTCAAAAAATTTCTCTTCCCTTAAGCTTTATCATTCAACAGAACCATATGGATATGGTCTTCCCATATCCCATTGATCTTTAAGTACTCCTGTGCAATACCCTCATGATAAAACCCCAGTTTTTCGGTTACTCTCAAAGATTGTTTATTTCTAGGCATTATATTGGCTTCAATCCTATGTAATCCGTATTCATTGAATACAATATCAATTCCCTTTTTAATTGCCTCCGTCATATAGCCTTGATTGATTTCGTCTTTGTCCAGTTTGTAGCCCAGGAAGCATGATAGAAATATCCCCCACACAATGTTGCTGAAACCAATTGAGCCAATAATTCGGTTTTCTTCATTCTTTTTAAAAATCCACAGTCTTAATAAATTCTTATTTTCTATCTGGGACAGGTCATTTTCAATCAGCTCTTTCTGGTACGCCTTTGTATAAAATTCCTCACTCCGTAAAGGTTCCCATTCACCTAAAAAGTCTTTGTTCCTTAAATAATAATCTAAAACTATTTCCGCGGAAGATTTGTCCAGCACCTTTAAAGTCAGTCTTTCCGTATTATAAATCTTATTTTTCATAATAGTCTCCTTTCATTGTTTTATCAGCAAGTAGTATGCTAGCCAATAATTACATAAATGTCAATTATAATTGTTTTTCACATTGCTTTCCAGCCTGATAAATAGCTGCTAACCATGCCCTGCCCGAATATTTTATTTCCTAATCACCTTATCTTCGCCAACGGTACGTGCTACGTCCACGCCGTAAGTTGCCATGGCATCCGCCGGACTTGTTCCGGATACAACGGATTCCACCATGGTCTGGATGTGGGCTGAGACTGCCGCATATTTACTGTCCTTCGGCCTGAAGGAGGCAGCTTTTAAATATTGGGTAGCCGTATGCATGAAGGGCAGGGTAAAATATTTCTTATTATTAACGATATCTGCCCTGGTTCCAATGCTGCCCATTGCAACAATAGCATCCACGTAAAGGGAAGGCTCCATCAGGTGCTTGATAAATTCCATCGTAATGTCCTTGTTATCAGATTTGGAAGGAATCGACCACGCCCAGCCGCCGGACATGGTTATGATTCCGGTTCCGCCACCATTTCTGGTCGGCATGGGGGCAAAGCCTAAAACACTTCCATATTCCGGCCAGGGAGATGCGCCTGTTTGCATATAATTACCGGTAATCCAGCTGCCGTCAAGGGATATGACAAGCTTGCCCTGTGGTAAATATTCCCTGGCTGAAATATTACTTGCCTGGCCGTTCAATACCTTTGACAGGGGCGGTCCGAAATCATTCTTATACATATCCTCCAAAAAAGTTAAAGAATCTAATATTCCCTGACTGGATATAATCCATTTGCCGGTAGTTTCATCCTGCAAGCCTTCACCTGTTCCGTAAAGAAGCATTTCATAAGTCTGCATGGAGGTTGCCTCTCCGGTTGCAACTCCGGAATTACACCAGAATGGTATCACATCCGGAACTTCCTTCTTAATGGTCCTGCAGGCCGAAAAGATGTCGTCCCAGGTCTTCGGCTCCCAAACCTCCGGCAAGCCTGCCTTTTGAAAGATTTTCTTGTTATACCATAAGCCCCGGGTGTCCGTATTGTATGGCACGCCATACACCTTATTGTCTGCTCCGGTAACACCTTTCTTTAAGGAATCATAATAGGAACCGTTCGTCCAGTCGGAGTAGCCTGCCAGGTAATCATCCAGAGCAGTAAGATACCCGGCCTCCACATCCGCCGTAAGCTGAAAGGTGTCCTCCGCTACTAAATCAGGTGCTGTTTTTTCAGACTGCAGCATAAGGGCAATTTTCGCAAAGTAATCACCTTCGCAGGCAGTAATGGGTGAAATATTCAGCTCACAGCTGTCCTTTTTATCAAAGCTGTCATAAGCTGTCTGCAGCCATTTCCACAATGTACTGTTTTCACCCTGTCCGTCATCCCGGAAGGTGACGGTTATAACGCTTTTTTCAGAAGAGGCTGTATCGCCGGCAGCGGCCATTTTTTCCGTCCTGGTTTCTTTTCTTATTAAGCCATTCGTTTCTGTATCTGTGCCAGCCGCATTTTTTGATTTCGTGCATGCGGCCAGTGATAAAATTATTACAGCTACCATCAGTATACCCAATGACTTTTTCATTGTAAACCTCTCCTCTTTTCCGCCTAAGCTTTGGAGTTTAACGGATAGAAGCACAACACCTTCCGCCCGTCGTCAAAGGTCTTCATATCCGGCTTTGATTTCCTGCATTCCTCCGCAGCATAGGGACAACGGGGAGCAAATTTGCAATAGGTAATGGCATACTCTTTATCCTCCGTGTCCGGCATAACCAGTTCCTGATCCCACTTTTCTCCCACCCTTGGGACGGCATTCATCAAGAGCTCCGTATAGGGATGTGCCGGATTATCCATGATTTCCTTTGCCGGCCCATATTCTATCAGACAGCCCCGGTATAAGGTTGCAATATAATCCGATACGTAATAAGCCGTGGAAAGATCATGTGTAACATAGATAAAGGATACCTTATATTTATCCTTTAACTCTTTAAACAAATTTACAATATTCATTTTCATAGACGCATCGATAGCTGCAACCGGCTCATCCGCTATGATCAGCTTCGGCCTGGTAATCAGTGCTCTGGCTATGGACACTCTTTGCAGCTCACCGCCTGAAAACTGAGTAGGGTATTTGCCCTTCACTACCTCCAGCGACAGGCCAACGCTTTTTAGTGTATCGTCAATCAGCATCCCGGCTTCTTTGTAGTTTTTAGCAATTTTTAACCGGAGAGCGGTATTAAACAGGTAGGTATCCACCGTTTTGCGCATGGAAAATGATTCATAAGGATTCTGAAAAATGGGCTGCACATCCAGCCTGAATTGAAAAGCATCGTAGCCTTTACGGTCTTTATAAGACCTGCCGGAAAGAAGGATATCCCCCTGATCCAGGTCATGCAGGCGCAGTATCATCTTGCACAGAGTAGACTTGCCGCAGCCGGACTCACCTACAATAGAAAGAATAACCGGCCTGACATCATCGATATCAATATTGACATCATCCACAGCCACAAGCCTCTTTTTGCTGAGCATTCCACCAATATGGAAGGATTTGCTGACATTTTTGATTTCCAGTAATTTTTCGGACATCTTATTCCTCCATTCATTTCACAAGCCAACTTTCGAAACTGCCTCTTAATTTCCACACAAATAATTATGCTTTCCCTGCATGCAGCAAGTTTGGGCCGAGGATTTCGCAGGCACAAACTTGTTGTGAATTATGCTTTTCAATAATTCACACTAACAGCCATTCTTATTTATTAAATGGCAGGCTGCAAAACGCCCCGGCTCCACTTCCTGGAGCTTTGGCACCGATTTTCTGCATTCCTCCGACGCTCTTTGGCACCTGGGAGCAAACCGGCACCCTGCCGGCGGGTTAGTAAGGACGGGCGGCCTTCCCGGTATTCCGGTTTTCGGACTCTTGTCACCTACCCGCGGAAGGGCACCTACCAGCATTTTCGTATAGGGATGTATGGGCTTTTCGAAGATGTCCTCTGTTTTCCCCAGCTCAACCAGGCTTCCCGAATACATAATCCCCATGCGGTCCGCTACCTGATAATGTACGCCCATATCATGGCTCACTATGACCATGGTATTCTTCAACTGCTTTTGAAGGTTCATGAGCATCATAAGTATTCCGCGCTGGACTACCACATCAAGGGCCGTAGTCGGTTCATCTGCCAGAACTACATTGGGTGACATAAAGGTAGCAAGGGCTATAATAACACGCTGCCTCATTCCGCCGGACAGCTGGAAGGGATAGGCATTCAGCAGATCAGGAGAGAGGCTGAGTGCTTCCAGATAGTCCGCAACCCTTTTTAAGGTCTGCTCCTTTGTTTTATTCTTTTTATCTTCTTTCGGTATGGAATCCAGGAACTGGTTCTTCAGGGGAACTATTGGGTTCAGTACACTCTGTGCTGCCTGAGGGACATAAGATATATTATTCCACCAGGTCTTTCTGATCCGGCCTGTTTCATAGAAAAAAGCTTTCCCATATTTTTCCCCGGAAAGTATCAGTTTTCCCGAATCCACAACCATGGGAAACTCAATGATATCATATAATGCCTTTAAAAGTGTTGTCTTGCCGCATCCGGATTCTCCGGCTATTCCAAAGATCTCATTATCATATATTTCAAAATCCACATCGTTTATAACATGAACAGGTCCGCTTATGGTTGAATACGAGGTGGATAAATGGTCAATTTTTATCATCTCCTACCTTCCTCTCTTCCTGGATAGATAATCATTATAGCCTGTTATCAGAAGGAACAGCCCAATAAACATAACCGCCGTTGTTATAATCGGAGAACCAATCCAGAACCACTGCTTCGTAAAGATTGCATTACGGTCCCTTGCCCACTGTATCATATTCCCCAGAGAGATAAGATTCCCCGGAGACAGGCCCAGAACAGCTAGGCTCGATTCGGAAGCGATTGCAGCGAGAGTGGCATTCATGAAGTTTGAAAGGGACCAGGTAAAAGCATAGGGAAGTATCTCCGTTACAACGACCTGAATGGTACCTTCCCCGGAGAACCAAGCCGTATGGATAAAATCCCTCTCCCGCATGGAAAGAGCCAGGGATCGAATCTGGCGGCTGGGCCAGGCCCAGGCAAACATCGCAAGCACCAGTGCCATGATGAAAACCGTAGAGGTTCCCTTCATAAAGGAGGTCATTAATATAAGAATGGGAAGGGAGGGTATTACAATAAAAGTATCTGTTATAACCGTCAGTACCCTGTCAAGGAAGCCGCCTGAAAAACCAGCCAGAAGCCCTATGAATACACCTGCGACAGTACCTATTGTAGCCACGATAAGGCCGATCATAAGGGAATTATGGATAGCCTCAATCAGCAGCCACAGTACATCCTGCCCCATACTCGTAGTACCCAGCAGGTGTTCTGACGAGGGTTTCAGCTTTCCCGGATAGGAATTGAAGGTAAAGGGATTTGTATGGGGCAGAAAATATACGACAAAACCAATTATTATAAATATAGCAGTCAGTAATAATCCTGCCTTCAGACTTAAATTTGTATTTCTCCAGAATTTCTTCACGCTTTCCACCTCTCCCTCTCAATTGTATCGAATACGCGGGTCTATAAACGGGTAAATCAAATCCACGATTAAGGTTGCAGTGGATATTGCCACGATAGAAATCGTGATACATCCGAGTATCATGTTGTAGTCTGACATCAGTATAGCCTTTTGTACCAGTGTACCGACTCCCGGATAGCCAAATACAATTTCAGTCATGATAGAGCCGCCGAAGACGCCGCCAAGACTCATTGCCAAAGCGGTGACCTGGGTCAGAATGGAGTTCCGGAATACATAGCTTTTTCCGATTCTGCTCTCTGAAATTCCCCTGTAACGGGCAAAGAGGACAAAATCTTCCTCCGATGTAGTGCCTGCAAGGGATTTCATGGATATGATCCACCAGCCTGTTCCAACCAGCAGCATGGATAAAGCCGGCAGAATCGAGGCCTTTAAAAGTGAAAGGAACCAGGCGGCGGTATTCCCCTGGGTGTTTATGGTCGTCTGAATCGGAAACCATCCCAAAACAAATGCAAATACAATCTGTAACACCAGTGCTATGATAAAATAGGGCACCGGATAAATACATATGGCTACCCCCTCCAGAATTTTGGAGGAAAGCTTATTTTTACGAAAGCCGGCAAGAAGTCCTATGATATTGCCTATAATCCAGGCTATGACGGTAGTCGTCAGGGAAAGAAAAAGCGTATAAGGCAGATACATGCCGATTATTTCGCCTACGGGGGTGGGGTAACTCATCAGGGAGGGACCGAAATTAAAATGCAGCAATCCCTTCCAAAGGAAGGTGCCGTATTGTTCCAGCAAGGAACCTTCCAGACCGAACTGTACCCTGAGCTGTGAGCGGAGTGCCTCCATCTGTACAGGATCCATCTGCCCGGAACGGGACTGCATCTGTCCAATCATGTTTTCAACAGGATCAGAAGGAAACATACGGGGTATAAAAAATATAAATGTGATACCAATCCAGATAGTCAATAAATATGTTAAAAACCTTAGACCGAAATATTTACGGAATTTCAACAGCTTCACTCCTTTTTCTAAATTCACGGCAGCTTTTCATAATTCCATTGCTGCCCGGCAGGAACCACCGGGCAGCAAAAGAATATCGATATCACTTACCCATGCTTCTAATGTTTTGATACTGTGAGGCTTTGATTTTACTGAACCGGCGAAATCTCTGTCGTTATATATTTAAAGCAGCTCCACCACCACCATGGTCCATTATATGGATTGTCGGCACAGGGGTAGTTGTTCCAGTAAGTGCTGTTGGTAGGCACGAACTTAACGCCTGAGTGAAAACCAATAAAAGGAAGCTCTTCAATGGCATTCTTAAAAAATTCAATACCCATCTCATATGCCTTGGGATCATCCGGTGAAAGCTTCGCCAGTTCGTGTATGATTTCGGTCGCTTTGGCATTCTTCCAACGACCTGACTGGCCTGAGCCCCTCTCTCCGATGGGAACGATAAGGTCGGCATCCCAGCCGTTGATCTGGGAATAGATGTCCTTGGTTATGAAACCGGTAGGCCAATATCCTGCGATATCAAACTGTCCTGTAGCACCATTGGTATCCCAGGTCGCACTGGATTCACTGACAAGGTTGATTTTGAAGCCGAATTTCGTCAATTGGTCATAAGCTGCCTGGGTACCACGGCCTGCCTGCGCTTCCGAATCTGCCAGATATGTCATGTTAAAGGTAAAGGGCTTGCCGTTAAAATACCAGCCGTCGGATTTTTTCTCAAGGCCGGCCTTCGTCAACAGCTTCTCTGCTGCCTGAGGATCATATTTCCAGCAGCCGACACCAAACATATCAATCAAAGTATCCTTATCCGCAGGAATATCATAGCCTTTCTCTCTCAGAATACCTGCGATTCTCTCAGCATAACCGGAATCGAAGGGCTTCACTGAAGTACCGTCGCCCAAATCCAGCTGAAAGGCTTCCAGCCAGGAAAGGATTGGCTTGACATAAAGTTCCTGGGCAGCACTTGTATTGGTAATGATAGGGAACGGTGATGCACGCCCTACACCGTCAAATATATTCTGTGATATCTCATCAAAATTCATTGCAAGAGCAATGCCCCAGCGGAAATCCTTGTTATCATAAGGAGCGCCCTTACCCATGGAGAAGAGCAGACCCTTTGAGCAGGGGTCATCACTGGTGGCATAAGGAAAATTCTTGTACCAGCAGGCAATATTCGGATTCTGAGCCGTCATTACCTCCAGCATTTCCGGAGTAACCTCGCAAAGAATGTCAACCTCGTTATTAATAAGGCTCATCTGGCGGCTGGTATCATCGCCGAGATTTCTGAACCATACGTATTTCGCCTTGGGCTCTTTTCCTGTCACAACACCAACCGTACTGTCCTTCCAGTCTTCACGGCGTTCATACAGAACCCATTTTCCCAATTCGTCATAAGCCTTTACCGTATAAGGACCGGCAACCACAGGCTTGGAATCCTTAAACTGTGTAACATCCTGCTGCTTGGAGTAAATGTGCTCCGGAACAATTCTTAAGTCATTTCCCCAGATGGTTACACCGAATCTCTGTGCTAACCTGGGAAAAGACTCCTTGGTCACAATTTTAACGGTATAATCGTCAACTTTTCCAACGGATTTGAAAATCTGATTGTAATAGGCATTCTGGCTGATTCCGGTATTGGACATAATCATGTTAAAGGTAAATACAACGTCGTCAGCAGTTAAATCCTCGCCGTCGGACCATTTGATTCCCTTGCGGATTTTAACAATGTGCTCTGTAAAATCAGCATTGGACTCCGGCATGCCATCTGCAACCTCGCCAAACTGCTCCCCCTTTACGGTATCGATTTCCCACATCATCGCAGACATAAGCTGATGAATGCCGAAGCCCATGGTAGTTCCCTGCATATAGGAATTGAACTGTCCGGGTGTGTCCGTCGGTGACTGGCACTCAACGATCAGCGTTTCATTTCTTGGCGTACCAACCTCCGTCATCTCTTTTGACGGTGCCGGCTCCTTTTCATCCCCGGTATTGTTTTCGGCTTCTGCTGTCACCTTGGCAGTTTCAACCTCGGCCTTGTTGTTCTTTGTCTTTCCGCAGCCTGCGAGCATGGAAGCCATGAGCATCAAAACCATGATACATGCCATTGCGCGGTGCATTGCTTTTTTCATTAAAAACCTCCTCTACCCTTTAAAGAACTTGTAATTGGTTACACTTACTCCCAATTGCATACCGCAGACAAGTCTACGGTACTGCCATAAATAATGGAGTGTGAAAACGCTTTTCTTTCACACTTTCATCTTAACTCCAAAGGGTTTTACTTAAAATTCCAAAATTTTAAGAAAGGAGTAAATTCTTAATCTCATTTCATGGTTTTTCTGAAAATTAAGAAAATGCCGCCTTAATTTTCTATAATCCCTATCCTCACCTTATCCTGCATGCTGTCTGCTATGCTGCGGAGAGAAGGCTCCGTTTCGCTGAGCAATTGGTATATCCCGTCCGATACGGCGGCTGAAATATCAAACCAGGAATTCAGCGAGCTCTTGGCTATTCCATGTTCTTTCTGCTTTTGAATAAATTCCCTGCTGACTGCATATCCGTCATTATTAAAATCATAATCTACATCCACTTGTACGGGTATGGTCTCCGTTACCTCGGCAATCCTGCCTGCCATGCTTTTATCCGTTATATAGTCCAGAAACTTAACAGAAGCTGCATAATCAGCTGTAACGGATATCCCGATGTTCTTGCCGTGAAACATATAATTCTCTTTCTTCTCATAGGGAACTGCCACCACTCCTACCTGAAAATCAGCAGGGTTCATTTTTATAACGGATAACGCACTTAAATTATTTATCATCATTGCAATTTCACCATCCAGAAATTTATTGGTCAAATCCAGCTGATTCCAGTTAATACATTGAACCGGAAGCAGCTTATTGGCTTTTAGGAAATAAAGCAGTTCAAATACCTTCATGCCTCCCTCCCCGTTAATTTTCCGGATGGAGCCCCCTGTTGAATAAAGCAGCTGCAGGAAGAGGGCTGTAATTTCTTCCGACTGTCCTGCCCCGATTCCAATTCCATAGATGCCGACTTTCTGAACCCTTCTGGCTGCTGCCTTTAAATCATCCCAGGTCTTCGGTACGGGAACACCACTCTTTTCAAATAGGCTCTTATTCCATATCAGCACATAAGGGTCACAGGTAAATGGAATCCCGTAATATTTTCCGTCGCTTCTGGTATTATTCCACTGTCCTAAGGTATAATGGGATACTTTCGAGGTTTCATCAATATAGCCGCTTAAATCCCGAAGAACGTTAAGGTTAATCAGAGCGGGCATTATGGAATTGTCACATATAATTAAATCCGCTAACCGGCTCTGGTCCAAATTCATGCAGATTTCTTTTTTAAAATCATTTTTGGATATAAAGTCAATTTCTACTTTGGGGTTATTTTCAATCCCGGAATACTGGTCTGCTATGTCCTGAAGCAGCTTACTGTTTTCGGCAGATTCATAGGGGGATAGTATCCGCAATACTTTCCTTTCCTCCTTTTGGCTCACTGCCCGGCGCTGCTTTATGCTGTTCCCGGAATAATTGCCAATTAACAGGAATAAGACAAGTAATACCCCCAAAGACAGCAATATATTTACGTGAAACATTTTCATCTAAATCACCTTCTTATACTCGGACGGTGAAATGCCGCAGACCGTTTTGAAGACCTTATTGAAATATTTGGGGTCCTTAAAACCAACCTGGTCCGCAATATCCTGTATCCGGTATTTACCGGAAAGTATCATGCGCTTGGCAATACTGATCCTGAAATTTCTTAAAAATACAACAAAATTCACATTAATCTGCTGGTAAAACAGCTTGCTTAAGTATTCCGGCGTTACCCCCACCAGACTGGCAGCGTCTGATAACGTAATGTCTTTGCTGTAATTGTCCCGGATATAATTAATCACTTTCAATATGGTCAGATTATCAATATCCGTTTCTTCATGATTTACTGCCAATATGGTATTCACAATTTTCTCATAGTTTGAAATTAATTCTGTTTTCGTTTTACTTTCAATGATGTTATTGATAAAATAATGGAAAATCAGCAGAGGCTCCGGCCGGGAGTCATATTCCTTTGCCCCATTGTAAATGCTGGAGGAAAACCTTGCCGTGTATTCCCTGATTAACTCCGGCCTGCCCTTGCTTTCGATGACCAATTCTTTAAATCTGCTGCTTGTCTTTAGGGCTTTTTCATAATCCCCATTCATAATTTCTTTCCGGATACGGTTGTCTAAATCCATCGGATAACTGATGGGAGTAAATTTCAGCTTTTCCACCATTTGCTTATCCAGTATCACTTCACTGCCATAAACAAAAGCGTAGGATAAAAGGGCATTTAACTCCGTAATGCTCCCCTTCAGCCCGGCCAGCCCCATCATGGAAGCATAGCTGCAATAACAGCTGCCTATATGATGTAAGCTTGGCAGGATACAGGTGGAAAACATCGTGTTTAAATGCTTATTATTTTCCGTATCAATGATAAGTACCATTATTCCATAGGAAAAGGACAGATGGATGACCTGGAAATTCATGATACATAATTCGTTCAGCCTCTCCTTTATACATTGAACCATTTCATCCGCCGTTTCCTGATCAATACTGTCTGGTTTTACTAAAAACAAAGTAATTTCCATCCTGTCATTTACATGTAATTGAATGGAAAGCTGGTGTGTTAATTGCTCTTTCATTTCCGGTTTACAAGTCATCAGGCTCCATATTGAATGGGCTAAATCAATCTTCTCTGATTTTTCTTTTAATATCCTGGCCTCCGTTTCCCGCAATAAGGCAATAAAGCTCGCAGTATCAACAGGCTTTAAGATATAATCTACCGCCCCCAGCTGCAGAGCCGTTCTGACATACTCAAAGGAGGAATAAGCGGTCAGAATCAATGCATAGCAGGGTATTCCCTCCTGCTCCACCTGACGAAGCATGGTCAGACCGTCCATTTCCGGCATTTGTATGTCTGTTATGATTAAATCCGATTTCAACTCTTTCATCTTTCTTATTCCTTCCACTCCGTTGGAAGCAATGCCGCATATCTCATACTCCGTAAATTTGCTGATAATGCTGATTAAGCCTTCCTTTGTTTTTGCCTCGTCCTCTACAATAAGAATACGCATAGATACCCTCCGGTTCACCATGATTTTCTTACATTCGCCCGCTTATTTTATTTATATTTCATATGGAATCCTGATAGTCACCACAGTCCCCTGCTCATCGGAAGCTACCTGAAAATAACTGCCGCTGCCGTAATACAGCTTTAATCTTGTAATGACATTTCTCACACCTATGCTCGTTTCCACATTATCCCTTTTATAATCATAGTTATTAAACAGCTCCACTAATTCCTGGGTCATGCCTTTCCCGTTATCCCTGACCTGGATTTGAATACAGCTATCAGACTTTTTTACAATCAGGATATGAATTTCATCCTGCCCCCCAGCCCCCGGAAAGCCATGCACAATGGTATTTTCAATTAAGGGCTGCAGCAGCAGTTTATGTATCTTACTGCTCTTTAGCCCATCCTCCATATGAATGGCACATTGGAAGGAATAGCAATACCTCTCCTGCTGCAAATAGATATACTTTTTTAAATATTCCAGCTCTTCCTGAATGGTCACGATTTCATTGCTTTTTTGAATACTGTACCTTAAGATAGCGGCTAAATGTATGAGCATCTTGCTGATATGGAACTCCTCATGCTCCACGGCTACCCAATTAATCGCATCCAGGGTATTATATAAAAAATGGGGATTGATTTGTGCTTCCAGGGATCTGATTTCCGCATTCTTCTTCCGTACCAAGGCTTCCTTTTCCTGTCGGTTGGATTCCTTTATCCGGACAATCATATCGTTAAAATGGCGGGCAATTCTTGCAAATTCATCCTTCCCATCCAGGGATATCTGTACATCATAATCTCCCTGATCCGCCTTTCTCATCCCGTATATAATTTTCTTCACTGATTTATCGGTATCGGCTGCAAAAGACATGGCGATTAGGACACACATGCTGCCAAATAAAATTCCGATAATAATAATAATCTTGGAAATATTCTGTACGTCCTTTAATGCATAGGTTAGATTCTGTACGTTAATAAGGGTAAATACTCCGTCCTTTATACTGCTGCTATGTACTTCCAGCTGTTCTGCATCCATAAACTGCTTATCCCGAAAGAATTTTTTAGTAACATTTTCAATACTGCCGTTACCGTACTTTTGATATATATTCAACCCCACATAGGCTTCTAAGGGAAAGGAGATAATATCCCCCTCTCCGTTTACCAAAAATGTTACATTGGAATGAGAATCCATACCCGCCGAATATACCTTGCGAAGTGCATTTTCATCAACACATAAAATAATACTTCCAACGGGACCGTTCTTATAATTATTAAAGTCGGTCAGCTGGTGTGCTATGTAAAAATAATTTTTACTCCCGTAATTCTTATCCGTCTTATGAATTGTATTGGAATATATGGCATGCTTTACTTTTAAGGAATCTTTAAACATGGCATTTATCCTTATATTATTCACATCAAAACAGAAGCTTTCCTCACCGGACCGTGTAACCGTATCATAAAAGGTGGCATCACCATTTAAACCAACTATGGCAATTCCCAAAATTTCCGAATAGACATAAACAATATTTTCAAGCTTTTTCTCAATCTGATGCTTTGCCGGATAGTAGTTCTTCGTATCCCAAACATTAATGTACTTTAAGTTATCAATGTAGCTGTTGTCCGTATAGATATCCAGCATTATATTATCATAGGCATGAAAAAAGCCCGCCACACTATTGCTGGATTGCTGGAGGTTCGCGCTGATTAATTCCTTGGTCTGCTTCTTAATGGTGGACGTACTTATTTTATATGATGTAAATTGAATGAGGCATATTGGAAGGATTGATATTAACAATAGCATAATCATTAGTTTCGTAAACAGATTCAAGGATAACAATATTTTGGCAATTGCTTTATGCATCATAGGAGCCATCCTTTTAATATGGTTATTTCAATTATCATGCCGCGTGCTGAATTTTATATTTCACAGTATAAAATGCTGATAAATATGGGAAAATAGAAATTGAATATGTAATTTTTTTCCAATTTGATTATTTATAGATTAACACAAAATGTGAAAAATGTCATCCATTTTCACATTTATTGTGTTGCAGAATTTTGAGATTAAGTGAGCCTGGTTTCTTACATTGATGGATTTTTCAATTTATCAGACACTTGCGGGATTTCAGTTTTTTACTAGGGGGTGTAGGAGAAATGGGTAGGTATTCACAAGGGGACGGCAGTTTACACAAAATAGAGAGCTTCCTGCTTCATTCCAATGTATAAGAAGTCCTAATTCTCTGAAGCTTTTGTGCTGGACATATCCTCAAACAGATAACTCGCTTCGCTCAAACAATCTGTTTGAGGATATAGCACAAAAGCTTCAGAGAAAAGGACTTCTAATACATTTTCATAGGCGCAGGAAGCTCTCTATTTTGTGCAAACTGCCTTAGGTATAATGAAGCAGGGCATTTGTTGGGTTAATTTTAGTATAATCTAGGTGCCGGAATGTCATGTTTCTTGAATGTATATTTGGCTTATAAAAAGGTACATAGGTGTAAGCAGAGACTTACTTAGGATATCAGAATCAGGTATATATGGGAGGAAGCTGATATTTACTTATTTAACCAAAATTATTTCAAAGCAATATAACTCCCCCCAAAAAGAGCCGCGCTTATTCATCCTCCACCTTTTCCTTCAACTCCATTACATCCCCACTGTTATTTGCATATATGATATTTTTTGCATTCTTCAGTGCCCTTTCCGAAATGGAATATTCTAATACAGAGCCGTCAATGCTGGTATCATAATCAATTTCATCAAAGTAATCATAGATTGTGTCCGTCTGAAATCCTTCTTTCTCTTTAAAATTAACAAACAGCATCATTACATGGCTTTCCGTATTTTGAAAGGAAGCAATAACATTTTCCCACTCTTCCTTTTTTATACCGTCATAATCCGAATCAATGGACCGGTAAGTCAGTCTGATACTGTATTCCCCTGATTCTAATAGCTCTTTGTATGTCTTTATGCCCGGCATGAGAAAGCTGGATATATAAGTATCCTCATATTTTCTAGAATGTAATTCCATTTTACAGTCCACAAATTCAGCAGCTTTTACTTTCTCTTTCCCATATTCCAGGAAAGAATCCATAACAGCACTGATGTTTTCTTTTGTCAGTACCTCATCCGTATGTACATTATAAATGATATCAAATTCGTTATCGTCTGTGGATACCGTTGCCTTTACAAAACCACTTGCCACTTTATCAAAATTCGGAACAGTTGAATCATATCTTTCATAAGCATAGCAGGTTTTGAAATCAGATGCTTTGGCTTTCCTGCCATAGGTCTCTCTCACATATTCCCTGATTAATTTCTCGCCCTTTTTTAGATCTTCCTTTCCCTTCTCTCTTTCCTCTGTGCTGATGCAGGCTGTTAAAGAAAATAACAGCAGAGTTATAAAGCCAAACAGTGTAATCTTTTTCATAAAATCTCCCTTTTGTATTTTTTTCAGCGCTAACTGTTATAAAGTTCCGCGGTATCTTTCAATTCAATTTTAATCGAAAGTGCTGTAAGCTCTGTCCTGTAAGTCCAAAATATTCTAATTATTCTATTCTAATATGTATGAAGGCAGATATCAAGCTATTTTAAACCAGGCTGCGTTCCATTCTGAAAGCTCCATAAAACATATCCTAATGTTTTAGTATATTGTTTTAAAATAATTTTTTTTATTTGAATAAAAAGGTCCTTTCTGAAACCTTTCAGAAAATAAATGCTTTCCTTGCAATAAATTTAAATCCTTTTTAGCAATATATGTAAATAATTGTTGCATTATCCCAAATTAATTGTCTTTAGTTTATAAAAGGGCTAATAAACGCTTCTCGTTTTAGCCCATAAAAATTCATAATAACTCACGAACATGCTACTAACCCGTTTTAACTTAAAAATAATTTAGTGTAACCAAAAATCAAAATTTATTTTCCATATGTTTACATTTCTGTGGTTTCCATCTCTTTATTAGTCGAAAGGTGGAGATAAATATGATAATTGATGTTATAACTAAAATACAAAACGGAGATAGTAATTCAACTTTAGAGCTCATAGAAAAATTTAATCCGTTGTTGAAAAAATATGCTCATATGCTCTATTATGAAGATGCCTATAATGATCTCCTGGCGGACTTTATCGAATTACTTTCCTGTGTAAGGATTGACAGGATAAAAAATAAGGATGATGGGGGCATGACAGCTTATATTGCTGCTTCCATGCATAGCAGTTATGTTAAAAAGCTGATAAAACAAAAGCAATTGCATCGATTTATTATTTATTCGGATTTATCAGAAAATGAATTGCATTATATTGACGCCTTAAATGCTACAAACGATACATACATAAACAATGAGCTGGATCTGTTAAAAAACGTATTAACAGCTTCTGAATTTATAATAATTAAAATGATTTTTTATGATGGCTGCACTGTTACGGAAACCGCAAATGCCAATAGCATAACCAGGCAGGCGGTCAACCAGATGAAAAACCGGGCTCTAAAAAAGCTGAAACTGGTGTTTTCGGACAAGCAAACTTAGGAGGTGAATTATGGAACAAATACTGGACTATGTTAAATTCATCCTTGCATTTGCAGGAGGCATTATCGGCTGGATTTTTGGCGGTTTTGATTCTCTTATATATGCACTGATTGCCTTTGTCACTATTGATTATATCACCGGCATTTTATTGGCAATCCGGGATAAAAAGGTATCAAGTGATATTGGATTTAAGGGTATTGTAAAAAAATTTCTGATTTTCCTGATCGTATCCATGGGCAACATCCTTGATCATTACATTCTTGGAACAGGAACTACCCTTCGAACTCTGATAATAATGTTTTACTTGTCAAACGAAGGAATCAGCATTTTGGAAAATGCCGGCCAGCTGGGTTTACCGATTCCTAAAAAGCTTAAAAGTGCCATCCAAAAACTAAATGACAATAATGAATAGCTCCCCTAAAATGCCGGCTTGCACTAGCCGGCTTTTGGCAACCCGTAAAACAGTAAGACTAATTCCTGCTTGCGCTTTCGATGTGATATTTGATAAGCTCTAATCACAAATTCATAAACTTAAAATTAACTTCCATTACACCGGTTTTTTAATCACAAGATGATAATAAGTAATTGCAGTACCTTACAATTATCTTATTTACTGTAAGGAAGGGGGGAATACTTTGAAAGCCCTTTATGCCGCACAGCTTAATGAGGATGATAGAACCTTCATACTTCATTTATATAAAAGCTATTACAATTTTGCAAGAAAAAACATTTATACCATGATACATAACAATAACGACATCGAAGATTTAATAGACGAAGTATTTATAAAATTAATTGAAAGAATTAATGTACTTCGTACACTTAACGACGGCAAAATTACTGCCTATATTTTCTATACAATTAAACATGTCACCCTCAATTACATAAAGCATAAGCATATTGAAAATAAGCATATATACATCAGCAAAAATATGGATTCGGATGAAAATTTATTCTATACTGATTCGGATATCGTTGAAAAACTTGTACGGCAGGAAGAACTGCTTGCATTATGTAACACCCTTTCTCATTTGCCGCGAAGTCAGAAAGAATTGCTTTACTTTAAATACAACCTTGAAATGAGCAATAAGGAAATTGCCGCACTGCTTGGCATTTCCCCGGATAGCGTCCGGGAATACCTGACCCGGGCAAGGCGCAGTGCAAAAAAGCTCATGGAAAAGGAACGGAAATAGCTAATCCATGTTTACATATTGCTTTTATTTCTCTCCTTAATAATTAGACTTGCAAGTCAAAATTATTGAAGGAGGAAAATAAAATGGCAAAAACAGCTATACCCACAACGAAAGTAACCTGCAAAGATGGTACTACCGACTATTCCGTTGGCATTAACAGCAATACAAATGCAGATGATAAGGTTCAGGCATTTGTAGATTGTTTTAAAGGTGTTGCTAATAACGCAAGTTCTACCTGCCACGGGTTACCTTTAAAACTGATTTTAGCTCAATGGGGCGGTGAAAGCGGCTGGGCTACCGGCAGCACCCAAAAATCCAACCAGAACTTTTCTAATATGGTCTATACCAGCTCAACGAATCCCGTAGGAAATATCGGCTCCGGTCTCAAGGGCTGGGCGAAATTTGAAGGAAGGTACAAGCATGCTATCGGTTATGCGTATTTCTTTATTAACAATTCAAGATATGCATCCTTAATCGGATATTTACAGTATTGTGAAGCTTCCCATGCCACCCCTGATGCAGATACCTGTGCCAGAAATATTGCCGATGCCGGCTTTGGCGGTTCAGACCATGACGCATATTATTCTAGTCTTGTTTCATGGATGAAAACTTTGGCTAATCATGCAACAATCTAAACGATATAAGAAACAAGCGCAGATGAAATCCATCTAACGGGTTTGATTTTGAGGTACAAATCTTAAAAAAAGATATAAAATCACAGTCGTTTTCACACGCTCCAAAGTAGTACAATTTTAAGAGTATTACTGTTAAAAAAGAAATAAGGCTGTCCATACAATCGGACAGCCTTTACTTTGCAATTAATTACTATTGTGTATTAAGTTTACTGTAGATTATGCTTATTTTGAACGCAAATAATAGTGTTCTCCTTCATATACCTTGCCTTCACAGAAATTAATTTTTAATAATGTATTCCGTCTTTCAACAGCTTGAGGTATTGCCTTAGTTGCGATTATATCAACCTCAAACAAATCAAAAAAGTTCTCGTTACAAACACTAAATATTTCGCTTAAGTAATCTACATTTTCGTATTCAGAAGAAACATCAACTCGGAGTATTCCTGTTTTGTTTTTATATTTACCAACATAACCAAACATTTCTACTGTTCCAATAGCTTTAGATAGTGATTTATCTATAATTGCAAAACGTATAAATTCTCGTTGAGAATATGCATAAAGCCAAGCTTTAATGCATTGCAACATATCCTCAATTATGTAAATACAGAAATCACCAGTACACCTATCAGAGTTAAAAATTTTTTGTGCCTTGCTATCAGAATAACATTTAAGTAGACCTTCGGAATCCTCTTCCGAAACGAGTCTTAAAATAAAACTTTTTGTTTCAAAAGTGGGGCATATCTCGTATGGGTCCTTCATAAAAATCCTCCTTATCATGTATATAATATAAATTTTCTTCACTTCACATTAACTAACGATTGCTTATTATTTAAATCATACAATAAATGGTAATAATTTTCCACTACTAATTTGTTTTTAATATAGATAAAAGTTTCATCTAAAATAAATTATATCCTTTTCCGTATATTGACGATTTGTAAGTCCTAACCGTTGTGCTGGGGTCATCATAACTCCGTTTTTCTTTTTAACCCAGCAAAAATTGTAGAAGGTCCTAAAGATGGTCATAATCTGTTGAGCATATTTCGGGTTGTAGTTAGCATAGATATAGCTTCTTCCGTCTCCTCGTGCTGTTACAAGTGGTCTTTCCAGCAACGAAATTCTTCTTCTGACTTCCTGGTAAAAATTATTAATAGCTCTTCCGTTAACATCCATGATGTAATACGACATTTGTTCTGCTGTATAAATTCAACATGGTTTATGAGGTTGACCCAGCGAATTCCTTCGTCTTTATCTGGAAGAGGATGTTGGATAGGATTATGACCTCTGGTATAATGTCTTAATCCGTCTGGAGCAACCTGTCTCTCATAGAATTCATGTCCACTTAAATCTGATTCAAGTTTTTCTCTTGCGATTTCCCCTATACCCGCCTTGTTGATACTCTTAGTTTTCGCCCATTCCTTTAAATGGTTTCTGCTTTGGAACGTTTTCTTACCAGCCTCTTCTAAAGTAAGGTTCTTTTCATACTGACAGGTAAAATATAAGGCTTTTTCTTCTTTGAATTTGTCGGAAAATACTTTGAAGATACTGCTTTCAATGGTAGAATCGTCATCAGAGATGAAATGGATGCGGTCTGCCTGTACACTTTCCTTTATCAGATAATAATGAGCAATAGCGGTATATCACATATAAAATCACATTAATATTCACATCGTTAATAAATTTATTAACAAATCGAATTTAATTGTGAATTTACATGTGAATTTTATAAATATGCATAGAAATTATAGTGGAAAGCCATTTATATAAGTAAAAAACGCATTGTGAATATCAATGCATTTTTGGTTGTGAATTATACTCAATATTCCGATATTGCACCTCAAAATCAAACCCGTTAGAAATCCATCATCTGCGCTTTTTTCAGCTTTATATAAATTAATTTCCCCCCTTAAAGCCCTGTTTTTATCCTTAACAAAATGTCAATTTCCTTTTTTAACCACTCCCCATACCCAGGTAAGACTGTAACATTCCATTGGGACTCCTTATCAGGATTTTGTATGCCAAAGACAGCATCGGAGGCATTGTCCGGGTCAACATACAGTATAATATCTTTATGCTTTACCGCATTTTCGCCTTCCTCCGGTAAATATGGGTCACATACGAGGCGGATCCAGGTATACTTATTATTAGTTTCATCCGTTGTATAGTTATTATGGATTACCTTATTAATATCCTTTATTATAGGTACTTTTGAAATGTCCTTATCCGTACCTGCTTCATTAATTCCCGCTCCGCCCCTTGGAACAATCCATAATAAATCTTCAATATCCTGAAGTATTCCCTCCCTGGCTATTTCATCCTTCTTAAAAGAAAAACAATCGGCCTCTCTCTGTACAATCATTTCCTTACACTGTAGCTGCCCGCTTTCAGTATTTGTATTTTCATTGTTTTCACTTAAATTGGAAGAAGGCTGGTCTGCCAATGTACTGGAATTATCCTTGTCTTTTTTGGAACAGCCTATTATTAAAAATGTGTTAAAGCAGATAAGTAATACATAAATAAATATTCTTCTTTTCATTTTGCCCTCCCTCTGGCATTACACTTGCAGGCAGTCAATTATCTGCCTGTTATAATTATTAAATACTTCCATTTCCATTTTATGTCCATGCGTATCGCAGGCTTGCTTGCGATACCGCCTAAATTGAAAGATTAAAAATGCAATGCATTTTTCAATCTAATCCCCATGCATATTACAAGCTTGCTTGTGATACTGCTTAAATAGAAAGATTAAAAATGCAACGCATTTTTCAATCTAATCCCCTTGCATATTACAAGCTTGCTTGTGATACTGCTTAAATAGAAAGATTAAAAATGCAACGCATTTTTCAATCTAATCCCCTTGCATATTACAAGCTTGCTTGTGATAC
>JAEYPZ010000004.1:0-152468 GCA_023410275.1 Bacillota bacterium
TGGCTGTGTCAGTTAACGAGCTCAAACAGTGGCACTGTTTTACCTAGTCACGTTTCCTGCCGCTTAAGTGTCATAAGGAACCTCTTGAGACAAAACTCCAAAACAACCCCCTTGGTCATCTGTGTATATCCATCATTTGGTTTCATGTGTTTGCCGTGGGGCAGATACCAGTTGCACTTGTGGGCATAACCTGTAGATGATATAATTTACAGTATATAATACACATTATTTTAAAGGAGGATAGAGGACAAAGGCTGCAGGGGAAACAGACTGGCAGGCAGAAGGTATGGGGAAATGCTTATAAACTTATTATCCGAAAACAAATTTCAAAAAGGGGTGTTTACAGGATGCAAAAACAAAGTTTATCAGGAGCTTGGGAACTTATTGACAGCAAGGGCACATTCAAAGTGACAGGGCATCTGCCGGGATGCAATTTTCTTGACATGATGGAAAACAAAATAATCAAAGACCCGTTCTGGGGACAGAATGAGAAGGATATGCTCGAATACGTTGAGAGGGATTATGAGTATTCAAGGAGCTTTGACCTTGATTCCGGTATGTCAGCCAATGACAGTATTGATATTGTAATCACGGGGCTTGATACGCTGGCGGAAATTCTGCTAAATGGTAAAGTACTGGCAAATACGGACAATGTCCACCGTACTTACCGCTTTTCAGTAAAAGGATTGGTTCAGGAGAAGGATAACCACATTCGAATCCGGTTATTATCACCCTTGCCCTACCTGGAGGAAAAAAACAGGGAGGACAACCTTAAGATGCATACCGGTATGGGGGTTGAAGGAATATCCCATATCAGAAAGGTGCAATGTCATTTCGGCTGGGATTGGGGACCGGTGCTGCCGCCTGCTGGTATAAGCGGGAGTATAGAATTGCAGGGGCATGTTACGGCCGGAATTGAACAGGTGTCTATCAGGCAGGAGCATGGGCAGGAAAAAGTCGTACTGCATATTGGTACAGAAATTACTTCTTACAGTAATTTTAAGGTCGTTACTCAAGTACCAGCAGAGGCTGTTACTCAATTGCCAACTGAAGCTGTCATCCAAGTGCCAACAGTAGCATTTGCTCAAATGCCAGCAGAGTCTGCTGCTAAAATGCCCGGGAAGACTGTGCAGAAAATGGTACGCGAAAGCAGGGGACTAACCTTAAAGACCAGTCTCCGCCATCCTTCCGGCAGGCTGGAGACAGTGGAAGAAAAGCTTCAGGGGACCCAAGTCATGCAGATAATTGAAATAACAGGCCCGGAGCTTTGGTGGTGCAATGGCCTTGGAAACCAGCCGTTGTATCAGTTGACGGTTGAACTTTTTGATGGTGACAGGCTGCTGGATACCTTAACTAAGAACATCGGACTGCGGACCATAGAGCTGGATACCGGGAAGGACAGTATCGGGAACAATTTCCGTTTCCTTGTGAACGGCGTTCCCATATTCGTAAAGGGTGCCGACTGGATACCCAGCGATTCCTTCATTACCCGCACGACCAAAGAGGACCTGGAATTCTACATAGCAGGTGCAAAGGCTGCCAATATGAACATGCTGAGAGTGTGGGGCGGCGGTTATTATGAATCCGATGCATTTTACGATTTATGTGACCGGTATGGAATACTGGTATGGCAGGATTTTTGCTTTGCCTGCCTGCCCTATCCCTTTTATAATAAAGACTTTCTGGATAATGTCGAAATGGAAGTTAAGGACAATGTACGCAGAATCAAACATCATCCTTCCCTGGCACTGTGGTGCGGGAATAATGAAATTGAATTAATGTCCATGCTTTGGCGGAAGAACACAAGGCTAAAGGAGGCCAACAATAACTTTTTTCATAATATTTTGAAAAAATGGGTTAACAAAGAGGACGGGAATACCCCCTATTGGCCGGGCTCGCCAAACTCCGGAATCCCTGACGGCAAGCCAAATGATTTTGACAGGGGGGACACCCATCTGTGGCAGGTATGGCATGGAATGAGACCCATTGAATATTTCCGGAAGATGCCCTCACGGTTCTGCTCGGAATTCGGCATGGAGTCCCTGCCTTCCATGAAGGCCGTCCGTTCCTTTACCGATGCAAGAGAACCCAGCATCTTTGACCCGGTTATGATGTCCCATCAGAAATCCAAGGGCGGAAACCAGAAAATGCTTTTTTACCTCCTTGCCAAATTCAAGAATCCGGTCAGGTTTCAGGATTTTATCTATCTCTCCCAGCTGGTGCAGTCAGAGACCATCAGAGAGGCCACCGAGGAATGGAAGAGAAACATAGGCCGGTGCAATGGAGCCATCTATTGGCAGTATAATGACTGCTGGCCTGTTGCCTCCTGGGCGGGAATTGATTATCTGAAGCAGTTCAAGGCTGTTATATACAGCTCTAAGACCTTTAACCAGCCCTTAAGCGCTTCCCTGGATTTGAAAAAGGACAGGGCGGATATTTATATTGTCAATGAATATCCCCGGGAAGAGAAAGTGAAGCTTCAGTGTGTGATAGAAGGCTTTGACGGCAGGATAATATGGCAGGAGGAAAAGGATGCGGCTCTTTCTGGGGTAAAAGCCTTCAAAGCATGGAGTATTTCCCTGGATACAGTGCTGAAAGGAGAGGCAAGAACGGATAAGGTCCTGGTAATCCGTATACTGAAAGAGGATAAGGTCCTGTTCTCCCAGAATCGCCTGCTGGTACCGGATAGAAAAGCACAGCTGCAAAAGGGAAGGATTGAGAAGGAGTGCAGAAGAGAAGGAAATAAAGGGATTCTGACCCTAAAGGCCGATACCTACGCCCGTTATGTCTACGTAACAGTTCCCGGTATCGATACTCCCTTATCGGATAATTACTTTGATATCAGGGGAAACGCAGCACATACGGTATCCTTTGATATGCCGGAGGGAATATCGGAAAAAGAGGTGCTAAATAAGATAGAAGTAGTATCCTTAGCCCATGTACCCTTTAAGGGAAATAAGCTTTCCGATAAATTTCTGAGGCTTGCCATGCGTCTTCATAAGGATAATATCCTTGCTTGGATTATGTTCCGGTTTATCTGATGTATCCGGCTGGCAATAATTTTAATTGAAAAGCTGCTTTTGATGCATCAATTGATATACAGTAAATATACACAAGAATATATAACGGAGAAAACACTAAAATATACATCAATATAAAGGGAGCTGTGGCTAAAGTAGATGAATAATCTACCAAAGTAGCAGCTCCTTTTTCACGCCCCAAAACAGTAAAACTGGAAGAGGGGAATATTGATACTCCCATGACAGCAAATAGTATGAAAGCATATATAGATATAAATAAAAACTATAGCTGGTTATAAATAAAAGATTGACACTCATAAATATTATGATATAATAAAAACATATAATACATATATGAAAGATATGATTAGGAGATAAATGTTTACGCCTGGCTGCCTGTTATATTTTATAAATGAAAGCAAACTATAGTACAATCTGACGGAGGAATATTATGAAAAAGAATTACAGTGACATATCAACAGCATTAATTCATGGAGGAATATATGGAGATGAGAGAACAGGTGCGGTCAATATTCCGATTTACCAAACATCTACTTATGAACAAATCAGTCTGGGAAAGCATACAGGATATGAATATTCAAGAACCGGAAATCCGACAAGAGAAGCTTTGGAAGCATTAATAGCTGAATTAGAAGGAGGAAAGGCAGGCTTTGCATTTGCATCGGGGATGGCAGCAATCACTGCAGTTTTATCTTTATTTCATTCAGGTGATAAAATCATTATTTCAAGTAATGTATATGGAGGAACATTCCGTGTATTGGAAAAGATTTTTAAAAACTTTGGTATTCAGTACGCCATTGAAGATACAACGGATATCCGTGCTCTGGAAAAGAGCATAACAACGGAAGTTAAAGCTCTTTATATTGAAAGTCCGGCAAATCCGCTAATGACGGTAACCGATTTAAAAGCTGTTGCTGATTTGGCAAAGAAGCATCATATATTGTCCATTGTAGACAATACATTTATGACCCCTTATTTACAAAGACCAATAGAATTAGGGATTGATATTGTTTTGCATAGTGCTACCAAATATTTAGGCGGGCACAGTGATTTAATAGCTGGTCTGGTAGTTGTCAATAGTAAGGAATTAGCGGAGCAGATGGCATTTATACAAAATGCAACAGGCGGTATTTTACAGCCCTTCGATTCGTTCCTTTTAATACGTGGGATAAAGACATTGGGTGTTCGTCTTGACAGACATGTAGAAAATGCTGTTAAGATTGCTGATCATCTGCTGCATCATTTGGGTGTAGAAAGAGTTTATTACCCGGGACTTAAAGAATTTCCAGGGTATGAAACGAATAAGAAACAGGCAAGAAATGGAGGAGCCATGTTATCCTTTGAATTAAAAGACAATTATGATATCAAATTGTTTTTTAAAAATCTTAAATTGGTAGCTCTGGCGGAAAGTCTTGGAGGTGTGGAGTCCCTTGTATGCCATCCTGCCAGTATGACACATGCTTCTATTCCTTATGAAATCCGCCAAAAAATAGGAATCACAGATAGTTTGATTCGATTGTCTGCAGGAATAGAAAATGTAGATGAAATCATTGCAGATTTGGAGGGTGCCATTCAGGCAGCAAGAATAGACTGAGCTCTTGTGAATTAAGAAAATAAGAAAGGAATAAAAAATGAAGTATTATCATTCCATGCAGGACTTAATTGGAAATACTCCGTTGGTAAAATTGTCATATATTAATAGCAAAAAAAATGTAAATTTATTTGCTAAGCTTGAACTTTATAATCCAAGTGGAAGTGTGAAAGACAGAATTGGAAAATACATGATAGAGGATGCTGAAAAAAATGGAAGGCTAAAGGCTGGGGATACGATTATTGAAGCTACGGCCGGAAATACAGGACTGGGAATTGCTTTTGCCGCCTTAAATAAAGGATATCATATTATTTTTGTTGTACCTACAAAATTTTCAGCAGAAAAACAAGCGCTAATGAAGGCTATGGGTGCTGAAATTATTAATACGCCCCGTGAAGAGGGGATGCTTGGCGCAGTATCAAAGGCGGAGGAATTAAAGGCTGAAATCCCTCATTCCATTTCATTGGAGCAATTTAAAAATGCCAGCAATCCTCAGGCTCACTATGATCACACAGGACCGGAAATCTATAGTGCATTGGACGGACAAATTGATTATGTGATACTTGGTGCCGGAAGCGGAGGAACATATACAGGGGTTTTAAAATACCTGAAAGAACAAAATCCTAAGATAAAAGGTATTTTGGCAGACCCAGTTGGATCTACTATGGGCGGCGGTATGCATGCTGATTATAACATTGAAGGGATTGGAAATGACTTTATTGCGGACACAATGGATATGACATTAGTAGATGAAGTAATTAAGGTTTCAGATGATGAAGCCTTTCATATGGCAAGAGAACTTGCAAAAAAGGAGGGAATCATAGCGGGAACTTCTTCCGGAGCGGCTCTTGCAGCTTCATTAAAACTGATTGATAAGCTTACGCTGGGAAATGTGGTTACAGTATTTCCAGACAGGGGAGACCGTTATTTTAGCACGAACTTATTCCTATAGTCATAAAAACGATGTACTAGTACCTGAGAATGTATCAAATTAAAAGAGCGAAGAAAAAGTAAAGCAGAGGTGAATGAGACAATATCATAACCTCTGTTTTATTATTTGGAAATAAACATAGAATTTTAAAACATACTAAAACATACTAAACATATTGACTTTGTATGAAATAAATGATATACTTCTGAAAACACTACAAGGAGAAGATTACATGAATAATATTTTCGGTAAAATATGTAATTTGCAAAGGCGCAATAATATGCTTCCTGTAAATTATTATGTCATGTTTAATAATGGATATGTAAATGCTTCATTAATTGGAAGCATATATGATGAAAACAGCATATCTATTTCTGCTGCACTCGACCGATGTTGTGTAAAGCAAAGTGTATGACATTCACAGTTACATAACAAGAAGGAGAGAAGTTTATGAAAAGAAAAGTATATTCCGTAATAGCTGCGGCAGTTATAATCAGTACCCTTTTTTTAAGTGCATGCGCTAAGAATGATAATAAGCAAACAACTGCAATTTCTTCCGGTACACAGGGGGCTGCTGAAACGGCAGTATCTGAGAACACACCTACACCTGAAGAAGCTAAGGCCGGCTCTTCAAAAGAAAAAGTATTAAATTGGGTGGCTTCTGGTGAAGTTACTACCATGGATTCTGGAAAAAGCTATGATACAATAAGCTCTGAGCAGATAGATTTTCAGGCAGATCCACTTTATAGGATAAATGAAGAAAATGAAGCTGTACCAAATCTTGCCGTTGCTTTGCCAGAAGTAAGTAAAGACGGGCTTACAGTTACTGTTGAAATACGGGATAATGCAAAGTTTTCAAATGGTGAAAAAATTACGGCAGCAGATATTGTATATGCGGCACAAAGGGTTGTTGATCCGGCAACGGGTTCTCAAAGTGCAAATAACCTGTCATATATAAAAAATGCAACGGAAATTATTGCAGGAACTTTAAAGCCGGAAGAACTGGGAGTGAAAGCTGTATCGGATACGAAGCTTGAGTTTACCCTGGTAGCGCCTAATAGTTATATTAATACCACCCTGTCATCAACTTTACTGTCACCCGTAAGCAAAAAATTTGTAGAGGAACAAGGCAAAAAATACGGGCTAACTGCAGATGCACTGCTGGCAAGCGGCCCTTATGTGTTAAAAGACTGGAATGGAACCGATATCTCCTGGAAATATGAAAAGAATCCGTACTACTGGGATGCAGATAATATTTATTTTGATAAAATTAATGTACAGGTGGTAAAGGAAGTGGCGACTGGTGTAAATTTATATGAAGCGGGAGAACTAGACGGCACAAAAGTTACCGGTGAATACATATCTTTATACAAAGGGAAGGAAGATCTTGTTTCCGTGCAGACCCTTCGAATGACAAATCTTGAAATGGGAATCAGTTCAAATAAATACCTTCAGAATGAAAAGTTAAGAAAAGCACTTTTATATGCCTTAAATCGAGAAGAGCTTTCAACAGCAATATTGAATGGGGATGGAATTCCATCCGTAGGTGTGATTCCAAATGGTATTGCAGTGAACCCGGATAATGGTAAAAGTATTGCCGATGATTTTGGGACACTTGTATATACAGATGTAAAAAAGGCACAGCAGTTATTTAAAGAAGCTTTGCAGGAGTTGGGAACAGATAGTATAACCCTCCGATTAGTTACAAGTGATACGGATGAAAACATAAAGATCGGGCAATATCTGCAAAGCGTATATGAAACCAATTTACCTGGGCTAAAGATAGATTTAGCGAATGTGCCTGCCTCTGTAAGGTTTGAAGAGATGATGAGCTACAAATTCGACTTAGCCCTCGGCGGGTGGACCGGTGATTTTGATCCTACGTCCTATATAAAGCAGCATGAAGAAGGATATGAACACAATCATAGTCAATGGAAATCGGAAGAACTGAAAAATCTGGTCACGGCTTTGGAAACCACGGATGGAACTGACTTTTCTAAGAGGTGGGAACATTTAAAAGAAGCAAACCAATATCTGGTAGATAATGCGGTGGTTATTCCCATTGTACAGGCATCACAAAGTTATCTCATTAATCCCAAAATAAAGGGATATGTAACACATGTCTTAGGAACTCCAATTGATGTGACCCATGCTTATATAGAAGAATAAAGACGGGAAGAGATGTACTATTTCGGGGCTATTCATATTAATGATACAGCCCCGTTGTTATGGAAGGAGAAACTATGAAGCGGTGGATTCGCTTTATCGGACACAGGCTGTTATATATGGTAACAACATTGTGGATTATTGTTACTATAACCTTTTTCCTAATGAATTTGCTGCCTGGAACACCATATAGCAACAGAGATAAACTGACTCAAGCGCAACTGCAGGTAATGGATGCGAAGTATGGACTTAACGATCCTTTGTACAAAAGATACCTTACTTATATCAATAATATCCTTCATGGGGATTTTGGAATATCACTGCAATTTTCAGACCAGAAAGTTACCACATTGCTTGGAAGCCGTATCGGTGTTTCAATTCAGCTGGGGTTACAGGCCGTTTTGCTTGGAACTCTAACTGGAATTCTGTTAGGAACTATAGCAGCAATGAAACATAATACATGGATTGATACCTTTTGCTCGTTATTTGCCATCATTGGACGCTCGGCTCCTAATTTTGTCGTTGCTGTAGTATTACAGTATATCTTTGCTGTATCACTGGGACTTTTGCCTATTGGCTTATGGAAGAACAACTTTATCTCAAGTATATTGCCTACACTTGCACTGGCAATATCTCCTATGGCAGACACCTCCCGTTTTATTCGAGCGGAAATGATAGAGGTGTTAAGCAGTGACTATATAGAATTAGCAAGAGCAAAAGGAATGAGTGAATTGCGTTTAGTGATGACGCACGGGCTTCGCAATGCATTAATACCGATGGTAACCATTGTCGGACCTTTAACAGTGTCCTTAATTACAGGTTCTATGGTTGTTGAAAATATTTTTGCAATACCAGGAATCGGGGAACAGTTTACAAAGTCAGTACTTTCTAATGATTATTCTACCATTATGGCGGTTACTATTTTATTCTCCGCACTGCTTGTACTAGTTATTTTTTTAATGGATGTGATTTACCAGTTAATTGATCCTAGAATTCGTATAGGGCAGAGAAATTAATGGATTCATTAGTGACAAGTAATCGGAAGAAAGGATACTACGTGAAAAATGAATATGAATATAGAGCAGATACCCAGTGAACTCTTTCGGTTTAAAGCTGCAGGGAAAGAAGAGAAAGAAGAGAAAATAAATGCAGCCCCGACTTTTTTGCAGGATGCATGGAGAAGACTGTGTAAGAATAAAGGGGCAGTATCATCTATGGTCCTGTTAGCCATAATCATTATTCTGGCTTTTTTAGCTCCGGTGCTGGCACCATATAATCCAAATGAGCAAAATGTACCTTATGCAAATCTTCCGCCTAAAATACCGGGCGTTTCCATGAATGGCCTGAATGGAATGAAAAAGCTTCAAGGCCAATGGCTTGACAGTTATGCTCTGTCAAATGTACCTGATAATCAATATTATATTTTTGGAACAGATGAATTTGGAAGAGATTTGCTGTCCCGAACTTTATATGGAACAAGGATATCCCTGACGATTGCTTTTATTGCAGCTGTCTTGGATTTAACGATAGGCGTCATTTATGGGTTGACAAGTGCAATAAAGGGAGGAAGAACAGACAACATAATGCAAAGAATATTGGAAATATTGACAGGTATTCCGAATCTGGTGCTGGTCGTTCTTATGCTGCTGATTTTTAAGCCTGGTATTCTGTCGATTATCCTCGCTTTGACCATATCGTCATGGATTCCCATGGCACGAATTGTAAGAGGGCAGGCACTGCGCCTTAAGAATCTGGAATATGTACAATCTGCCATTGTATTGGGGTCCTCACAGGTACGTTATGCCATATCACACATACTTCCTAATATAGCTGGTATTGTAGTGGTAAGAGCAATGTTTTCTATTCCTTCCGCTATATTCTTTGAAACTTTTTTAAGCTTTATCGGAGTTGGTATGAAAATACCAAATGCTTCTTTGGGAACACTGCTTAACAGTGGTTATAAAATGTTTCGTATTCATCCATATCAGATGTGGATACCGTCTGTTATTCTCTGTGTCATTATGTTGGCATTTAATCTGTTTGCAGATGGATTGCGTGATGCATTTGACCCGAAAATGAAGGAATAGTAAGAAGTAGAAATTCAGGATGGAAAGGATGCCATAAAGCATTTTATAATTTGTGAAATATGGCCATACCATATGGTGTGTAAACAGGTAGAAGAATGTCAGATATACAGTTGGAAGTTAATAATATATCTGTTTCCTTTTCTACACAGGCCGGTAAGGTACTTGCGGTAAGGAATGTAAGTTTTTCACTGCATAAAGGAGAAACACTGGCTATTGTGGGGGAATCAGGAAGCGGTAAGACTGTAACATGCAGGGCAATTATGCGATTACTGTCAAAGAATGCATCTATCGATTCAGGTGAAATTCTCTTAGAGGGAATGGATATTCTTAAGATTGGTGAGCGTACTATGCGTCATATCAGAGGGAATGATATAGCAATGGTTTTTCAGGATCCTATGACTTCTTTGGATCCAACAATGAAAATAGGACGGCAAATTGAAGAAGCTATAACGCTCCATAAAAAGGTTAGCCGAAGAGAAGCCAGAAACCGCATGCTTGAACTATTGCAGATGGTGGGGATAGAAGATTCAAAATCCCGAAGTAAGCAATACCCCCATGAATTTTCGGGCGGTCAAAGGCAAAGAATTGTAATTGCTATGGTATTGGCTTGCAATCCCAAAGTGCTGATTGCTGACGAGCCTACAACAGCTCTGGATGTTACGATGCAGGCACAGATAATTGACTTATTGAAGGCTTTACAGAAAAAAATTAATACCTCGATTATCTTTATTACACATGATCTGGGTGTGGTCGCAAATGTGGCAGATCGTGTGGCAGTAATGTATGCAGGGAGAATAATAGAAATTGGCCGGGCGGATGAAATATTTTATGATCCAAGACATCCTTATACATGGGGATTACTAAAATCTATGCCAACATTAGATACGAACACATCGTCTTTATACACAATTCCCGGTTCCCCGCCTAATCTATTGAAGCCCCCTTTAGGAGATGCCTTTGCACCAAGAAATGAATATGCCCTGGCTGTTGACGAGCTTTATGAACCGCCTTTGTTTCGAATTAGCAATACACATTATGCAGCCACCTGGCTTTTGGATGAAAGGGCCCCTGCAGTCAATCCTCCGTCAGTCTTAAGAGAACGCAGAGAAGAATTCATAAAAAGGAGCGGTATTTATGAAGGAAATAAATAAAATACTTGAAGTGGAGGAACTTGTACATACATATGATAACGGAACGCAGCGAGTAAATGCAGTGGATGGAATTAGTTTTTATATTAATAAAGGGGAAACTTTCGGACTGGTAGGAGAGTCAGGATGCGGAAAAACAACAACGGGGCGCATGATAGTAAAGCTGCTGGATATAACATCAGGAGCCATACGTTATAAAGGAAAGAATATTACTGAAATTCATGATAAAAAAGAACAGATGCAATTCAGACAGGAGGTGCAAATAATCTTTCAGGATCCTTATGCCTCACTGGATCCTCGAAAAAAGGTAAGAGATATTATTGCGGAAGGGTTAGATATTCATAATATGGTTAACTCAAAAAAGGAACGGAACGACAGGGTGAACCAATTACTACAGACAGTCGGCCTGAACATGGATTTTGCCTCCAGATATCCACATGAATTCTCTGGAGGGCAGCGTCAGAGAATAGGAATAGCAAGGGCACTTGCTCTAAATCCTCAACTTATTGTATGTGATGAACCCATATCAGCTTTGGATGTCTCAATCCAGGCTCAGGTGGTGAATCTTCTAAAAAAATTACAAAAGAATAACATGCTTACTTATCTGTTTATTGCTCATGATTTGTCCATGGTTAAGTACATATCTGACCGTATAGGAGTGATGTATAAAGGTAAACTGGTGGAACTGGGAGAAGCAGATGAAATTTATAATAATCCAATCCATCCTTATACCAAAAGTCTTATTTCAGCTATTCCTCTTCCGGATCCCTATTCAGAAAGGGAAAGAAAAAGGGAAACCTATATGCTGCATTCTGATAAGAAGAATCTTTTCTGGAGGGAAATAAAGACAGGGCATTTTGTTTATTGTGATGAAAGAGGAGATTTTTGAGAAAGAATATCAGTTTTTAAGCATTTTTGAAATAGGAGGAAATAATATGGATGAAAGGAAAAAAATCATTGATTTTATTGAGGAGAGAGGAGATATCTATAAAGAGATTGCAATTGATATACATAAGCATCCGGAAGTAAGCAACTATGAATTTTTTGCCTGCAAACGCCTTTCAGAACAACTTATAAAAGAAGGCTTTACGGTAAAAACAGATGTGGCAGGGCACAGAACGGGATTTACGGCAGTATACCAGTCAAACAAACCGGGACCGGTTTTTGTTTTTTTAGCTGAGTATGATGCGTTGGAAGGGCTGGGACATGGATGCGGGCATAATCTTTTTGGAGCAACCTCTTTATTAGCCGCGTCTGCATTAAAACAGGTTCTTGAAAAAACAGGTGGAGAAGTAAGAGTTTATGGAACTCCGGGAGAAGAAGGCGGAGAAAATGGCAGTGCAAAAGGTAGTTTTGTAAGAGAAGGCTTCTTTAATGATGTTGATGCTGCCCTTTGTGTACATCCTGGGGCAAATGAGCATAAATTAACAGGAAAATCTCTTGGATGTGCACCGGTGGATATTGAATTTTGGGGACGGGCAGCACATGCAGCCGGGGCGCCGGAAAAAGGAATCAATGCATTGGATGCTATTATTCAGGTCTATAATTCTATCAATGCGCTAAGACAGCATTTATCAAGGGATGTTCGGATTCATGGAATTATTACCAAGGGAGGAGATGCTCCGAATATTGTTCCTGAATATGCGAAGGCAAAGTTTTATTTTCGTGCAGCTACTGCACCGGAATTAGAAGAAGTCTATCAGAAGGTTGAGCGTATTGTTGAGGGAGCAGCTCTTGCCACTGGAGCAAAAGGCCGTCTGCAGCCTTATCAGAACCGAGTGGAAAATACGATACCTACTCCATCCTTTGATGAGGTATATGAAAAAAATCTGAATCTGTTTGGGGAAGTTATTACACCTAGAAAGCAAAATGAACCAATGGGTTCTACTGATGTTGGAAATGTATCTCAGGTAATACCGGTAATACAACCGAGTATTGCGATTACAGATGTTCCTGTGGCTGGTCATAGTGAAGAGATGAAAGCAGCCGCGTGTTCAGAAAAAGGGCTTGCATCAATCCAGTTGGGAGCAAAGGTATTAAGTTTTACAGCTCTTGATTTATTAGAAAATAAAGAGTTATTAGAAAAAATCAAAAAAGAACATAAGGAATACTTAAATGAACAATTAACATCAATAAGTTCATAAAATGTTCTTTATAAATATCAAGCATGAATGGCCTGTAAGTGCAGGTTCCTTTTAAAGGAAATAAGCTTTCCGATAAATTTTTGAGGCTTGCTATGCGCCTGCATAAGGATAATATCTTTGCTTGGATTATGTTCCGGTTTATCTGATGAATCTGGCCGGGCAGTATTTTTAATTGAAAAGCTGCTGTTGATTGCAGCCATTGATATACAGCAAATATGCACCAATATAAAACCTGCTGTCATGAAGAGATGTCTTTATGATAGCAGGTCTTTTTATTTTAATTCTTGATTGAGGTATCATAAAAAACTGGAAGAGGATGCATTAAAAGTATGTAATCGGTTATGGCTTTTGTTGCTTAAATCATATTACCATAGGCAAATGACATATTACAACTGCAAATTGATCATATAAACCACCTAATCCTTAAGCTGCTTTAGTGTATAGTCATGAAGTGCTTCTTTTTTTTGCATGTCAAGTTCAAAGAAATGTGAATACAAAATATCAAACATAACAAGGATAGGGAATTGAGGTGAAATAGCTTTACCGTTTTCCAGATTCTCTTTTACTGCAACAAAAACTACCTCATCACAGAATTCCTGGTAAACCTTATTATTATGAGCAGTCATGAGAACCGTGTAAGCTCCTAATTGCTTGGCCGTTTTTAAGGATTGAAGGATTTCGTTGGTCTGTCCGCTGACAGTTATTCCAATTACAATACAATTTTCATTAAGAAGAACTGCATTCATTTTCATAATATGACTGTCTGAAATAGCTTTAATATTAACACCAATTCTCATTAAGCGAAGCTCGATGTCGTGGCAGGCATGTCCGGAACTGCCAAAGCCATATATGTAAACCTGTGACTTTTCCGCCAGCATATGTGCGATACGTGTCATTTGTTCTTCGTTTGCTAATGCATAGCTTTTATTCAGTAGTTCCTGATAGGTATTGAGAATATGCTTGGTGCTGTCAGCTGTCTGATGAGTCACCTTGGAAAAAGCTTCCGTATAATGATAGATGAATTCGCGGTACCCGCTAAAGCCGCATTTTTGAGAAAAACGTGACAGAGAAGCTTCTGAAGTGTACAGATGCCGGGCAATATTACGTGCTGAGAAGTCCATACGGGATGTATTATGAATGAAGAAATCCGCAATGGTTTTTTCAAGCGGTGTAAAGATGGAATATATGGATTCGATAATAGGAATTACCGATTTTTCAAATTGTGGCATATAAAACTTCCTTCAAATTTTCTATTACCAATTATTGGATATGAAAGTAAGATACAACAAATACATAACATGTGCAAGTACATTCAATAATAATAGTCATAATACACAAAATAACTTTAAAAATAGTTAACTTAATTGTGTGATTAGTTGTATGTCTAAAAGTAGTTACAGAAAAAGGTAATTCTATTGTAAAAAAAATAACCAAGATTATAATGAATGAAAAGAATATAATTTTGAAGGAGAAAGTATGAAAGACAGATATAAAATTCTAAACAATATACAAGGAGGATTAATTGTTTCCTGTCAGGCACTGGAAGACGAGCCGCTGCACAGCTCATTTATTATGGCAAGAATGGCGTACGCAGCTATGCAGGGTGGTGCATCCGGTATACGGGCAAACAGCGTAGAAGATATTAAAGAAATAAAAAAGGTAGTATCCCTTCCTATTATTGGTATTATCAAAAAAGAATATGAAGGAAGCAATGTCTATATAACCCCAACTATGAAAGAGGTGGATGAACTGATTGAATGCGGCGCGGATGTTATTGCGATGGATGCGACAGACCGTATAAGGCCTAAGGGTAAGAAGCTGGATGAATTTTTTGGCGAAGTCAGAAAGAAGTATCCTGATCAGCTGTTTATGGCAGATTGTTCTTGTGTTGAAGAAGGTTTACATGCAGAGAAAATAGGATTTGATATTATAGGAACTACGATGAGCGGATATACACCATATACGAAAGGAAATATTCCTCCTGATTTTAATATGATGAAAACCCTGGTAAACAAGGTAGATAAACCGGTCATTGCCGAAGGCGGAATATGGAACACGGAAGATCTTGTAAATGCATTGAATACTGGAGTGCATGCAGCAGTTGTTGGTACAGCAATTACAAGACCCAATGAAATTACAAAGCATTATGTTGATGCCATAGTAAAATCAAAAACAAATCTCGGATTTACAAACAGCGGACGCTATCAGGGAGATAATGACGGACCGGCATATGTGATTTACTCGAATATCGGATATAACAAAGCTTCTTTTGAGTTTCATTTGAGTCAGGCCAGAATAAATATGAGACGCAAGAGCGATCAGAGATGGACGAACTGTTACATATTCCTGGGTGTTGATGTTTATGATGAGAAGGAAGAATTTTTAAATTGCATTGATGCAGGCTTTGGTTACAACGGTGGTGATCAGTACTGGCATTTATTTTATAACCTTCTGCATACGAACCAGGAAGAATCATGGTATGAATCATCGGTAGCTTTAGATGAAACGCATGATTATAAATTAATATTGGATTGCTCGAAGAAAGATGATACGGCAACTTTGTCAGTCATTGATATGACAGCAGGGAACAAGATGGTTGATTCGGCAGAATTTGAAGTTATGTATGCTAAAAAAGATGGAAGCAATCTTAGCATGTATCAGGATTTTGCAATTGATTATCCGGATGATATCAAAAAGAATCGTACAGGAGAAAACTTCACCAAGGATTGGGAAGAAATCACACTGTACAATACCAATGAGGGTATATTCCTTAATAATATTATAATTCATGATGCAAAACTGTATTCACCGGAAGGAGAATATATATGGACTGAAGCACGAACCAATGACCGCTTTATGTGGCCAAGCACACAATGCACAAAAATAGATTATGCATGCACAAGAATCTGCGAGCAGCAAAAGAATAGTGAGATGACTTTGGATTTAGATATAAATCGCTAGAGAACCTAATAGGCAGAATTGCTTTTATGTGGCCTATGACGGATTCGAATTGGTAATTTGACGGTATCCGCAGATTATGAAAAAAGAAAAGGAAAGGAATAAGTATGATGAAGATTATATGTGACAATAAGGGCTGTAGCATATTAAAAAAACTGACGGTGTTCGTCATGGCTTTAATATGCATGATTACATCAGTATTTCTTTTCCAGCCAGGGATAAGCAATGCTCAAACAAATAAAACTCTGGATGATTATGATTCTATAACGGATTCTATAATTCTGTCACAGGTTACGGTAAGTATTTAAGACAGTTCGATCAGACAAGACCGAAGGATGTATATGAAATCGAAGCTGCTGATTATGTTAGAAGGCAGGGGATGAAAGCGACTGAGTATGATAATTATCAAGGTGAAAATGGGAAATCCGTATATACAGAGGAGAGCGGATTGATTGAATACGAGGTTACAATTAAAACGGCAGGCTTGTATGATATGTCAATCAGATATTATCCGATCGAGGGTAATAAATCCTCCATCCAAAGAAGCTTTTTTATTGATGGAGAGCTTCCATTTAATGAATTGAACTGCATTGAGTTTTCAAGAGTTTGGAAAAATACCAGCAGCAAATGGAAACAGGATAACCAGGGAAATGATCTGAAACCTGATCAGGTAGAAGCACCGGAATGGTTAAATTCCTATCTGTATGACAGGGATGGTTATGTATCCGGCAGACTTTCTGTGTACCTGACAAAAGGAACGCATACGATAACTATTGTTTCGAAGAGAGAACCAATGATGCTGCGGTCAATTACATTATCCAATACCCAAGATATAGGAAACTATGAGACAACCAAGGTGGTATTGGATAAACAGGGTACAGTGGATACTTCAGGGCAGATGACGGTTATTGAGGCAGAAAAGGCAACGAAGAAATCTTCTCAAATGCTGTACCCAATGCAGGATCAATCAACGCCAGCGGTTACACCATACAGTGCGAAATGCTTATTGAATAATACCATCGGCGGAACTCAATGGCAGGATGCGGGTGAATGGATTGAATGGGAATTTCAAGTACCGGAAAATGGATATTATAATATTTCAACCTATGCAAAACAGAATTTTGTACAGGGTGTTCCGGTATATCGACAGATTACTATTGATGGAAAAGTGCCCTTTAATGAGTTTAATGCATATCATTTTGACTATAGTTCCGACTGGAGGATGTATACTCTGTCGGATAAGGAAAAAGTTCCATATAAGATATATCTTAAAGCGGGAACCCATACCCTTCGAATGAAAGTGGTTTTGGGCAGTTTGTCCGAAGTTATTTATAGAGTAGAAGATGCAATAAAAAATCTGAATTCAATCTACAGAAAAGTGATAAGAATTACCGGAGTTGCTCCGGATGCCCAGCGTGATTATGAACTGTCATCTACGTTAGGCGGAACAGATAAAGAGCTGTCAGCATTAGATAAGGAATTGACATCAATTATTAATAGCCTTAAGGAAATGGCAGGAGTCAGCGGTGAAAGTGAACGTGTTCTGATATCGATGAGAGATCAGGTACACGAATTGTCCGGAGATATTGAAAGATTCTCTAAAGTACTTGACTCCTATAAAACAAATATTAGTGCTCTTGGAACATGGGTCGGTAATGCATCTGTGCAACCTCTGCAAATTGACCGGATTTTCATATATTCACCCGATAAGAAAACACCAAAAGTAAACGACGGGTTTTTTGCTAAACTGGCCCATGAAGCAAAAAGATTATATTATTCCTATGTTATCGATTATAACGTGATTGGTAATATATCGGAAAAGAAGGATAACCGTACGGTGACTGTCTGGATTGGAAGCGGCCGTGATCAGGCTAATACATTGAAAACTTTGTCCGATGAAAAATTTACATATAAAACAGGTATCAATGTCAATGTCATGCTGGTGGATCTGAACACATTATTACAGGCAACGTTGGCAGGAGAAGGGCCGGATGTGGCGATTGGAGTATCAGGGGAAATCCCGATGAATTTCGGTCTTCGAAATGCCGCAGTAGATTTATCAGAATTTAATGATTTCAGTAGTCTTTACGATGATTTTTTGCCGAGTTCATGGACTCCCTATACCTACAGCAATAAGGTATACGGACTTCCGGAAACAGTAACATTTCCAATGATGTTCTATCGGAAGGATATCCTGTCAGAACTGGGTATTACTCCACCAAAAACATGGGATGAACTTAAAATTGACTTATCAGTATTAAGCAATAATCAGATGGATCTGGGTATGCTTCCTACGGAAGACATTTTCGCAACCATGCTATATCAGAATAATGGGCAGTATTACCGGAATAATGATATGGAGTCGGATTTGGATTCTGAAAAGGGAGTCAATACATTTAAGGATTTCTGCGAATATTACTCCAAGTATTCACTTGATTATTTATCGAGTGTGACAAATAGATTCCGTACTGGCAAGACACCGATTATCATAGCTGATTATTCGACCTATTGTGAGTTGACTGCATCAGCACCGGATATAAAAGGTTTATGGGGATTTACTATGGTACCGGGTATTGTAAATGAGGATGGAAGTATTGACCATAAAGCTGCTTCAAGCGGTTCATCGACAATTATGATGAAAGAATGTAAGGATAAGAATGCTGCCTGGCAATTCATGAAATGGTGGATTAGTGCAGATACACAGTCTTCTTACGGATTAGAATTGGAAGGTCTTATGGGCGAAGCGGCAAGATATCCTACCGCTAATATAAAAGCATTTAATTCCCTTCCGTGGTCAGTGAGTGAACACGAAGCCTTAAGCGGGCAGATGGATAATCTGGAAGGAATCCCGCAAGTACCGGGAGGATACTTCTCATGGCGAAATGTAGAAAATGCCTTTTATAAAACAAGCATATCGAAAAAGATGGGCCCGCGTGAAGCTTTAACGGAATATGTACGTTATATCAACGAAGAAATTAATTACAAACGAAAAGAGTTCAAATTGCCGGTAAAAGAAAAGTAAGGGAGGACGAAAGGAGATAATATGAAAGCAAAGGGCACTGTAAATGAGGAGTTAAAGCATCCTTTACGTAGAAAAATGTCTAAATATAAAACCGGCTACCTGATGATGGCTCCTTTCTTCCTATTGTTTTTCCTGTTTACGGTATTACCTGTTGTAATATCCGTGGGACTTAGCTTTACAAAATTTAATATGCTGGAATGGCCAAAATTCTGCGGATGGGATAATTATCTGAAACTGTTTTTAAATGATGACATATTTATGATTGCATTGAAAAATACACTGATCTTTGCAGTAATTACGGGACCCATCAGCTACTTAATGTGTTTATTCTTTGCTTGGGTCATCAATGAATTTTCAGGAAAATTAAGAGCACTATTGACATTGATTTTCTATGCGCCGTCTATATCGGGTAATGCTTTTATGGTATGGACTTACATCATCTCCGGAGACCGTTACGGTTATTTGAACGGACTCTTACTGAAGCTGGGGGTGATTAATTCACCGATTCTGTGGATGAGAACAGAGAAGTACGTTTTACCGATATTGATTGTTGTACAGCTGTGGCTGAGTTTAGGAACTGGTTTCCTTACATTTATCGCCGGTCTTCAGACTGTTGATAAAAGCTTATTTGAAGCTGGGGCAATCGATGGTATTAAAAATCGATGGCAGGAGTTATGGTATATAACATTACCGTCTATGAAACCGCAGCTGATGTTCGGTGCAGTTATGCAGATTACTACATCTTTTGCGGTTGCCGATATTTCAATTCAACTGGCAGGAAATCCAAGTATTAATTATGCCGGTGCAACAATTGTAACACATTTGATGGATTATGGTTCCGGTATCCGATATGAAATGGGATATGCATCTGCAATTGCAACGATTTTATTCTTATTAATGATAGGTACCAACAAGATTGTACATAAATTACTTGGAAAAGTGGGAAATTGATATGAATAAAAAAAAGATGGGAAAAAGTAAATTACTGGCTAAGCTGAAATTTCATAAGACGAAGAACCTGAATCGATCCAAAGCAGGGAATGCGATATTATTCATCATTATGGTAATATGCGGAATTTTCATGGCGATTCCGCTCGTTATGATTTTTAATAATGCATTTAAGCCTTTTGATGAGTTATTCCGTTATCCACCTAAAATATTTGTCAGAAATCCAACTTTTAAGAATTTCAAAGATTTAATCATATTGATGAATAATTCCTGGGTTCCATTCAGCAGATATATCCTGAATACGATTATTTTGGCAGGCGGTGGTACAATCGGCCACATAATGATAGCTTCCATGGCGGCATATCCTCTGGCAAAAATGGATATACCGGGGAAAAAGGTTTTATTCAGTATTGTTATATTAGCCCTGATGTTTAATGCAACGGTTACCAGTATACCCAATTACATGATTATCTCTTATCTGGGATTAAATAATACCTATTGGGCAGTGATTTTACCGGCGTGTGCATCAAGTCTAGGTTTATATCTGATGAAACAATTTATGGAACAGATACCGGATTCTCTTTTGGAATCGGCCAGAATAGACGGTGCGGGTGAATTTACGACATTCTCCCGAATCGTCATGCCAAATGTAAAGCCTGCGTGGTTAACGTTAGCAATCTTTCAATTCCAGGTTATGTGGGGCAACACCGGCTCCGGATTTTTAAGAAGTGAACAGTTGAAACCACTTCAATATGCACTATATCAGGTGGCTTCAGGCGGTGTGGCCAGGCAGGGAGCAGCAGCGGTAGTTCAGCTGATTGTGGCGGTGATTCCTATAACCTTCTTCCTGATCTGTCAGAGCCAGGTCATTGAGACAATGACGACTTCGGGCATGAAAGATTAATGGAGGGATATAGATGAAACGTTTTTTAGTTATTATGATTGCCGTATTATTAATAATAACGCAGCCTATTACGGTATACGCACAGGAGACACTTCCTTACGATACCTATACCTATGATTACTGGGGAAAATCTGTTTCCACCCCGGCGGCATATATTCCGTCTGATCCGGTCTTGGGTGTAAGTCTGTCCTGCGGTACATTTAGTAATCCTTCGGATTTGTTTATTTCGAAGGATGGCATAATATATGTAGCAGACACAGGTAATAATCGAATTGTTGTCTTAAACAGCAATATGGAATTAATGCAAATCATTGATACATTCAGGAATAAAGGAAACAAAGATAATTTTGACACACCATCCGGTGTCTGCTGTACAGAGGAAGGTAATCTTTATATCGCAGATACGAACAATAAAAGAGTAGTTATTCTTGATAAGAATAGAAACCTGGTAGATATCATAAGCCATCCTCCGTCGGATGTACTAAGTAAAGATTTTGATTTTGCACCGCTTAAGGTATCAGTTGATTATGCCGGCAGGGTTTATGTGATTGCCTCCAATATGTTTCAAGGCATTATGGCTTTTAGCGAAGCTCATAAATTCATGGGCTACTTTGGAACCATTAATGTAAATATTACACTGGTTCAGAGATTTTGGCGGCTTTTTTCAACGAAAGAGCAGAGAGCGAGACAGCAGCAGTATATACCGACAGAATTTACCGGTATTGATATAGATAAAGATGGTTTTGTATATGCAACCAATTTGGACTCATCCGGTGGACAGGCAGTCAGAATGTTGAATCCGAAGGGTATTGATGTCATTACGACTAACAATAATGGGAAGCATTCCTTAGCCGGAGATTTGCATTGGTGGGTGGGCAACGGTGATTATACGGGGGCTTCTAAAATAGTTGATGTGAAAATACGGGAGAATGGTATCTATTCTCTGTTGGATTCCAACAGAGGAAGAATATTCTCCTATGACAGTGAGGGGAATCTTCTATATATATTTGGAGGAATCGGAACACAGGAAGGAAACTTCAGTCAGCCGGTAGCGGTAGAAGCTTATAAAGATTTGATTTATGTTTTGGATTCCTCAAAGAACGCGATTTTTGTTTTTAAACCAACTCAATATGGAAGCTATATCAATAAAGCTGTTGGATTACGTTATAACGGGGACGAGACTAAGAGCGTCAAACTCTGGAAAAAAGTGTTGAAATTCGATTCTAATAATGAGATGGCTTACAGTGGTATCGGTAAGGCATATCTGTCAACCGGAGATAACAAAAAGGCGATGTACTACTTAAAAATGGGTATGAACAAGACCTATTACTCGATTGCCTATAAGCGGTACAGAAATAAATTGCTGAAGGATAATTTAGGCTGGATATTAACAGTGATTTTAGCAGGAATTCTGTTACATAGTATTGTAAAACGTATTTTAAAATCCAGGAAAAGGGGAATACGTTCATGAGTAAAGAGATAAAATTTCTATTTTACACGATAGCGCATCCGATGGATGGATTTTATGAAATACGTCATCGTGGTAAAGGCAGTATAGCTTTGTCACTTTTCATAGTGTTATTCTGTAGTATTGCCTATACTTTAAATAGGAGATATGCTAGTTTTATTGTTAATTCAGTAAATACAATGGATATCAGCAGCATAATGGACATGCTGTCCATGTTTGCACTGTTCTTCCTCTTTTGTATCGGGAACTGGTCGGTAACCTGCCTGATGAACGGGGAAGGACGAATGCAAGATATTATTATCGCAGCAGGCTATTCATTACTCCCGATTCCACTAATGTTTATTCCCGCAACCTTGCTATCTCAGGTTGTGGCTGCGGACGAGCAGGTATTTTATTACCTTATTATTGATATTGCAATTATCTGGGTAGCTCTGCTGGGAATCTGCAGTAATATGGTGATTCATAATTTTACATTAACCAAGGAACTAAAGACATTGTTATTAACTGTTGCAGCAATGTTTATCATTCTGTTCATCCTGCTGTTATTTTATTCAATGTTCCAACAGATTGTGGAATTTGTTAAGAGTATTTATACTGAGCTGATCTTTAGGGTATAAGGAGGGAAAAATGAAAAAGAAAACAAAAATCATCCTACTTATAATGGCTGTCATTCTGGTGGCTGCAGGTATTTATGCTGGTAATATCATGTTAAAATATGTGCTGCATGATGATTATAAGAATATTTTAAGTACCGGTACATTCGAGAAAGCGGCTGAGTTTGCCGCTTTGACAGATAAAGATGCTTCCGTACCCGGGATGATTTTGGCTGCAGAGAATAATAAATTTAAATTATATACAAATACAAAGACGACTGAGGTTGGTTTATATGATAAAGCCAGCGGACAAGTCTATTATTCCAACCCAACGGACAGGGGTACCTCCGGCTCTTCCAAACAAGAGTTAAATGCTCAATTTTCGATAGAGTATTATGACAAATCAAGGCAGATTGCTCATATGGACAACTATAGTATGAGTATTGAAAGCAGTCAGTATAAGTTTGAGAGCCTAAAAGATGGAATCAGATATACCTATGTACTTGGGGATTTGAAATCAAAGACAGGAATTGTTCCAACAATAATATCAAAGAAGAGGTTGGAAAAGTTTCTTGGCAAAATGTCCGCGATTGAAGCAAACAATGTTAAGAAAAAGTATGTGGAATCAAAGAAGCATGAAGGCATGATGGAGCTTTTGGAGAGTGCAATCACAGTTATTAATATCAAGCGAATGACTACGGTATTTGAAAAAGCGGGATATACACAGAAAGATTATAATTCGGATATGGCTGATGCAGAGCAGGAGGAGCCGATAAGCTTTTCTATTCCCCTTGATTATAAATTGACTGAGGATGGCTTAAGTGTTTCCATAGAAACATCAAAAATCATTGAAACAGGCGGAGCGAAACTTTATGATATCCAGCTGCTGAAATATTTTGGGGCAGCGAATGCCAAACAAGATGGATATATCCTGGTTCCGAATGGTTCCGGATCTTTGATTTATTTTAACAACGGTAAGACCAATTGCAGTTATACTCAGTATTTATATGACATAGATCCTACAGTTGCAGGTTATACGGTAGTTGAAAATACAACAACTGCAAAGCTTCCCGTATTTGGAATGAAATATAAGAAAGGTGCTTTGTTTGCGGTTATTAATGACGGAGATGCACTCGCAAGAATAGATGCAAGTACTTCCGGAAATTTGACGAATTATAATAGTGTCTATTCGACCTTCTACTTAAGAGGATATGAAATGCTGAGTATGTTTGGAACAACCGGGACACAATCGGATTTACCTGTTGTAGAAGATGATATATATAAAACAAATTTACAGATAGAGTTTGTTCCTTTAAACGGAAATAATGCAGATTATTCAGGTATGGCTAGCTATTATCGCAACAGGCTGGTAAAAGAAGGCAAACTTGGAGAAAAACTTACGAGTACAAAGCTGCCATTTTATTTGGATATCCTCGGTGGTGCTAACATCGGGAAAGACATAATGGGCATTAAGTATATGGATGTATACAAAATGACTACATACAATGAAGCACTTTCTATTGCTAAGGAATTGAATAAACATAAGGTTAATAATATCCGGATGAACTATCTGGGATGGTTTAACGGCGGTTATTATCATGATGTACCCGATAAGATAAAAGGAGCAACAAAGCTGGGATCAAAAAGCGATATGAAGAAGCTGGAGGAATACTTAAGCTCCAACGGTGGCGGATTGTTCGGAAATGTTGCATTTAATCAGGTAAGTTACACCAGCAAAAGATATAACCTAAGTATGGAAACTTCAAAATATTATACCGGGAAAGCTGTTATTTTAGGTGAACCCAATCCGTTTACCTTAAGAAGGGGATCTGAGACCAACTATAAAGAAACCTTGTATGCCGTTTTGTCACCGCGCTTCTTGGACTATTATACAGAGAAGTTCTCACAAGCGGTCAAAAAGTATGATATGAGTGGTATTACCTTAAGAGATTTAGGAAGTGTACTTTCCTCCGATAAGAAGAGAAGCGAGATGATAAATCGGCAGGAGGCATTGGAAATTGTTGAAAATTCTTTCAAAGAATTAAAAAAATCAGGGAAAAGCTTAATGGTATACAGTCCCAATGTCTATAGCTTAGCGTATACAAAGGATATAGTCGATGCACCGATTGACGGCAGTAAATTCCTTGTTACGGATGAAACAATTCCATTTTATGAGATGGTGATTCACGGATATATCAATTATACGGGTCCGGAATTGAATCTGACTCAGAGTGTTGAACGGAAGGAGCTTTTATTGGATCTTATTGAAGCGGGAGCAGCACCAAGATATGTAATGTCCTGGAAAAACTCAGACGGTATTAAATACACAAGCCTGAACAATATGTATTCCATACAGTATAAATTATGGGAGGATGAGGCTGGGAAATTCTATTCCGAATTAACAGAAGCATTGAAGGACGTTGTAAATGTACCAATTGTAAAGCATGAAATTCTGAGTGAGAATGTACGTAAAATCACTTATAAAAATGGAATAAGCCTGTATATCAACAGAGGCAGTAAGGATGTCATGTCAGATGGGCTCACGATACCGGCCAGAGGGTACAGTAAGGGAGGTACAAGATGAAGCATAAGAAAAAACTATCCCTGACCAGAAAAAGATCCATTACCGGTTTGATTTTCATCAGTCCATGGTTGATTGGCTTTTTGATATACTATGCCACAAGTCTGATACAGACAGGCATCTTTGCTTTCAGCAAAGTAAAGGTTGCGGATTCCGGAGGTTTTACGACTGTTTTTAAAGGATTTATGAATTTTAAATATGCATTGATGCAGGACGCTGATTTTAATCAGATTTTAGTGGATTCTGTTTGGGATATGGTTATTGATGTACCTTTGATTATTTTCTTTTCTTTGTTTTTAGCAATATTATTGAATGGAAAATTTAAGGGGAGAACATTGTTTCGGGCGCTTCTGTTTCTACCGGTTATTATGAATTCCGGTATCATTGTTGATGCAATTCAAAGTGCACAGACAGCAATCATGGGTGGATTAAGTGCGGTATCTAAGGATATGTCAGTAACACATTCATCAACGATGTCACTTCTGTTGTCAACATTTATAGATTTTGGAGTTCCACGTAAATTAATTCTCTATCTGTCACAGGCTGTAGATCGTATCTTTACCATTGTAAGAGCTTCCGGCGTACAGACGATTATATTTATTGCTTCCCTGCAATCTATTTCAGGTTCACTGTATGAAGTAGCAAAGATAGAAGGGGCGACCATCTATGAGACCTTCTGGAAAGTAACATTTCCAATGGTTTCACCTCTGATACTTACGAATGTAGTTTACACAATCGTGGATTCCTTTATGACAAGTGAGGTTGTTAAAAAAGCGCAGGAAATGGCTTTTAAGAGTTTTGAATATGGTTACAGTTCAGCGATGAGCCTGATTAGTACGTTAGTGGTTTGTCTGATTCTTCTGCTATTGGGCTTCATCATATCACGTAAAACTTATTATGATAACTAGAGGAGGTGACATTATGGGAAAGGTCTGGGATAAAGCAGTGAGTGAAAAGAGGGTAAAATCCGGAAGAGATAAGGAAGATATTAAATTCAGGCGAAAAATACTCATCTCCAAGCTGGTAAGGAAGGCTATGATAATCTTTCGTATTGCAACCCTTGTTGGGATTTCTTATATTATACTGAGTCCGCTAATTTCTATTATAAGCAGATCATTCTTCTCGGAGTCAGATGTATATAATGCCATGGTGTACCTAATTCCGCAGAAGGGGACATTGAAGAATTATGCACTTACAATACTAAGGATGGATTATTGGAAGACGCTTGGCTATTCCCTGTTATATATCGGAACTCTGACAATTATTCAATTATTTATCTGTTCTGCAGTAGGATATGGATTTGCAAGATTTCAATTTCCGTTTAAAAAGCTGTTATTTGGCTTTGTTATCCTGACCATTATCATTCCTTCTTATACAATAATGCTGCCCTTGTACATACATTTTAAGAATTTTAATCCGCTTAACCTGTTCCGCTTAATTGGAATAGGACCTCAGAATTGGCTGACTACAGTGAAGCCGATTTATCTGATGACGATTTTAGGATGCGGACTACGTTCCGGACTGTTTATCTACATATTTATTCAGTTTTTCCGTGGAATTCCAAAGGAACTGGAGGAAGCGGCATTTGTTGACGGAGCAGGAGCTTTTCGAACATTTTTTAAAATAATGATTCCAAATGCTAAGCCGGCCATTATCACAGTAACGGTATTCTCATTGGTATGGCAGTATAATGATTCATTTTATTCAGGGCTTTTTGGCATTAAATCCGATTACCTGATTAGTGTTAAGCTGGCTTCACTGACTGGAACATTAGACAGCCTGGATAAGATTATTAATCCGGAAATACAGCAGGCATATCTGGATGCAGGTATTATTTTAATGGTTATACCAATTGTTATTATTTACATTTTACTGCAGCGTAAATTTATTGAAGGTGTAGAGAGAAGTGGTATCGTCGGTTAATATAGAATGCCGGCAAAAAAGTGATGGTTGATAAAACAACAGTATCACCATACGAAAGGTTCATGATTCTTGAAATCAAAATTAGCAATAATTTTGAAAATAAAAAAACGGGAGAATGTAAAATGAGGAGAAATTCCAAAGCCATAATGGCAGTTTTACTGGCAGCATCAATGATTTGCTCGTTGAGCGCATGCGGAAAAAAGTCCGATACAGATAAAAATTCGGATACAGATGCAGCAGCGACAGGTACACCAACTGTGGAAGCAACAGAAGCCGCAGCTAAAAATGCTGATTTAGATGATTACTATTCCAAGTATCCGGCATTCGATATGGGTGGACGTACCATCAAGATCGGTATGTTCTATGATACTTTCTATGACAGTGATGATACGAAACCGGAAGATAACCCAAATGAAACAAATGTAGAAGTAGCGCAGATGAAGCTTGATAATTTACGCCGTATTGAAAAGAAATATAATTGTAAAATTCAATATGTTAACCCGGGCAGTGACGCATTAATTAAAAGTCTGAATACATCTGTTGTAGCAGGTACACCTGATTATGATGTATATCTTACACAGCTGAGCTTTGCATTACCGCTTGCAGTTAACGGGAATTTTGAAAACCTGTCGGATATCTCAAAAGATTACGAGGATATCAACAATTACTGCAACATTTTAACACCATTCAAGGTAGCAGGTACAAACTGTTTCTTCTCAAAATCTAGTAAAAACATTACTTCCAACTATCTTGTGTACAATGCTGATATGTTAAAACAGCTTGGACTGGAGGATCCTAATGCTCTATATGCGAAAGGGGAATGGACCTGGGATAAGTTCGAGCAATTATGTGTTGCATCCACTCAGGATACGGATAATAACAAGTCAACTGATATCTATGGATACGGCGGTGATCTGACAATGACATTAACTGAATTCCTGGCATCTAATAATGCGGTTTTAGTAAATGATAAAAATAAAGAAGGTATAACTGATCCTAAGACCTTAGAGGTATTTCAGTTTATGTCAAAATTGTATAATAAGGATAAAGCCGGTAGACCGTTAAGTGATGACTGGAATGATAACATCTATGCATGGACACAGAGTAAATGCGTATTTGCTCCGACTCAGATGTGGATTCTCCAGACGACAAAAGATATTAAATTCAACTACCGAATTGTTCCATGGCCTAAGGGACCAAGCGGAGATGGTACAAAAGCAGGACAGTCCTTTAATGATTATTTTGCAATTCCGAAGGGAGTTAAGGAGGCTGACAAGGTATACCAGATTATGGAGGAATTTTTCGGCTGGTACGGAAATGATATGGAGGCACGTGACAGTGATACGGTAGAATTGGCAGAAGGTTGTTTCCTGGATGAGAGCGATGTAGATACCTCCTTCAAGATTGGTGATATGGGTAACGGCGATTTATGGACCATTGTAGATACGAAAGGAATCGTAAGCGGTATCTTCAACAGTGTATGCGTTAAAAAGGATAAGACAGCATCACAGGCAGTTGCATCCAATAAGAAACTGTTTCAGGATGAAATCAATAAAATGCTGAAATAGAAAATAATTACTGGATTTACGGGGTTGGCGCACAATATAAAAAGCATTGTGCGCCAACCGTTCTTTCTATTTTAAACAATATCAGATTTCCATTTTACTTTAAAAATCAATAGGGTTATCAGCAGGGCCGCCATGTAATTGGAGAAAAGATTCCCCCAGAATACGGAATAGTAGCCTAAGGCGTGTTCCGTTGCAAGTATGAAGAGATACCGCAGCAACCATACCCGGAGGATACTTATGACCAGGGTTATCTTTGTCTTGCCGAGGCCGATAAACGCTCCCTGTTCTACCATACATACGCCAAAGCCCACCACGGAATAGGTATAGATATGTAGTGCTCTGTTGGCAATGGCAAGTACCTCCGCCTCACGGGTGAACAGCACCGTAATATGGGAGGAAAGGGGAACAATGACGGCAATCAGGATGATAGCGGTAATGGCACTGGTAATACAGCCCACCAGACAGGAAAACCTTGCTCTTTTACTCTGATTTGCTCCGATGTTCATGCTCACCATGGTAGTAACCGCAGAACCAAAGGAGGAGGGCAGTATAAAGCAGACGGAGGTGATATTGTTTGCAATACCCTGCCCGTTCAGCACAATGGCACCGTATTTCTCAACCTCATTATTAATTAAGAAGAATCCCAGGTTAAGCATAAGGCTTGAAAGCATGGAAGGGAAACCGATGTGCAAAAGCTGTTTAATAATATTGCTGTCAAAATGAAAGCCTTTGAATTCCAGCCTGTCTCCGGACTTTTTCAGGAACAGCTCATAAAACATCCATAAGGTAATCAGAAAGTTGGAGGCCAGGGAGGCCATAACGGAGCCGATAAGTCCCAGGGGCAGGATGGCTACAAAGAGTGTGTTAAATACAATCTTAAGGATCAGCATGATAATCATCCGGATAAAGGAATCCTCCGGCTTGCCGCTTGCATTTTTAATTGCATTGTAGATGGATTCCAGAAAGGAGAATGGTATTACAAGGGCATTTAATACCAGATATAAGAATACATTATGTGCAATTTCACTGTCCACATGAGAGGATATGGGAAAAGCAAGACCTACCAGGAGGGGAGCTAAGAGAAATCCCAATATAAAAGCAAATACCACCAATTGCACCGTTATCCGGCGGCTTCCCTTATAGTCGCCCCTTCCATTTGACTGGCCGATGATTGCCATTCCAGCAACACTAAGTCCCTGTGACAGGGCAGAAGTCATATTTACGATTGGGGTACAGTAGGTTACTGCACTGGCTGCGTTGGTACCTGCCAGGTTATTTAAGAATAATCCGTCAATAACGGGTATCAGGGACTGTACAATACCCATCATCAGAGAAGGAACGGACAGCATGAGGATAGTGGACAGAACATTTCCGTGTAATATCAGCTCACGGCGCTGTTCCATATTTTGATTTAAAAACTTAAATTTCATCATTTATCACCTTATTTTTTATTACGGAGACTAAAGTGACCGTGCAAAAAGCCATTATACGCCTTTTAAAAAGGAAGGTCAAGTGTACAGCCGTCATGTCCCACAGCAATAGCTGTCATGTCCCACGGCAAAAGCATGAAGGAAGTTTGTGGAAACGGACGATGACCAAGGGGGTTGTTTTGGAGGTTTGTTACGCGAGAACCCTTATGCCACTAAAGCGGCAGAAAACGTAACTGGCAGGTAAATCAGCGCCAAACTCGCTGTGACAAATTTGGCTGTGTTAGTTATCAAGCTCAAACAGTGGCGCTGGTTTACCTAGTCATGTTTCCTGCCGCTTAAGTGTCATAAGGAACCTCTTGAGACAAACCTCCAAAACAACCCCCTTGGTCATCTGTTCATATCCATTATTTGGTCTCATACGTTTGCCATGCTGTCTAAAAACAGCGTCTAAAATCAGACGTCGTGCCAAAAAAGAAAACATTTCTTAATTAATAAACAAAATATGCCAATAAAGCAATAAAAATAACAAATATATACAATTACATATTGGAAGAATTATACTATAATGGAACCAATTAAAAGATACTTCTTTGTTGCTTTCTTGGACCGGCAGCAGTTATTATACTTCTTAACCTTGTTGATAAGACAGATCCTTAAGAGAGAATGGTACATATAAAAGGACTCTCAGTTAATGGATATATGGTTAATTATTATGGGATACTTGGCTGCAGGTTTTCTTCATTTCCTGCTCATAAAGATTCTTTTTGCTTTCAATTCCAGTCAAATTTCATCCTAAGGTTAATTTACCATAACAATGTCGAAAAAAACAGAATAACAAAGAAAATTGATGAAAATAAAAATATTTTTTGGGATTCTGATATGCTGCTGTAATTTATCTTTTAGAAGTAAAGGGGGAGTGTATTCCTATCGGCTTACGTGGCAGGAAATAACAACCAATACCTGGATGAAGGAAGGGGGGAGAAATTGTCCTTATCCGGAGGTTATCAGCTGCCATGTTGAGTATATATTATAAGAAAGGGGTTAAATTATGAAACATATCAAAAAAATAATAGGGGTATTATTGTCACTCGCCTTATTGGTAACAATGATACCTGCCGGTGCAGATACTGTTAAGGCTGCTTCGGGGAAGAACATTGTTGTTTATTTCCCGAACTGGGGAATCTATAACAGTGCCCACCGCTCAATAACCGTAGGCATGATGCCCTGGGATAAGATTACGGTTATCAACCATGCCTTTTTTGAGGTGGATTCTTCCTTTAAACTGGCATCCACAGATACCTTTGCTGACTTTGATAAAATGATGGACCATTCCGAGGGATGGGATACCAATCAGTTAAGGGGACATTTCGGAGAGTATAAGTACTATAAGAATCTCTATCCGAATGTGAAGATAATCATATCTGTCGGAGGATGGACAAGGGGCCAGAATTTCCATGCTATGGCTGCCACTTCATCCAGCAGGGCGGTATTTATCCAGAGTGTAATTGATTTTCTGAAAAAATATCCCTTTATTGACGGAATTGATCTGGACTGGGAATATCCCGGTGTTAACAGGGCAGCAGACCCGAATGACCAGTATGACAGAGGATGCCCGGGAGGGCCGGAGGATAAGCAGAACTTCACTTCCTTGCTGCGTGAAATCCGCCAGGCATATAATAATAATGGGTTAAGCGGCAAGCTGCTGACAATAGCAGCTCCTTCCGGCTATGACAAGCTGGAATTGCAGGAACCGGATGTTTATGCCCAGTATCTGGACTGGTTAAATGTTATGACTTATGATATGCACGGAGCATGGGAAACGACAACGAACCACCAGTCCCCCCTCTATGCAAATCCCAATGATCCTTCCGGTACTTCGCCTATTGATATCAAGAACAGGTATAATACGGATTCTGCCATGAAGACCTTACAGCAGGTCTATAAGGTACCTGCTGAGAAGCTGTATGTGGGAACACCCTATTATTCCAGAGGCTGGAAGGGTGTTACAGGCGGAGTAAACGGAATGTACGGAAATGCAGCAGGAGCAGCAACAGGTTCCTGGGACAATCCTCAGTCACCGGGAGGACAGTATCCCTATTTCACCTTAAAGACCATGGAGAACCAGAATGGCTTTATAAAATACAGGGATGATACCTATGCCAAGACTCCATGGCTGTATAATGCATCCCAGGGAATTGTTTTAACCTATGAGGATACCACTTCCTTAAGTGCCAGATGTGACTATATTAACAGCAATGGATATGGCGGTTTGATTGTTTGGGAAATCTCAGGGGATACCAGTAATTATGAGATGACAAGCCTTGCTTTCCAAAAGCTGATCGGAAGTACTGCCCAGACAGCGGCAGCGCCGGTATTCAGTCCGGCAGGGGGAACTTACGCCAGCGCCCAGACCGTAACAATTACCAGTGCTACCGCAGGTGCCGAAATCCGTTATACAACAGACGGTACGGAGCCTGCTGCTTCTTCTCCTTTGTATTCTTCACCGCTTACGGTAAGTACAACAACTACAGTAAAAGCAAAAGCCTTTAAGAGCGGTATGAAAAGCTCGGCAACAGTGACGGCTGCTTATACCATAGGAACTGCCCAGACAGTGGCAGCACCGGTATTCAGCCCGGCAGCCGGTACATATACCAGTGCGCAGACAGTAGCTATCAGCTGCGCAACGCCAGGAGCAGAAATTCATTATACCACCGACGGCTCAGAGCCTGCCGCTTCCTCCCCGCTGTATTCGTCAGCTCTTACGGTAAGTACTACAACAACCATAAAGGCCAAGGCCTTCAAGAGCGGCATGACCAGTTCCGCTGCCATTACCCAGAGCTATACCATAAATCCCGGACAGACGGCAGCATGGGCACCGGGAACCGCTTATAAAGTAGGAGAGCTTGTAACCTATGAAGGAAAAACCTATAAATGCATCCAGGCACATACTGCTTTGGAAGGATGGACACCCGCTGCCGTACCGGCTTTATGGAATTTAGTGTAATAGGCAGCTTCTATAGGAGGAGAGTATATGAATAGAAAAAAATTGGTAAAAGTCACTGCCATTATCATCATGTTTGTTATGGTATTTACCCTGTCATCCCATGCCGCCGTAAAAGCAGCCTATCCGGCCTGGCAGGCAGGAACTGCCTATAAGGTAGGTGACATTGTTTCCTATGGAGACAGCAACTATCAATGTATCCAGGCGCATACGGCACTTACAGGCTGGGAACCGCCGATAGTACCTGCCCTTTGGTCCTTATATAGCGGCGGGACGCCCCAGACAGTAGCAACACCGGTATTTAGTCCTGGGGGAGGAACCTATACAGCAGCCCAGAATGTTACAATTACCTGTTCCACTGCCGGGAGTACGATACGCTATACCTTAAACGGCAGTGAACCTACTGCTTCCTCGGCAGCTTATACGGGAGCTATTGCTATCTCATCCACTACCACAGTAAAAGCCAAGGCATTTCTTTCCGGTATGAATGATTCCCGGACCGTTGCTGCCACTTACACCATTAATAAGAGTGATACGACAGCAGCTCCGGCATTTTCACTGGCTGGCGGAACCTTTTACGGAAATGTGGATGTAACCCTTACCTGTGCAACGGGTAATGCAACAATCCGCTACACAACCGATGGAACCACTCCCGGAGCGGCTTCCAAGGTATACACCGGTGCCATTGCAGTGACGGCTACAACTACAATCAAAGCTTATGCAACGGCTTCCAATCTGAAGGACTCAGCAGTAGTGAGCAGTACCTATACCATTTCAAAGAATCAAACAGGGCTTCCTGCTCACATTCTGACCGGTTACTGGCAGAATTTTGATAATGGTGCAAAGTGCCTTAAGCTCAGCGATGTTCCCCAGACCTACAATATTATTGCCGTAGCCTTTGCAGAAGCAACAGCCAATGCAGGGGAGGTAACATTCAGACTGGATTCCAGCCTTGCTTCCAAGCTGGGAGGCTATACGGAACAGCAGTTTATCAATGATATTGCAGCGGCGAAAACAAAAGGACAGAAGGTTATAATCTCCGTAGGCGGTGAAACTGGTTCCATTAGTGTAAATAGTGCAGCCTCCGCTGCGAATTTTGCCAACAGTGTGTATTCATTAATGACAAAATACGGATTTGACGGTGTGGACATTGATCTGGAAAATGGCATCAATGCTACCTACATGACCTCCGCCTTACGCCAGCTTTCCTCAAAAGCAGGCTCAGGCCTGATTATTACCATGGCTCCCCAGACTCTTGACATGCAGTCAGTTGGTTCAGGCTATTTCCAGGTTGCCTTGAATATCAAGGATATTTTGACCGTTGTAAATACCCAGTACTATAACTCCGGTACTATGCTGGGACAGGATGGTAAGGTATATGCCCAGGGCTCTGTGGACTTCCTGACAGCCCTGGCAGCTATCCAGCTGGAAAACGGCCTTCGTCCCGACCAGGTTGGTCTTGGACTGCCTGCGTCTACGAGGGCAGCCGGAGGCGGCTATGTTGCTCCAGGTGTTGTGAATTCAGCGCTGGATTGCCTTACAAAGGGTACTGGCGGCGGCTCCTATAAACCGCCCAGAACATATCCTGCACTGCGTGGTGCAATGACCTGGTCCATTAATTGGGATGCCACCAACAATTATGATTTTGCCAATACTGTCAGTGCAAAATTAAAGACTCTTCCTTAAAGAAAAGGGTAATAGAAAAAGGAAGAAAGGGCAGTAAAAGCAAAGTAAACTAAAAGCGAAGTAACGAAAAGAAGCTGTTGCCGTACACTCTTTACAGAGAAAACCTCAATAAAGATTGTACACAACAGCTTCTTTCATCATTTCATCATTATTTTAATTTGTATTGATTGTAAAAGATAAAATAAGGCAATGGAACAAAGATTTTACCTGGCATGGTACACACCTGTATATAATAGGTACCGGCTGGCAGGTCGGCAAAAATGTTTAAAAATCCGTCACTATCGTCATCTGTATAATCGTACAGTATAGCCTTATTATTGGAATCTGCAATAATCAGATGCATATTTTTCAGGTCCGTAGGATATTCGGTGGTCGTAGCAGCCATAACACTGATACGGGAATACTTATCAAGGGTTATCCGGTAAGAATCCGTTCCAATGGAATCGGCGGAAGGATCGATAGTTCCCGTGACATAGTAACCGTCTGGCAGATCCTGAGCAGTAGCAATGCTTTTACTTTTTGAAGTATCTTCGTTAATGGTTATTTTGGAATAATCCGTATTACTGTTTTCAGTGAGGCTGCTGACGGAAACCGGATCTAAAGTGCTTATGCGGTATAACTGAGTGATATTGAGAGCAAAATTAAGATTTTGTCCCTCGGAGTATTGCATTGTATTAATGCCGATTACCTCACCGAATGCATTCAGTAGAGGGCCTCCGCTGTTACCGGTAGAGAGTGCCGTATCTGTCTGTATGTAATCAATGTCATCTGCTACTCGGGAGGCATTTGATATAATGCCTTTGCTGAAAGTATTTTCAAGTCCCATGGGGCTTCCGATAGCATAGGCAGTATCTCCTGCCTTAGGAGCAAATTTACTGATGGAAAGAGGTGTTCCGACACCTGGCAGGCTTAAAAGGGCCATATCCAAATCTTCATCATAACCAAGGATTGTTTTAACGGTATATTCCTTTCCGGTGTTAAGCTCTACCGATACTATGGAAGCACCCTTGATAACATGGTAATTTGTAGCAATTACTCCCTTATCGATAAAGAAGCCGGTACCAATTCCGATATCAGTGGTTATCTGCACAACGGAAGGTGAACATTTTTCGGCAATCTTGGTGGCCTCGGGGGCTGTTGCCGATGCGCGGGAATCAGCGTCCACTGTAACCTGGAAGGCTGCCTTATCCGTTCCGGTCTTCGTTCTTACGGTTACGGTAGTGGTGCCTTTTTTCTTAGGGATAAGATAGAGCTTTAAACTGTCTTCATCATCTGCCCAGTCACCCCATTTACAGGAAACAACATTTTCATTGGCAACATCATAAAGTACGGTATCATCCTGTGTAGAGTTCTTAAGGGTAATGGTCACATAGCTTTCCTGGTTCAAGGTAATAGCAGCGGCACTGGAGGAAATTCTGGACACCTTTTTTATAACGGTTACCCTGCAGGTATAGGTATTATGTTTGTCCCTGGCGGTTACGGCAGCAGTTCCAACAGACTTGGCTGTAACCAATCCCTTGCTGCTTACGGCAGCGACCTTAGGATTTGAGCTCTTCCAGGTCAGTGAGCCAACTGCTCCTTTTACTGTAAGATTTGCAGTATCTCCGTTAGAAAGCTTTAAAGCTGACTGGTTAATGGAGGGGTTTTTTACTGTAATGCTGCAGGTATATTTTTTTCCGCCGGCAGAGGCCGTTATGGCAGCATGTCCGGCTTTAAGTCCGGTAACGACTCCTTTGCCCGATACCTTTGCAACTTTAGGTGAGCTGCTTGTCCAGCTTACCTTTGAAGAGGTTCCGGCGATTTTTAGTGTCATTGTATTTCCTGTATACAATGTAGCTTTTGTAGTATTCAATTTTACGGTGGCTGCCTGTACCTGGCTGATAACCGGTGTATAAGGAATTGCGACCGGCGACAGGGCAAGGGAGGCAGCGGTTATTAGCGCAAGGGCTGCTTTTTTGATTTGTTTCATTATGTACTCCTTCATAGGTGTAGGAATTAAGAATGACTTCATTATACGATATCTGCTATAAGGGGGCAAGTAAAATCTGTGCTACGGCAGAAGCAGAAGCCGGCTTCCTGCCATAGCATTTGGATGCAAAAGCTCAGGTGTTTGTATCCTTATCCCTGCTGGAATCGGTCGGTTTATCAATATCCGGGATATCACCGTCGCCATATTCCGTATTAAAGTCATAATCAAGGTTGATTTTATCAAGGGTGCTGTCCTTTGCAGTGCCATCCTTCTGACTGTTTGTATGAGTCTGAATTTTACTTTTTTCAAGATTCATTGTAAATACTCCTTTCAGTTCCGGTTTTACTTAGCATATACAAAGAACTGAAAAATATACGGTATTTTATTTATTCTGCTGAATGTATTTTAAAATAGTGTTAAAGCTGTGTGACATCGATTGAAAGGCTGATTCGGAAAGGATTTGCCGGCGGGCCGCATATTCACAGAGGAAGCTTGTGAAGGCTACAAAGCGGATGTACTGCTTTAGCAGATGGAATTCCTCCGAATCCAGATAGCCCTTAACAATATCAAAATTAAAACTGGTTATGGTATGAACGACGTCAGGAGAGGTTGTATCCAGCAGCTCTGTCAGTTCATCAAGCCTGTTCTCTGAAAATAGCTCTTTAAAGTCCGTATTAAGATTGTGCATTTCATCTGTCATATTTTTGAAATCCTTTCTATCCGATTATAAAAAATCCCGCTGCTGCTATGATATAGATAGATATTAACTTCAGCCCTTCCATCCAGTTGGACCTTCCGGATTTTACGATCTGGTTGGCGATAAGTACACTGGAGAAAAGTAAGAACAGCTCCACGGGCTTTAAAACAATACTCATTGGTGTGAAGAACAAGCTGATAAGAACGGAGATGGGAATTACAAACAAAGCAATCTGAAGGCTGGAGCCGACGGCAATTTCAATTGCAATATCCATCTTATTTTTCAGGGCCATAATAACGGCAGTACTGTGTTCTGCTGCATTTCCTACGATAGGAATAAGGATAATACCCACAAACATCTGTGATATTCCGGCAGAGGAGGTCATGGGCTTAATGGTATCAACTAAAAGTTCCGATTCGTAGGCAATCAGAACAGTGCAGGCTGCAAGGATTACGATACTTAATTTCAGACTCCATTTGGAGTCGATATCCTCCGCATGCTCCACTCCGTAAAGGTCATTTTGCGTCTTAAAGGAATATATCATACCAAGGATATAAATGATGAGCATGATAACGCTGGTTATGATACTTAAATTTTCATAATCGGAGGAGACAAGCTTTTCGGATACATGATATGTAAACACAGCGGGTATGGAAAGTCCGATTACAGCAAAGAGCAGCATGGTGGCAGTAAAGCTTCCAAGCTGGGAATCATATTTTAGTTCCTTGTGTTTTAACCCCCCTGCGAAAATACTGCAGCCAAGGACTAAAAGAATATTCCCCAGTATGGAGCCTACAAGAGAGGCCTTTACCACTTCATATAAACCGGCTCTTATGGCAAAAAAACTGATAATCAGCTCCGTAGCGTTTCCAAAGGTCGCATTGAGGAAGCCACCGAATTTTGGACCTGTGTAGACAGCTATTTCCTCTGTGGCACTGCCTAAGAATCCTGCTAAAGGTACAATGGCAAAGCATATCAGGAAAAATGTGAGTGTCGAGTTCCATTTCAGATAATAACCTGCAATGGAAAAAGGAATGCATAGTAATAGAAATTTTAAATATTTCATATTTTATCATCCTACCGCAGACAGCTGCAGTATTGCCGTAATAACAGGAGCGAAGATTATGTGGCATCCTTTCTGATATTTTTTTCTTTGCCCGCTGTATTGGTATCTACAGGAAATACCAATTTACAATGATTATACTCCTGTGCATTCAAAAAATCAATGAGACAGTAAGCAGGGTGCACGGCAAACGCATGAAGGATAATTATGTAGCTTCCGATGAGTTTGGCTTACATTTAAGTATTTTCCTGTTCAGGGTTCTAAAATCCACTAAACCGGCAGCGGTTGTTCCTGGCAGCAGAAAGGATACCAAACTCGCTGAAATACGCTCAAACAATGGTATCCTTTCTGCTAGGAACAACTGCTGCCAGTTAAGTGTCATTAAGAACCCTTCAATGGAAAATTCTTAAATGTAAGCCAAACTCATCTGGTTAATTACAATTAATTCCTCCATGCGTTTGCCGTGAAGCAGGGTGTACTTCTTTAAACAGATTTCCGCTTCACTAAATTTGTTAATATTTCAATCTTAACAGGAGTAAATTCTTTGGCGCCGATTATGGATACAAGTCTTTGAACTGCCATTTCACCCATGTATTGCTTTGGAACATTTATACTGGTTAAACTAGGCTCAATATAAGTGCAGACCGGCATATTATCAAAGCCGATAACTGATATATCCCCGGGGATTTTATAGCCGCGCTCCCGAAAGGCTTTTATTGCACCGGCAGCAATTAAGTCGTTATCTGCAAAATAGCATCCTGCAATTTCCTCTCCCTGTTCCAGCAGAGCCAGCATATCGGCATAGGCACCTTCCACGGAAGGTGACAGCAGATGTACGATTGACTTTGAAGTGGACATGCCATTGGCACGGACTGCCTTATAAAAGCCGTCGGCACGCTCGCTGAAGTTATTAATAAGGTAGGATGAATGCAAGTATCCGGGCTGGGATCTGCATTTTGAAATCAGGTAGCTTGCCGCCTGATAAGAACCCTGGACATTGTTGATCAATACACAGTCCTTTGTTATTGTTTCAAAATAGTTGTCAAGCAGTACCAGCGGAATTGTCAATTTGGAAAAGGGTCTGAAATCCTCTTCTTTCATTTCTGTGCCGAGTAGAACAATACCTTTGCATCCTTGATTCAGAATCTGGGTCAAATGACTCTCTATATCATCACCCTCGTATAAATAATAAACATTCAGATAATACTTTGCCCGTTTGCACCCGCAGTCAATCCCTTCTGAAAGCAGGGAAAAAAAGGGAGTATCAGAAACTACCGCACCATGCTTACGGTAAATGATAAAGTATATAGTGCCGTTGGTGCTCGGGACGGCAGTGTTATCTTCATTTATGCGGGTAAAATCATAACCGTGCTGCTTTGCGGTTTCCATGACCCTTTTTCGGGTCTTCGTGCTGACACCGGGCTTATTGTTAAGTGCCATTGAGATAGCAGCTTCAGATAAATTCAGTAATTTAGCAAGCTCTTTCGCTGTAATTGACATAATGATATACACCTTTCAGTATGTATTTCTGTTGCTGATAAGTATAGGCGATTAAGTGAATTAAGTCAATGACTGCTCACATAAAAACTTAATAGTTTATTGAAATTAAGTATAATTCACTTAATAATAGTAATATCAAATATAACTTTGAGGTGAAAAAATATGAAGAATATAGTTTTGGGATTTGCACCAACGAGAAGAAGTATATTTTCTGCACCGGATGCAGTGAAATATGCAGATTTGACCAGAAGTAAATTAAAAGAGCTGGGTGTTTCTTTTGTAGACATTAATGATATTGCGGAAGACGGATTGCTTCACGACGAAAATGACAGAATTAAAATCACTGCTAAATTTAAGGAAAAGAAGGTTGACGGATTATTTTTCCCCCATGGTAATTTCGGAACAGAATATGAAGTGGCCCGTTTGGCGAAGGAGCTAGGTGTGCCTGTGCTTTTATGGGGACCCAGAGATGAGAGGCCGGACGAAAATGGTATCAGACTTCGTGACAGCCAGTGCGGATTGTTTGCAACGGGAAAAGTCCTGCGCCGCTTTCAGGTATCGTTTACATATTTGACCAACTGCCGGCTGGAGGATTCGGAATTTGAACGGGGTATCCGGAATTTCCTCGCGGTTTGTAATGTAGTGAAAGCCTTTCGCAATACCAGGATACTTCAGATTGGGCCCAGACCCTATGATTTCTGGTCGACCATGTGCAATGAGGGGGAACTGCTGGAAAGATTCAATATCCAGTTGGCGCCCATTCCGATTCCCGAGTTAACAATAGAGGTAAATAGGGCAAAGGAAGAAAAAGCGGAAGTGAGCAAGGTAATGGCATATTGCAGGGAGAACTTTCAGGTAGCTGTCAAGGACGGGGAATTGGAAAGTATTGCGGCATTAAAAGTGGCAATGAGGAAGCTTGCTGACCGGTATGGATGCAATGCCATTGCAATTCAATGCTGGAATGCCCTGCAGGGAGAATTGGGAATCATGCCCTGCGCAGCAAACAGTTTATTAAATGAAGAAGGCCTTCCGGTTGTATGTGAAACGGATATCCATGGGGCGGTTACGGCAATTATGTGCGAAGCAGCAGGGATGGATAAGGCCCGCACCTTCTTTGCGGACTGGACCGTAAGGCACCCGGACAATGAAAACGGAGAACTGCTGCAGCATTGCGGTCCCTGGCCCATTTCCTGTGCCTCCTGCAAGCCTAAGGTAGGATATCCCCTGGCCTTTCGTCATCCGGGGGCAGTGGAAGCTGAGGCAAAGCATGGTGAAATGACACTGTGCAGATTTGACGGTGATAACGGAGAATACTCCTTATTGCTTGGAAATGCAAAGGGAATCCCCGGTCCCTATACAAAGGGGACCTATGTATGGGTTGAAGTGAAAAACTTGAAAAAACTGGAGGCTAAAATTGTGGAAGGCCCATACATCCATCACTGTGTAGGCATTCACAGGGATGTGGTGCCGGTGCTTTATGAAGCCTGTAAATATATAGGCATCAGACCTGATTTATACGATGACAACGAAGAAGAGGTAAAAGCATATATCCGCGGCGAATAATTCACATCAATTTTCCGGTAGAATTTAAGCATTTACTTTCAGGTGGTTTGTGCCAGCGCTGCGCACACAAACCTGTTATAGAGATTCATCCGTGAATCTTGCAGGCAGCGCAGAAATGGGGTATATATTGACAGTCTCACAAAAAAATCATACGAACTGAGGCGTGATATCATTGAAATGATCTACAATTCAAAAGCGGGCCAACCCGGAATAAATATTTGATGCAGTTTCAAAGTGATCTGGTGGATACGACTGTTTGCGTGGCAGGCAGTGAGGAATTATCGGCAATCGGAGCCGGATATATGGCAGGAATTGCTGTGGGATTATATGACAAGGAAGAAGTGTTTAAGAATTTATCCTATCAGAGTTACAAGCCTGAAATGTCCTCCCGGGATAGGGGTATGAAGTATGAGACATGGAAAAAGGCCGTGGCAATTGTATTGAATGAGCAGCGAAGAATAATTTCAAAAAGAGGCAGCTGCAAATAACTTAACTTATAGAAGGAGCAATTTGGTTTTACTGTAATACACCGTCTGAATGATATGTTATCAGATTTGTTGTGTCTGGCAGCCGGTGTGTTGATGAAAATCAAATTGCTCCTTTTGGTTTTTGGTTATTTTTTCCTGAATTCCTGCGGCGTTTTCCCGGTTAAGCTTTTAAACTGCCTCGAAAAGTAGGATATATTGGGGAACCCGCTTAACAAGGCAATGTCTCTTATGCTTTTCGGACTTAATAATAATAACTCTTTTGCTTTTTTAATCCTTTCATTCAGTATGAAGGTGGATAGGGATTCTCCCGTTCTCTCACTGAATACATGGGACAGATAGTCCGGGCTCAGATAGACAAGGGAGGCCAGTTTTTTCCGGTTTAAATCATCCTCCAAATGCTCCCGGATATATTTCTTAATAAGCTCGATGGACGAATCGGACTGATTTATTGCTGACAGGCAGCTGTCAAATACATCTATTACATGGGATAGCCAGGTCTCCATGGACTCAACGGAATTACAAGCCTGCTCAAATATTTGCTCGGAGGTACTGTTATCAAATAATTGGTGGGCTGATTCACCGTTCTTTTCCAATATTGAATAAATGACCTGCAGAAAATCATGGTTAAATCGAATTAAATCACTCCGGTTTGCCATGCCGGACTTTTGCAGCACGCTTAAAAAATGCAGCGCCTGTTCCTTTACCTCCGATTTTTTATGCTGCATCAGCATATTGGTCCATTCATTTAGAAAACCGGTATTGGCATAGTATTTCATTGCAGGGGCTTTCGTGATATCAATGACCTTGCAATCCTCACTGATATTATTACGTGCAAAGTCGTATAAGCTTTTAAAGGAATGGCCGGAATCTTCCAAGGAGTTCTCGCCCCCGATATATAATTGGAACAGGCCGGGCAATGACGTTGTAAGAGCGGGAATTATCTGAGCGCATACCTGCATGTACCGGGAACGGTCGGAGATATCCGCTTTTTTTAGGATAATAACAAACTGCTTCTCGCTGATACGTGCCAGATAGGGTGAAATACAGCCGGTTTCCAGTACTTCGCTGATTACATTTTTGATTGCATATTCATATAAATTGATTTCCCACCGTTCCTCCGGTTTTTTGATATAGGCATGGAGCAATGCGATGTAAAAGCTTTCGGACAGCAATGTCTGGGGTAAATGGTATTGCGTTAGCTCCTTTGCTATCTGCCCGGATTCCGGAGGGATTATCTGTGTACACAAATCACTCCAGAATTGTTCTTCCAATTTCTTTTTACTGCTGTCCCAGTACCTGGATTTTTCCCTGTAGGATTCCTGAGCCTCCAATTGTTTTACTTTATTTATGGCCATTATCATACATTCATATAGTTGATTTTTATCAATGGGCTTTAATAAGTAATCGGTGCTTTCTAACCTTATGGCATCACTGGCATAGTTAAAATTGGCATAGGAGGTCAGGAATATGGTTACAGTATGATAGCCTTTGTCACGGGCCCATTTTAACAGATCCAAACCGCTACCCTTGGGCATTTCAATATCACTGATCATGATATCAATTTTACAGGACTGGTAAAAATCCTGGGCCTGCTGCATATTATAAGCGCAGTAAATATGATCGATTCCAAGCTGCAGGCTGTCGATAGAAGTGTGTAAAGCTTCGGTGCTGTAATACTCATCGTCTACTAATAGTAAGTTCAAAATAATTCCTCCTTAATAAAAAACGGGATAAAGGGTAGTTCAATATCAATTTGAGCACCTGCTTCCGGGCGGTTGGAAAAATGAAAGGAGCAGTTCTCGGGACCGAATATCAGGGAAGCGCGCTGCAGCACATTACTGATTCCTATATGCTTTGTGGAGGTATCCTTTGCATATTGCTCGATGTCCTCCAGACGTTCTAATAATTCCTTATTGTAGCCGCAGCCGGTGTCCCAGATAGTAAAGGCTATGAAGGTTCCGATTGTCTTTTGGACAAGGGCAGAACTGATGTGAACAGCTATCTCTTTTCCCAGCATAACTTCATATTTAACAGTGTTTTCCACAAAGTTCTGGATTAACAATGGTATGACCGTTGCATGCATGGTTTCAGGAATGAAGTCCGTATATAGGGTTATACTGTTGGGATAACGTATTTTTGATAGCTCGATATAATTTTCCACATGCATCATTTCCTGCTTAAGGGACACGGTTTGTCCGGAGGAAAGGGTGTAACGAAGGTACTGGCTCAAATCCTTGAGCATAATTTTCATTAAATCGGTCCGGTTAATTTCTGCCAGTTGGTATGCCATATTCAAACAATTGATCAAAAAGTGGGGAGCAATCTGCTGCATCAGATATTGGATATGAATTTGCTGCTTTGATAAGCTTTCCTCATAAACATCGATTTTTAAGGTTTTAATCTCACTTACCATTTCGTTGAAGGCGTTATTGACCTCCTCAAACTCGATACATACGCCATTGGCCTTGATTTGAGCCTCTAAATTTCCACTTTTAAGGGAGTATATGGCAGTATTTAAATAGTTAAGCGGATGAATCACCCACCGGTTGATGATATAGGCAGTCAGCGCCATCAGGCATATTACAATAAGAAAAACCACCATTAAAAAAGGGATATATTTATTGATATCCATAAAAAACTGATTTTCAGGAATGAGCGATACGATATAAAGTCTCCCAAAATCCATTTGACAGGAAACAATTAAATTCTTTACTTTATTCACAACCGTATACTGATATCCGTTGTTTAATGAAAGCCCCTTCATTGGAAGTGTTTTTATAGGAGGCTTATCGCTTACCACCACTCCGTTGTCATTTATCAGAAGGATGCTCTGATTCAATTCCTTGCCTACTAATGGCTGCAGGGCATTTTTGACACTGATCCAGGCCCCGATATAGCTGTTGTGTATTTGAATAACACGAAACAGATAATATTTGCCGTTAATTTTTACAGGGAACCATTTACCCTTATTTTCTTTTGTCAGGAAGGTATTAAGCTTTAATTTACGGCATATTTCATTCTGCATATTCTTATAGGTGTTATAGGCAGAATCCGATTGTGTTTCTTCTATAAAGGTATCTCCTTCTAAAGAGTAGAGGAAGAAGCCGTCCATGGCATAAATTGATAAAGCCGACCGGAAGCTTTTCTGCACATGGTAAATGGAAGAAAAGTATTGCTCGGAAGAAAAGTCACTTTTATCTATGATGCGGATATCACCATCGTCATAAGCATAATTTTTCAAATATTTTTCGGTTGTACTGAAGCCTGCATTGAGTCTGTTCTGATATATAGTAAGAGTCTCCTTCATAGAGTCATAAATTTTACTCTGGATTTCCCTGAAGGCAATGATATTATTTGCGGCCATCAAGGCAATAAGCAGTATAAAAATTAAGATAATAAAGGCTCCCAGACGCACACGCAAGGAGCGGATTCGGATTTGGCTCAATTGATTACCCCCTACGGTAGAGTATTGTGGATATTGCCTATTCATAATGATATCATATAGAAAAATGCTATGCAACTGTTTGCAAAGATGTCAAAGAATGGTGATAAATCATAGCATAATTGTGCAAATTCACAACAGCATAATTCTTTTGTTACATAGGTTGTTTAATCTATAATGAATTTGTCACAGAAGAACATCTGAATATCTATGACAAAAATAATCTTTAAGGAGAGGATAGTTATGAAAAAAGGACTGGCTTTATTATTAACGGTTATTATGATTTTTAGTTTGGCTGCATGTAGCAAGACCAATAATGGAAATTCCGGGAACGACCAGACTTCCGGCGGCAGCAAAAACGAAGCAACGCAAAAGCCTGAGGAGCAAAAAGGCAATGGGGAGATTACTCATCTTGTTATGAGTTTTATGACATGGACAGGTGCTCCGGCTGACACACAGAAAGTTCAGGATGCAATTAATGCAATAACAAAGGAGCGGTATGGAATCGAAGTGGAATTTCAGATTTCTGACAGCAGCTCTTATAAACAAAATATGACCCTTGCTTTATCCGGCGGAGAGCAGATTGATATTATCAGTACCATATTAAGCGGCTATAATTCAATGGTGCAGCAGGGATATCTGCTGGATCTTGAAGCAAATGACCTGTTAAAGAACTATGGCTCCGGAATTGTAGATGCCGTAGGAAAGGAATACGTTGATGCATGCCGTATAAACGGAAAGCTGTATGGAGTACCGAATAACCGTGATATGGCTGGGGGACGCGGCAGCACAGCAGTTGCTACGGAATATCTGAAAGGTATCGGTTATCCCGTTGATGACAGCAAAGAAATTATGAAAGTAACTCAGACAGAATTGGATGATATTTATACAAAACTGCATGAAAAATACCCTAATATTGAATTATATAGACCGACGACTCTGGGAATAGCCCAGTTGACCGAGGCTGATTTACTTGGCGGTAACGCATTCGGTGTATTAATGAATTGGGGAAAAGAGCTTAAGGTTGAAAATGTATTTGCCAGTGATGCCTATAAGGAATTATGTACCCGCATTTACGGTTACAATCAAAAAGGTTATATCAGCAAGGATGCAATAACGGATACTACCGCCGTAGGCGAGCTTGTAAAAGCCGGAACCTTAATAAGCTATAATACCACCGGTAAACCCGGTATTAAGGCCCAGGAAAGTAATTTATGCGGAAGGCCAATGACTATTTTTCAGACGATGGATGACTTTATAAGCTCCTCTTCTGTTGCCTCCTTCCCTTGGGCAATCTCCATCAATACGGTTAATGCGGAAGCTTCCATGCGTTTACTTAATGCTTTTTATACGGATGCCGATTTGGCAAATCTTCTTGCCTGGGGTATTGAAGGACAGCATTATAAAGTTTTAGACAGCGGCCTGATTGACTTTGCCGATGGTGTGGATGCAACGAATTCCGGCTGGAGCCATTCAGTGGGTTGGCTGATGCCGAATCAGTATATAACCCATGTATGGAACGGGAATGATCCTAATTTATGGGAAAATATCAAAAGCTTTAATGAAAATGCTAAAAAATCAGCCGCTCTTGGCTTTAGCTTTGACACGACAAATGTTGCTACGGAAATGACCAGTGTTCAGAATGTCTATGATGAATTCCAAAAGAGTATTGAGTACGGTTTTGTGAATCCGGCAACCGGTATTGATGAAATGAATGCCAAAATGAAGAAGGCCGGCATTGATAAAATCGTTGCGGAAAAGCAGAAGCAGCTTGATGCGTGGGCTAAGGTAAATAACAAATAATACCATTGGGATTATGATTAATAATTGACAATGGCCGTGATGGGTTGAATTCCGCCATTGTCAATTATTAGCCTGACAGACAGAAGGAGATGATGGCTTGACTGATGTGAAAGAAAACAAAAGAACATATTCAAATAAAAACCCTTTACATATAAAGTGGGGAAAATGGAAGCGTTTTATTCCGATTTATATCATGATGCTGCCTGGTTTTCTATATTTGTTTATTAATAATTATATGCCGCTTCCGGGTCTGGTTATCGCATTTAAACAGTATAATGCCCGAAAAGGCATCTTTGGGAGCAATTGGATCGGCTTTAAAAACTTTGAATATTTATTTAAAACAAGTGATGCCTGGGTCATAACCCGCAACACGATATTATATAACATTGCGTTTATCATTGTTAATACCGTTATGGCTGTTTTAGTTGCTGTTATATTAAGTGAACTGAACGGAAAAAGGAAAAAAGTATACCAGAGCGTGATACTTCTGCCGAATTTAATATCTACCGTTATCATAGGATACCTTGTATTTTCCTTCTTTAGTGTTGAAAATGGTTTTGTAAATAACTCACTTCTGCCTGCTTTCGGTATGAAACCGATTGACTGGTATAGTGAACCGAAGTACTGGCCTTTCATTATTATCTTTGTAAGTGCATGGAAAAGTGTCGGTTACAATTGTATCGTGTATCTGGCAACTATCCTGGGCTTTGACAGGGCCTATTATGAATCGGCTTTGGTGGATGGCGCCAACAGGTGGAAGCAATTTAAATATATCACTCTTCCGCTGCTGAAACCAACGATAATTATGCTTACGTTAATGGCAGTCGGCAGGATATTCTATTCCGATTTCGGGCTGTTTTATCAGGTGCCGATGAATCAGGGTGCCTTGTATTCTACCACCAATACCATTGATACCTATGTGTACCGCGGTCTGTTACAGCTTGGCAATATATCCATGTCCGCAGCAGCCGGCCTGTATCAGTCAGTTATCGGATTTATCCTGGTGTTAGGTGCAAATATGCTGGTGCGCAGGGTCGATAAAGACAGCGCATTGATCTAAGGAGATTAGTTGGAGGTGAATATGAAAACGAAAGAAGCTAGAATATATGACACATTTGGTCATTTGATCATGACAATTCTATCCTTGCTGGCAATTATACCTATTATATTAATGGTGATATCTTCTGCGACAGACAATGCTTCTCTCTTGCAGAACGGCTATTCCTTTTTTCCTGAAAAATGGAGCCTTTTTGCCTATGAATGGGTCTTTAAGTCCAACAGCAGTGTGGTGATGCGTGCCTATGGAATGTCGTTTCTGCTGACGGCAGTGGGAGTAACATCCAGTCTGGTCATAACCACCTTACTGGCCTATGGTTTATCGAAAAAGGGCCTTCCTCTCCGCGGACTCCTGACTTTTCTGGTGTTTTTCACCATGCTGTTTAACGGAGGACTGGTACCTACCTACATTAATTATACAAATATCTTCCATGTGAAGGATACATTCGCCGGTCTGCTGGTACCGGGGCTTTTAATGAATGCCTTTAATGTGCTTCTTATGAAAAGCTATTTTGTTACCGGTGTTCCAGACGAAATTCTCGAAGCAGCCTACATTGACGGGGCAGGAGAATTTAAAACAATGTATTCCGTTGCGCTTCCGATGGCAAAGCCAATTATTGCTACCATCGGTATGTTTGTGGGCATTGCATATTGGAATGACTGGAATAACGGTTATATCTATTTGGTAAAAAACACGGATTTATATAGTATTCAAAACCTCTTGAACCGGTTGATGCAAAATATTCAGGCGTTATCCCAGAATGCATCGAACCTGACAAACGCAAGCCAGGGCCTGGCCCAGATACCGACGGCAACTGTACGTATGGCAATGGCAACACTTGGTATTTTACCGGTGGTTGCTATCTATCCATTTATTCAAAAGAACTTTGTAAAGGGAATTACATTGGGGGGAGTAAAGGGCTAGCAGAATCCTGCCGCTTAAAACGGAATAAGTGATTCGGGTAAAGCTGAGATTAACTTATGACACCCGAAGCATAAATAAAATCGGAATATTGAAAGGGATATAAGGGAAATGATAACAAAAATTGAGAAAATAGCTGTTACGAATAGCAGTTACCCCTTCGCCAGTGCGGAAAAGTATTGCGGGCTGTCTCAGAAGGGCTATGAAGAAACAGAATATTATATGTATGGCACAGCCAATGTATATCAGTCAACTGATAAAAATGGAAACGTAGAAATAGCAGTAAAGGATGCCCCCTATGTTAACCGGTTCGTCCTTCGGTCACCCAGGGACCCGTCTAAGGTCAGCGGTAATGTCATTATAGAAATTATCAATCCTACCTCCTTTATGGAAATTGACCGTATGTGGATTTTAGGACATAGAGAATTCCTGCGAAACGGCGATATTTATATCGGAATTACCAGTAAGCCCAATACCATAAAGAAAATGGTGGAATTTGATAAAGAAAGGTATGGGCGGTTATCATGGAATAATCCAAATCCTCAAAACCCGGCCTACCGTGAGATAGAAGAATTTGAAAAAGGCCGGAAGGCAGCATCCGATGTTGATTTTTCCTATGAGACAGGCTTGTTTTGGGATATGCTTACCGATTTGGCCTGGTTAATCCGTTCGGAGGATAAGAAAAACCCCTTGCTGCAATACGCCAGAAAATATCTTTACCTGACAGGCTGGTCCCAATCAGCCTGCTATCTATACAGGTATGTAAACAGCTTTGCCTACCGGCCGGAAGTTGCCAGGGAGCAGGCAGTTTTTGACGGATATCTGGCCGGCGGCGGAGTCCATTCCTTTGTTATACCGGTCAACCAGTATGAGGTGCTGGAGGAATACAATTACAGATTATCCAGAATTGAAAAGATCAGGCAGCCCTTCATAGAAGTTCAGACAGAAAGTGAAAACGGAAGATTTGAAAGCTGGCGGACCATGCGGCCTGACAGTGACAGTACGGAATTCAAATATAGATTATATGAAGTGACCGGAGCGAGCCATGACACCGTGTACAGTTATGTGGACTATTATCAAAAGGACCCGGATTTAATCCGAATAAATCATTTGCCCGAATACCTGGGAAAACAGAAGGAAGGAAATAATTATCCTTCGCAATTCCTTTATACGGCAGCCTTTCGAAATCTATTTCACTGGGTCAGAACAGGAGCTGCTCCCGGTCATTGCCAACGTATTAAAGTGGATGCTGAGGGCGAGAACTGTAAGGATGCCTTTGGAAATACAATTGGAGGTCTCAGGACGTGTCTGCTGGATTACCCGTCAGGGCGCTATTGCAGTACAAGTTCGATAGAACCCGGTGTGAGTATGTTAAATCCCGACTCGGACAAGGACGGTCTGTTTGGCTATCAGGAAGCATTTTCAGCCTCCATGCTGAAGGAATTATACGGTACCATTGAAAACTACAGAAAGCTGGTTACACAGGATACACAGGAGCAGGTATCAAGAGGATTTATTTGTAAGGAAGATGCAGAGGAATTAATAGAAATGGCTATAGAGCTGGCAGGAAAAAGGGGGTTATAAATTGATAGCTGCGAAAAAGAAGACAGAGAAATGGCGGCAGATTATTTTAGAATTCAAAAGCAGGGCTGTCTATGATAATCCATTTCTGGATGCGGATATTTCAGCCGTTTTTACAGCTCCGTCAGGCCGCCGGATCAGGAGAGAGGCATATTGGGACGGAGATAATATCTATAAGATATCTTTTGCACCTACGGAGACCGGGATATGGAAATATAAAATGACGGCAGATGAACCCTCCGGCTTAAACGGTCTGGAGGATGAAATAGAGTGTGTGGATTATCGGGGTGATTTAGAAATCTACCGCCATGGTTTCTTAAAGGTCCATCCATCGGGAAGATATCTGATACATGATGACGGAACACCCTTTTTCTGGCTTGGGGATACTCATTGGGAATTTGCTTATAAGGAGCGGTGGGACTGGTCAAATCATCCGGGCATGAAAAGCATGTTTAAAGGGATGGCTGAAAGAAGAGTATCCCAGGGCTTTAATGTCTATCAGACAAATCTGAGAAGTGACCGCCTTATGGGAGGTGATCATTATTACTGGACAGAAGGTAAGAACGGAAGCCTCCCCAATGTTGAATTTTATCAGCAGGAATTGGACCGGCGCATGTATTACCTTGCGGACCTGGGGCTGGTAAATGCCATAGGCTTTGCATGGTCTATGTCAATTCTTAATAATATCGGCCAGCAAAAAATTCTTGCCAGATATATTGTAGCCAGGTACGGAGCCTTGCCGGTCGTCTGGACCCTGGCAGGCGAGGTCGCCGGTTATAATGGGGGAGAAGAAAGACAATTATGCATAGACGGATGGCGTGAAGTAGCGGAATATGTGGAGAAATTAGATGGATACGGGACCCTGCAGACAGCCCACTATACCAATGAACGTCCTTTTGCGGATTATTATCAGGAGGAAGCCTGGTTCGATTTTACCCTTAACCAGGCCGGACATGGAGACTTCACGGTTGGCAGAAAAGATTATCAGGATTTCCTTGAAAAACACTCCAAAAAGCCCTTTATAGAAGGGGAATGCTTTTATGAATTCTGCTCTACCTTAGAGGAAAACGGAACGCGCCTGTGTACTGCGGATATGCTGAGAAGGGCAGCCTATATGTCCATTCAGCTGGGAGGCTGCGGTTATACCTACGGAGCACAGGGAATCTGGGATAATGTCCTGGAAAAAGAACAGGCAAGCCCCTTTGGCAATATTTTTAACCGGTTTGATATCACCTGGTATGAAGCAATTGATGGAATCGGCGCAGAGCAGATGGGTCATATGAAAGCTTTTTATGAGAAGGTTCATTTTGAGGAATTCCTGCCTTACACAGACGCCGGGAATAACCAGAATGCAAATATTTTTGTAAAGCTGTCCCCACTGGTCACAGTCAGTGAAAACCATGACAGAATCCTTGTTTATTATGAGGATTTTACAGCCGGGGCAAAAATTAACGGCCTGCAGAAAGGATTATATCAGGCAATGTGGTTCAATCCCCGCACCGGAGAATATTCGGCCTACTCGAAAGATTTGATATCCATCGATGGGGAGTGGGAATTACCTGTTAAGAAAGAGAAGGGAGACTGGTTATTGGTAGCGGAGAGGAGATGAACAGTTACATAATCGGAAAAGCCAGGAAAAACTAAATATGTATAAATATAATAATTTGTCAGATGGGAATGTTGTAAGACAATTGATCACTTTTGCATTACCTTTTATCATTTCCAATATCATTCAGACATTATACAGTGTTGTTGATATGGTCATTGTCGGACAGTTCTGCGGGACGAACAGCATGTCCGGAGTGAATATCGGAGGGCAGGTGACGAACCTGGTAATGAATGTCGCCGTTGGATTGTGTGCAGGAGCAACGATATTAATCGCCCAGTCCGTGGGGGCTGGAAAAACAAAGCAGCTGCAGGAGATTATTGGGACCTTGTTTACCTCCCTATGCATCGTTTCATTTGCTATGACAGGTTTGATACTTGTGTTCGCAGACCCTATCCTGAGATTGATAAACACACCGGCTGAAGCATTTTCGGAAGCCAGAAACTTTCTGATAGTTACCGCACTTGGCATCCTGTTTATCTTCGGATATAATGCTTTAAGCGCCATTATGAGAGGCATGGGAGACAGCAAGAGCCCGCTGTATTTCGTTACCGTTTCCTGCGTTATTAATATTATCCTTGACTTTATCCTTGTCGGAGGATTGCGCCTGGGTGCAAAAGGGGCAGGAATTGCTACTGTAATATCCCAGGGAATCAGCCTGTTATTGTGTGTTGTATATTTGATTAAGAGGAAATTTGTATTTGACTTCAGGCTGAGTTCCTTTGCCATTCGTAAAATACAGCTAAAGGCCATTTTGAAGATTGGAATACCAATGTCCGTTCAGAATTTTATAACAAACCTTTCTTTTCTTTTTATGACGGCATTGGTCAATTCCATCGGCGTAACAGCTTCCGCAGCAGTAGGTGCTGTGGGTAAATTCAACGGCTTTGCTATACTGCCGGCCATAGCAATGAGCGCTGCCATATCCACCATGTGTGCTCAGAACTTTGGCGCCGGAAAAGCAGACCGGGCGAAGAAGACCTGGTTATACGGAATGGGTATATCCTGCATCATGTCTTATATAATCTTTATTTTGACCGTAATGTTTCCAAGAGAGATATTAAGTATCTTTTCAAAAGATGAGAATCTGATCCGCATGGGAATCCCTTATCTGAAAGCCTACAGCCTGGATTATTTGCTGATCCCCGTTACTTTTAGTATGAATGGGTTATTTAACGGGGCTGGACATACCGGATTTACTTTGATTAATAACATGCTGTCCGGAATTATAGTAAGAATTCCCACCGCTTATTTCCTGTATATACTTCTGAATAAAGAATTGTTTGGAGTAGGATTAGCGGCGCCTGCCGCACAGTTAAGTGCCGTTATAATCAGTTTATGCTTCTTTTTATCCGGAAAGTGGAAGAGAAGGACAATCAGCTTTGAGGAGGAAGAGAAGGAAGACTGTATAGAAAACCAGATAGAGGTTGGGTAAATTTCAAGGGGCTGTTGCTAAAGGAAGCTCTGCGGAGTATAACTTGCCATAATGCACTGTTTGACTGACATCTGATATGATTTGTATGCTATAAGCGAACATTTAATGTACGATTTTAGCATACAAATCATATCAGATGTCGGCCAACCGGTGTGTGAGGCAAGTTATACTCCGCAGAGCTTCCTTTAGCAACAGCCCCTTGAAATTATTTTCTGATAATACGTATTGCCATAAATTCTCTTCCGGGAAGGGTTATTTTAAACTTACCCTGGAAGGTGCCGGCATTTTCCACTGTCATATTCCAGGTATCAATGATTTCTACCTCATAGCTGTGGTTATCCTTAAAAGAGAAGGTCCGGAAGCCGGGGCGGAAGCCGCTGTAATAATGGATGGCATAGGCGCCGTTGTCAGCAACACCGACAACCTCATCCCATTCTCCTTTGGCGGGAATCAGACCGCTTCCGGGAGTCTGCCGCATAATTTCTGCTAAAAACTTTATACGGGCCGGGCTTTCGCCGTGGAGACTGCCTCCATGGGACCACCAGAGGATATTATCCGGATGCTGGTAGGTTTCACCGTGGCCGGGATATCCGCCTCTGACAAATCCTTCCCAGAAACGCCTTGTCATTTCCTGCCCGCTGATATTGCCCCATGCCTGGTTGATATTACCTTCATATGCAATTTCGTCCAGTACCACCGGCTTGTTGTACCGCACCCGCCATTCGTCCGTCAGCTCCGAAGACTTATACAGATCGATACGCTGGATACTGCAGTGGGTTATCCAGGGCCTGCTGTAATCATAGAACGCCAGGCAGTTATGTATGGAGCGCAGATGCCCGTAAGGGTCGTGGGTATATACTTCCCTGGCATTCGCTTCCCAGTCGGCAACTGACTTATGGAAGAACAAATCATATTCGTTTGCCAGAGACCACCATACATTTCGGTAAGCGCTGAACCGGGCCATTACATAGCGAAGATAAAAGGCTTCATCCTCTGGGGACATGCGGCTGAAACCCCACCGGTCGTAGGGGTGCATCAGTATAATATCCGCTTCTATACCGAAAGCCCTTAAGTCTTTAATGCGCTCTTCAAAATTCTGAAAATGCACAGGATTAAAGCGCTGAAAGTCCCAATGGTTCCCTTCCGGAATGGCATTGTCACCGAATAAGACGAAATTATCCTCATTTAAGCCTGAGGAATCACAGGGCGTACCTTCATATGGGTAAGAGAGCGGTTCATGAAAATTATAAATATAGTGTTTTGGGAAAATGCAAAAGCGCAGCTTATTAAAGGCATTCTCCGACAGGGTTTTCAAGGTTTCCTCCTGTAAGGAGGTGGATTGATGAGTCCATACATAGCAGGTCGTACCAAGGCAGTGGAAGGGAGTTCCATCCTCATAAGCCAGGTGGAGGTGGGAGCCCACTCTTACCGGACCATGATTTTTTCCGGAGGGAGGTGTTACTTTAAAATTTCCCCTGTATTCTTCCGATGAAAAAGTACCTTTAATGGTAAATTCATATTCTTCTTCAAAGGAAGGCATAAAACGTACAATATATCTCCCGTTTCCGTCATAAAATCCATCCACTGTTTTTCTCTCATTGCCTGAAACAAAGACACCATAAATAGTATAGTACTTAAAAGGATTTCCGTCCTGAAATCCTGACAGGACGGCTTCGAAGGTGTCCCATTTTTCTACGGATGCCGTATACCTAAGATTCTCCATAAAATCCCCCATTCTATAAGTTTTTATTAGTATATAACATTTAAGGAAAAGAAACTATAAATATCCTGTCAGGAAATAATACTATAAGGAGGTTTTCCATCCGGTATAACATTGGAAAAAGCTCCATGCTATTAATTACATAAACATACCTATCCTGATATTTTCCGGATAAGGACAAGCCTTATTTCATGGGGAGCCAGGTTCCCGTGATAATGCAGTACACAATTATCCGAAGTAATTTTTGACTTTCTTATAAGAGGCCGGGACAAATCCCGTAAGGTGTCTATTTCTTCCTGGCTGTTTATGGGAAGAGCGCCCATTTCAATCCATTTGTCATAACAGCTTCCATATTGCCTGTTTACAATTTTTTCGGTTATCTGGTAGCTGCCTTCTGCTATTTCTTCCAGCTCCAGCTGAAATTCTTTGTTTGCAGTATCCGCGAATATGTCATAGCGTTCCGTAAAGCTCATGTTAAAGTTAAAGCCTTCCCGGTAAGCCGGGGAAACATCAAAGTAATTGTATAAAAGAATGCGGTAGTCGTCCCTGCCTTTTGTTATAAAATATCCTTCGCCTTCTGCCAGCAGTTCTTCCCCTAATTCGGATAAGAAACGGTAGGCGTAGTATACCGGTTTCTTTATACCATTCTTTGTAAAATGCCCGACTCCCCCATGAAATAATTCCTCCGGAAAATCCAATTCCTCAATCCAATCCGAGAGAGTCCAGTGACAGAAGCCATCCGCCAAATCGTGGTTCCTGCAGATATTCCTTACAATATAGGCAGAGGCATAGCAGGTATCATTCAGCCATTCCCTGTGGGAGGAACTCAAATTCCATTCCGTAATATAAAGGGGAGACCTGTTCCTATCCGGCAAATGACTGTTCAGCATCTTCAGATATTTCCCGAAGCTATCCGAATCATGGGAGACCATACCGCTTAAATTGAAGGAAAGACTGTGAAGGCCCATTTTGGATTCCATGCCGGAAGTATGGGAGGGAAGAGGATAAAAATGAAAAAGGTATATGTCCGGCTTACAGCTGTTTTGTGCGGCAAAATTCATAAAAAGGTCGTAATTTTCGGAAGGAAAGGTATTGCTTATATAAGAGGTGGATGCAAATAGAAGGGAAGAATTACAGCTTTTTACACTCTCATAAGTAACCTTGTATAATCGGAGGAAGGTCTGTATGTCCTTAAAGTCAAAGGGATGACCCGTCATGGTTTCATTCCAGAAGGTAAATATCCACTGAGAAACCTCGGCGAAGCCGTACCGCTCCAATAAATGGTCAACAAAGCTGGTGACCAGATAAGCCCATTTTTTATCATCCTTTGGTTCACTGATACAGAAGGGCAGGGCAAATATGGTGGAATTCGGGTCCTCTGCCAGGGACCTTGGCATAAAGGATAGCTGCACCAGAGGTTTTAGCTGAATACTTAATAAAAAGTCAAATACTTCATCGGCCATATTAAAATTAAGAACAGGCTGCCCTTTGGCATCTTCTTTATAGACCATAAGCTCATCACTGAAAATGTCATGAAATTTAATATACCGGAAGCCGATTTCCTTCTGCTGGGTCTTTAACATAGCCTGTACGCTGCCCAGGAGGATTTCCTTTGCCCGTCCCACGGAACAGAAATTTAAAAAACTTTTCTTCAGAGGTTTTCCTGTACCTCCTGCCTTTACGGTGCCTATAGAATAATTGACTTTCAGAGCAGGCTCTGCAGCCGGTGCTGCATTAGGCTTCTGTAAATAGGAGGTGAGCTTTTCATAAAAATCATATTTTTCCAGGCTCAGATACTGGGAAATAGTATTCATGGGGATGGAATTCATTTTTGTGTCAGAGCTAAGATGCATTTTCCGGTATTGGCTGGGAAGCATGCCGTATTGTTTTTTAAAGAGGGCGGTGAAGGAGCGCTGGTTTGGAAAGCCGCAGATTTCTGCAATCTCTTCAATGGATTTATCCGTATCCAGCAAATAAGGAAAGGAATGGTTTAAGCGGATCTTAGCAATATAACCCATAAGGGAGATGTTCATATTTTTTTCAAAAAAGAAAGACAGATAAGGCGGTGTCAAAGCTTCTCTTTCTGCAATTTCCGTTAAGGTAATATTTTTCTGGAAGTTTTCCTCCACATAGCGGATGATATGTTTCAAACGTTCCAGTTGTTTTGGCGGGCGGATCTTATCAGGGTTATGGCTGACAAAATGAAACAAAAGCAGATATAACATGTGATAGGCATAGGATAGCTGGAGCAGTTGGGAGGAAGGAGAGGTACTTGAATTTAATTTTATTAGTCTGGCTATAATCTCACGGATCTGGTCAAAGGCTTTGCTATTTGCCTGCACTGTTGAATTGCAGTCAAAATGCACGGATTCGGGAGTGAGCCAGTTCAAATGAAACCGGGACAGACTCATCTGCAGAAGCACCAGAACACAATCCTCACTGCTGGTATCATGGACCTGGTCTGAATTTATTAGAAGAATATCATTTTCCTGCAGCACATATTTCCGGTTTTCCACCCGGACCACAAGTGTGCCTGACAATACCAGAAGCAGCTCAATGCTTCTATGCCAGTGCTTTTCTACGATACCAATCCGTTGACAGAACAGTTTGATGGGCAGGTCTTTGCTGTATTCAATAGTTTCATGGGTATCCTGAAATTTCTCTGCCATAATATTATCCTCTTCTTTGATTGATAATATTATTATACTAAATTTTTGAACACTACTCAAATACAACTGCAAATATTTAAGATTTTATTAGCGGAATAATCTGTGATAAGATGCCGTAAAAATAAAAAAATGCAGGAAACTACATAATTTAAAGCCTTGTTTCAAAGGTTAAAATATTATAAAGTACAAGTATGAACGAAAGAAATATGACATGAAAACTTGATGGAAAATGCTTTCTGATTTTCCGGTTACATCTGGGGATAAACACGGATAAAGGAGGTAAAACGTGAAAGAAATAAAAGGCTTACTGTTCGATTTGGACGGTGTTATTGTCGACACGGCAAAATATCACTATCTGGCGTGGAAAAAGCTGGCGGACGACTTGAATATTAATTTTACGGAGAAAGATAATGAAAGATTAAAAGGAGTCAGCCGTATGCGCTCTTTTGAAATTATTCTGGAAATCGGCGGAGTAACCATGCCGGAGAAAGAAAAAGAAAAGAACTGTACGAAAAAGAATGATATTTATCTGGAATATATTTATCAGCTGAAATCGGATGAAATTCTTCCGGGAGTAAGAAAATTCTTAGAGGCTGCAAGAGCAGGAGGGTACAGGCTTGCTTTAGGCTCCGCCAGCAGAAATGCAAAGCTCATTCTGGAAAAGCTGGGGATTACGGATTTATTTGATGAAATTGCTGACGGCACAATAGTATCAAATGCAAAACCGGATCCGGAAATATTTCTTAAGGGAGCTGAGCTTTTGAAGCTGCCTTCTGACAGCTGTGCTGTATTTGAGGATGCGGCCGCCGGAATTGAAGCGGCCCATAATGCGGGAATGTACGCTGTAGGCATCGGTACAGAGGAAAATTTACCGGAAGCAGATATTATATTACCAGGTCTGAATAACATAACCATTGAAGAAGTTGTGAAAAAATTACAAGGAGTAGTATGAAAATTAAAAAGCAATTTTCATACACAAGATTGTGCCTGCGAAATCCTCGGCCCAATCTTGCGGCGCGTTGGGAGGCATGGTTGTTAAATTACGAATGTCTTATCAAATAATAAGATTCAGGAAAGGAGTTAAAAATGATTAATTATGATGTCTTAAGGAAGAATCCCTTTAAGCTCGACGGCAAACAGGTGGATTGGGTGAAGAGCACCTTGGAAGGAATGACGGAGGAAGAAAAAATCGGGCAGCTGTTCCACCTGATTATGTACAGCAGTGACGAAGAATATTTAGGTGAGCTGGTACACAAGTATAAAATCGGCGGCATTATGGGGCGGCCGATGCCATTGGAGGAGTGCTGCAAAGCAATTACCTATCTGCAGAAGGAATCCAGGATTCCCATGCTGATTTCCGCTAACTTTGAAGCCGGCGGTGACGGAATGATTACGGAAGGGACGAATATCGGACCCAATATGCAGATTGGTGCTGCCGGTAATCCTGAATTTGCAGGGAAGCAGGGCTATGTCTGCGCAAGAGAGGGACTTGCCGCAGGCGCGAATTATGCATTTGCACCGGTTATCGATATTGATTACAATTTCCGCAATCCGATTATGGCAACCAGGCTGTATGGTTCCGATCCGAAGCTGGTCCGTGACTGCGGTGTTGCCTATACAAAGGCTGTCCAGGAGCAGGGGATGGCAGTATCCATCAAACATTTTCCCGGTGATGGGGTAGACGAAAGGGACCAGCATCTGGTAACCAGTATCAACTCACTTTCCTGTGAGGAATGGGATGAATCCTTTGGCGCTGCGTACCAGGCGTGTATTGATGCAGGTGCCCTTACTGTTATGGTTGGACACATTATGCAGCCGGCTTATTCCAGAAAATTAGTTCCCGGAATAAAAGAAGAGGACATTATGCCTGCGACCCTGGCACCGGAATTGCTGAAGGGATTATTAAGAGGCAAATTAGGTTTTAACGGCTTGATTATAACAGATGCTACCACCATGGCCGGTATGTGCATTCCCATGGCCCGTGATAAAGCAGTTCCCTATACCATTGCAGCCGGATGCGATATGTTCCTGTTTACCAAAAACCTGGAAGAGGATTATCAGTTTATGGCAGAGGGTGTCAGAAATGGGACTATCACTCCTGAGAGACTGGATGAAGCGGTTATGAGAATTCTTGCTACAAAAGCAGCCCTTCAATTGCCGGAGAAGAAAGAAAAGGGAACACTGCTTCCTGATATAGAAGAAGCAAAGAAGATTGTCGGCTGCAAAGAGCATAGGGAGATTGATCTCCAGGTTGCCGATTGCTCCGCGACCCTGGTTAAAAATTTACAGGGTATTGTTCCTATTGATGTCAAGCGATATAAGAGAATCCTGCTTTATCCGATGTTTACCGGAGATAACGCCTATATGGGTGGCGGCAATGAGGACCTTGAAAAGATAAAGGAGGCTTTTGAAAAAGAGGGTTTTGAGGTAAGTATTTACCAGCCGGCAGCCAGCTTTCAGGAAGGCTTTTCCGTTTCCTATAATGATATGGTAGATAAATATGATTTGTTGGTATATGTTTCCAATCTGATAACAAAGAGTAATCAGACTACCGTACGTATAGAATGGGCTCAGCCCATGGGAGCAAACTGCCCGAATTTTCAGGCATCTATTCCCACCATATTTATTTCCTTTGCAAATCCGTATCATTTGCTGGACGTACCAAGAATCCGGACATTTATAAATGCATACAAATTAAAGGACAGTACCCTTCAGGCTGTGATCGATAAATTAGTGGGACGCTCTGAATTCAAGGGAAGCAGTCCGGTTGATCCGTTTGTTGGAAGATGGGATACAAAGTTATAAGTAGTATTTCAGTATAAAAAATAAGGGGCTGCCGCAAATAGAACAACTACTGCCGGATATAGTATACATAAACTAATTTGTGCATGGTATCCGGGATAAATTTTCTATTTGCAGCAGCCCCCTACAGGAAGCAGTATCACACAGTTGTAAAGGGGTGTGGTACTGCTTTTTTCGTATTTATTAAAAGCATGCGCTATTTTAATCTTTCAATTGAAGGGGCATTACGGCTACGACAATGTGCTTATGCTTTAACAGCTTACGCTCGACGTATCTTCCCGTCTGGTTGTGCAGCAGCCGCTGCCACCAGCGCTTTACAACAAATTGAGGCAGGATGACGGTTATAATATCACCCTTTTTGTATTCATATTCGGCAGATTCTATAAATTCAAGTAAGGGTTCAACCACCTTACGGTAGGGATTATATTTAATAATCAAAGGGATAGGCGTACCAAGCTCATTATATTTTTCCTGTACTTTAGCCGCACTTTCCTCATCGGTTGCTACACAGAAGGCAGTTACATTTTCCGAAATGGTCTTTCCATACTTTAAAGCACGGATACTGGATTTATTCACACTGGAAAGGGGGACGATAACACGGTTGGTGTATACCTTATTGTTGATATCCGCATGGTCCAGGGTTTTTTGGGATACCTTCAGCTGCTTTCGGATGTTCTCATAGTGCCTCTTGACCCGGAACATTAATACAATCAGAATCGGGATAAGGACAATTACGATCCAGGCACCCTGATGGAACTTGGTAAAAGCAATAATAATTACGGCTAAGGTCGTTACTAATGCTCCCAGTCCATTGACAATTGCCTTGGGAACCCAGTTCTTTCCTCTGGTCTTCAGCCATCTTCTTAACATACCTGCCTGTGACAGGGTAAAGGAAATAAATACTCCGATAGCGTAGAGGCCAATCAGGGAAGTAACATTTGCTTTAAATAGAATAATCAAACCACTTGCTACAGCGGAAAGAAATAAAATACCGTTGGAATAGCTTAACCTGTCACCCTTCATACTAAGCTGTCTTGGCACAAAGCCTTCCTTTGCCATAACGGCCAGAAGAAGAGGAAAACCGGAATAAGCGGTATTCGCTGCCATAATCAATATGATAAAGGTAGTTATGGTTACATAATAGTACATAAAGCCGTGGCCGAATACCTGCTCAGCGATAAGCACCAGCATGGCTCTCTCGCCGGGAACAACATGGTACATATTAGCTAAAACCGAAGTACCTCCAAAGAGGACCAATATAATAATGGATAATAATAAAAGTACGGTTTTGGCATATTTAACCGAGGGGGACTTAAAATTCGGCACAGCGTTACTTACGGCCTCCACACCGGTTAAAGCAGTACATCCGCTTGAAAATGCACGGAGGAGAAGAATAAGGGTTATGGGCTCGCCCAAAGATTTAATCGTAGGCTCAGGGGCTACATAACCACCCTTAATTTTGGCAAAACCGAAGATAAGCAGTAATAAGAGTGCTATCATAAAGGCATAAGCGGGAAGGCCGAACAGCTTGGAGGCTTCCCTGATACCTCTTAAGTTTCCTATCATAAGGAAAAGGACCATTGCAATACAGATAACCACGGTGTAGGGCTTTAGAACGGTAAAAGCGGAAGTAATCTGTTCAACACCGGAAGATATGCTGACTGCAACAGTTAGTATGTAATCAATACAAAGAGCGGCACCGGCTGTAACACCGGCTTTGGTTCCTAAGTTATCCTTTGCAACAATATAGGCACCGCCGCCATTGGGATAATGCTCAATAGTCTGACGGTAGGAAAGCGTCAAAATCAACAGAAGAACGATAATAGCGCCGGAAACGAGGGACAGCTGGTCATAGGCCAATGCTCCTGCTACCGGAAGCATTACAAGAAGCATTTCCTGACCTGCATAGGCTACGGAGGATATTGCATCGCTGGCTAAGATAGGAAGCCCCCATAATATACCGTATTTCTGGCCATCCGATTCTTCGTTTTTAAGGGGTTTGCCTATCAACACCCTTTTTAAATTGTCATACATTAGTTTCACCTTTTCCAAGTTAATTCAAATTTTTTCACGGTTAATATAATAGGCTATAAATGGAAAGCTATCATACTAATTGCAAGCTTATTTCATATTCATGCTTTGCAGAAAATCTTCATAAGCATATACCTTTTCATTCTAATAATCAAGAAGAATTTTGTAAAATTAATCTATTTTTAATGCAGATTTAAAAAAATGAAAAAACTTCCTCTATATCATATAGTCAATTAATACTAATAAAGTTTGCAACACCGCAGAAATCAAGGAAATTACTGATGTTACAAGGATTTGAGACTAAAAATTAGCTTGACAAAGCGGCTCGATTTACGTTATATTTTGTATAAAAAAGGTGGTATAATTACCTCATGAATATCAAAAAACAGTTCTTAATGATACGCTTATAGGATTTGTTGGAATGATGGGAGGAGAAAAAGGTCATAAGCTGATGGAAATTATATCAAAAGGGAAGAGAAGGAGTTAAATTATGGATTTTAGTATGATAATCAGTATGATTTTTGCTTTTGCTATGTTGATTATGGCATTTGTTTTGGATAAGGGACATGTGACTGCATTACTCTCGCCTACTGCCGCAATGATCGTTATCGGTGGTACCATTGGCGTTGTAGGTATGTCTTTTCCTTTGTCAGTTATTAAGAATGTGCCGAAGGTTTTGGGCATAGCTTTCCGTAAGCATAAAGAGGACAGGCAGGAAATCATAGAGGTCTTTTATAAAATAGCAAACCTTGCCAGAACCAATGGATTGTTATCCCTGGAGACCGAATTACAGAGCAATGATTATGATCCTTTTATTAAGGATGGGCTTCAGCTCGTTATGGATGGAACCGATCCTGAGATTATCAAGAAGATCCTGGAAACGAAGCTTGATAATATGGAGTACCGCCACTCCAAGGGAATTGCAGTGTTTGAAGCTGCCGGTGGTTATGCACCCACTCTGGGTATCATCGGTACGGTTATGGGTCTTGTTCACGTACTTGGTGCTCTGGGCGGTGGTGATACGGCAGCCCTTGCAGAGTCCATTGCGGTAGCTTTCATCGCTACCCTTTACGGTATTGGTACAGCGAACTTAATGTGGCTTCCCATTGCTAATAAGCTGAAGGAATTGGATACAGACGAACTGGTAACAAAAAACATGATGATGGACGGTATCCTGATGATACAGGAAGGCGGAAATCCGGCATTAATTGTAGAAAGGCTTAAGGGATACTTGGATGATGAAAAAAAAGGAGAAGAAATCAGAGAACAGTGAGAGATGGCTTTTTACATATTCCGACATGATAACACTGCTAATGATTTTCTTCATTATGCTATACTCAATCAGTAATGTGAATCAGCAGAAATATGATGAACTGGCAGAATCCTTTAGCAGCGCTTTCGGAGCCGGAAGCAACGCCCAGGGAGGCTCTATTATCCCCAAGGGCAGCGGCATTTTAAAGAGCGGTAAAAATGCGCTGAATGAGGGAAACTATAAAGGAAGCGGCAATGCCTCCGGGCCTGGTAACAGCACCGGAACAGGCGAAGGCAGTGATGCGGAGATAGCAGACATCACCGAGGTCAGCAGGGAGGAATTCCTTCAGCTGAAAGACTGGCTCTACAATGCTGTTGGAAGCGGTAAGTTCAAGGATAATCTGGATGTCAGCGTACAGGAGAGCGGTATTGTCATAACCCTGTCCAATGATGTGCTCTTTAGCAGCGGACAGACGGAAATCAAAGAAGATATGAAAAAAAATCTGGATGTTATTGCTAAGCTTCTGAAACAGGTGGACAACAAGATAGAAATTGGCGGGCATACGGATAACGTACCGATAAACAGGGGGGTGTTTACCTCCAACTGGCAGCTGTCGGCCCTTAGAGCCGCTAATGTGGTGGAATATCTGCAAAAGGAGTACGGTATTGCACCTGAGAGGCTCAAGCCAAGCGGATATGGAGAGTATGACCCGATTGCATCGAACAGCACGGAAAAAGGAAAAGAAAAGAACAGGCGCATCAGCATAACAATCCTGTTTAACAATGACGGCAGTAATAACGGTAAGGATAATAACACAACAGAATAGTACATAAAAAGAAGCTCCCGGATATCATTTAAAATGATTCCGGGAGTTTTTGCCATAAGAAAATCATATTGACAAAATCCTGTTTTCATTGTACACTTTAACAAGTAAAAGTGTTGAACTACATAACTTTAAAGTGTTAGAGATAGCGGGAGGTAAAAATGAAGAAAAGATTATTAGCGGGCATGCTGACAGCTTCGCTGGTTGTATTATCACTTACTGGCTGCGGGACCAAGGATACCACTACTTCCGGCAGCAGCGGCGGAGAGGAAGGGAAAGTATATCATATCGGTATTAACCAGTATGTTGAACATGCGGCACTGGATGCCTCCTACAAGGGATTTGTAGATGCACTTGCGGAGGCAGGCTATGTGGACGGAAAGAACTTAAAGCTTGATTATCAGGTGGCTCAGGGAGATATGTCAACGGCCCAGACAATAGCTACGAAATTAGTAAATGAAGCTCCGGACCTCATTCTCGGAATTGCCACACCGTCGGCACAGGCATTAGCCAATGCAACAAAGGACATTCCGATTCTGGTAACAGCTGTTACAGATCCGGCAGGCTCCCAGCTGGCAGCTTCCAATGACGCACCGGGAGGGAATGTGTCAGGTACCTCAGACCTTACGCCGGTAAAGAAGCAGATAGAATTATTGAAGCAGTTAGTACCGGGAGCAAAGAAAGTAGCTATTCTTTATTCCTCTGCGGAAAGTAATTCCGTTATTCAGGCGGATGCCGCCAAGGCTGCTCTTAAGGAGGCCGGAATGGAAAGCACCGACGCTACGGTTTCCAACTCCAATGAAATCCAGCAGGTGGTGCAGTCCCTGGTCGGTAAAGTAGAGGCAATCTATGCACCTACCGATAATATGATAGCGGAATCCATGCCTACCGTAGCACAGGTAGCCAATGCCAATAAATTGCCTGTTATATGCGGGGAAGGCGGTATGGTAGATAACGGCGGTCTTGCGACCTACGGAATCGATTATTATGAACTTGGAAAATTAACAGGAAAACAGGCTGTTAAAATCCTGGAAGGTACTGCTAAAACTGCTGATATGCCCATTGAATATCTGCCCGATGAGAAATGTACTCTTAAGATAAATGATGATGTGGCAAAGGAACTGGGAATCACAATTCCGGAAGAATTACAGCAGAGCAAGTGATTTTGCCAGAGCAAGTAATTTAATTACAGGTCTGTCCCATACCCGTAACCTTTGCGGGGAATGGGACAGTCTTTTGTTATTTCAAATATTCATTCATATATAAGCTGAATTTTAGTCTGAAAAGGTTGGAATATATGGAAAACTGAATTTATCTTATAAAGGGAAGGTTAGGAAATTTACATGGCTGTTATACATTATTTAAATTCCGTACTGGGAGCGACTTCCCAGGGATTTGCCTGGGCTATCCTGGCAATTGGTGTTTACGTCTCCTTTCGTATTCTGGATTTTCCGGATATGACAAGTGAAGGAAGCTTTGCCCTGGGAGGAAGTGTCAGTGCTTACTGCATAGCAGGACTTGGATTGAATCCTGTACTATGCCTCCTGATATCAGCCCTGGCAGGTATGGCGGCAGGGGCGGTCACAGGCTTCCTTCATACAAAGCTTCGAATCCCGCCCATACTTGCAGGTATTCTTACCATGATTGCACTTTACTCCGTAAATCTTGGCATCATGGGTAAATCCAATACACCCCTGCTGGCCCAGAAGACAGTATTATCCATGGCTAAGAGCCTGTTCCCTTCCGGTGCTGCTCTGGGAATTGGGGATAATCTTCTTCAAATCCTTATTACCATGAGCCTGGGTATTATATTTACGGTACTGGTCACTGTATTGCTATATTGGTTCCTGGGAACGGAGGTTGGCTGTGCCATAAGGGCTACAGGTAACAATGAAAACATGGTGCGGGCACAGGGAGCCAATACGGATGTCATGAAGATAATAGGGCTTATGGTGGGTAACGGCCTTATTGCCCTTTCCGGCGGTTTGGTAGCCCAGACACAGGGCTTTGCGGATGTATCAATGGGTGTAGGTGCCATTGTAATCGGTCTGGCCTCCATCGTAATCGGTGAGGTTATCTTCCGGCGCGCAATATCCTTTGCCACCAGACTTATTTCTATTGTTGTGGGCTCTATTATTTACCGTATTATAATAGCTTCTGTTCTGTATATGGGCTTTAATTCCAATAACCTGAAACTGTTGACCGCTGTTATGGTAGCTGCGGCTTTATCCATACCTGTCTTCAAGAAGGATAAGGTAAGAATTGAAAGGGAGGAAGACTAATGCTTGACATCGAAGAGTTATACAAGACCTTTAACGCATATACCATCAACGAAAAAAGGGTTTTAAAGGGGTTGAACCTTACCCTGGCGGAATCGGATTTTGTCACGGTCATCGGAGGAAACGGGGCCGGAAAATCCACCATGCTGAATATGATTGCAGGAGTACATTACCCGGACAGCGGCAGTATCAGGCTGGATGGAATGGATATAACCAGAATGCCGGAATTTAAGCGGGCAAGCTATTTAGGAAGAGTCTTTCAGGACCCTATGATGGGAACGGCGGCCGGTATGGAAATAGAAGAAAATCTGGCCCTTGCTTTCCGCAGAGGAAAAAGAAGGGGCTTTGGCTGGGGAATCACAAAAGCGGAGAAAGAGCTGTATGTGGAACAGCTCCGGAAGCTGGACCTGGGCCTTGAGAACAGGCTTACGACCAAGGTTGGGCTTCTTTCCGGCGGACAGAGGCAGGCATTGACCTTGCTGATGTCAGCTTTAAAGAATCCAAAGCTGCTCTTACTGGATGAGCATACGGCTGCCCTGGACCCCAAGACAGCACAGAAGGTGCTGGAGCTTACCGAAAAAATTGTGGCAGAAAACTCTTTAACAGCGATCATGATAACCCATAATATGAAGCATGCAATCCAGTACGGCAACCGGTTAGTCATGATGCACGAAGGAAAAATAATCTATGATGTTTCCGGAGAAGAAAAGAAAAATCTTCACGTAAAGGATTTGCTTGATAAATTTGAAAGTGTAAGCGGAAGTGAGTTCGCTAATGACAGAATGCTGCTGTCTTAAAGTTAAATTGTGAAAAATTTTGAAAATTAGAATGCAATATCTCATAAATTAATATACCATATTCGACAAAATATGTTATAATTATAAATTGTTAGTTTGTTTTTAAGCAGCAGCCGGATTTTGGTAATGGCTGCCATGTTTAGGAATATAATTGGAGGATATGGAGTATGAGATTTCTTTCCATAAATAAGGTGGAACCCGGTACTGTACTTGCAAAACCGCTTTATGGCAATCAGGGGGTTATTTTATTAAGGGAAAATGTGGTTTTGACGGAAAATATTCTGTCAAGGCTGAAGGCAATGGGATATACAGGTTTGTACATTGAAGATGAAATTTCAGAAGGTATAGTCATTGAAGATGTGGTTGCGGAAGGACTTAAGCTCCGTACGGCTTCAAGGCTGGAGGAGATTATCAACGGCAACGGGAATATAGCGGAAATGTTTCCAATGATTCAGGATATCGTCAGCAGCATTATTACGAATAAGGATGTTGAGCTTTCCATGAGAAATTTGTGGGGGCACCATGAATATACCTATCTGCATTGTGTTAATGTCGCTATTCTGGCAGTGAGCGTGGGGATTAAGATGAACCTGCCGGAGGATGATCTGATTTATCTGGGAACTGCCGGTATGCTTCATGATATCGGCAAGAATAAGATTCCGTCCTCTCTTTTGGACAAAAAGGGAAAGCTTTCAGACGAGGAATTCGGTATTTTGAAAAAACATCCGGAACTTGGCTATGATATGCTGACCAGTGAACGGGAATTGAACAGCGTAACCAGAGCGGGAGTGCTTCAGCATCACGAAAGGTATGACGGTTCCGGTTATCCAAGAGGCTTAAAGGGGAACGAAATCACTTTATATGCCAGAATACTTGCGGTGGCTGATACCTATGATGCCATGACCTCTGACAGGGCTTACAGGGATGCATATGCGCCCTCGGAAGCGGTGGAGTATTTAATGGGAAATGGTGACCAGCTTTATGATAATCTTGTAATAGATGCCTTTGTCAGGTGTGTGACTATTTATCCCCTTGGCTCCTGTGTGGAGCTTAATAACGGCGTCAGGGCCGTTGTAGTGATGAACTATCAGGACTGTGTCCTAAGACCCCTGCTCAGGACAATCGAAAGCAAAGAAATGATTGATTTAAAAAACGATACCAGATATTTAAACCTGTGTATTACGAAACTCGTTATATAGCGCAGGGCCTATTACTGTAATCTGTATAATTTTATGATATTGACAAACAATAACAGGACTGCTATCATGATAGAAGCAAAAGGCGAAGATGTTCTTTCAAGGACATTTTCGCTTATTTTTCATATTAAGGAAGCAGCTGTTGAATTTTAATTTATTAAGGGAGAGGATTATATGAATCATTTTTCAAAGCAGGATATTATCAGGATGGTGAAGGAGGAAGATGTAGAATTTATCCGGCTTCAATTTACGGATATCTTCGGCAATTTAAAGAATGTGGCGGTTACTACCAGCCAGCTGGATAAGGTACTGGACAATAAATGCATGTTTGACGGTTCTTCCATTGAAGGCTTTGTAAGAATTGAAGAATCCGATATGTATCTGTATCCGGACCTTGATACCTTTGAGATATTCCCCTGGAGGCCCCAGCAGGGAAAGGTAGCCAGATTTATATGTGACGTTTACAGGCCTGACGGCACCCCCTTTGAGGGCGACCCCCGGTATATTCTAAAGAAAGTGGTGGAGGAAGCAAAGGAAATGGGATATTCCTTCCAGGTAGGTCCTGAATGTGAATTCTTCCTCTTCAATACCCTGGATAACGGAGAACCGAGCATTGATACCATGGAAAAAGGCGGCTACTTTGATGTGGGTCCTTTGGATAACGGGGAAAATGCCAGACGTGAGATGGTCCTGACACTGGAGGATATGGGCTTTACCATTGAAGCATCCCATCATGAGGTTGCTCCTGCCCAGCATGAGATAGATTTTAAATATGACCACGCCTTAAGAACAGCGGATAATATCATGACCTTTAAGCTGGTGGTAAGGACAGTTGCGAAACGGCACGGAATGCATGCTACCTTTATGCCGAAGCCGAAATTCGGTATAAATGGTTCCGGTATGCATATCAACATGTCCCTCAACAAGGACGGAAAAAATATCTTTGATGATGATAAGGGCAAGCTTGGGCTCAGTGGCGAAGCTTACAGCTTTATTGCAGGAATCATGAAGCATATGGAGGGCATGACAGCCATAACCAATCCACTGGTAAATTCCTATAAGAGACTGGTTCCGGGCTATGAAGCACCGGTTTATATTGCCTGGAGCGCTACCAACAGAAGTCCCCTGATCAGAATCCCTGCCGCAAGAGGTACCAGTGCCAGAGTCGAGCTTCGATGTCCCGATTCCGCCGCTAATCCCTATCTTGCACTTGCTGTCTGCCTGGCAGCCGGCCTGGACGGAATTAAAAATAAACTGACTCCTCCGGACAGTGTGGATCAGAATATTTTTGAGATGAGTGAAGCAGATAAGGAGGCTCAGAATATCAAAAGCCTTCCCACAAACTTAAAAGAAGCTCTGGAGGCTTTAAAAAAGGATGAATTGGTAAAGGGAGTCTTAGGAGAACATACCACGAAAAAGTACCTGGAAGCAAAATACCAGGAATGGGAGCAATACGTCATTCAGGTATCGAAATGGGAGCTTGATCAATACTTGCACCGCATATAATCAGAATTTGTTATGCCAGAAGAGTGTGGAGGTGATCAAATGTGCCCAGTATAATAATAGCTTTTCCTAAAATAGAAGATGCAGTAAATATAAAGAATGTTCTGGTGAGAAACGGATATGAGGTAAACGCAACCTGCACAACAGGGGCACAGGTTGTAACCATTGCAAATGAATTGGATGACGGCATTATAATATGCGGTTACCGTTTTTCCGATATGCATTACAGCCAATTAAACGGATACCTTCCCAAGGGGTTTGAGATGCTCCTGATAGCCTCAGCTACTAAGCTGGAGGAATGTACGGATAATAACATTGTCTGTCTCAGCATGCCGATTAAAATGTCAGACCTGCTCAATACGCTGCAGATGATGCACTATAATATATCACGCCGCAGGAAAAGGGAAAAGGATAAGCCCAAGCCCAGAACAGAAGAAGAGAAAGCAATTATCAGCAAGGCAAAGCTGGTGCTCATGGAACGTAATAATATGACAGAAGAGGAAGCGCACCGTTATATTCAGAAGAACAGCATGGACAGCGGCACAAATATGGTAGAAATGGCAGAAATGATTCTAAGCTTGATGTAGGATAAGGGCTATGGTAAAATGAGTGGGGATTCTATGTCCGATACTTTTTTCCATAGCCCTTATTGAATAGCACTATATGCAATACATAAAGCATTTTTGCAGTATTTTTGCATTAAAATGTTATTTACAATATTGGTAAACATCAGAAGAAAATTCATTGGGTAAATTAAAATATGTTTATAAGCGGAGGTATCTATGAAGTTTACAAAAATGCAAGGCTGTGGAAATGATTATGTTTATGTGAATTGTTTGAGAGAAAAGGTAGATAATCCACCGGAACTGGCAATAGCAGTCAGTGACAGGCATTTTGGAATCGGTTCTGACGGATTGATTTTGATAAAGGCTTCCGATAAGGCGGATTTTATGATGGATATGTATAACGCAGACGGCTCTTCCTCTGCCATGTGCGGAAATGGGATACGCTGTGTTGCAAAATATGTCTATGACTACGGCTTGACAAAAGAAAAGAATATCAGCATTGAAACAGGTGCCGGAATCAAATATCTGACACTGGCCGTTGAGGACGGAAAGGTTGCGGAGGTAACCGTTGATATGGGGCACCCCATAACCAGGCCTGCCCTGATTCCTGTAAAAGGGGAGGAAGAAAGAATTATTGCAAAGCCAATAAAAGCAGGCGGCGAAGAATATAAGGTAACCTGTGTATCCATGGGAAATCCCCACGCAGTAGTGTTTGTGGAAGATACAAAGAAGGTTGAGATAGAAAAGACAGGTCCCCTTTTTGAGCATCATGAATGGTTCCCGGAAAGGACCAATACGGAATTCATCCATGTGGTGGACAGAAATAACATTGAAATGAGAGTATGGGAGCGTGGCTCAGGAGAGACCCTGGCCTGCGGTACCGGCGCCTGTGCCAGTGTTTATGCCTGTATTTTAAATGGTTTTACAGAGGATGAAGTGAAAGTTAAGCTTCTTGGAGGAGAGCTTACCGTACGCTATGACAGGGAAAAGGACCTGATCTTTATGACCGGACCTGCTGTTACCGTATTTGACGGCGAGCTGCTTTGAGAAAATGAATATACCATAAAGGAGACAAACTATGTTTAAAATCAATGAAAATTATCTGAAATTGCCGGGAAGCTATCTGTTTTCCGATATAGCAAAAAAAGTAAAGGCCTTTGGAGATGCAAACCCGGATAAGAAAGTCATTCGTTTAGGTATCGGTGATGTAACCCTCCCCCTTGCACCTGCTGTAATAGCTGCCCTTCACAAAGCAACGGATGAGATGTCTGTAAAGGAAACCTTTAAGGGCTATTCACCGGACCTTGGCTACGAGTTCTTAAGAAGCCTGATTGCAGAACATGATTACAGGGCCAGAGGCGTTGAGCTTGCACTGGATGAAATCTTTATCAGTGACGGTGCCAAGAGTGATTCCGCCAACATTCAGGAAATCTTCGGAGGGGATAATAAAATTGCCGTATGTGACCCGGTATATCCTGTATATGTGGATTCCAATGTTATGGCAGGAAGAACAGGGGACTATCTCCCTGAAACAGGAAAATGGACCAGAGTAATCTATATGCCCTGCACCAGCGAAACAAATTTTGCACCGGAATTCCCCAAGGAAGAGCCGGATTTGATTTACCTGTGCTTTCCCAATAATCCTACCGGTTCCACAATCAATAAAGCAATGCTGCAGCAGTGGGTGGATTATGCCAATAAGGTCGGGGCAGTTATTATTTATGATGCTGCTTATGAGGCCTATATCTCCGAGGAGGATGTTCCCCATAGCATTTATGAATGTGAGGGAGCAAAGACCTGTGCCATAGAGCTTCGCAGCTTTTCCAAGAACGCAGGCTTTACCGGAACCAGACTTGGCTTTACCGTAATACCCAAGGAATTAAAGGCAGGGGAGGTCTCCCTGAACAGCTTATGGGCAAGACGCCACGGTACCAAGTTCAACGGAGCGCCCTACATTATCCAGGCAGCGGGAGCGGCTGTATACAGTGAGGAAGGAAAGAAGCAGACCAGAGAGCAGATAGCGTATTATATGAACAATGCCCGTGTTATTAAAGAGGGATTGGAGAGTGCCGGCTATACGGTATCCGGCGGTGTGAATGCGCCTTATATCTGGTTAAAGACACCGGATAAGATGACCTCCTGGGAGTACTTTGATTACCTGTTAAAGGAGGCAAATGTTGTCGGTACGCCCGGCTCAGGCTTTGGACCCAGCGGAGAAGGCTATTTCAGACTGACAGCTTTTGGAACCTATGAAAATACGGTAGAAGCCATTGAGCGTATCAAGAAGCTATGATTTACCCGGAGTTTCTTACAAAGAACAGCCTCATAGGCGTAGCCGCGCCTTCTGAAGGCAATCAGAAGGAAACGGACTTTAACAGGCTTGATAACGCAATAGCCAGCCTTAAGAGCAGAGGGTACCAGGTGATAGAGGGTCCGCTGGTACGGAAAAGTGATAAAGGACGGAGCGGCAGCGGAAAAGACAGAGGCGAAGAATTAAATAAGCTATTGGAAAAGAAAGAGGTACGGTGGATTGTCGGAGCAAAGGGCGGGGATTTTCTGGTGGAAATGCTCCCTTCCTTTGACTATGAAGCAATCAGAAAGCATCCCGTATGGTATCAGGGCTTTTCCGATAATACAGGGCTTACCTATACCATAACCACCCATTGTGATATAGCCACCATATACGGCAGCAATTTCAATGACTTTGGAATGAGTGAATGGCATCCTGCCTTAGAGAATAACCTGAAAATCCTTTCAGGAGAAAATATCATACAGGATAGCTTTGATTTATATGAAGACGGCTATTATGACAGGATTACCGGATTGGAAGGCTATGTCCTGACACAGCCGGTAAATTTAAAGCAAGCTGCCGGAAAGGAAGGAATCCCTGTTGAAGGACGGCTTCTTGGCGGCTGTCTTGATGTATTGCTGAATCTTTGCGGCACCCGCTTTGATTCTACCCGTTCTTTTATAGAGAAATACAAAGAAGAAGGCATCCTCTGGTATCTGGAAAGCTTTGCACTGGGCAGCGACAGCCTTATCAGGGGCCTGTGGCAGCTGAAGGAGGCGGGATGGTTTCAGTATGCCAATGGCTTTGTATTCGGACGTCCCGCCTTTTATGAAGAGAATTACGGCATTTCCTATGAAGAAGCCGTCACATCGGTTTTAAAGGACGTTCCCATTATAATAAATGCGGATATCGGACACAAGGCTCCCAGTATAACCGTAGTTAACGGCAGTAAGGGAAGCTTTGTATGTAAGGAAGGCAGGGGACGCCTTGTAATGGAATACCGGTAAATATATTTTTGGAGCAGGAATGGCCGTTGCGGCAGCAGCGGCTATTTCCATGCCCCGGGAGAAAAGTAAAAAAATATTCTTTATGAAATCATATCGTTTCTTTGCTCTGATAATTCATTTTTTAATATTCTGATGCGGTTTTCCAGTATTAAAATGACTTCCTGTTTATCTTTGTTAAATAATGGAATTTTATTCCACAGCAAATCAAAGTATTCCGTAAAGGCTTTCACAATAACGGGATCGTTGATGGACAAGCGTACATCCTCTGCACTGTCCCATTTGTAAACGTGCAGGAAGACAGCAGTTCTCTCCTTGATAAATAAAGGAGTGTCCGTGATTAAATCATCTATGGAGTTATAAACAATGGCAATGGAATAGTTGTCATATTCTTTTATAATACCAATAACGTATTCCAGGCAATCGATGGCATTTCTGGTGTCGGTCGAAACTATTTTGATGCCCGTACAGGTATACAAATAGAGAATTTTATCCTCGCACAGCTGGTCCAGAAAGGTCGTAAAGTATATGGTCTTGGAAATATAACGCTTCAGATTCTTATAAAAGCCGTTCAGCTGCTTTTGATAATACCGCAGGGAAAGCGACTTCTCATATGCTGTCAGGTCGGTTTTATCTAAAAGCTTTTCGTAAATTTCAGCCGGAATAAGGAGGTTGGTAAAATTACTATTATAGTACAGCTGTTCTCCCGGCCGCTCACATGTTTCGGCAAGATTCCGGAAGTATGACTCATTCCTATCCTCTTTATAATAATTTATCAGATTATGGGCATTTTTTTTCAGTAAAAGCTTTACATAATTATGTAATATGCTGACAGCAGAGGGGTTCTTCAGGCAAAAAGCAGATTGGATTCCGGAGGAAATATCATTGGGAAAGCAGGAAAGGGCACCGATTGCCGGAAATACATATAATTCCTTACGGATGGAAAAGGTCTCACTATTCTTTAGGTAATAGAGGTTTACCTTTCCTGTTTTAATCAATGGTAAAAGAAATTGAATAAAACGGATAATAGTATCGATACTGAAATCCAGCCGGAATAAAAAGGTAACCTGCCAGTCTCTGCTTACTGCCTCCAGCAGTTTATTCTGAAATTGTACCAGTTTGTGTTCTGTAAAAAAGGTCCTGTCCAGATTGTTCAGAAAGGTCAGATAAATGGTCTTATCGGTGGTTCTGGACCGGTACTCTGCCGCTCCATCCAGAAGGGTAACCAGTGTGGAATATATACTGCGGATGCCATACAACAGCTTATCATTGGAGGACAGGGAGATGGATTGAAGAAAATCGGCCCCGTCCTTTTTGATTGCATTATCCCCGGAAGAATTCTCCGGGATTTCTTTTTTTACAGGTTTACCATTTTTGGAGTTATCCAAAGCAAAGTGCAGCATGTATAGAAGCTTTTCCCTGGAGCAGTTACAGGAATCATTCGTATTGTTTTCGAAGTGCAGGAAAATTTCATTGATTAATTTATCCTGCAAAGGAGTAACTGTATTCTTTGCAAGATATTCCACAATATCCCCGATATAGGCAGCAGAAGGCAGCCTTTTCCCGTTTACCCAACGGTTTACGAGGGAGCTGTCGACATTTATGGCCTTAGCTAACTGACTCATCTTTAAATTCAATGTGGTCAAAAGAAGTTTGAGACATTCGCCAAAAGTAATATTCGTATACAAGTTTATGCTCCTTTGATTTCCTTTTTAGCAGGTACACTTTGCAGTTAATCGGCCAAATTTACTAACCTTTATGCATATCGCAGGATGGCCTGCGGTACTGCCCGGATAGTACCCTTTTACAATAGTATTTTGTCATGTCAATGTCAATGACAAATACGACATAAATATTTAAAACTCCCGCTATTTCTCCTATAATCTACAATATAAACTGCACCAGCAGAAAATAATACCATAAATTACATAAAATATGGTAAATACAAGGAGGAAGAGATAAAGAAACCAAGTAAGAAAACGGTTATTAGGACTTAATACAGAGAGAGGATGGGAAAAAGATGAAAGAAGAAAAAAGAGGACATAAAAGTATTAGGACCAAATTGATATTTGCGTTTACAGCTATCGTTTTATTGGCTTCTGTTATTTTAGGTTTTATCAGTATAAAAATTGCCGGCAATCTTATGATTAAGGAAGCGGAAAAGACACTGGAATCCTTGGCGGAGGATGCTTCCAAGCTGGAACAGAGCCGGCTTGAGACACAAAAGGGAACCTTGGGGACACTTGCAAAGCTTAAGGAAATTCAAAGCATGGATTGGGGAATCCAGCAGCCTATTTTAAAGAATGTGTTAGGAAGCACGGACTTTTTGGAATTTGGAATTATGAAGGAGGATGGGAGTATTACCTATTCCGATGGCAGCTCCCTCCAGCTTCCGGATACGGACCCTTTAAGGAAGGTCTTTGAGGATAAGGGAGATGTTGTGAATTTTGCTCTTAGTCCGGCAACAAAGGAGTTGGTGCTGGTACAGGCAGTACCCATAAAAAGTGATGGTAAGATTGTGGCGGCACTGCTGGGGCGCATGGATGGAAAAGCTCTAAGTGATATGGCGGCCGATACAGGCTATGGTAAAGACGGATACGGTTTCATAGTTAACAGCGAAGGAACTGTAATAGGACATAAAAATTTAGATCTGGTAAACCAGCAATATAATGCAATAGAAGAAGCCCAAAAGGATAAAGCACTCCTTCCCCTGGCAGATGTACTGAAAAAAGCGGCAGAGGGCAAACAGGGCTTTGGAAACTATTATTATAATGGGGGTTACAGGTACGTGGGCTATGCTCCCATACCAGGGACGGACTGGTCATTTGTTTTGGCCGCTGACAGAAGTGAAATACTGAAGCCTATAAAATCCCTGCAGTACTCCGTTATTCTTGCGGCGGCCTTTATAGTGCTGGTCAGCATAGTTATCACCTATATCATTGGCTGTTCCATTGCAAAACCCATTATCCGGACAAGCATTTATGCCAGAAAAATTGCAGACCTGGATTTGTCAGAGGATATTGACAGCAGGTTCCTGGCGAAAAAGGATGAAACCGGAGAACTGGCGAATGCGTTACTCAGCATCAAAAACGGAGTCCGTACTATTATCAGTGAAATCAATGACTCCTCAAAGCAAATGACGGAGGCTTCAAAGAGTCTGACGACGGTGGCGCAGCAGACCTCCATATCCTCCGAGGAAATTGCAAAAACAATTGAAGAAATCGCCCAGGGGGCATCGGAGCAGGCTAAGCAAACGGAGGCTGGCTCCCATGAGGCTATGCGCATTGGAGAAACCATAGAAAAAGTAAGCGGATATATTGCAGGTGTCAGTGAATCCTCCGGTAAGGTAACGGAGGTAGTGGAAACAGGATTGCTGGAAATAGAAGCACTGAGCCGGATAACGAAGGAAAGCACATCGGAAATAGAGAAGGTATACCAGGTTATCATGCAGACCAATGAAAGCTCCGGCAAAATCGGGGAAGCCAGCAATATGATTGAAGCCATTGCGGCACAGACCAATCTGCTTTCATTGAATGCAGCCATAGAGGCGGCAAGAGCCGGTGAAGCAGGAAAGGGCTTTGCTGTTGTGGCAGAGGAAATCAGAAAGCTTGCAGAGCAGTCCTCCGGCTCAACACGTGTGATTAATGATATGGTCCAGGAACTTCAGAATAACACGGAGGATGCCGTAGAGACAATCAAGAAAGTATACGGTATTTCAAAAGAGCAGTCGGGGAATGTGGACAGCAGCAAAAAGAAATATGAAATGATAGCAGAATCAATGAAATTAGCGGCAGAAGCCGTTGACAAATTAAGCTCTTCCGGTGTGGAAATGGATGCTATGAGGCAGGGCATTCTGGAAGTGCTGGAGAACCTGTCTGCTATCGCAGAGGAAAATGCGGCTGCATCAGAAGAAGCATCGGCATCCACCGAAGAGCAGACAGCATCAGTGGAAGAAATCGCAAGTGCCAGTGATGATTTATCGGAAATTGCGGTTAAGCTGCATTCCTTAATAAACAGATTTAAACTATAAATAAAAAAATACCTCTTGCCAGATAATATTTTCTGTGATAATATAGCTTAAAAGTAATAATTGTATATTTATAAAGGCTGAGAAAGAGACTGACCTTTGGGGATTTCATTGATTGACAGGAATGGTGTGCCACCGACTGAGAGCATACCTTTGGTGATAGCCATTGGAAGGAACACTCCGGAGCCCATAAGCTGAAGAGGTTTTCATCCCCATACCGGCAGACAGCAGTATTTACTGAAAAGCTGCGGCAGGGACAAAGTAGGTTTATGCGCGGCACGCGTTATGTGCTATGAGAGGAAAGCTTTGGCTTTCAACGCGGGTGGTACCGCGGGTTATTCTCTTAACGTAAGACGATTGCCTTTTGCAGTTGCTGTTGAATTCCCGTCCCGGATATTTATGTGTTTTTTCACATAAATATCCGGGACTTATTTTTTTATTAAAAGGAATCAGCAGCGTAGGACAACTGCCTGGCAAATGAATAAGAAGGAGGAACACAATGGAGTTCGTAAAAGGAATCAAGGAAAACACAGCAATAGAAATCAGTGATATACTTGCCGGCGGCTTATTTGACAGGGAGGCAGCTGTAAAAGGTGCCGTTCATACGGTCAGGGATATGGGGGAATTCTCTTTTGTAGTTCTTCGTAAATATGAAGGCCTGGTGCAGTGCGTTTTCGAGGACGGCAAGGTAAAGGGAATGGAGGATAAAGCCTTAAGAGAGGGAATGACCATTGAAGTAAAAGGAACCGTCTCCAGGGAAGAAAGAGCTCCCGGTGGTTTTGAAATAAGGGTTTCTGAAGTTAAGGTGCTTTCAGAGCCTGCAAAGGATTCCGTAATGCCCATTCCCATCAGCAAATGGAAGCTGAATACCTCACTGGAGACAAAGCTTTCCCTGCGTCCCATAGCTTTAAGAAATCTAAGGGAAAGAGCTATTTTTAAGATTCAGGAGGGAATTGTAAGAGGCTTTCGGGATTTCCTCTTTCAGAACCATTTTACCGAAATCAGAACTCCTAAGATAGTAGCCGGAAATGCAGAGGGCGGGGCCAATGTATTCAAGCTTGAGTATTTTGGAAAGAAAGCCTTCTTAGCCCAGAGTCCCCAGTTTTACAAGCAGACCATGGTAGGAGTATATGACAGGGTATTTGAAGCGGCCCCGGTGTTCCGTGCGGAAAAGCACAATACTACCAGGCATCTGAATGAATATACCAGCCTTGATTTTGAAATGGGATATATTGACGGTTTTGAAGACATAATGAATATGGAAGCAGCAATGCTCACCCATACCTTTGCCTTACTGAAAAAGGAATACCAGAAGGAGCTTAAGCTCTTAAACGTGGAACTGTCTTCTACGGAAAATATACCGGCAGTAAGATTTGACGAAGCAAAGCAGCTGGTAGCCGATAAATACAACCGTAAGATTAAAAACCCTTATGATTTGGAGCCGGAGGAAGAAATTCTGATCGGAAGGTATTTTAAAGAGGAGTATGGCAGCGATTTTGTATTCGTAACCCATTACCCATCCAAGAAGAGACCCTTTTATGCCATGGATGACCCGGCAGATAATAAATTCACCTTAAGCTTTGACCTGTTATTTAAGGGAATGGAAGTAACCACGGGAGGACAGAGAATCCATAGCTACGAGGAACAGGTGGAAAAGATGCTGAAAAAGGGAATGGACCCGGCAGATTTTACAGACTATCTTATGATATTCAAGCATGGCATGCCTCCTCACGGCGGACTTGGAATCGGACTGGAACGTCTGACCATGAAGATACTGGATGAACAGAACGTAAGGGAAACAACTCTCTTTCCTAGAGACGTATCAAGACTGGAGCCTTAAGGAAGGACTTGCAGTATACAGAAAGTATTGAAAAGAAATAAAGCTTTCAAGTGAGATTAGAAAGTTGATTCGGGTGTCATAAGTTAATTTTTAAAGTTTCAAAATCAAAAATCTGGTTATAGGCAGAAATAGAGAAAAACAGTCCTGAAATTTTACTTCGGGACGGACAGGAGGAAAAAGTGGAGATTACAGATAAGACCATTGAGTATGTAGCAGCCCTTGCAAAGCTTGAGCTGACGGAAGAAGAAAAAGAAAAGGCCAAGACCGATATGGGAAGCATATTGGGATATATCACAACGATGAATGAACTGGATACGGAGGGAGTAAAACCTATGTCCCATGTTTTCCCCATCCATAATGTATTTCGGGAAGATGTGGTGGAAAACGGTCCTGACAGGGATATTCTTTTGCAGAATGCACCGGCGAAAAAGGATGGGTGCTTTATGGTACCTAAAACGGTTGAGTAACGGATAAGTAAACTGGACATATGCAGAAAGCGGTAAAAGGCGGCAAAATGCCAGTCCTGGATTACAAACCATCGGAAGATGTTGAAAGAAAAGAGGTCAGCATGGATATAACCAAATTATCAGCCCTGGAATTGGGAAAAAAAATCAAAGAGAAAGAAATATCAGTTGCAGAAGCGGTCAGCCTTCAGATAGATAAAATCAAGGAACGGGATGGAGAGTATAACTGCTATATATCCGTTCTGGAAGAGAGCGCACTGTCGGAAGCAGAAGAAGTGCAGAAAAGAATCGACAGCGGTGAGCTGGCAGATGCCCCATTAGCAGGAGTGCCCGTTGCGGTAAAGGATAATATCTGCACCAAAGGAATAAAGACCACCTGCGGCTCTAAAATATTGCATAACTTCATACCTCCCTACAATGCCACGGTAGTAGAAAGATTGAGAGCCCAGGGGGCTGTTATCATCGGAAAGACCAACATGGATGAGTTCGCCATGGGAAGTACGACTGAGACTTCCTATTTTGGAATTACGAAAAACCCCAGAAACACAGAGCGTGTGCCGGGTGGTTCCAGCGGTGGTTCCGCAGCTGCAGTTGCGGCAGAGGAAGCCTTTTATGCATTGGGCTCCGACACCGGCGGTTCCATCAGACAGCCAAGTGCTTTCTGCGGAGTAACCGGCATAAAGCCTACCTATGGCACCGTATCCCGTTACGGTCTGGTTGCCTATGCCTCTTCCCTGGACCAGATAGGTCCCATCGGAAGGAATGTGGCAGATTGTGCGGCAGCGCTTGATATCATCTCGGGTCATGATAAAAAGGATTCCACCAGCGTTCCGACGGAAAGCTATGATTACAGCAAGGCATTAGGCGGGGATATTAAGGGAATGAAGATAGGAATTCCCAAAGGGTATCTGGGAAGCGGCCTGTCGGAGGAAATCAAGGCAAGCATTTTAGAGGCGGCCAGGGAACTGGAAAGACAGGGTGCGTCAATAGAGGAATTTGACCTGGATGCAGTGGAATATGCCATACCTGCTTACTATGTTATCGCATCGGCAGAAGCCAGTTCCAACCTGTCCCGTTATGACGGTATCAAATACGGATACCGTACGGAGGATTTTGAAGGCCTTCAGGAGGTCTATAAGAAGACCAGAAGCGAGGGCTTTGGCAATGAGGTAAAACGCAGAATGATGATTGGTGCTTTCGTTCTCAGCTCCGGCTATTATGACGCTTACTATAATAAGGCATTAAGAGTAAAAGCTCTGATAAAAGAGGGCTTTGACAGGGCCTTTGATAAATTTGACATTATCCTTGGACCGACTGCGCCGGCTACGGCTCCGAAAATCGGAGAGAGCCTGTCCGACCCCCTGCAGATGTATCTGGGAGATATCTATACCGTATCCGTTAACCTGACAGGGCTTCCGGCTATCAGCCTTCCCTGCGGAGTGGATAAGCAGGGGCTTCCCATCGGCCTTCAGTTAATCGGAAAGCATTTTGGGGAAAAGGAGATCTTAAAAGCGGCTTATCGCTTTGAACAAACAAGATAGGAAGGCATGGCTGTTAGGTTGAAAAATAGATTTATCAAATGAAAGACCTGATATTCACGAAAGGAGTTACTATGAAAACATACGAAACCGTCATTGGTCTGGAAGTCCATGTAGAGCTGGCAACGAAGACGAAAATATTCTGCGGCTGCACCACCCAGTTCGGAGGAGAGCCCAATACCCATTGCTGTCCGGTATGTACCGGTATGCCGGGAACCCTCCCCGTATTAAACGGAAAGGTCGTGGAATATGCCATTGCGGCAGGACTTGCCATGAACTGTGAAATAAATCAGAACTGTAAATTTGACCGTAAGAATTATTTCTATCCCGATCTTCCAAAGGCCTATCAGGTATCACAGCTGTACCTTCCCATTTGCCATGACGGAGGAATTGAGATTGAAACCTCGTCAGGTAAGAAGGTGATCGGAATCCATGAAATCCACATGGAAGAGGACGCCGGAAAGCTGATACACGACCCGTGGGAAGACTGTACCCTGGTGGATTACAACCGCTGCGGCGTACCCCTTATTGAAATTGTAAGCGAGCCGGATATGAGAAGTGCCGAAGAGGTCATTGCCTATCTGGAGAAACTTAAGCTTATACTGCAGTATCTTGGCGTTTCTGACTGTAAGATGCAGGAGGGTTCCCTGAGAGCAGATATCAATCTTTCCATCAGGGAAATGGGAGCAAAGGAGTTCGGAACCAGAACGGAAATGAAGAACATGAACTCCTTTAAGGCTATTGCAAGAGCCATTGAAGGAGAGAGAAAACGTCAGATAGAGGTATTGGAATACGGCAAGGCTGTCATTCAGGAAACCAGACGCTGGGATGATAATAAGGATAACAGCTTTGCCATGCGTTCCAAGGAGGATGCCCAGGATTACCGCTATTTCCCGGAGCCGGATCTGGTTCCGATTGTAATCAGTGATGAATGGCTGGGGAAAATCAAAAACCGCCAGCCGGAGCTTCGGGATGAGAAGATGCTTCGCTATGAGAAGGAATATGATATACCTGCCTATGATGCGGGTATCATAACAGGCTCCAAGCACCTGGCAGACCTTTTTGAAGAAACCGTTGCCCTCTGCGGTAAGCCCAAGGAAGTATCCAATTGGCTGATGGTAGAAACCATGCGTCTGTTAAAGGAAGAGGAAAAGGAAGCAGAGGATATCGCCTTCAGCGCAGAGCACCTTGCAGGACTTATAAAGCTTATCGGAGACAATAAGATTAACAGAACGGTTGCCAAGGAAGTGTTTGAAAAGATATTCAAGGATAACGCAGACCCTGTTAAATACGTGGAGGAAAAAGGGCTTTCCATGGTCAGTGACGAAGGGGTGCTAAAGTCTACCATAGAGAGAATCATTGCAGAAAACCCTGCCTCGGTAAATGATTACCGGAGCGGTAAGGAGAAAGCTATTGGCTTCTTAGTGGGGCAGACCATGAAGGAAATGAAGGGAAAAGCAGATCCGGGCATGATTAATAAGCTTCTGAAGGAATTAATGGCATAAGCAGCAAGGAATAAGTCTATATGAACAGGGACTTATGAAATCCATTCCAGGGGGAATAAGCCCCTGGAATTTATCAGCTAAGGCATTGTTATTTCCTTTCAAAAATGGTATAATTTAGGAAGTGCAGCTTGCCGCGGCATTCTGCAACATTAACCTGATTGGGAGGATTTATGGAAGATATCACAGCAGTACCTTCTTTCCCGGAAGAAAGGATTAAGAAAAGAGGAATACCGGGAAGCACCTTAAAGCTGATTGCAATATTTGTTATGCTGATTGATCATATTGCTGCGACTATATTGGACCGGACTCTGATATCCAGAGGGTTTTACAATATGGGCATGGAAACAGGAGGTAATGCTGCAGCTAACAATCTATTAAACATGATTGATGGTATTATGAGAATGATAGGCAGGCTTGGATTTCCGCTCTTTTGCTTTTTGCTGGTCGAGGGCTTTGTGCATACAAGCAATAAGAGAAAATATGCCATAAGACTGGGGATATTTGCATTAATCTCGGAAATACCCTTTGACCTTGCTTTTTTCGGAAAGGTTTTTTATTTTGGATATCAGAATGTATTCTTTACTCTGCTGATAGGTTTTCTGGTAATGTGGGGCTTTCAGCTGGTCAGTGAACGTTTAAAGGATAAAAAATGGCTTCCCGTACTTTCCATTGCCGGAGCCGCCGGAGCCGGTTTTATCGTCTTTACTTCTGCTCAGAGTGCTATGTTTACGGTGAATGGCTTATTGATAGGTTTTACGGGCAGAGATATTACATCGGCAGTGCCCTATCAGAGATTGCTGTTTATCGGAATGGCAGCTGTTGCCGGCATCGTACTTCTGATTGCCTATCTGAAAAAGAACAAGGAGGATAGGCAAATAGAAATTTTCCTGGCGGACTGTACGGTACTGGTCGCAGGAATCCTTCTTGCGAACCTTTTGATTACGGATTATTCGGGCTTTGGAGTTCTTACCATAGCAGTTATGTATGCTCTTAGAAGAAAGCCGGTTCTGTCGGGGCTTGGAGGCTGTCTTGTATTAGACATCATGTCTTTATCGGAGCTGACAGCAATATTTGCCGTTATACCCATAGGCCTTTATAATGGTGAAAGAGGACTCAGACTGAAATACATATTTTATGCCTTCTATCCGGTTCATTTGTTCATACTCTATCTGATATGCAAGGCAATGAGCATTATATAGAAAGAAAAGGGCAGTCCATTTGATTACTGATACCCGTTATCCGTGCATATCACAGGCTCGCCTGCGATACTGCTTAATTGAAAGATTAAATACTACGGATTTAAAATACAAAAACCGCAGTAGATACAAAGGTGTAATTACCTGTGTATTACTGCGGTTATTTTATGCCCGGATATCAAAGTGGTAGCGTTTCTTTTCCATAGGATGGACAGAAGGACCAGGATTGAATGAAAGAAGGTGGTCCCTGGCTGCATCGGCTGGATTGTTGTTTTCCTTCTGCCTGTCGAAAAATTCTGTCTTTACCTGATATCCCAGGTTCTCGAGCCTTGCTTCAAGGTCTTCCATATGAGAGGAGAGAAGGTCCTTTATTCCCCTGTTCTCCAGATAGAAGGAATTCTTAAGCTGGTTCTGCCTTAAGTCTATTGCTACATCTAAGGGACCCAAGCTATCCATTTTAAGATGAAGGACAACCCGTACACCCTCGGTAATGTCCAGCTCTGATTTCTTATTGGAGTAAATATAAAGCTCGCTGTCCGTATACTGGTTCTTCAGCTTTACAGGAACCTGCAGGTAGGTAAAGAGGTGATTCAAGGTGTTCATGAAATTCAGGGTATCTGTCACATGGGCTGCCTGGCTCTGCAGGGCAGGAGCATCCTTAAAGGGAGTGTGTTCCGTAAGCTCTCTGATATCATTTAATTGTTTTAACATGCTTTCATAATGAGCACTTATGGAAGAAGGCTTTTCCAAGTCCTCCGGCGATAAGGACCACTGGGATAAAAGGGAAGAGGAAAGGAGGCGGTTGAACTCCCTGGAGGAAATAATTTTTTCAGCGCTGCCCTTTGAAATATCAGAAATCTCTGACAAGAAGGGTTTCAGTCCCGCAAGCAGCTCAGTGGAGGAAATGTCTCCCTGGGCCAGCCCCCGGGTTATGGTATCCGGCAGTTCTTTTGGTGATAAATTCTCCTTTAGCAGGCTCAGGAATTGAAGCCTCTCCTCAGGGGTGAGAAGCTTATCGACACTGTCGGGGATATTTACGGCCCCATTCACAGACCCTTCAGCGGCGGCAAGCAGCTTTTGGAGAATGGAAGGGTTAAGAGCAGGAAACTTACTCTGTATTGCCTCTGGCAGCAGCCCTGTCTGCCAGGCAGCCGCCTGCCCGTCAGGCAGCCCGCCTGCTTCGGGCGAGGTAAGGGCAGCTGTCTGTGCAGGCAAATCAGTACCCGTTAACAGGGCGGAATTACCGCCAAGCAGATTCAGTGTTTCCGAAAGACTTGCCGTACCCGTCAGGATACCCTCCATATTCGTAGGAGCCGCTGTATAAAGGTTTGAACTTTTCATATTTTCAACAAGCGTATTTCTTTCTTCCTGGCTTAGAATACCGGAAAGCGCAAGTACGGCTTTGGAATCTGCAGCAACGGCAGCCTGGCCGCTTGAGGAAGCCGCCGGGGCATCACCGGAAGGAAGGAGAAGGGACAGGAGCTTATACTTTGCAGACGTATCATCTCCATTTTGCAGAGCCTGGGAGATACTGTCTGAAAGGGAGGTAAGCTGGGAGAGGACCTTTCCGGTGGAATTTAAGAAGTTTTCCATAAAGGTCACGTTGGCAGTGTTTACCGGGAGGTTATTGCGGTTTAAAAATACCAGGGTCTTTAAAGAAATGTCCGGAAATTGCAGCATCTGCTTTGACAGGCTTGTCAGGGTATTTTTATCAATGGACATGTTGGCATTTAACAGTTCCGCTACCAGGCTTTTATTCCTGCCGGTCTTACTTAAGTTAGCTGCCTCCAGTGCATGGTCAATGGTGGATTCCAGATAGGCGGAGGAATCAGAGGGGATGAGCTTAAGAGTCAGATTCTGGGAGGACGCATTCTCCACACGCAGGGTTACCTTGCTCCCAATGGAAAGTTCATTTACGTCCGCTGCAAGTCTTCCCCGGATTACCTGGCCGTCATCTAATTTAACGCTGACTTCGTTGTTCTTTAGATCGATAATTTCTCCTTTTACCACCTGGCCTTTTTCCAGTCCATAAGGGGAAACAACTCCGGCTTGGGAAGGGGAGCCGGATACACTCTGGGAGGCATGGGAGGAAGAAGAGGAGGATACGGAATTTGACTGGGAATTTGTTTGTGTAATATTGTTTGGGATGTTGGTATTGGTTATATTATTATTACTGAGCATGGAAAGCCTCCTTTTATCTTCCGGGTGGTGGAGTAAAAATGATAAGGCAATTTTTACTTCCTATTAAAGCAGTTAGTGTGAATTATTGAAAAGCATAATTCACACACAAGATTGTGCCTGCGAAATCCTCAGCCCAATCTTGCGGCGTGCTGGGAAGGCATGGCAGTTAGTGTGAATTATTCTCTATTTATATCGGATGATAGCCTTTCATTCCAAACACCACTTAATAAAATAATGTTATATCGATAAAAAAACTTATAATATAAATTAATTTTTAAAAAAAGATTGCATTTTTTTGCAGTATATATTATAATCGGTTTCAGAACGAAGGTGTTCTTGAAGAAAATCAATTTCAAGAATGCCTTTTTTGTATGCAGAATTGTGAATAGCTCCTTTTAAACACGACGGGAGCTAATTTAAACAGGCATTTTGTTTTGAAAACAGGCAAATTAAGAAGAAGAGAGGCGTGCGAATGGACAGATATGGCGTAGAAGAGACAAAACGTACCCAGACGGGCTTGTATGACCCAAGATTTGAACATGATAACTGCGGTATCGGAGCAGTTGTCAATATCAAAGGTGTAAAAACCCACGAAACAGTAGCCAATGCGTTAAAGATTGTTGAGAATCTGGAACACCGTGCCGGAAAGGATGCGGAGGGAAAGACCGGAGACGGCGTTGGAATCCTGCTTCAGATATCCCATAAGTTTTTTTCCAAGGAGGCGGAGGCTCTTAACATAAGCCTTGGCGGAGAGAGAGATTACGGAATCGGTATGTTCTTCTTTCCTCAGGAAGAGCTTTGCAGGAACCAGGCAAAGAAGATGTTTGAGATTATCGTAGAAAAGGAAGGAATGGAGTTCCTCGGTTGGAGAGAGGTTCCTATCGTTCCCGATATTCTTGGACATAAAGCGGTGGAATGTATGCCCTATATCATGCAGGGCTTTGTGAAGAGACCCCATGATGTGAAGAAGGGGCTTGAATTTGACCGCAAGCTCTACATTGCCAGAAGAGTATTTGAGCAGAGCAATGATAACACCTATGTGGTATCCTTATCCAGCCGTACCATTGTATATAAGGGGATGTTCTTAGTCAAGCAGCTTCGCAGGTTTTTCATGGACCTTCAGGATGAAGCCTATGAATCTGCCATTGCCATAGTCCACTCCCGTTTCAGTACCAATACCAATCCCAGCTGGCAGAGAGCTCATCCTAACAGGCTGATCGTGCACAACGGTGAAATCAATACCATCCGGGGCAATGTGGATAAGATGCTTGCCAGAGAAGAGACCATGCAGTCCAAGTATCTGAACAAAGAGCTTCATAAGATTCTTCCGGTTGTCAATACGGAAGGCTCTGATTCCGCTATGCTGGACAATGCATTGGAATTCCTGATCATGAGCGGAATGGATTTGCCTCTTGCCGTTATGATAACCATACCGGAGCCCTGGAGCAATGACCAGAATATGAGCCAGGAGAAGAAGGATTTCTACCAGTATTATGCAACCATGATGGAGCCCTGGGACGGCCCGGCTTCCATTCTTTTCAGTGACGGCGATATTATGGGAGCGGTGCTTGACCGTAACGGCTTAAGGCCTTCCCGCTATTATATAACCGATGATGACCATGTAATCCTCTCTTCCGAGGTCGGGGTACTTGATATTGCACCCGAAAAAATCGTGAAGAAGGAAAGGCTCCGTCCCGGTAAGATGCTCCTGGTAGATACCGTAAAGGGTCGTGTTATTGATGATGAAGACCTGAAGAACAGCTATGCCAACCGCAGTCCTTACGGCGAATGGCTGGACAGCAACCTGGTGAAGCTGAAGGACCTTCATATTCCCAATAAGAAGGTAGTGGAATACAACGATGAGGAAAGAGCAAGGCTTCAAAAGGCCTTCGGTTATACTTACGAGGATTACAGAACCACAATCCTTCCTATGGCAAGAACCGGAGCAGAGCCCGTTGCAGCCATGGGTGCCGACAGTCCCCTTCCCATCCTGTCAAAGAGCAATCCTCCTCTTTTCAGTTATTTCAGACAGCTTTTTGCCCAGGTAACCAATCCTCCCATTGATGCCATCAGGGAAGAAATCGTTACCTCCACCGATGTTTATATCGGAGAGGACGGAAATCTCCTGGAGGAATGTGCGGAGAACTGTAAAGTACTTAAAATACACAATCCCATCCTTACCAGTACGGACCTTTTAAAGATTAAGTCCATGAAGATACCGGGCTTTAAGGTGGAGACAATTTCAATTATATATTATAAGAACACCTCCCTGGAAAGGGCCATTGACCATATATTTGTAGATGCGGACCGTGCCTATAAGGAAGGAGCCAATATCCTGATTCTTTCTGACAGGGGAGTGGACGAAAACCATGTAGCAATTCCTTCCCTCCTTGCCGTATCCGCTATGCAGCAGCATTTGGTAAGAACCAAGAAAAGAACAGCTGTGGCAATGATATTAGAGAGCGCGGAACCCAGAGAAGTACACCATTTTGCAACTCTTTTAGGCTATGGTGCCTGTGCCGTAAATCCTTATCTTGCCCAGGAATCCATCAAACAGCTGATTGTAAACGATATGCTGGATAAGGATTATTATGCGGCGGTAAACGACTATAATAAGGCTATTTTAAAGGGAATCGTAAAGATTGCTTCCAAGATGGGTATTTCAACGATACAGTCCTATCAGGGCTCCAAGATTTTTGAAGCCATCGGTATCAACACCCAGGTGATTGAAAAGTACTTTACCGATACCGTAAGCCGTATCGGCGGCGTTACCATCAAGGATATTGAAAAGCAGGTGGATGAGCTTCATTCCAAGGCTTTTGATCCTCTGGGCCTGAATACGGATTTGACCCTTGAAAACAGCGGCATTCATAAACTAAGAAGCGGAAAAGAAGAGCACCTTTACAATCCCCAGACCATCCATCAGCTGCAAAAGGCTGCCAGAACAGGGGATTATGAAGCCTTTAAGGAATATACGAAGCTTATTGAAAAGGAAGAGGAGGGCATAAATTTAAGAGGCCTTCTTGAATTTGACTTCCCGGAAGCCGGTATCCCCATTGAAGAAGTAGAAAGTGTTGATTCCATTGTAAAGCGCTTTAAGACCGGGGCCATGTCCTATGGTTCCATCTCACAGGAAGCTCATGAGACTCTTGCCATTGCCATGAATATGCTGGGCGGCAAGTCCAACAGCGGGGAAGGCGGTGAAAGCCTGGAGCGCCTTACAGTTGGGAAGGACGGTTTTAATAGATGTTCCGCTATCAAGCAGGTAGCTTCCGGACGTTTCGGTGTTACCAGCCAGTACCTGGTAAGTGCCAAGGAAATCCAGATTAAGATGGCACAGGGAGCAAAACCCGGTGAAGGGGGCCAGCTGCCTGCGGGAAAGGTTTATCCCTGGGTAGCCAAAACAAGGCATTCGACTCCCGGCGTAGGCTTAATCTCTCCGCCTCCTCATCATGATATCTACTCCATAGAGGACTTGGCGCAGCTGATCTATGACCTTAAGAATTCCAATACGGATGCCAGGATATCGGTAAAGCTGGTATCGGAAGCAGGTGTCGGGACCGTTGCTGCCGGTGTGGCAAAGGCCGGAGCACAGGTTATCCTGATATCAGGCTTTGACGGCGGTACCGGTGCGGCACCCAGAAATTCCATCCACAATGCCGGACTTCCCTGGGAACTGGGCCTTGCGGAAACTCATCAGACCCTTATTATGAACGGTCTGCGTTCCAGGGTAATGGTCGAGACGGACGGTAAGCTGATGACAGGCAGGGATGTTGTAATTGCGGCACTCCTTGGAGCGGAGGAATTTGGTTTTGCAACAGCTCCCCTGGTAACCTTAGGCTGCGTCATGATGCGTGTGTGCAACCTGGATACCTGCCCGGTAGGTGTTGCCACCCAGAATCCGGAGCTGAGAAAGAATTTTAAAGGAAAACCGGAATATGTAGTAAACTTCATGCGTTTTATTGCGGAAGAAGTAAGAGAATATATGGCGAAGCTTGGTATCAGAAAGCTTGAGGATTTAGTAGGAAGAAGCGACCTGTTAAAGGCAAAGGAAGCTTCAAAGGCAGGAAGGGCCGCAAGAATCGACCTTTCAAAGATTCTTAACAATCCTTTTGCCGGAAATACCGAAGAAGCCCATTTTGATCCCAAGAAAATCTATAATTTTGAACTGGAAAATACCATTGATGAAAAGATACTGTTAAAGAAACTGAAGGGTTCCATCGCTTCCGGCCAGTCTAAGACTATCGAGACAGAGGTATCCAATATCGACCGTACCTTTGGAACTATCCTGGGTTCTGAAATTACAAAGGCTCACGGTACATCCCTGGAGGATGATACCTATGTCATCAAATGCCATGGAAGCGGCGGACAGAGCTTTGGTGCCTTTATTCCCAAGGGACTTACCCTCAGCCTTTCCGGTGACAGCAATGACTACTTCGGAAAAGGTCTTTCCGGCGGAAAGCTGGTGGTATATCCTCCCAAGGGTACGAAATTCGAAGCGGATAAGAATATCATTATCGGAAATGTTGCCCTCTACGGTGCTACCAGCGGTAAGGTATTCATAAACGGTGTGGCCGGAGAACGCTTCTGTGTACGTAACTCCGGTGCCAGCGCAGTTGTAGAAGGCGTAGGCGACCACGGCTGTGAGTATATGACAGGCGGAAGAGTTGTAGTTCTTGGTACCACAGGAAAGAACTTTGCAGCAGGTATGAGCGGCGGTATTGCTTATGTACTGGATGAAGGCAGTAACCTTTATAAGAAGCTGAATAAGGAAATGGTATCCATGGAGTCTGTGACGGAGAAGTATGATGTACTGGAATTAAAGAGTATGATTACCGAGCATGTTAAGCTGACCGGTTCCGTAAAGGGAAAGGATATCCTGGAGAACTTCATGGATTATCTGCCGAAATTTAAGAAAATCATACCCTATGATTACAGCCGTATGCTTATGACCATTGTCCAGATGGAGGAAAAAGGCTTAAGCAGCGAACAGGCACAGATTGAGGCATTCTTTGCCAACACCAGAGGATAGTATGAAAATTAAAAAGCAATTTTCATACACAAGATTGTGCCTGCGAAATCCTCGGCACAATCTTGCGGCGCGTTGGGAGGGCATGGAGATAATGTGAATTATTGAGAAGCATAATTCACAAAATGTGCCTGTGAAATCCTTGGCACAAGCTTGAGGTGTGTAGAGGAAGGTATGAAGACTAGGAGGTAAGAAGCAATGGGAAAACCAACAGGATTTATGGAATATGACAGGAAGTTAAGCAAAGGGCTGGCTCCTCTTGAACGTATAAAGAACTTTAATGAATTTCACATTCCTCTGCCGAAGGAAGAGCAAAAGATACAGGGAGCAAGGTGCATGGACTGCGGCGTACCCTTTTGCCAGTCAGGCGTTATCTTAAACGGTATGACTTCGGGCTGCCCTTTGAACAACCTGGTGCCGGAATGGAATGACCTGTTATACAATGGAAATATGAATCAGGCCTTAAAGCGCCTGTTTCGGACGAATAATTTTCCGGAATTTACAGGGCGCGTTTGTCCCGCACCCTGCGAGCCGGCCTGTACCTGTAACGTGGCGACCAATCCGGTGGCAATAAAGGAAAATGAATTAAGCATCATCGAAAATGGTTATAAAGCGGGCTTTGTAACAGCACAGCCTCCCAAGGTAAGAACCGGTAAGAAGGTCGCTGTCATAGGCTCCGGTCCTTCCGGTCTTGCGGCAGCAGACCAGTTAAATAAAAGAGGTCATCAGGTAACGGTATTCGAACGCTCTGACCGCATCGGCGGCCTTTTGATGTATGGCATTCCGAACATGAAGCTGGAGAAGCATATCATAAACCGCAGAGTAGAGCTTATGAAGGAAGAAGGAGTGACCTTTATAACGAAAGCGGATGTGGGCAAAAATTATAAGGTATCGGACATCAGGAAGGAATTTGACAGCATCATTCTTGCCTGTGGAGCCTCAAAACCTAGAGATATTAAAGCACCCGGCAGGGAAGCCAAGGGAATTTATTTTGCAGTGGATTTCTTAAAGGGTGTTACCAAGAGCCTTCTTGACTCTGACTTTGAAGACGGTGCCTGTGTGAACACAAAGGGAAAGAACGTCATCGTAATTGGCGGCGGTGATACGGGAAATGACTGTGTCGGCACCAGTATAAGGCAGGGAGCAAAATCCGTCCTTCAGATTGAAATGATGCCAAAGCCTCCGGAAAACAGAACCGAAGACAATCCCTGGCCCGAATGGCCCAAGGTCATAAAGACAGACTACGGTCAGGAGGAAGCAATTGCTGTATTTGGCCATGACCCAAGGGTGTACGAATCTACGGTAAAGGAATTTATAGCAGATAAGGATGGAAACCTTACAAAGGTTAAGATCGTTAAGCTTTGCAGCAAGTTCAATGCTGAGACGAAACGCTTTCAGATGGAGGAAATTCCGGGAAGCGAATATGTGGCAGATGCCGATTACGTCTTTATCGCAGCAGGCTTCTTAGGAACTCAGGAGTACGTGGCAAAGGCCTTTGGCGTGGAACTGAACGCCAGAACCAATGTAGCCACGGAAGAAGGCAAATATCAGACCAGTGCAGAGAAAGTCTTTGTTACAGGTGATATGCACCGGGGACAGTCGCTGGTTGTATGGGCAATCAGAGAAGGCAGAGAAGTGGCACAGGCAGTGGATGAGCATTTAATGGGGTATAGTAATTTGTAGAATTTATACTGCCCATTGACAAAGAATCGTTTATTTCTTATATTCAACAGTATATTACGGTAAATAGTAAGGTAACTGGCAGAGTTTATGCCAGTTACCTTTGCTATTATACCAGATTTAATTTTTGCTCTCTTGTATTACCGGCATAGCTCCCATTCGCCGATCCACTGCTTTTTCGTATAATTATATTGGCGTTTGTATAGCTGATCATTTTCCCGTTTATAACGCCAGTCAATAATGTCAGAAAAAGGTGATATAATGGTATCTAAGCTTTGCTGCCCGTTTATCATTTGTAACTGGTAGGGGGAAGAATCCATATTCTTCTCAATGACAGCAGCTTTGGCAGCCATAGGCATATTAATGCAGAAGCTGGAAAGCATTAACAAAAGTAAAATTTTCTTATTTGTTTTTCTCATTATTCTTTACCTCGTTTATGTTATTGTAAATATGTAAGCCTGAATAAGAGTTCTCGATTTCATGAACAGTAACAAAGTAGTTCTTTTTATAATACAAATCATAGCCTCCGTCAGGATTTACCACTAAATAAGCATTTTGATCATTTAATTCAAAGGTTGTTGATTCATCATAAGGAGATATGGCGTAAGGTTCAAATACAAATAAAAAAGAGGATGCCGTTAAAAATAAAAATATAAGAAAGACTGCTAAATGTTTAAAGGTGAATTTAGAAATATCGGAGTAATCTGTAAGGGTGACATGCAGTCTCTGGGAAAGTACAGAGGCATTGTTTCCTGTTAATGTTAAAAGTGCTTTATTGGATTTATCCTTTGCCTGATTTTTAGCAATTTTTAAAATACACTCAAAATATTCAATTTTCCGGATGTCATCAAAGGAGTCTGTTATTTTATAGTCCGTATGCAGTTCAATTGCTTTGGTTATCTGTTTTTTAAGGAGATAGATAAAAGGATTCCACCAATAGAAGATGCATAAGTATTCCACTAACAGCTTAATCCATAAATCACCCTTACAATAATGAGTGATTTCATGTTTTAGCACATAATACCATTCATCCTTCGTGAGATTAAGTGATGGTATAATGATATGAGGTTTTAAAATTCCAAAAAGCATTGGTGTTGTTACATTCTTCATAATAACTATTCGGAAATTCTTATGAGATCTGAAATCGGCCAGTGCTTCCTGTAATGCAGATTGTAACACGATATCTACGGCAGGCGGTAAAAGGCCGACCTTTCTTTTAAATAAGAGGTATTCAAAAAGAAATTTGATTAAGAGGATAAAGATGCCAAGTGCCCAGATAATATGCATAAGTTGAAGGATACTTATTTTAAATGTGCCTAAATATATCATTTTATTTTCCAGGAACAGTGTAATATCGGGAAGAATATGACGAATAGGTACATTATGGGCAAAAGGAAATTCAATAGGCATCAGCAGCCGAAATAAAACAATAAGCAATCCAATAAATAAACTGCTGATTCCGGCCTTTTGTATAATTTGGTTATTATGCAGCATAATCCACAGCAGGATTATGAGGATACCGCTAAAAAATGTTAAGGTCAATAATACTGTAAATGAGAAATTCATTGTAACCTCTTTCCAGAATCATAAAATCAAATAGTATATATTTTCCTATTTTTCTTTGGATTTCAGCTTTCTTTTGCGTTCTTCCAATAAAGCTTCCAGTTCTTCAATCCGCTGAGCCTCATTCTTTTCATGTTCCAGTAAAGTAGCAACAAAATCCGGTATCGTTATATTTTTTTTCGCATCCTCAAATTGTGATACAAATTGCTGTAATGTAAAGTCATTGGAACTGATAGTGGGCTGATAGGTTCTGGACAATACAGTCCCGCTGTATACAATGTCGGCTACTTGAATAAGCTTTTTCTGCAACAGCTTCCGTAAGACGGCTTGTACGGTATTTATGCTTAAAGAAGTATCCGTTTTGGCGATATCAGATGCTACCAATGGTTTTTCGGCGGCCCAGAGGATATTCAGAATGTCCTGCTCCCTATCTGTAATCTTAAACTTTTTATGCTTATCTGGCATCATTCTCTCCTTGAAGAACTATTTGGTAAAATAATTATATCAATCAGGTTTTTATATGTCAATATTTAGTAAATATATAATTGTAAAAAATTATAAAATAATAGTTGACAAAAGAGTAAATATTTGGCTTAATGATATTGTAAATAAAATACAGAGTCATTACGCGTGATGATAAAAAAGTATCTATCGTACTATAACTAAATAGTAAGGAGACAGTGATGAAGGTATCTAATTACAATTTCTATTTTGAATTTGATAATAAAAGAAAGCTATTATATAACTCTTTTACAAATTCAATGGCATTGATGGAGTCGGATAAGTACGAGCAGCTAGTAAATTTTAATGAAAAAAAAGAGCAGATTCCAGATGCAAAGCTGTTAGAAGATTTAAAAATGGGTGGGTTTATAATAGAGGATAATTACAGTGAATTTGACGAAATAAAGCTGAGGATGCTAAGCGGCAGATTCGATACAAGTTCATTAGGGTTAACAATAGCACCTACTTCCGACTGTAATTTCCGATGTGTTTATTGTTATGAAAAAGATGTCATTAAGGAACAAAACATGAGTGAAGAAATTCAGGAAAACATTATTGAATTTGTGGAAGGTTATGCGGGTTCCATAAAAAACTTACAGGTTACATGGTATGGCGGTGAACCGTTAATGGCATTGGATACCATAGAGAAGCTGTCCAGAAAGTTTATTGAGATATGCGATAAAAACAATATCATTTACAACGCCGGTATGATTACAAACGGATATCTGCTAAACAGAAATGATATTGAATTATTAAATGATTTAAAGGTAGATTTCTATCAAATAACAATTGATGGCAATAAGGAAACCCACAATCAGAGAAGGCCCTTAAAAGGCGGGGAAGAAACTTTTGACGGTATCTTGAAAAATATAGAAGAATGTTTTGATATATTGCCAAATGTTGCATTAAGAATTAATGTTGACAGAAATAATATTAATGGCGGTGATGAAATCATTGCTATCTTACAGGAAAAAAATCTACTGTCAAAAATTAAACCATATTTGGGTAAGGTTACCAATGACAATGATAATCCGTCCCTCTGTAACAGCTGCTATACATCCAATGAGTTTGCGCTGGAGGATTTGAACTTTAATATCCGCAATACGGAATTATTGGGTTGGAATACCAAATATCCGGATCTAAAGATGAATTTCTGCGGAGCTGATTCGGTAAATTCCTTTGTAATCAATTCGGATGGCATGATTTATAAATGCTGGAATGACATCGGGATAGAGTCAAAGGCCGTAGGTAATATAAAGGACAACATAAGAAGAAATACGGATGTATTGTATAGTTATATGCTGTTTGAACCGGCAAAGGATAAATGTGTTAAATGTAAAGTACTGCCTAACTGTATGGGAGGATGTCCTCATTATAGAGTAAATAACAAAGAGGATGACCGTTGCAGTGTTTATAAGAATGCTTTATATGAGCATATAAAATATGTTGCCGAACAGATAATAAACGAAAGAGCAAAAGTTGAACAATAAGGAAAGAAAGGAGCAGTTTATTATGGATTATCTTGTAAATGGAACCAATACAAAGCTAATGTCAATTTGTCCTATGTCAGGAGGAGAATGCACATGCTATTCAGGTGGTAAGTATTGCAGCACTTATTGTAAAATTCTATGCCATGCCCGGTGTTCTAAAAAGAGTAAATAAAGAAATTTTATAGCATAATTACAGTTAGCTTATTTGCTGTCAGGAGGTTGTCATGGATTATTTGGTCATTACCCCCAACTTTAACAATGATGTAGTTTGTAGGTGTGTTGGGCAAGGTGCGCTTTATTGCAAATCTTATTGTAAAAATAAATGTATTAATTATGCGGCAAATATCCTTAAAAACAATTCTGCTATATTTCGATAAGAGGAGGTAAATAATATGGATTATTTGGTTATTAACAGTAATATGGGTGTTGAGATTAATTGTACTGGGAAATGTGGTGATGTTTGTACGGCGTACTGTCAGCATTTTTGTACCGGAAAATGCGATACTTTATGTGCCGGCAGATGCAAAAGCTTATGTGCTTATAGATTGGTTTCATTTTAGTACATAGTCCATTTTATAAGTAAGACTGGTAATGCTATAAAATTTCCGTATTAATATAGTAATTGCATTTGGGCAGAAAAACCGGATGCAATTACTATATTATTTGAGTTGTACCAGAATTTATATTTACTCTCATCTAAAATATAATTACATGAGGATGTTACAGTATTTTGAGGAGAACTCTAATGAAAATTTTGAACATGTGCGGCAAATATATAAAACGTTATCAAAGTAAGTTTGTTATTTATATTATACTCACAATACTGCTTAATATATTAACCTACACTTCACCAATTATAACCGGTAATTTTATAGACGGATTAATCGGTAAATTTAATCTTTCCTTTGTTTACAAATATTGTATTGCTTTGATTTCTATTACGGTAGCCAGTATGGTATTAAATTATATGCTAAGTATATTATATGCAAAGCTGCAATCCAGGATGGGATATGAATTTAACAGGGATGTATTGGTTCATGTCCAGGACTTACCTATATCCTATTTAAAAACAAAGGATATGTCATATTTAAACCAGATGATAAATGAGGATACAAATCAGCTGTGCATTTTTACTATTAATCTTTTCAGAGATTTTATGCTAAAAGTAATATTCTTACCTATACTGATTACAGTTTGCTTTTTGATTAATAAAGAGATTGCAATAACATTTATATTTATTTTCGCCTGCTATATAATAGGTTATAAGTTACTAAAAAATTCTCTGTTTAAATTTAATTTTGAGCAGAAAGAAAATCAGAATAAATTTTTTAGTATTATGTTTGAACAGTTGTATTACATACATTTTATAAAAATAAACAGCAGTGAAGATTATCTAAGAAAAAAAATGGATAATGCATATAATGTATTTTATAAAATAATAATCAGAAATCAAAAGCTTGAATTTCTATTTTCAAGCATTGACAGCTTTATATCTGTAATAGCGCAGATTATATTGTATATTTTAGGTGCTGTTCAGATAATGCATGGTAATTTTACGATAGGTAAATTTACAATATATATTAGTTATTTTAATATTATACTATCTATTATTCGATTTTTATTTAACTATGGCCAGGACTATCAGGATACGATGGTATCTTATAAAAGAATACAGGATATTATGGATATCAAGGCAGAAGAGCAGGGGAATTTATCAATTACGGAGATTAAGAACATTCACCTCGATAATCTGAATTTCCGTTATTTGGAGAATGATTATGCTATTATGAATTTAAGCTATCATTTTGAAACTGGTTATATGTATGCAATAGCAGGAAAAAATGGGGGAGGTAAAACAACTTTAATTAACTTATTATTAGGGCTGTATAATTCGGATATTAATAACAACCAAATATTGTATAATGGTATTGATATCAAAAACATCAACATGAAAGATGTTCGTAAAAGTTTAATTGGAATCACGGAACAGGAGCCTGTTTTAATGAATGGAAGTGTAAAAGACAATATGTTTCTTAATGCATTTGACGATGGGAATCTGGATAATCTTATAGATGTTTTTAACTTGCAGCATATTAATTTTACAACAAACATTGACTTGCTTACCAATGTATCTAATACCATTTCAGGGGGTGAAAAGCAGAAGATATCAATTATACGGACACTATTAAAGGATACGGATTTGTTGATTTTTGATGAACCGACATCTGCTATGGACGATAAGAGCAAGATTAAGTTCATTAATTATTTAGAAAAAATAAAAAATAACAAAATTATAATTATTGTAACACATGATACATTTATAAAAGGTAAATGCGATAAAATAATAGAACTTAGTGCTTAATACTATTTAAAATTGTGGAGGATTATTATGAAACGGACAAAAACTTATATTGGTGTAATGATTATTTTTGCAAGTATATTCACAGTATTTATATTATCCACTAAAAATTATAATGTAAAGGCTGAAAACACAAAAATAAAAATTTCTTTGGATAATCAGAATATTACCTCTTTAAAGGATATAACAGATACGATGATTTTAAAGAAAGAAGCCGGTTTTCAGGCAATTGGTTATAGTTCCGATTATAAGGAGAATGGATTTACCATTCATACCGATAAATTTACTGGCGTAGATTACAGTAAAGTAATACATGCAGATCAAAGGAGTAAGGTGACCTTTCGGTATAACTCTACCATAGAGCACGGAGCATACAGGCTGGTATTAATAATGAATGATAAGAAAGTGGTAGAAATACCGGCAGATAAAAGCAAATTTACTTATGAAATTCCAAAGGGAGATACCGTGGTTGCATTAGCAGGTTATAAAGCACATGGTAAATTAAATTTTCAGATGAAATCTGCAGAAGGAGTGAAATTTACAGATGAATCCGAATGGGATAAGGAAGCCGCCGCCACTGATACAAAAGAGATTACTTCTTTAAAAGATATCACCGATAAAATGATACTTAAGAAGGAAGCAGGTTTTCAAGCAGTTGGATATAGTTCGAATCTGACCGGCAATGGCTTTGTAATAAGCTCAGGTAAATTTACAGGGGTTGACTACAGTAAGGTAATACATGCCAAAAATAAAGGAAAAGCAACTTTCAAATATCATTCGACAATGGATACAGCTTCCTATAAAATAGTATTGATTGTAAATGGAGATAAATTAGTTGAACTTCCTGTTAATAAAGGTGAATACGAATACGAGCTGCCAAAAGGAGATACAATAGTAGCATTAGCAGGATATAAGGCACACGGGAAGTTAACCTTTGAGATGAATTCTGTAAAGGGTATTGCCTTTGTTGACGATGCCCAGTGGGATTAAAAAGTTTGGCAGCTTATAAAAGCTGCGTATTGAATAGGAAAAGGGGCCTCATGGTATATGGATGGGCTCCTTTTTTACAAAAGTATGGCTGGAAAGGAAAATACTTGTGATGAAGCAGACAAAAAGAGGATATACGCCAGAGGATGAGAAGGATTTTGGAAAAGAGGTTCTTGTTACGCTTTCCAAAGCAGGAAGTGATATCTGCTACCTGCTGAATAAAGGCTACCGTATAGAAGGGGCGGCTACCTTTGTCTGTGACCATTACAGGCTTTCCAAAAGACAGAGGATTGCTCTTATACGCTGGGCAGCCTCGGATGAAGCAATCAGAAACCGAAAAGCCAGGGAGCTAACGGATGGCTGTGAGGGAAGGACCCTGCATGTTGACGGGTTTAATACGATTATCACCCTGGAGGTTGCATTATCCGGCTCACCTGTCATATTGTGCAGGGACGGATGCTTCAGGGACCTTGCCGGGCTTCGGGGCACCTATCATCCGATAGATAAAACAATAGAGGCAGTCAATAAGATAGGAAGCTTTCTTGAAAAGGAAAAAGCCGGTAAAGTCATTTTCTATCTGGATGCGCCGGTATCCAATTCCGGCAGGCTCAAAGTACTGATACAGGAGGAGCTTGCAAAATACTCCTTTCCCACAGAGGCTCACTGCATAAATGGAGTGGATGGGATTCTTGAAAATCAGGAATTTGTAGTTACTGCGGACTCTGCTGTTTTGGACAGGGCAAACAGCTATTTTAATTTAAACCGGTATTTGATAACCGACGGTGTTCCCGGCCTATGGCTTGTTGATTTTCTTGACGGAAACCCTGGTAAAGTGCAGCAGGAGGGTGGAACCGTTCGATAGCAGAAACTCATGTGAGAGCTTATTGTTATCAATATCGAGAATAAGCAGCTCACTGAATTCCAGTATCCTATATCTGTTAGGCTCTGCCAAAGGGTCATTTTCACTGGCCGTTTGATAATTGATAAATTCAATACCGGAGTAAGTAATCTGCCAGCTGTCAGCAAGATCAGATAGCAGGATTTTACAGGTGGTGATGCCTTTTATATAGGAGCCGGTGTTCTCTATTCTGGTATTGCCTGACAGGAGGAGGTCCGATAAATAGCAGCCCCGAAAACCAAAATTATTCTCATATACCTTAACAAAAGTTTTTGAAAGATGTTTTCTGGCTTTCTGATATTCTTCTGAATACAGCCGGGCTCTTTCTTTCCAGGCCTTTAAAGCTGTCTCCCGGGTACTGTCTGCTTCACTGCTGGTAGCTGTCCAAAGATTATATTCGAAGTATTTCATTATCCTACCACCTCTCTTTCCTTTGGAAGTATGTTATAAACAGACTTTTTATTTTACTATTAGTTTAAACCGTTTTCCGTAATTTATTTCATACTTTATGATTGACATAATGTTTTCTATCGTTGAAAATAGAAATATAAGGTAGAAGTAAATGTAACTTAGGAATACTGGGAGGAGGTATTAGTATTTTAAGAGAAAATTTTACTTTTCAAGCAATGGATGGCATTAAAATTCATGGATATGTAATAAGCCCGGACCCCGGGGTGCAGGTTAAGGGGATTGTTCAGATTGCCCATGGAATGGCAGAAACTTCGGAAAGATACGAAAGATTTGCAGCTTTTCTGGCAGGGCTGGGGTATCTTGTGTATATCCATGACCACAGGGGACACGGCAAGACAGCAGAAAATCTTGATAATGTGGGATATCTGGCCGATAAGGACGGTTTTATGTGGCTGGTAAAGGATATGCACCATCTGACGGTTATTATCCGGAAGAAGTATCCGTCCCTGCCGTTATTTTTACTGGGGCATAGCATGGGCTCCTTTGCGTCGCAACGGTACGCCATGGAGTATGGTAAGGAACTAAGCGGCTTGATATTAATGGGTTCCAATGGGAATCAGGGCATTATGCTAAAGGCCGGCAGGCTGATAGCGGCTATGGAGGCTGGAAGAACAGGCAGACGGACAAAGAGTGAGAAAATGAACAACCTTCTTTTTGGAGGGTTCAATAAACTGTTCAGTCCGAACCGTACGGATTTTGACTGGCTTAGCAGGGATGAAGAAGAGGTGGATAAATACATAAAAGATCCCTATTGCGGGACGGTATTTACCAGCGGTTTCTATCATGATTTTATAATTGGGCTCATGGTTATTGAGAAGAAAAAGAACAGAAAGAAAATACCGAAGGAATTACCCATGCTTATTATCTCCGGTGACAGGGACCCGGTAGGCAGATGCGGCAAGGGGGTAAAAAATCTGTATCAAATATATAAAAAGACAGGTGTGAATGATATAACCCTGAAGCTTTATCCCGAGGCCAGGCACGAGCTGTTAAACGAGCTTAACAGAGAGCAGGTTACAGAAGATATTGCCTCATGGATTAAAGACCATACAAAGTAAGGATATTTTCGAGACACGTTTATGGAGATAGAAGATAACATAAAAAGGAATAGCTGTTGCTTTCGTGATTACAGCTATTCCTTCCTTTTTTCTTCTGATTAATACACACTCCTTTATTTATGGCAGTACCGCAGACTTGTCTGCGGTATGCAATGGGAGCATGTGTGAAACTATCTTATTTTGTCTGGTTATTCAGCTTATCTATCATATCCTGTATATCCTTAGAGGTAAAATCGGCACCGAAGGAAAGGATAGAATGCAAGGGGATGCCATCCATCATCTGGCGCATCATTTCGGCGGTTCCTTCACCCAGGCCTTCGGAATCATCCGCAGAAAGAGAGGGCATTAGATTACCGCCATATTGACTTATTAATTCATCGGCATTCTTAACATACTTCAGGATATCGCCTACTGTGGTGGTGCAGTCTGCTACGAAGGGTAAGGCTTTCGTTCCTGTGATGAAAATGTCCTTTGTAAGAACAATGTCACGGGAAGATTTACCAAGCATTATAGTAAAATCACCGGTTTCAACATACCAGTCACCTAACAGCTCACTGTAATAAGCAAAGGAGCGATAATCCAGAGTAAAGGATACTTCCTTTTCTTCGCCGGGAGCAAGCTCTTCTTTGGCAAAGCCCTTTAATTCTTTTTCCGGGCGCTGTACATAAGCTTCTTTGTCATGGATATACAGCTGTACGGTTTCCTTACCGGCAGTTTTTCCGGTGTTTTTTACCTTAAGGGTCACGGTAACCGTATCCGTATCCTTTAAGCCGGCATCGGGAGATACTTTAAGGTCACTGTATTCGAATTCGGTATAGCTTAATCCATAGCCGAAAGGATAGAGAACCTCTAAATCCTTGGTATCATAGTAGCGGTAGCCTATGAAAACGCCTTCGCCGTATACGACTTCCTTTTCCGTTCCGGGGAAGTTTAAATAGGAAGGATTGTGTTTTAAGGATAGAGGATAGGTCTCAGCAAGCTTTCCGCTTGGATTTACCTTGCCGTACAGCAGGTCAATAGAAGCACCGCCAACTGCCTGGCCTCCCATGGAAACCATAAGGAGACCCTTTACATCCTTAAGCCAGGGCATTCTGACCGGTGAACCGTTATGAAGGATAACGACAACATTTTTCTGGACCTTTGTAATTTCCTGAATAAGATGATTCTGGCAGGCAGGCAGCTCCATATGGGTTCTGTCGTAGCCTTCGCTTTCAAAGGAATCTGGAAGGCCAGCGAAAATAACTGCTACCTCTGCTTCTGCGGCAGCCTTCAGCGCTTCTTTTACCAGCTCTTCCTCCACTTTATCCTCTTTGGTATCATAGCCCTGTGCGTAGGTTACATCTGCGATATCTTTCACGGCCTCCAGTGCATTGGTTACCTTAAAGCTGTTAATGTGGCTGGAGCCGCCGCCCTGGTAACGGGGCACCTTGGCAAATTTTCCGATAAAGGCGGCTTTCGTCCCGGACTTTAAGGGAAGGATGGAATCATTCTTTAACAGTACGGCACTTTCACCGGCAGCTTTTCTTGCCAATGCATGATGGGCCTCTTTATCATAGGTGGCATTTTCTTTTTTATTGTCATAGTAATGCTTCACTAGCTTCAGTACACGTCTGGCAGCAGTGTTTACTACTTCTTCTGAGAGCTTACCCCTTTGAACGGCTTCTACTATTTCTTTGTCGCGGATTCCCTTGCAGCCCGGCATTTCCAGATCAAGGCCTGCCTTTACTGCCTCCACTCTGTCATTCATGGCACCCCAGTCTGTCATGACCAGGCCGTCAAAGCCCCATTCATCCCGGAGGACTTTGTTAAGCAGCCAGTCATTTTCACAGGAGTAAACACCGTTGATACGGTTATAGGAGCACATAAGAGTAGTGGGTTTGGCTTCTTTCACGACGGTTTCAAAGGCGGCAAGATAAATTTCCCTTAGGGTCCTTTCGTCTGCCACGGCATTGATGCTCATTCTGCGGTATTCCTGGTTGTTAACGGCAAAATGCTTCAGACTGGTGCCGATACCCTTGCTTTGTATACCTCTTACAAGGGAAGCTGCTAATTTGCCGGCCAGATAAGGATCCTCGGAATAATATTCAAAATTACGGCCGCAAAGGGGAGAGCGCTTCATGTTAACTCCCGGCCCCAATAAGGTGGATACGGACTCAGCCTGGCATTCGTCTCCCAAGGCCTCTCCAATGGTATTTATAAGCTCCGTGTCAAAGGAACAAGCCAGGGCGGAAGCAGCGGGGAAGCAGACTGCCTCCACACTCTCGGAAAGCCCCAGGTGGTCGGCTTCCTCGGCTTGTTTTCGAAGTCCGTGAGGGCCGTCAGATACCATAACATTTGGTATTCCAAGCCTCTCAATGCTCTTTGTATGCCAGAAGTCGGCTCCTGAACACAAAGATGCTTTTTCCTCCAATGTCATTTCAGATAATAGCTTTTCAACATCCATAAGTATTCTCCTTTACCTAATGATAGTTAAATGAAACTATGTATGCGGGACACGTGTCCTGCTGTACTTTGAATATATCATTAAAAGGAAAAGAAGTCAAGAGGATGCCATATAATTTACACGGCAAACACAGGAAAGAAGTTTATGGAAACGGACGATGACCGAGGAGGTTGTTTTGGAGTTTTGTTATGCGAGAACCCTTATTCCACTAAAGCGGCAGGAAACGTGACTGGCAGGCAAGCCAGCGCCAAACTCGCTGTGACAAATTTGGCAGTGTTAGTTATCAAGCTCAAACAGTGGCACTGGTTTACCTAGTCACGTTTCCTGCCGCTTAAGTGTCATAAGGAACCTCTTGAGACACAACTCCAAAATAACCTCCTTGATCATCTGTGTATATCCATTTAGCTATAAAGGTCCTATAAGGAGAAATTCAGTTTATATGGCTAAAAAAGCCTTATAAAAGGGTAATTCAGCTTATATAGCTAAAAAGGTTTCATAATCCGTTAGATTGGCAGATAAAAGAGAGGGAGTATTAAGGCCGTAAGGACAGTGGCTGCTGCAATGGTTGCAGTTTATACATTCCTTGATTCTGGCCATTTTACTCTGGTGCTCTTCGTTTAAATAAACGGACAGAGGGGCCCTTCTGATTAGCAGGGACATTCTTGCGCAGGTGGGGATATCGATTCCCTTTGGACATGGCAGGCAGTAGCCGCAGCCTCTGCAGAATTCGCCGCCAAGCTCCTTCCGGTCTTTGTCTATCACAGCAATCAGGTCCATATCAAGAAAGGGAGGAGTGTCAATATAGGACAGGAATTCATCCAGTTCCTTCTCCTTTTGAACTCCCCAGATAGGAAGGACATTGTTAAATTGGGCAAGATAGGCATAGGCGGCCGCGGAGTTGGTTATTAACCCACCGGATAAGGCTTTCATGGCAATAAAGCCCATATTATGCTCCTTGCACAGCCTTACCAGTTCTAATTCCTTTTCCGTGGAAAGATAACTGAAGGGAAACTGCAGGGTCTCATAAAGCCCGGATTCAATGGCTTCCCTGGCAACAGACAGCCTGTGGTTGGTAATGCCGATATGGCGTATAAGCCCTTTTTCCTTAGCCTCTGACATTGCCTCATAAAGCCCTGTGCCATCTCCTGGCTTTGGACAGAAGGAGGGGTTATGGAATTGATATAAGTCCAGATAATCTGTCTGTAATTCTTTCAGACTTGTATGTAACTGGCTCCAGAACTCCTCTGCCTTTGTACTCATTGTTTTTGAGGCAATAAAAAGATTTTCCCGGACATCCTTTAAGGCGCAGCCGATTTTCTCCTCGCTGTCCGTGTAAAAGCGGGCAGTATCAAAAAAACGGATGCCTTTGTCATAGGCTTTTCTTAGAAGGCGGGCGGCCTCTTCCTTTGTAATTCGCTGGATGGGCAGTGCGCCAAAGCCATTCTTATTTACAGTGATTCCTGTTTTTCCCAATGTAACGTAATCCATCATATTTGTCCTTTCTGTTTGGATTCTGCTTCAGTATGAAAACGATTATGGGGATGATCTTATTTCATAAGATATCTATTTTATAAGATAAGCATATTTAAGATAATCTTATTTCATTATAGCACAAATAAAAAAAATGCAAACTTTAATCCGACTGGACCTGACGGCTAATAAGGTGACAAATTGTTGTATAAGATATAGTATTAGAATTACTTGCAGGATTTCTTTTACTTTTGCAACATTTTCCTCCTCTCATTTGTATACAGGTCAGAACCAGAAAAATGGTTACTAAATCAAGTCCGTAATGAAAGGAAAATTAATTATGAAAAAACTTATTGTGATTGCTCTAAGCGCTGTTATGACACTTTCCGTTGCTGCCTATACAAACAATCCTCCAAAACAAATCAGCGGCCAGGCTGCCGAAGGTGGTTCCCAGCAAATCCCCGACCCCTTTGAAGATTGTAAAACCGTAGCTGAGGCAGAAAAAACTGCCGGTTTCACGTTAGCCCTTCCAGAAAAACTGCCGGAGGGCTATGTACAGAAGTCCATCCAGGCTATTAAGAATGACATGATACAGGTCTTTTATGAAAATGGTGAGAAGGAACTTTTGATCCGCAAGGCAAAAGGGAAAGAGGATATCAGCGGGGACTACAATAAATATTCTGAAAATAATACAATAACCGTGGGCAGCTTACAGGTATCCACCAGAGGGAATGACGGCAAAGTACAGGTGGCCACATGGGTGAAGGGAGAATATGCTTATTCTATCTCAGCAGGATATGATGATGCAGGCTTGGATACCGCTGTTATCAGTGATTTGGTAAGGGGTATCCGCTAAAAAATAACGGCAGGTGATGGACGCTGGCGATACTGCTATCGGTATCGCCATATTATTTATCCCGGGAGGTGATTGTATGGTTGATGTTTATAAGCTATCAAGTGGACTAAGGGAATTCACAGACTTCCTGAAAGGGTTTATCTATTTCTTATTTTACAGAGTGCTTTCTGCGGCCAAAGGGGAAAGCAGCAAAAAGGCAGTACCTGTGCAGGAGGCTTTGCATTCGGCTCAAATAAATAAGCAGGCCGAGGAGTTGATGACAGCCTATGGAAACAGTGTTCTGCGCCTTGCTTACTCATACCTTCATAACATGAGTGATGCGGAGGATGTGCTGCAGGACACATTGATACAATTTATCAAAACACAGCCGCAGTTTGAAACGACTGATCATGAAAAAGCATGGTTTCTGCGCGTTGCGATTAATATCAGCAAAAACAAGTTAAACTATAATAAAATCCGTAAGACCGATGAACTCAGTGAAACTTTGGCGGCAAATGAAACGGAGGATTTGTCATTTGTGTGGGATGCGGTGAAACAGCTGCCGTCAAAATACAGGGAAGTGGTTCATCTTTTTTATCATGAGGGTTACTCAACGGCTCAGATTGCTTCGTTATTGTCAAAAAAAGAAGCAACCGTCCGCTCATTACTGCAAAGGGCCAGATTAAAGCTTAAGGATGTGCTGAAGGAGGTGTACGATTTTGGAGAACAGGTATGATAAGGTTATGAAGAACATTGAAGTTACTGCAGAAATGCGTGAAAGAATCCTGAATAATATCAGTAAGCTTGATTTGGAAAAAGCTCCGAATAAGAATAAGATTGGTTCCTTCCCTGATTACAGAAAGTACCTCTTTATAGCCGCCTCTTTTGTGATTTTACTGATTGGTTCAGTCATCCTCCGCAATGTGCTTAATTTGCCAAAGGAGCCTCCCCAGCAGGTAATACCGGATATCGTTGAATATAGCTCCATTGAGGAAATGTCGGAAGCCATTGGATTCCCTGTAAAAGAAATCAAAAATATTCCCTTTGAAGTGGAGCAGGTGCAATATACCGCCTACTGGAAGGAGCTTGCACAAGTACAATATACGGGTAAAAGCAACACAGCTGTGTTAAGAATGGCTGCTCTCGACGAGGACGTCAGCGGAGATTATAATGAGTATACAAGTATAAAAAGCCTTACGGTAAATGGTAACAGCGTTACCTTTAAAGGAAACGGCGGAAAATATGTGCTAGCCATCTGGCAGAATGGTGGTTATTCTTACTCCGTGCAGTTCACCAAAGCCATTTCCGAGCAGGAACTGCTGAATACTGTGCAGAGCGTGGAATAATTTTTTGAAGATAAAAGTCAGCTGCCACATTGCGGTGTCACATAAAGAGGGGCGGCAAACCATTACCGCGGGTTGACAAATGGTTATATTGACACCTATAATGAAGAAAATAATTCATAGAAGTACAGGGATAAAGTATAATGGATGGAGAGAACAATATGCCGCGGGTATTGGATGAAATGGACAAAAAAATACTGGAAGTTTCCAGAGAGCTTTTTCTGTCAAAGGGGATTCGTGAAACGGAAATGAAGGATATCGCCCAAAGGGCGGGCATAGGAAGAAGTACCCTTTACCGCCATTTTTCAGCAAAAGAGTTAATTGCCTTTTATATAGCAAAGGATATTCTTACAAGCTTAAAGGACTATTCGGAAGAAAAGCTTACGGAGCGGAAGGACCTGAAAAGCGGCTATGAAAAGCTTTTAAATGGGATGCTGCTGTTTGCGGAAAAGCTTGTAAGCAGCAGGAAAGAAATACGTTTTCTGGATGAATTTGACCAGTATTTTACCGACAGCTACCCCGAGTCGGAGGAGGCCAGTGAGTATATACAGTTTAATAAGGATAAGGATATGGGAATATACCAGATGTTTCTTGAGGGAATGGAAGATGGCAGCATAAGAAGGATGGAAAATCCTGAATTTGAAGCGGATACATTGATAAATGCCATTATTGGCTTTGCCCAGCGCATTATCCCAAGACGGGAGCATTACATGGAGGAGCATGGATTCTGTGAGGAGATGCTTGAGGAAGCAATAAAGCTGATGCTTATGGGGTTAAAGGCCTAGAGGAGATGCATAAATATTCGATTTTATAAGCACAGCTTATTTACATAGGGGGAGAAATATCACTTTTAATAAAAGGGCTCCTGTGTTATAATACTGCTAAAAGGCCAATGGAGGTAGAAAAATGTATTCATTTGATGAAGTTTTGGGATTTGATGCGGAGCTTGCCCAGGCTATCCAGAAGGAAATTGGCAGGCAGGAAGACCATATTGAGCTGATTGCTTCCGAGAATTTTGTCAGCAAGGCAGTAATGGCAGCTATGGGAAGTCCGCTTACGAATAAATATGCAGAAGGGTATCCGGGCAAGAGATATTACGGCGGCTGTGAGTATGTTGACATTGCAGAAAATCTGGCTATGGACCGTGCCATGAAGCTCTTTGGCTGTACCTATGCCAATGTTCAGCCCCACTCCGGCGCCCAGGCCAATATGGCAGTGTTCTTTGCACTGGTTAAGCCCGGTGATACTGTTATGGGTATGAATCTTGCCCATGGCGGACATCTGACACATGGCAGCCCGGTGAATATATCCGGCAGCTATTTTAATATCGTGCCTTACGGAGTAAATGATGAAGGCTTTATTGATTATGAGGAGCTTGAGAAAACCGCCCTCCGTGTAAAACCGAAATTAATCGTGGCAGGTGCTAGCGCCTATGCCAGAAAGATAGATTTTAAACGTTTCCGTGAAATAGCAGATGCAGTGGGTGCTTATCTTATGGTGGACATGGCCCATATCGCAGGACTGGTCGCAGCAGGATACCATGAAAGTCCCATACCCTATGCCCATGTAACTACCACCACCACTCATAAGACTTTAAGAGGACCCAGAGGCGGCATGATATTGTCAAGTACTGAGTTCGCAGAGGAGCATAAGCTCAACAAGGCCGTATTCCCGGGAATCCAGGGAGGTCCTTTAATGCATGTGATAGCAGCAAAGGCTGTCTGCTTTAAAGAGGCTCTGGAGCCTTCCTTTAAGGTATACGCAGGAAATATCATTAAGAATGCACAGGCTCTTGCCAAGGCTCTTACAGAGAGAGGCTTTCAGATCGTATCGGGAGGAACGGACAACCACCTGATGCTGGTCGACCTTCAGAATAAGGGCGTCACCGGCAAGGAAGCAGAAAAGCTGCTGGATGCGGCAAATATAACCTGCAACAAGAATACGATTCCCAACGATCCTGCATCACCTTTTGTTACCAGCGGTATCCGTCTTGGTACTCCTGCCGTTACAACAAGGGGCATGCAAGCAGAGGATATGGATGTTATTGCAGAAGCTATCAGCCTGTTAATTGCAGATGTGGACAAGAATAAGCAGAAGGCTATGGCGCTTGTTGAGACTTTAACTGAAAAATATCCCCTTTATAAATAATATGAAGAGTGTGATATGATAAACAGTGTAATATAAAAGTCGAATATGATAAGCAGTGTAATGTAATAAGTGGAGTATGGTAGACAGTGTAATATAATAAGTCGATATAATAAGCAGTGTAATATAATAACAGTACGCTGTAGTAATACAAATATAAAAGGTGTCAGGCTTTTCACCATGCAGAATGCAAAGTGAAAGACTGACACCCTTTTTTTATTATCTATTCTATCTGTCAAATTTTCTGACAAAACAGACACCTACAGGACCGGGGCCGGTATATGTACCAATCGTTACGCCGATTTGAAAAACGGGATAAGTAACAGGCCTTCCGATGAGGTTCTCAAGCTGTGCCTGAACAGCCCTTGTATCATCCATGGTAGTAGCATTTGCCATGCAGAAATCATAATCGTCATAACGGACATTGTTATCGGTAAAATATTCTTCCGTCATAAACAGGATTTTATCCAAAGACTTTTTACGTCCTCTGACATTGGAATAGGGAATTAGCTCGGCATCCTTTAGCTGAATCATAGGCTTTATATTAAGCATGGTACCGGCCAGTGAGGCTACCTTTCCGATTCGTCCGCCTTTTGCCAGGTATTCCAGGGTATCCACGGTAAACATTATTCTGGCTTCTTTTTTGATTACATCCAGCCGGCTGACATTTTCCTCCAGGGAATAACCGGCCTCTTTTAAATAAGCTGCCTGCAGGAGCAGGATTCCCTGACCGGCAGTGGCCTGTATGGAATCAAGGATGGATATCCTGACATCCGGATATTTTTCGATCAGAAGTTCTCTGGCATTTACGGCAGCCTGATAGGAGCCGCTGAATTTTTGAGTAAGGCACAGGCAGAGAATATCCTTTCCTTTTACAATTTCCTTTTCAAAGGCATGGAAATAATCCATGATGGAAGGAAGAGAAGTCTTTGGAAAAATTTTTTCCTGAGAGAGCCTGAGGTAGAATTCTTCGTTGCTTATTTCTTCATTTTCCTTATAATAGTGTTCCAGGTCAAAGGTTATATAGTAAGGTATCAGAGTTATATTATGTAAATCCAGCAATTCCTTTGGCGTATCACAGGATGAATCACTGAATATCTGATAGTCGTCCATGGGTTTCTCCTTTATCATATTAATAGGAACATTATATCCAATATAAAGGAAAAAGTACAGTGGTAAAATTATTGCATATGATTGTCCATTTCTTTGGCTATCGGAAGTAAAGAGTGAGCCGATAGTGGTTTAATGTATTTAAGTATAATGTGTGTGTTTGGTAGATTCACGGAATAAAACATTTGTTTTTATATAGGTGGTCCTAAATGGCATATCAGGATATTCAATTCTTGAAAGTATCAAATCAGCGGCTATATATCCCATGGAATAGCTGGGAATATTTATAGTAGTCAGTGCAGGTTCTATAATTTGTGACTCAACCGAATTATCAAATCCGCAAAGTAAAATATCTTCCGGTACAGAATAATTTAATTTTCTTAAGGCTTTTAAGGCTGATATTGCTATGAAATCATTGGCACAAAACATAACTTGTGGCAGCTGAGGTAAAGCAGCAATTCGCTGGCTTAGCCACTCTGTATCAATATAAGGGTTTGAGTCATTGTCTAAGATGCAATTGGACGGATTTACAGTAATATTATTGTCGTTAAGCACATCGCAATAGCCTTTCCAGCGTTCATAAAAAGAATTGCAGTTTAAATGATCCCCCACAAATGAAATATTTCGGTAACCTTTTTGAATTAATTCTTTAAGCATGATATAAACACTACCGTGATTTTCCATATAAAGAATATCTGAATCCAGATTCAGGTCAGAAATGTTAGCAGCGGTATCCACAAAAATAGACGGAATAGCTTGCTTACATAAAAATTCACTATATGACCGGGAAAAAAGCTCAATACAGATAATTCCTTTCGTATTTTCATAATTAAAATTAGCCGGTAACAGGGAAGAATTAATTTCTGTTTCTCCGATTGTATAAATAGATAGGCGGTATCCCTGTTTACTTATTTTCTTTTCAAATGAATTTAAAAGGCTTGAACAAAAATGGGAATTTCCTATTAATGAATGTGTTAATAGGGCAATTTCCTTATTGCATAGGGTAGTTGATGTAATATTTCCCTGCTCTGTTGATAGTAGTGAAAACTGTCTGTATCCAATTTCAGCAGCTTTTTGAATAACCTTTTCTCTCGTTTCATCAGAAATAGAACCGGTTCCGTTTATGGCTTTTGATACCGTATTTCTTGATATTGCCAATTCATTTGCAATATCAAGAATAGTAACTCTTTTTTTCATATGATTATCTTAGCAATTATTTATTAGATTAAAATACAAAAAATTGTAAATCCTTTCTTTGAAGTATTATAATGTTACATTTGCAATCATACTTCAAATATTAAATTAAATGATTAAATAATGCTATATAAAAAACTCACAAATATATGGTAAGTTCAAAGAATAAAATGGAATTAAGCGTGCAAATGTAAACATTAATAAATGAAAATTGTGTATAATGTAAAAATAATAGTTGACAAATGGAATAATAGATGTTACTATTGCATCATGATAAAGATAAAACTGATGTGATATGAGTGAAAGATTTATAAGGAGCTGCTATGGGAAAAAGAAAAAAGAAAAGCAAAAATAATTCCGGTCTTATGTACATAAAGAAAAACTGGCAATTATATGTTGTGTTTATGATGCCTGCATTTATACTTACATTGGTCTTTAAGTATTTGCCAATTGGCGGTATATTAATGGCATTTAAAGCCTATAACCCAAGACTTGGTATTTGGGGAAGTGATTGGGTGGGAATGAAAAATTTCAGCAGATTTATAAGTTCACCTGATTTTATGGGTTACCTGCTAAATACATTAAAGCTGAGTATATACGGATTGCTATGGGGGTTTCCGGTACCAATTATTCTAGCTTTAATGCTGAACCGGATTAGCAGTAAAAATATAAAAAAGAATATTCAGCTTGTTTTATATGCACCTAATTTCATTTCGGTTATTGTACTTTGCGGAATGGTATTTATATTTTTATCGCCCATTGGACCGGTTAATAAAATATTGGGAACAAGTATTAATTTTATGACAATGCCTGAGGCTTTTCGCTCTATTTATATAGCAAGTGGAATTTGGCAGGGGGCAGGATGGGCATCCATTATGTATACGGCCGCACTATCAAATGCCAGTCAGGAACTAACAGAAGCAGCAATCATAGACGGTGCTGATGTGCTGCATCAAATAAGGCATGTAGACATACCTGCAATTAAGTCCATAATTGTAATTCAATTTATCTTGCAGGCCGGCAACATAATGAGCCTGGGTTTTGAGAAAGCATATGCTTTGCAGACATCTATGAATATACCATCTTCGGAAATTATACCAACTTATGTATACAAGTTAGGTCTGCAGTTGGGAGATTATAGTTTTTCTACAGCAGTTGGATTGTTTAACTCCGTTATCAATGTAATATTGCTTTTAATGGTCAATGGGATAGTAAAGCGATTTAACGAAGGCGAAGGATTGTAGAAGGAGGTAATATGAATAAAAAGTTTTCGAAGCTGTCAAAAAAAGATCAGGCAATATTAGGTTTTGGATATTTATTAATGGGATTATTTGCTCTTGCTATTATAATTCCGCTTATCTTTGTAGGTGTTGCTTCCTTTATGGATCCCAATGCCTTGAACAGCAAAGGAATTAGCTTTAATGTGGCAGACTGGTCTTTGGATGGCTATCGCAGGGTTATTGAAAATAAAATGATTGGAAAGGGTTTTCTTAATTCCATTCTTTATTCCGTCAGCTTCTCATTATTATCAGTCGGCGTGACGTTATTTGCCGCATATCCCCTTTCCAAAAAGGACCTGGCAGGCAGAAGCTTTTTCAATACATTTTTTGTTATTACTATGTTTTTTGGCGGCGGCTTAATGCCTACTTATTTATTAATTAATAAATTGCATATGGTAAATACCATTTGGGCAATTATTGTACCGAATGCAGTGAATGTATGGAATATAATTTTGGCAAGAACATATTACCAATCCGTTCCCGGGGAGTTAAGAGAAGCATCTTCCGTAGATGGTGCATCCGATGTGCTGCATTTCTTTCGAATATTAATGCCTGTGTGTAAGCCGATTATTGCAGTGCTGGTTTTGTGGCAATTCGTAGGAATGTGGAATAGTTACTTTGATGCAATGATTTATTTGGAGGATTCCTGGCTGCAGCCCCTGCAATTGGTATTAAGATCAATTTTGATACAAAATACGCCGGATCCCGGAATGGTTGCAGATATTCAAAGCGCGGCGGAGATGTCAAAGCTTGCTGAATTGTTAAAGTACTCAACGATTGTAGTATCAAGCCTGCCATTATTAATAATGTATCCATTCTTCCAAAAATATTTTGACAGCGGAGTTATGGTAGGTTCAATTAAAGGTTAATCATTTTTGAAATATAGGAAGAAGAAAGATTAACAGTGTACTAAAATTGTTCATTATGAGAAGGAGGAAATTATGAAAAAAAGATTTCAAAAATTTGTAGCAATTGCAGTAGCATCAGTAGTAATTGTTACAACATTGGGGGCTTGTGGGAAGCATTCAGACGATAAGAAGGAAGTGTCACAACCCGTTCAGGAGTCAAAGAATATTGAATTCCCATTAGCTCAACCGGAAACATTATCTATTCTGACAAGCGCGGAAGCTACTTCCACACAAAATCCGGATGAAAAAATTATCTACCAAAGAATTAAGAAGGAAACCAACGTAAATGTAGACTGGACATGTTATGTAAAAGATCAATTTATTGATAAAAGAAATTTGGTACTTGTAAAGGGAGAAGGTCTGCCGGATATTATTTTAAATGCAGATATGAGTACATTGGATTTACTAAAGTATGGAACACAAGGTGTAATCGTGCCTGTTGAAGATTTAATTGAAAAATATATGCCAAACCTGAAAAAAATATTGGATGAAAATCAAAGCTATCGTAAATTAATTACCGCACCGGACGGACATATTTATTCATTCCCATGGATTGAGCAGTTAGGAACAGGAAAAGAAGCCATTCAGGCAATTGGTGGTATGCCATTCATCAACAAAGACTGGTTAGAGCAATTAGGGCTTAAAATGCCGACTACAACTGAAGAATTGGAAAATGTTCTTACTGCCTTTAAAGAAAAGATACCTGACTCTATCCCTATGTCCTTTCGGATCAATGGCGGAAACGAAGATCTGGGATTTATCCTGGGCGCTTTTGGATATGGTGATAATCCGGATCATATCATGGTAGATGAAAATAATAAAGTTCTTTATTCGGCAGCTGATAAAGGGTATAAGGAAGGGATCGCATGGCTTCATTCATTGCAGGAAAAAGGATTAATTGATCCAGAAGCATATACACAGGATTGGGCGACGCTGGTAGCAAAGGGGAAAGAAGACAGATATGGTGTGTATTTCGGTTGGGATAATCTTGGTGTTCCAGGAACAGCTGCAGCCTATGTTCCCATGCCGGCATTAAAAGGGCCAAGCGGAGAAGCAAACGCACCCAGATCAAGCGGTTCTGCTGATGGCGGTTTTCAGGCTGGAAGAGCTGTCATTACAAGCTCTTGCAAAAACCTGGAGTTGGCAGCAAAATGGATCGATCTTATGTATGAACCTCTGCAATCCATACAAAATAACTGGGGAACATATGGTGAAGAAGGTAAAAATAATATCTTTGAACGAAAAGAAGATGGAACATTATCACATACACCTCTTGATAGCTTTACAGTATCACCCTGGGAAGCCAGATGTGCTCAAATGGTTGGCGGACCCCTTGCTGTTTTAAACAGTTATTATGGTAAATATACAACCTGCCCGCCGGATGCATTGGAAAGAATTGATTTTGTAAAGAGCTATGTGAAAGATATGAAATATGACATGGTTTATCCGAATGTATTTATGTCACAGGAAGACTCTGAGCAATTGGCACAGTATGAAACCGGAATTAAGCAATATGCGGAACAAAAGAAAGCAGAATGGATTTTAAATGGCGGAGTAGAAAAAGAATGGGATAGTTACCTGAAAAAATTAGATCAGCTTGGTTTAAAGAAGTATCTTGAAATAAAACAAAAATATTTAGATGTATATTTAAGTGAATAGAAAAATCTGAAGTGATGTAAAGGGGCTGTTGCAAAATAAACTTTTCATACAAAATATTGATTCTGACCAAGTGATTAGGAACCATATCTTGTTGAATTATTGTATTTTGTGACAGCCCCTAATGAAAAGAAAGTAATCTATAAATATAGCAATAAAATCAAAAGGGGAATGTGAATGAGTGATTTATTAAAGAAAGCACAAATATATCAGGAAGAGAAAGCAGATAAGATACCAAGTGCCCAAAGACCGGATTTTCATGTCAGCTCACCAGTCGGATGGATTAATGATCCGAATGGATGGTCTGTCTATCAGGAGGAGTATCATCTCTTTTTTCAGTATCATCCATATAATGCCCAAAGCGGTCTTATGCACTGGGGACATATGAAAACAAAAGATTTTATCAAATGGAAAAGAATGCCCGTCGCTATGGCACCGGATATGCAATATGATAAAAACGGATGCTTTTCCGGCAGTGCCATTGAAAATAAGGGAAAACATATCCTGATGTATACAGGAGTATATGAAGAGGAAATAAATAATAAAAAGGAAATGTATCAAGTCCAATGTATAGCAATTGGAGATGGAGAAAACTATACAAAATCAGAACACAATCCCGTTATCACAGGAAATATGTTACCGAAAGGCTGCAATATCCACGATTTCAGAGATCCTAAAATCTGGGTAAAAGACGGAATATATTATGCCGTTATAGGAAGTAAAAACCAGAAGAGTGACGGCCAGGTTGTTATTTTTAAATCAAAGGATTTAAAGGATTGGTATTATGTAAATAGCCTGGATCAGTCGGAAATGCGTTATGGAGCTATGTGGGAATGCCCTGATTTATTTGAATTGGACGGGCAGGATGTACTTATTACATCTCCTCAATTTATGGAAGCAGAAGGCTTGGAATTTCATAACGGAAACGGAACTATGTGTATCATTGGTACAGTGGATTCAAATAGCAGATTAATAAGAAAGAGAGTTCATGCCATCGATTACGGTTTGGATTTTTATGCACCGCAAACCCTTGAAGCAGCTGATGGCAGAAGAATTATGATTGCCTGGATGCAATCCTGGGACAATCATATTACTCCGGAAGAATTTGAATGGTCCGGAATTATGAGTATTCCCCGAGTACTAAGTTTAAAAAATGACAGGCTGCACCAGTACCCTGTAAGTGAGATTGAATCCTACAGGCATAATCAATTTGTTAAAAGTCTCACGGTTAATACGGGAAATTCTTACATACAGCTGGTAAAGGGAAGACAAATTGATTTAATATTAAAGCTTGAGAAGGTAGATTGCAGCTGCTTTGAAATCAAGCTTGCCTGCGGAGAAGAAAAGTATACGAAGGTCACCTATGAGCCAATGGAAGATACAATAACCTTCGACAGGACCTATTCAGGACTTCATAAAGATGTACAGTGTATAAGAAAAATGAAAATTGATTCCTTCCACAGTGAAATGGAGATAAGAATATTAATGGATAAATATACCATAGAGATGTTTATTGACGGCGGAAAATATGCCATGAGTTCATTGATTTATACTAATTTGGATTTTGACGGCATTGATTTTATTACAGATGGACAGGTGCATTTAAGTATTGAGAAATATGATATTATAATCCAATGATGATTCAAGTGCCATAAGTCAATGTCATGTTTCTTGAATGTATACTTGTGGTATAAAAATACGCTCAGCTCCGCGAAAGCCACTTCATTGCATTTTTATACCCCAAATATACATAACGGAAGCTTCTTATGACACCCGAATCAATAATAGGTAATTGCAGATTAAATGATTGCTGCAGTGAGGAACGGTTTAATGAAAAAAGCAGGTATTTTATTGATGGTTAGTTTAACTTTAATAGCAGCTGGATGCAGGAAAATGGATGCGGATAATGCTGTGGCAGATAATAAGAAAGAGCCTCTTGAAATAAAGGAAGAAAATATAGAAGAAGTATCTGTGTTTCCTTTACCTGATAATGGTTTTGTAGGGGACCCTATGCCGTTTTATGACGGAGAAAAAATGAATATATTTTTTTTGGATGATCAAAGGATTGGAACCCAGGGATACCATCCATGGGCTCGTTATCTTACAACAGATTTTTGCAAATATGAGTTTTTGGGTGATGTCATACCATATGGGGACGATATTACGAAACAGGACATTGCCCTTGGAACAGGCTCTGTTATAAAAGATGAACAGGGGGTGTATCATGCATTTTATACCGGACACAATGATACATACTCCCCGAAAGAAGCGATTATGCATGCAGCCAGTACAGATTTACAAAACTGGGACAAGCATGAACAGGATACTTTTTATGCAGATAAAGAGTATTCTTCCGATGACTTTAGAGATCCATACGTTTTTTATAATAAGGAAGAAAAAATATATTGGATGCTTGTTACAACTAGAAAAAACAATATGGGTGTGATAGTACTCTATAAATCTGCTGATTTAGTCCATTGGAATAATGAAAAAGTACTTTTTGAAAATGATATGGGGTCGGATGCTAACATGGAATGCCCTACATTAATGGAATGGAATGGCTACTGGTATCTGACATTTTCAGATCAGTGGCCGGACAGGGTAGTTCATTACAGGATTGCAAAATCTCCTTACGGTCCATTTGAGAAGCCGAAAATGGATTATTTTGACGGTAGCGGATTTTATGCAGGAAGGCTGGAAAAAGCAGAGGATAAAATGTATCTGATTGGATGGAATGCAACCAAGGATGGTCATCAGGATGAAAATAATTATAATTGGGCAGGAAATTTAGTAACCCATCAAGTAGTGCAGCAAGCAGATGGATTACTAAGTATTATCCCGGTACAAAGTGTTATTAATGCAATGAATCACAATAGGAAGGTTAGTAATCTGTACGTTTCAGAATCTGTAGCGAAAGAAAACGGGACACTTCATTTTTCGGGAGTTGGCTATGAAAACGCATCTTTTCCTAAAATAGAGAAAAGTACTAAGATAACAGGAATAATAAAATTAAATGATAAGACCAATATCTGTGGGTTTACATTTAACTTAGGTTCTAATAATATTGGCACGTTGAATTTCGTAATGAATAAACAAGACGGCTATATAGGATTTTTTAATAAGCCTGCAGATACTATTTCAGGGCAAGAACCCCAGTCAAAAATAAAGTATAATCTTAAGAATGGCGAGGAAATTCGGTTTACAATTTTAATAGACAATACAGTTGCTGCACTATATCTCAATAATGAAATTGCCCTGACTGCAAGAATGTATTCGGCCAATAACAGGGAATGGGGGTTCTTCTGTGATAATTCAAATGTAACTTTAAAGGATATTATGGTATATCAGTAATGTGCAAATGAAATAATGCGGAATCTGCATATGGAAAAGAGACGGCATAATTTTAGGTAATAGTTATCTATAAGGATGAGTAAAGATGAGCAGAAATATTGATGTTGTGGCATTAGGAAAATTATTGATCGATTTTACGGAATGTGGAGAAAATATACAAGGTAATCTGATATTAGAGGCAAATCCAGGAGGAGCACCTTGTAATTTATTAGCTCAGCTGACAAAGCTAGGAAATAAAACTGCCTTTATAGGAAAAGTGGGGAATGACCGGTTAGGTAAAATACTAATTGCCAGAGTTTCCGAGTTGGGTATTGATACCACCAGTCTTTATCAGGACAAAGAAGTACATACTACTCTGGCTTTTGTACATACACTTCCTGATGGAGACAGGGATTTTACCTTTTATCGAAATCCAGGTGCGGATATGATGTTGACAGAAGAAGAGATACCGGAAGGTGTCATAAATAACGCACGAATTTTTCATTTTGGAACACTTTCCATGACCCATGAAGAGAACAGGACTTAGAGACCTGACAGAAGAAAAACTTCGAGAAATGCTGACTTTTGCTAATGCGGGGGCATCTATCATAACGACCAGAAAAGGAGCACTATCTGTAATGCCCTCGGAAGGTGAAATTATGGCGTTGATCAAAGGAACCATTCCAATGAATTGACAGCCAAATAAAAGGTAATTAAACTTTCTCCTTGAATTTAAATACAATTTCCGACAGGATAACGGAGTTTAAATTCGAGGAGATTTTAGATACCTGGTATGTGTTTTATTTGATTTCAATATATCATTAATTGTTTATTTCTGGGTGGAAAGTCTGTTTATAATCTCGGTCTGAACATAAACTGTTCTATAGGATAGTTCCGGGTGCTGTATTCTTGACAATAAAATTTCAGCAGCAAAATGCCCCATTGAATCACCTGGAATATTTGCTGTGGTAAGAGGAGGATCTATAATTCTGGATTCTGTAGAATTATCAAAACCACATATTTTAATATCATCCGGAATGGTAAGATTCATGGATTTTAAAGCTCGTATGACATCTATTGCAATGTAGTCATTTGCACAAACAAAGGCTTCCGGTATACAAGGAAGTTCTTTTAATTTAGAAGTCAATAATTCGAGATTGTAATAAGGCATATTATCATTCTCTAAAATGCATAGATCAGTATAAGAGCCTAGGTTAGAATCCTGCATAGCACGACGATAACCTTGCCAACGTTCGTAAAAAGAATGACAGTGAAGGTAATCACCTACAAATCCTATTTTTTGAAAGCCATTAGCAATAAGGGAAAGCGTCATCTCATAGGTACAGTTATGATTTTCCATATACATAATATCGGATTTTAACATCTGTCCTTTTGTGTTTGCAAAAGTATCTATAAACAAGGTGGGAATTTCTAATTTACATAGAAATTCTGTATATTTTTCATTAAACATTTCAATTACAATAATGCCTTTTGTGAATTCGTGGTTAAAATTGGCAGGAAGTTCACATTGAAACATAAAGTCGTCCCGAATAGTGTACATTGACAACCGATATCCCAATGCACTTATATGTTCCTGAAATGTATGCAATAATGGCGAACTAAAATGGGATGTACTTAATACGGAATGGCTGAATAGGGCAATTTCATAATTGGGTTGAGGGATTATGGTATCAAGGTTCTGATTCAACATTGAAAATTGTTTGTATCCAAGCTCTGCGGCCTTATTAAAAATTTTTGACTTCGTATCATTAGATACTGTCCCAGTTCCGTTAATAGCTTTTGAGACAGTATTACGGGAAATATTTAAAGCATCTGCTATGTCTTGAACGGTAACTTTGCGCCTCATAAAAACCTCCTCTTAATTTTATCATAATCATATAACATTTCAATGCAGGTGTCAAATGTAAACATTACATTATGCATATGACATATAAGCTAATGATAATAAGAGACCTAAGTTTATGAAAAGCAATAATTAAGATTATCAATGAATCCGTTCATGAATATTTCTGTTATACATAAATTAATATTTTGAGAGGTTTTGGAGAATATTAATATTGGGCCGAAGAAAATGGGTTTACACTATTAACAGGAGTTTGTAATGAAAAAAACACCAAATATTATAATATTCTTGTTGTGCTTCACTGTTTTCATTCATAATCTTTTTTATGCAGTACCGCTTATAAACAATAATATTTACGGAGTAAAGGCGGTTTATGCAAAGGCGGATGATAATCTGCCGCTGATTTCTGACGGCAGTACTGTGGATTATATGTCCTATATCCCGGATATGAAATGCAGCCAGGAGGCAAAGGAGGCGCTTTCTATCAGCAACCCGGAAATTTCCCTTGATGCAAAGGCAGCTATTTTAGTTGACGCAGATACGGGAGAGATTCTATATCATAAGAATGCCCTTGAGCCGATATTTCCGGCAAGTACGGCAAAGCTTTTAACGGCTTTGGTGGTTCTTGACTGGAACAGGACCAGCGAGACTGTAAAAGTAGGCAAAGAGGTAAACATGATACCTTATGATTCCTCCCGGGCAGGTTTAAGAGCCGGGGACAAGCTTAAGATTTATAATCTGCTGGAAGCAATGCTGCTGCCCTCCGGTAACGATGCCGCCTATGTACTGGCTGTTTATACGGGAAGGAAATCCCTTAAGGACAGTAAGGCGGAGGAGATGTCCGCCATCAGGGAGTTTACCCGCCTTATGAACGATAAGGCAAGGAAGCTGGGGGCAGAGAATTCCTGCTTTATATCTCCTGACGGCTATGATGCGATCGGGCAGTATTCAACTGCCTATGATATGGCACAGATCGGCCTGATTGCCCTTAAGAATAAAACCATCGCCCAAATCACAAAGGAAAGGACCACTACCTTACAGATGGTCAATGGAAGGACATTACCCTTATGGAATACAAATGCCCTTATTAATAAGGACAGTGTATGGTATGAATCCCATGTCATCGGTCTAAAGACCGGAACGACAGGACTTGCCGGAAGATGTCTCATATCTGCCGCCGAGACGGATACGGGACCCATACTATCCGTTATTATGCATTCCTCCAGCGAAGGACGCTGGAGAGATTCCCTTAAGCTTATCAAGTATGGCAGAAAAATTATGAGTGCAAACAAATAAAAAAGCTGTCTCAGGGGCATTTCATGCTGCTGGGACAGCTTTTTATTTCCGGCGTTTGGGGTCTTAATCCACAAGCAAATGAAATAATCCTAAATTAAGGATACCCAGAGGCCAGGTACTGCCTTGCAGGACTAGGGAATGGTTTGGAGTTTGCATTGAGAGGTCCTTTATGACACTTAAGCCGCAAGAAACACAGCTAGGAAAAACAGAGCCATTGTCTGAGCGCAGCGAGTTTGGCGCTGTTTTTCCTGTCAGCTGCGTTTCTTGCGGCTTTAGTGGAATAAAGGTTCTCGAACAGCAGACTCCAAACCATTCCCTAGTCCTGCAAGGCAGTACCTGGCCTCGTCCCTTTCCATCAACTTTTTCATCCGCTTACTGTGACTTAATCCGAAGAGCTCCTTTTCATCAGGCCGAAAATATGCTATGATAAAGAAATGAATTTTATTTGAAACCGGTAGAAAGTTGGATTATGCATGTCTAAGAATTTATATATATCAGAAAAACCCAGCGTGGCCCAGGAATTTGCCAAAGCCTTAAAAGAAGACTTTAAAAAGCGGGATGGCTACATGGAATCGGACAACTCCTTAGTGACCTGGTGCGTGGGCCATCTTGTAACCATGAGTTATCCTGAAACCTATGATCCCGCTTTGAAACGCTGGAGTCTGGAAACCCTTCCCTTTATGCCAAAAGAATACCGTTATGAGGTGATTCCCTCCGTCAGTAAACAGTTTTCAGTGGTAAAGGGCTTATTGAACCGGGAGGACGTAAGCTGTATCTATGTCTGTACCGACTCCGGTAGGGAGGGAGAATACATATACCGCCTTGTGGACCAGATGGCAAAAGTACCGGAAAATAAAGAAAAGAAAAGAGTTTGGATTGATTCCCAGACAGAGGAGGAAATCCTTCGGGGTATCAGGGAAGCGAAGCTGTTAACGTCTTATGACAATCTGGCTGCCGCTGCCTACCTGAGGGCAAAGGAAGATTACCTGATGGGCATCAATTTTTCAAGAGTACTCACCTTGAAGTATGGGCAGAACATTACCAATTATCTGAAAGGCGAGAAGCGCTCAGCCATATCCGTAGGCCGGGTTATGACCTGCGTCCTTGGAATGGTAGTCAGAAGAGAGCGGGAAATCAGGGATTTTGTTAAAACTCCCTTTTACAGGGTATTAAATACACTGGAGACCTCCGGCAGGACCTTTGACGGGGAATTCAGGGCCGTAGAGGGTTCTAAATATTATAATTCCCCCTTATTATATAAGGAGAATGGTTTCAGTGAAAAAGAAAGCGCCATCAAGCTGATAGAAGAGTTAATTGACAGAGAGCCTGCTTTTTCGGAAAAGCAGGATAACGGAAAGACCACCTACACCGATACCATGGCAGAAGGCGATAAGCTTCTGGCAGAAATCACGGCAATGGAGAAAAAGAAGGAAAATAAGAATCCTCCCCTGCTGTTTAATCTTGCCGAGCTTCAGAATGAATGTTCCAGGCTCTTTAAAATCAGCCCCGATGAAACCCTTAAGATTACCCAGGAGCTGTATGAAAAGAAGCTGGTCACCTATCCCAGAACCGATGCCAGAGTCCTGTCAACGGCAGTTGCCAAGGAAATTTATAAGAATATCGGTGGATTACGGAATTTCTCAGTAGTCAGAGATTTCGCAGCAGAGATAATGGAGAAAAAAAGCTATCAGAATATTGCAAAGACCAGGTATGTTAACGATAAGCAGATAACGGACCATTATGCCATTATTCCCACAGGACAGGGCTTTCAGGCATTGAATTCTCTCTCTCCTACTGGGGTTAAGGTATATGAGATCATTGCCAGAAGATTTTTAAGCATCTTCTATCCCCCAGCGGTTTACCAGAAAATCAGTCTGACCACCAGACAAAAGAGCGAGAGCTTCTTTTCCTCCTTTCGTATTCTCTTAGAGGAAGGATATCTGAAAGTAATTACCAATTCCTTTGACAAACGGAAGGAAGCTGCCCCGGAAGGCGGTAATAAGAATGAGAAGGATGAGGGAGAAGAGGAAAGCTTTGACGGGGCCTTTTTGGAAGCGGTGAAAAGCTTAAAGAAGGGAATGTTCCTTTCCGTTAAGGCCATGTCTATAAAGGAAGGAGAAACTGCTCCTCCCAAGAGATACAATTCCGGCTCCATGATTCTTGCCATGGAAAATGCGGGACAGCTGATTGAAGATGAAGAGCTGAGGGCGCAGATTAAGGGCAGCGGAATCGGAACCAGTGCCACCAGGGCTGAAATTTTAAATAAACTTGTAAAAATTGATTATTTACTACTGAATAAGAAAACCCAGATTATAACCCCAAGCCTGCTGGGGGAAATGATATATGATGTGGTGAACTCCTCCATAAAGTCCATGTTAAATGCAGAGCTTACTGCCAGCTGGGAAAAGGGGCTTACCATGGTAGCCCAGGGTGAGATTACCGAAGAGGAGTATATGGGCAAGTTAGAGGGCTTTGTAGGCCGTTTGACAAACGGAGTAAAAGGGCTTAATAATCAATATGGCTTAAAGCAGTATTTTGATAATGTATCTGCCTTTTATAAGAAAAAATAACCGGACTGGTTAAAAAATCGGGGGTTACTTTCTTCATTCAAGATGTAAAATTAAAATATAGGAGGAAACCAGTATGTATGACGAACTGAAAATAAAAAATAATTATGACCTGAGACAGACAATTGCTGCCAGGCTTTTTGAAGGAGCGGAATATCCATGGGAGGTACTGTTCGGTATCGGGGATTTTATCCGTAAATTAGGGGAAGAGCTTGATAAAGAGGAATATGAAAAAAGAGGGGAAGATGTATGGGTCGCAAAATCTGCCAGGATAGCACCCACTGCCTTTATCGGAGGCCCGGCTATTATCGGGAAGGACGCAGAAATAAGGCACTGCGCCTTTATCAGAGGAAGTGCCATTGTTGGAGAAGGAGCTGTAGTAGGCAACTCCACAGAGCTTAAGAATGTTGTCCTGTTCAACAAGGTTCAGGTACCCCACTACAATTATGTAGGGGATTCTGTCCTTGGTTTCAAAGCTCATATGGGAGCCGGTTCAATTACCTCTAATGTAAAATCCGATAAAACCCCTGTAACAATAAATTGTCAGGGAGAGAAAATTACCACGGGACTTAAGAAAATGGGAGCCATGCTGGGAGATAACGTGGAAGTAGGCTGTAACAGTGTGCTGAATCCCGGTACGGTTATCGGCAAGGGAGCCCATGTATATCCTCTGTCCATGGTAAGAGGCTTTGTTCCTGCGGATTCCATTTATAAAAAGCAGGGAGAGGTAGTAAAGATTAAATAGTATCCCAGTCAAGGAGTTCTTCCAGAATAGCGGCAAATTCCATAAGACCTTCTTTGTCTGTAAGGTCGAAGCGGCCGGTCAAGGGGCTGTCAATGTCCAATACCCCTGTAATGCTGCCCTTATGATGGAGCGGAATTACAATCTCAGACCGGGAGGCACTGTCACAGGCAATATGTCCGGGAAATTCATGGACGTCAGGTATCAGCCGGACTTCATCCTTTTGTACGGCGCTGCCGCAGACACCTCTGCCAACAGCAATATGTACACATGCGGTCTTGCCCTGAAAGGGACCCAGCAGCAGCTCGCCTCTTTTCATGAGGTAAAAGCCTGCCCAGTTAATGTTCTGCAGGGCACCCATCAGCAAGGCAGAAGCATTGGCAAGTCCGGGTATGACATCAGGCTCATTGTCAAGAAGGGCCTTTAACTGGGAATTTAAAAGGGTATAGAATTCCTTTTTATCATCAGGATATAGATTGGATACTTCTTGCATATTAACTCCTTTCGTGAATATCAAAGCTTTAAATTGATATTCCTGAATATGTAGTTGAAAAATGTTTTTTATTTTTTAAAATTTATAGAACAGAAAGTGGATATTCCGTGCCGTAGGCCTGCCAGGATAGTAATTGAAATTATTTTCTGGAAATGAACTAGCCGTTGGTATTAAAAAGGGCCTGATTACAGCAAATTGGGATATCCTTTAAAAGTATATCCCAATTTAAGAAGAGTTTCAACTGATAGGGGCATCCTAACGAAAACTATTTTCTTCTGCCAGATTGGATACATATTGCTTCATTTCTGATTTGGAACGCACACTGTGAGTTCCGTCGATAACCTGCTGTTTACCGGTATCATCAAGAGAAGCAAAGTAATTCATGGCATTCAGGTTCTGCGCCAGAGCTATCCCAAGACCTAAAGGGATTTCAGGACCATCGGCATAATTTCTATCCATCGTAACCTCTTTTCTGAATATTGAAGCAGAAAATTTTAATATTCCACTTAAATATTCTTAACAGTAGGGTTTAAAACCCAATCTTTGCAAGCTGCCATATTAGTATTTCCGGGATGCTTCTATTTTTATGCGATATCTTCTATGGCTCTGTTTTTATTTTTTTTAACTTTATGCATTCCGTAAGCCAAAAGGGAAATAGAAGCCGTTGTTGATAATATGGTGTGAAGATGGACCGGAAGAAGAGAGAAGAGCGGCGGATAGGAGAAAATCATTTCCAGAGAGGTATGGATTAATACAGCTCCGCATAGATAGAGGATTATAATAAAGCGTTTCATCAGGTTCATAAAAAAGCGGCAGCTGATTAATAGAACAGGTAAGCTAAGGAGAAGACCAAGAGAAATAATCTTAATATTTCCATCTGCAGCACCTGCAATGGAGAGTATGTTATCAAAGCTTAAGGAGAGACTGATAAAGGTAAGCTTTATAATGGCTGTTGAAAGCTTCATATTGTAGCTCACCTTATATTCCCCATCCTTTTGTTCCGATTCGGTGGTATTGGCCTTTAACATATCATAGGTTATTTTCATCAGTAGGAAACCTCCTAAGGGCTGGATGGGAAGCCACTTGATTTCCATAAGGACACTGATAATGGAAGTAAACAGGATGGAGAACACAAGGGATAGGGTAAAGCCCGACAAATAAGCCTTTTTTCTGTTGTGTTCGCTTAAATTTCCTGCAACAAATGCAATAACACTGATATTGTCAAAGCTTAAGATGATATTTAGTACCGCAATATGCAGTATTTTTAACATAAATACAAAAAACATGGGCATTTTGTAAACCTTTCTTCTGCTATAATTATTCAGGTCTTTTTTATAGTATTCACAAGGCAGTTAAGGGTTACAGATAATGAAAAGTTTCCGTCAGAAAGTTTGAAAATAGTTTATTATAGGGAATTGTGTAAATTGTGAAAGAAAAGAACTTTCATATTCCATTATTTATAGCAGTACAACAGACTTATCTGCGGTATGCAGTGGGAGCAAGTGTGAAAGAAAAGCGCTTTCACACTCCATTATTTATAGCAGTACCGCAGACCTGTCTGCGGTATGCAGTGGGAGCAAAAATGAGAGAAAAAACAAACAGCGATTATTTGACCGGCAGGGAAGAGGATATATTGGTCAGAATGCGGGATGTATCCTTTGACTATGATGGGAAAAGGGTATTAAGGAATATAAATCTTGCGTTAAAAAAAGGGGCATCTTACAGTCTTATCGGAAAATCAGGAACCGGTAAGAGCACCCTGTTAAACCTGGCCGCAGGACTATTAAGCCCTAAAGAAGGAAGCATTGAAATTCTCTCTGCACCGTTAAAGGGCACAAGAAAAGAAACAGCAATCATGTTCCAGGAGCTGGCGCTGTTTCCCTGGCAGACCGTATATCAGGCAGCTTCCATGCCCTTAAAGCTGTCCGGTAAGAAGGAAAAGCAGGACAGGAGAGTGGCAGAGCTTTTAGAAGAGCTTGGGCTAAGCGGACTTCAAAGCAATTATCCCCATCAATTGAGCGGAGGGGAAAGGCAGAGGGCAGCCCTTGCCAGAGGATTAATCGGACAGCCGGATTTGCTGTTAATGGACGAGCCAACCTCCTCCCTGGATTCCATTACGAAAGAAAGTATCCAGGAGCTTATTAGAAAGCAGCAGCAAAAGCTGAAAGCAACTCTTCTTTTTGTTACTCATGATATGGAGGAGGCTTTGATATTAGGGGAAAGAATCCTTTTATTGAATGGGGACGGAACAGTGACTGAGATTGAGAATCCCTGCTATTTCAGGAAAGAGCAGAGAAAGAGCATTGAATTCTATGAGCAGTGTATCCATTTTAAGGAGCTGCTGGAAGGAAACGGAATAAGGTGATTAATGGAAGGAAAGCAATTAATGAAAATGAAGCTGTTAATGGAGGCAAGATGATTAATAAAAATAAGAAAGAAGTACAAACAAAGTAATTATAAAACAAGTAATTAATAAAACAACAATTAATAAAACAAGCAATTAATAAAACAAGTAATTAATAAAACAAGTAATTAATAAAAACAATTAATAAAAACAATTAATAAAACAAGCAATTAATAAAACATAGTCGTTAATAAAAATAATGATGTAATTAATAGAAAGATGCGATAAAAGGAAGTGTGTTTATGGAAAGGGAGATGGAAAATAAGAGGTTAAATAAGAGAAATAGGCAGTGGAAGCGAAGAATAGTTGATTTCATATGGGGATTGCTTAGCTTTATACTGTTATGGGAGGTTTTGTATCTCACGGTGAAAAACCATACAATTCCATCTCCCTATCTGACATTTTTATACCTGCCAAAGATAGGTGATAAATTGGGTTACCATCTATTGGCCAGTCTGGCAAGGGTAGGAGCGGCAGTGTTTCTTTCCCTGCTTATAGGAATTCCGGCAGGCATTGCCTTAAGTACTTCCAGGCGTTTAAGAAAGGTGTTCTCACCCTTCGTATATTTTGTCTATCCGATTCCCAAGGTAGCGTTTCTGCCGGTATTTATGCTGTTGTTTGGGCTGGGGAACCTTTCGAAGATACTGCTTGTTATCTGGATTATTGTGTTTCAGATTATTCTTGCAATTAGAGACGGGGCAGACCAGATACCGAAGATTTATTATAAAGCAATGGCAAGCTACCAGGCAACGACCTTTGAAAAGCTCCGTTACCTGATAATGCCCGCCATTCTGCCGTATATCTTTTCAAGCCTCCGTATCAGTCTTGGTATTTCTTTAGCCTCCCTGTTCTTTGCAGAAAATTATGCTACGGAATATGGAATTGGCTACTTTATTCTAAGTGCCTGGACAAAAATGAATTATCAGGAGATGTTCTGTGGAATTCTGGCACTGGGACTGTTAGGAATCCTCCTGTTTATCCTTTTGGATATCCTGGAGGAAGCCCTGGTACCCTGGTCTAATACAGGAAATCATTGAGGAAGGAAAGAGAAATCTGTCAATTCCTCATAGGTATAATCCTTTGTTATCTGACCCTTATCCCTGGTCCATTTGATAATATCGTCAAACTGGGACTTATCGATGGTTCCTGCCGGTTCATAGGCTTTTTTCAGATTGCTGAGATAGGTGCCGATTGCCTCGGGGAACTGATAATCTGTCAGAATGGATACAAATTCGGAAACCTTGGTAGTATTCATATACTCTACCGCTTTATTGTAAGCCCGGTAGAAGGCTTTGATGCTGTCGGATTTGTCTGAAAGGGCAGCTTCGGTAAAGAGAAGGGCACCGCCCTTTATGCCTGCATCTCTGGAGCTTCCGAGCAAATGGGCACCCTGGGATACCAGCATGCCTGCCTGGGGCTCCGTAAATACCACACCGTCAATCTGGTTGGAGATCAAGGCCTCTGAACGGCCGGAGAAGGACGGAATCTCAACTATCTTATAAGTAAAGCCATTCTCCTCTGCAAACTTGTCCATAATGTATTCCAGAATAAAATTAGGGACAAGGCTGACCTTCTTGCCGGCAAGTCCTTTCATATCCGTGATACCGGAATCCGGGGAGGAAAGTATTTTAAAATCCTCATTGATATCAGAGGTAATCTTAAGCTTTAATCCATTTTCATTAAAAGCTGCCTCCGTCATGACGTCTCCGATTACTCCGTCCAGCTTCCCTGCCTGTACTGCTACATTGCGGTCATTGGGAGAGGAAAAGGACTGGATAGCCACATTTAAACCCTCTTCTTTGAAAAATCCCTTTTCTTTTGCCAAAATAATAGGAATAGCAGATTCTGCCGGCAATATGCCAAAGGTCAGGTCCTTTAAAGTGTTCTCCTTTGCAGGCTCATTCTTTGTGCTTTGGCAGGCGGTTAACAGCAGCAGGGAGAGTATTAATACCAGTATGAAGGTTTGCTTTGTTCTTTTTTTCATTGTGACCTCTTTCTGTTTTGATATCTGTCTTGTTAATAGAAATTGGTATAATTGATTCGGGTGTAATAAGTCATTCTCAGCTTAATTTTTTCAGGGTGTAAATTGCAGCGAGGCGGTTTTCACGGAACTGAGTATATTTTTATACCTCAGGTATACATTCAATAAACATTCCATTAACTTATGGTAACCGAGACAAAAATTTAACTTGCAATAAGCTCAGGCAATGCCTGCAAGAGCTTTGAAGGTGTCCATATCCGCAGTGTAAGGGATGACATTCCTTCTAAGCAGCAGGGGATTGGTATCCTTTTCATTGCTTCCGCTTATGCAGGTAAAGGCCAGTTTAAAGTGTTCCCTGCGAAGAAGCTCAACATTCCTTTCTTCGAATAGACCAAAAGGATAAGCAAAGGTATCCTTGGCTGAAAGGAAGGAGTGGCTGTTGCAGACAGCAAGATCGGCGGCAAAGGCTTCCTCCGGCTCTGTCATGATACGGCTTGTCTTACCATCGGTTCTGGTATGGAAATGATGGGTATGGTTGGCATATTCAAATACATCCTCCATTGCAATCAAATCCGCCTTCGTCAGGCATATTGACTTATCCGGCTGAAATGCCTGAGGCTCAGAGTTCAGCCAGCCTGTGACTGCAAATGCCACGGCATGGAAGCCGTATTCCTTTAAGATAGGGTAAGCATAGTGCTTTAAGGCCTGATAACAGTCGTCAAAGGTAAGGAGTATACTTTTATCCGGCAGACTCTTATCCTCATAATAAAAATCCCGGACTTCTTTTAAGGTCAGCGTATGACAGCCCAGCTCCTTCAGATATTTCATCTGCTCCTGAAAGGCTTCCAAAGTAACAAATAAAGGTGAGGGAAGAATATCTTTATAATCCTGCTTCACATTAATGGGAGAAGGATGGGAAGGGTCAAATGCAGCGGCCTCCCTGATTTCATGATACAAAATAGTATGAAATGACATTATTAAAACTCCTTTTTAGATTATTACACATTTTTTCATTATAAGCCCGGTTAAATTGCCTGTCAAACGTTACGTCAAAAAAAGGACCCTCATTTCACTGCTTGAAATGAGGGCTTTTGTTATTTTTCATTATCTTCGGGCGGCATATGTTTCATGCATTCCGGGCATATGCCATATATCTCCAGGTTGTGGCCGGTAATGGTATATCCGGTTTTTTGTGCCAGATTTTCTTCTATAGGCTCCAGAGGGCAGACATCAAGATTTACCTTCTTATTACACATGGAACAGATAAGGGAATGCCTATGCTTATGGTTATTGATTTCAAAATAGGTCTTCCCGTCCTGATACAAAGTCTTTATCACAACATTTTTATCGGCCAGGGCATTTAAAGCACGGTATATGGTTGATAAATTCATCTTCATTTCCCTGGAGGCTATCTCTGCAATCTCCTCCACCGTAAGAGCGGTCGGAGCAGCTTCCAACACGGAAAGAATCAGATTTCTTTTTTTCGTCTGTTTTAAATCGGCGGATTTTAGTATATTGTTATTCACAATGCACCTCTCCCTTTTATCAATACGAGTTCTTCGAATTCCTAAGTAAAATCATAGTTTACCTGTCATGAAATGTCAAGCATAATAAATGGTATTAATTCATTGACAGAGTAATAGAATAGCTGTATATTAAAAGCAAATGTGTTGCATTTGCAATTAATGTTTGTAAATGAATATTTAAAGGAGTACATATGCCAGTAAAGATAGATATATTTTCCGGTTTTTTAGGAGCCGGTAAGACAACGCTTATAAAAAAGCTGTTGGAAGAGGCCTTCACAGGGGAAAAGATAGCATTAATCGAGAATGAATTTGGCACGGTGGGCATTGACGGGAGAATTATGAAGGAGTATGACCTTCAGATTACCGAGTTAAACGCCGGCTGTATCTGCTGCAGTATCGCAGGGGATTTTACCCAGGGGTTAAGAGAGGTATTAAAGCTTTATAAGCCTGACAGGGTATTGATTGAGCCTTCGGGGGTGAGCAAGCTGTCCGATGTGATAAAGGGCTGTAAGCCTTTTCTTCGGGAGGGACTGGTGTCCTTGAACCTGTGCATTACCGTTATCGATGCCGGAAAATATAAAATGTATCTGAAAAATTTTGCCGAGTTTTACAAGGATCAGCTTAAAAACGCTAAAACAATTATATTAAGCCGGACAGCCGGTATGGACAGAGAAAAGCTGGATGCCGTAATAGAAGGTATCAGGCAGTATAACAGTGAAGCGGCGATTATTACAACAAGCTGGGACAGCCTTGACGGCAAAGCTATCCTGCATACCGCAGAGGAGGAATGCAGGAGCAGCATGGAAGAATTAATAACAAGGGAAAGGCCTGCTTTCAGGATAAGTAACCAGAAGGTATCGGGTATCCGCATTGGCAGCCAAAAGGAAGGACATAGTGCGGAGGAAGTTTTTTCAGTGTGGGGGATAGAGACTGCCAAGCTATTTGGCAGGGGAAAACTGGAGGACATACTTCATAAATTGGATAATTCGGATATGCAGATACTTCGCGGGAAGGGGATTCTGGAAAGTGAAAATCACCAATGGCTGCAATTCGACTATGTCCCTGGTGAAATTACCGTCAGAGAATGGGTGCCGGATTATACCGGAAGAATCTGTATTATTGGAAGCCTGCTTGATAAGGATAAATTAAAGCAACTATTTGAAATCTGAAAACAGGAGTATTTATGGCAGTTGATATTGATGTGGTTACAGGCTTTTTAGAAAGCGGAAAGACGACCTTTATAAAACAAATGATAGAAAGCGGAATAGCAGCAGATTATGAAGGGATGGCCTTGCTCCTGTGCGAAGAGGGAGAAGAGGAATACGGGGAGGACTTTCTGGAGAAATATAAGGTCAATCTTATTCCCGTGGAAGAGGAGGATATCATCACCGGGGATTATATCAACTTTATCAGTGAAAGACGGAACCTGGACTACATATTGATAGAGTATAACGGAACCTGGAATATCCAGATCCTTCTTAATACAAAGCTTACGGGAGAATGCCGTATAAGAAATATCGTGTTTGTCTGTGAGGCCGGTACTTTTAACAGCTATTACAGTAATATGGCGGGGCTCCTAAGGCCCCAGATGGAAAATAGTGATTATGTGGCGGTGAACCGTTATCAGGAACTGAAAAAAGCGGATAAAAAAGACATAATAAATAAGGTAAAGAAAATAAATCCTGTGACAAAGACGGTATTTCTGGACAGTCCGGCAGAGGATAAACGGTTCCTTGGCATCTTTACTCCCTTTGAGGACAGAAAGAAAATGGTGACACCGGGCATGGTCCTGCTGATGATTGTGCTGTTATTACTGTGCTTTTTGCCAACGGCTTATCTATCGGTGTTTTATGATTATACCAAGAAGCTTTCCGTGTCCTTTTTAAGTATTTTGATACAGGCGGTACCCTTTATCCTTTTAGGGGCATTTCTGTCCTCCATCCTGCAGCTGCTTGTACCTATGAGCTTTCTCATCAGGCAGTTGTCAAAAAACAGCTGGAAGTCCTTTGCGGCAGCCAGTCTGGCAGGGTTTTTCTTTCCGGTATGCGACTGCGGGCTGGCACCCCTTGTTTCCGGATTGTTAAAGAAGAATCTGCCCCTGCCCCAGGTAATCACCTTCTGGCTGGCTTCCGCAGCGGTCAATCCGGTGGTAATCCTGTCCGTGTATTATGCTTTTCCTGAAAACAGGACGGCGGTTCTTGCAAGAATTCTTTCCGGTGTCATCATCGGTATTGGAGTGGGATGCATTCTGATGCTTTTAAGAGTCAAAACGAAAGATGTGATACGTTCCGATGCGGGGCTTAGCCTTATGAGTGTTGATATGGCCTATGAGAATAGCAGGACTGGAAAAGCGGCAGCGGTGATTAAGGGAGCGCAGATGGAATTTTTTCGGGTGTTCAAATATGTGATTATCGGGGCCTTTGTGTCCTCGGTCTGCCTGACCTTTTTACCGCAGACAATCAAGATGTTTATCAGTGGGAATGCTTTGATACAGTTTTTGATAATGCTTGTGGCAGCTGTTTTTATGTCCACCTGCTCCACTTCCAATGCCTTTATCGGGAGAAGCTTTTACGGACAGTTTGCATTTCCGGCTATTCTTTCCTTTATGGTGATGGGGCCTATGTTAGACTTTAAGAATCTTATTATTCTGTCTGAGGTACTGACAAAGAAGTTTGTTTTGCAGCTATGTCTGTTAACGGCGGCGGTGGGGTTTCTGACCTTTACTTTTGTTAGGATTGTCCTGTAGGGCATAAGCTAAACGGACTGGACGGGAATAGGTATATGTTAATGAGTTGACTGGCAAAGGGGGAGGTTTTCACAAGGGGACGGCAGTTTGCACAAAATAGACAGCATGAACGCTTCGATTCCAATGTATAAGAAGTCCTAATTCTCTGAAGCTTTTGTGCTGGACATATCATCAAACAGATAACTTGTGGACTCAGACAATCTGCTTGATGATATAGCACAAAAGCTTCAGAGAAAAGGACTTCTAATACATTTCCATAGGCGCATTCATGCTGTCTATTTTGTGCAAACTGCCTGCAAATGTATTGAAACGGGGCATTTGCAGAGGGGGTATTAGTTGATGCCTATTTGTTTTTACTAATGCTTTATGGGAAAGATTCTTGGAAAAAAATCATGGAAAAATTCATGGGGCAGACGAAGTCTGGATATAATGGATTCTAATAGTATAGCTATGGACGTTATGGATCGTTAATTGAAATTTTGATATTGTGATAGGTGATAGGTTGAAAAAACAAAGGCTGTTTTTTCAAGTACGGATAAGCGAAGAGGCTGTCTAGAAATAAATTTTTCATACAAAATATTGATTCTGATTAAGTGGACAGGAATCATATCTTGTTGAATTTTTATAGTTTGAGGCAGCCCTTTCAGGAAAGGGGTAGTATGAGAGGAAATAAAAATCTGGAAATCTATATTAAGCTGTTTACAGTTCTTGCTCTTGCTTTGTTCCTGGCCTATGAATTGATTTCAGGCAAGATTACTTATTATGTGCATCCCAGATATCTCTATGGAATCTGGGGTGCGGTTGTTGCTTTGCTGGTTTTTGCCTGCAGTATGATGGGAGAGCTGAGAAGAGGAAGGCATAATTCCAATCTAAAGCCATACCTTCTTTATCTGCTGCCGGTAGTACTGGCCATTCTCTTTCCGGCCGTAGAGGGAGGCAATGGGAATATTACAATTGCCCAAAGCAGTAAGGGAGCGGAGAGCCTGTATGGAAAGAATGCCGCAGATACGGCGGACGGAAAGACGGAGGATTCTGCTTGGAATACGGATGGGGCATCTGCAGACGGGGATATGCAGGATTCCAACGGGGATTCTGCGGCAGATGTACAGGATTCCAATGGAGGTGCGGCAGATATACGGGATTCCAACGGGGATTCTGCAGCAGATGTACAGGATTCGGAAGAAATAACCGGAGACAGTACGGATGATTCATCAGGGGATGCTGCTAATGAGGAGGAAAAGGACAGATCCCTGAAGTATAAGAATAAGACAGGGGATGGTGCAATTTTAATCAGTGACGAGGAATTTGGCTGCTGGTATTTTGAACTTTTTGATTTTCTGAAGGATTTTAAGGGAAAACGGTACCAGTACACTGCCCAGGTATTCCACATGGAGGACTTAAAGGCAAACCAATTCCTGGCGGGAAGGTATGTTATGACTTGCTGTGCCCTGGATTTAATGGGATATGGCATCATTACGGAAAGCGATAAAAGCAGCAGCCTAAAGGAGAATGAATGGATTACCGTTACCGGAACCATTGGAGAATATGAGTATAAGGGCAGCAAAGTTCCGTGCCTGAAGGATGTTGTTATCAAAAAGACGAAGGCGCCCAAGGATGAATATGTTTATTACTATTATTATTGATAATTCTTCTCAGTCTTTCTTTCTGTTTTGCTGAATTCCCTGTATCTGCCTTTGATTGATGGCAAACATCCGGAAAGGGCAGATATTTTTATGGAAAGATATATTGACAAATGAAAATAATGTGTTATGATAAGTTCAGTAAACGCAAATGCAAATAATTTGCTTTTGGAAAGGAAACAGATATGAGGATGAAAATTGTACTGGAATGCACAGAGTGCCATGACCGTAATTACGTAACTACAAAGAATAAACAGAAACACCCTGAGAGGATGGAGGTCATGAAATACTGTCCGCGCCTGAAAAAGTATACTCTTCACAGGGAAACGAAATAATAGCGGTGAGAAAGGGAGGTCATTCTATGAGAAAATATATCAGCCTGATTGCCGCGGTTATGCTGGCGGTTGTGTTTATAGCAGGATGCAGTAATAAGAATACAAATGCAAATGACCCACAGGTATCTCCGGTGTCAGATAATTCCGATACGGCAAAGGATACCCAGGATAAGCAGGATACCGGAAAGACCTCAGAGCAAGAGGCCGGAAAGCTAAAGGTCGCTGCCAGCTTTTACGCCATGTATGATTTTGCTGTAAAGGTGGGAGGAGATAAGGTAACTGTTACGGATATGGTTCCGGCAGGTATTGAACCCCACGACTGGGAACCGGCTGCCTCGGATCTTGCCAATCTGGAAGAAGCGGATGTATTTATTTACAACGGAGCGGGTATGGAGCATTGGGTCGATACGGTGCTTGACAGCCTTGGAAATAAAAAGCTGATTAAGGTGGAAGCATCCTCCGGTATCAGCCTGCTGGAAGGGGATGGGGAAGAGGAAACCTATGACCCCCATGTGTGGTTGAATCCGGAGTATGCCAAGGAAGAGATGAAGAGCATCAGGGATGCCTTTGTAAAAGCAGACCCGGATAATGAAGCATATTATAACAGCAACTATGATACCTATGCGGCTAAATTCGACGAATTGGATAAGAAATACAAGGAATCCTTGACAGGGCTTCAAAATAAGGATATTATAGTAGCACATGAGGCCTTTGGCTATCTTTGCAAGGCTTATGGTCTGAACCAGGTAGCAATCGAAGGCTTGTCTCCGGATTCAGAACCGGACCCGGCCAAGATGGAGGATATTATTAAATTCGCAAAGGATAATAAGGTTAAGGTTATTTTCTTTGAAGAGCTGGTAAGCCCCAAGGTTGCGGAAACCATTGCAAATGAGGTGGGCGTACAGACCGATGTCCTGAATCCTTTGGAAGGCTTATCGGATGAGGATATTAAGAACGGAGCGGATTATATTTCCGTGATGGAAACAAATTTAAACAGCCTGTTAAAGGCATTACAGTAAATAGAGAGAAGCAGAATAGGAAATAGATAGTCGTATCTATCTCCTATTCTTTTTGAGAATGAAGGTATAGGATGCAGGCAATTGAAATTCAAAATGTAGATTTTGCATATGGGAAAGAGCTTATTTTAAGAGAGGCTTCCGCTAGTATCAGGAAGGGGGACTTTGTTGCCCTGACTGGTGAGAACGGCACGGGAAAAAGTACCCTTTTAAAGCTTATATTAGCAGAGTTAAAGCCCCTTCACGGGAAAGTCAGACTGCTCGGTGAGGAAACTGAGAAAGTAATCAGAAGCGGTAAAATCGGATATGTAGCCCAGAACGGTACTTACGGCAATCAGAATTTTCCTGCCACGGTGGAGGAAATCGTGACGGCAAATCTGTATAAGCAAATCGGCAGATTCCGTTTTCCCAATAAGAGCCACAGGCTTCAGGTCTATGAAGCCCTGGAAAAGCTTAAGATGTCGGAATTTGCAAAGTCCATGATAGGGGAGCTCTCAGGAGGCCAGCAGCAGCGTGTCATGCTTGCAAGGGCATTGGTAATCAAGCCCGAGCTCTTACTGCTGGATGAGCCTACAACAGGCATTGATATGAAATCCATAAAGCAGCTGTACCAGATATTAAGCGAGCTGCACGAAAGCGAAAAGCTTACCATACTTATGGTTACCCATGGCAGTCTGGATGAATGTGCAGGGATTAATAAAATATTGCGGCTGGAAGACGGTAAAATAGAAGAGCTTTTGAGAAATGGGGTGGAGGCATGAGTATCTTACAATATCCTTTTATGCAAAGGGCATTTCTCGTGGGAATACTTCTGGCAGTCATTGCACCCTGTATAGGTATGACCATAGTACTGCAGCGGAAATCCATGATTGGGGACGCGCTGTCCCATACCTCCCTTGCCGGTGTGGCAATCGGTATCCTGCTTGGGATAAATCCCATACTCGGGGCAACCGGTGCCTGCATTGTTGCCGCTTTGAGCATCGAATTCATTCAAAAAAAGATACCAAGATATTCGGAAATGGCAATTGCCATTATAATGTCAACAGGAATAGGCCTGGCAGGTGTTCTTTCCGGCTTTACCAAAAGCAGCGGAAATTTTAACAGCTTCCTATTCGGGAGTATCGTAGCAATAAGTGATATGGAACTTCGCATGGTGGTATTGGTTAGCATCTGTGTACTGGCAGCTTTTCTTCTCTTATATAAGGAGCTTTTCTATATCGGATTTGATGAGAGGGCAGCAAGGCTGGCAGGTGTTCCGGTCAGGCTGGTGAACTTTATCTTTACCATGCTGACAGCTCTTACCATATCCATTGCCTCCAGGACTGTCGGAGCATTGGTCGTATCCTCCCTTCTTGTAATACCCGTAGCCTGCGGTATGCAGCTGGGAAGAAGCTATAAGATGACACTGCTCTGCTCCGTTATCCTTGCCGTATTCTTTACGGTTACCGGTCTGACCCTTTCTTATTACTGGAAATTAAAGCCCGGTGGTACCATTGTTCTGACAGGAGTTGTATGCTTCCTGATAATTGTTTTATTAAAAGCCCTGGTAAAATCTTTTGAACGTATCAGATAAAAAAATATTCAAATTATTTCCGGATCATAGCTGCTTCATGGCTATCTTAAACACTGAATAACTCTTTTAACGGAAGTTATGAATACCGTTAAATACTTTAGTTCAGCGTGAGGATGCTATGGAGCTTTTTTACGTTCATAAATATGCCAAAAATATACAAAAAATAACAAGATTATATATTGTAAAACTATGTAAAATTTCCGAAAGAGTAGTTGTAGGGAGTATTTTGTATCATTTTATAAAAAAGGAAGGGGAGGGGGAGAAAAGAATAACAATTAACAAATTTCTATACAGTTTAGGTTACTGGATGTCAGATTATGAGAAAGGAAGGATAACGATGACAAAGAAATTATTTAAGTGCAGTATGGTTTTGCTTTTGGTATTTTCAATGCTTTTTTCTGTGAAGGCCTCGGCTGCAGAGTATACCCAGGGGGTGGATATATCCGGCACTAACGCTGTCATATGGTTTAAGTCCACCGTAAGTACTACCTGGGTCGATGTTCATTACAAGGTAAACTCCGGCAGTAAGCAAAATCTGAGAATGTCCTACAATTCTGCGGCTGCAAGATATGAACAGAATATCGAATCGGCAGCAGGTGCCGTAATTGAATATTCCTTTACCTATAATAACGGTACCCCGGCTTATGACACTTCTGCTTTTACATACAGGGGGCAGGCAGGCGGGATAAAAGACGGAGGAATTTACACGATAACCAGCAAGGTAAGCGGAAAGGTATTGGACGTTACCGATAAATCAACTGCTGCCGGCGCCAAATTTCATCAATGGACAAATTATGACTTGACAAATCAGCAGTTTAAGGTGGAAAAGCAAACGGACGGTTATTATAAGATAACGGCTATGCACAGTGGACTGGTTCTGGATGTGCCGAACAGTTCCCTGGACAAGAGTGTTCAATTGCAGCAGTGGACGGACAATGGCTCCAGTGCCCAGAGGTGGAGCATTGTTGATGGCGGAGGAGGCTATTATAAGGTTATTTCCAAGGTCAGCGGACTGGCTATGGATGTACGCAGTTCCCAGACAAGTGACGGAGCAGCGGTACAGCAGTATACGGATAACGGTACGGATGCCCAAAGGTGGTCATTTATTCCTGTATCCGATTCCGGAGGGGCGACACAGGGCTCCATTTATTCCATAGCGGCGTCCTCCATACCAACTCCCTCCAAGGGTGGTGTCAGTGTGAAAGTAATGAATGGCACCAACGGTGCCTATGGAGACAGTGCTATTTACTGGGGAGTCATTGGAATCAATCCGGCAAACGGAGCATGGAGCTATCTGGATTTGTCCGGTAATCTGGTACCGATTTCCCTCGGTCTTAACGATGCCTCAGGACATCTGACCAAAAACGGAATTAATTATGCAAATATCTACCATAAGGTAAGTGAAACGTCCTGGGTAAATCTGCCGAAGATAACCTCGGGAAGAATGTTTTTAAGTGTCGGGTCACCCTGCTATATTAAGACCTTTAATGATGGTTTTGCAGGTCCCGATATCAATAATCCAACGGACCCTAACAGGGATGTATATTTTGACTTTGTAGAATTTACAGTAGACGACAGCGGATACCACGGTAACACCACCAGAGTAGACCAGTTTGGTTTCCCTGTCCAGCACAGGCTGGTAAATAATACCGGAAACTATGACAGGACAGTGGGAGAGCTGGAATCCGAAACCCGTACCGGACTGTTTAGTAAGTTCCAGAATGAGGTTCCGAACGAGTTTAAGTCATTAGCTACTCTTCAGGCACCTTACCGGATTATTTGCCCCATCAGCGGACCCTTTAATACCGGAGGAGCTTATGCCAATTATTTTGCAGGCTATTCCAACATCCCTACCAGAGACATTTTGTTAGGAATCGGAGGGGCCAGTAATGCAGGTGTTTGCGCCGCACTGAACAGGCATGTATATGGAAATACCGCAGATTGGAACAATGTAAGCAAGTATTATCAGGCTGCTCCTGCCAACTACTATGCAAAATTCTGGCATAACCACAGCATAGACGGGCTGGCTTATGGCTTCTGCTATGACGATGTTAACGGACAGGCGTCATATCTGGAGGTAGGAGATCCGAAGGGACTTATTATAAGAGTGGGCTGGTAATATTCCAATCAGAGTTCCGAAATACCCAACAAAAGTATACTGAAACACATAACAAAAAGAGACTCCTGTCTTAGTATAATAGAGTACAGAAAGGTGCAGGAGGTATACGGAAAATGGACAGAGAATTCTTTAGAAATCCGGTCACGGACCCTGATTACAGCATATCGGGCTTCTGGTTCTGGAACGATGAGATAACCGACGAAAAGACCACCGAGCAAATGAATATGATGAAGCGCATCCATGCCAATCAGCCGGTGGTGCATTCAAGGTTTGGACTGCAGAACGAATATTTAAGCCAGGATTGGTTTGAACGGATTAAAAGTGTTATTGGGAACTGCAAGGAAAATGGCCAGAAAATCTGGCTTTATGATGAAAACAACTGGCCCAGCGGTAATTGCGCATGGTCCATCACAAGGGAGGAAAAATACCGGGAGCATTTTCTGCAGTTTGATATCACCAGGCTGAAAAAGGGAGAGAAAGCCGTTCTGAAGCTTTCGGAAAAGCAGTATATCAACCTGTCTGTATATGAGGAGGAGTGGGAGCCCCTGCTCTATAAGGATATGGGACGGGAAGGCAGCGGGTATATTTTTTGTAAAGGCTGTGAGGAAAATTTCAGGATAGAAGGGGATGTAGCAACCTATCTTCCGAAAAGTGACGGAGAGCTGGCAGCGGTATATGTGGCGGTGGACAGCTATGAGCCCGTTGGAAAGCTATGTGTGGATTACCTTAACAAAGAGGCTATCCGGTTGTTTATCAAAAAGACCCATGAGCAGTACCGAGAGCAGATGGGAGAGGAATTTGGCAAAATTATATCCGGTATTTTCATGGATGAGACCAGGTTCTGCAATGCCATGCCCTGGACAGACACCTTACAGGAGGAGTTTATCAGAAGAAAGGGCTATGACCTGGTGCCTTACCTGCCCTTGCTGATTCGCCGTGACGGCCGCTCCAATCAGCTCCGGTTTGATTATTACGATGTCATATCCGATATGTATGGGGAAGCGACCTTCGGGCAAATTTATGATTGGTGCAATCAGCATGGAATGAAGGCCATGGGGCATTTTTTAGGAGAAGAGACCATAGCGGCCCAATCCTATTTCGGTGGGGATATGCTAAGAGGGTACCAGTATTTTCATGTTCCTGCCATTGACCATTTGGGAAACGGTATCGGCAGCCTGGATGCCAAATTTGCGGTAAGTGCCTGCCACAGCTACGGAAAGAGCCGGATAGCCTGTGAAGCATTTGGAGCCTCCGGCTGGGACATTACCTTTGAGGATATGGTTCGTATATCCAACTGGCTGTTCCAGCAGGGGATTAATCTCATCATAATGCACGGGTTCTATTACTCTATCAGGGATGAAAGGAGTGAGGATTTTCCACCCTCCTACTTTTACCAATGGAAATACTGGGACAGCATGCCCCTGTATGTAAAGATGGCAAACCGCATGATGAAGGTGCTGAGTGATGGAAGGCATGAAGCGGAAATTCTGGTTTATACGCCCATAGAAACCTTTTGGAATTACTTTGAACCGGATCTTCAGGTAAAGACGGGGTTCTGGCGGGAGGGGCCATGGATTACGGATGAAAGGGCCAAATTCATTGATAATCAGTTCCAGCTCTTATGCAACGGGCTGACAGATAAAAATTTGGATTATGATATATTTCACAGTGATGCCGCCAGGAATTTCAGAGTGGAGGGCAAAGAGCTGGTTAATGTTCTGTCCGGTGAAAGGTTCCGGATATTTATATTGCCTTTTACAGAACTTCTGACAACAGAAATGACAGAGCTTTTAAATCGGTTTGCAGAAAACGGCGGATGTATTATCAGTCTGGATTCACAGATAAAGGATGTGGTGGCAAAGGACGGCTCCCATTTCAGGGAAAAAATAAGAAGGGAGCTTGCCACTGAGAATCATGTGAAGCTGAATAAGATATCCGAGGTGCTCCGGTATTGCAGAGAACAAATCAGTCTTCCCTTTGAGATACTTTGCGGGGTGGAGGAAATGTCACACAGCTTGTCAAGCTATCCGGCAAGGCTGATAGACCCTTATATCCATGACGGGGAAAGGGTCTGCGGTGTCGGAGTATCCCGTTATAGAAAGGAAGGGAAAAGAATCTTTAACTTTACCAATTACAACGACAAGGACGAAGAGTTAAAGGTATGGATAGCCTCTGCCTCCGAACCGGAAATATGGGTGCCGGAAACCGGGGATATTTACAGGCCCTCCGCTTTACCGGGCAGAAAGGGAGGATATGAAATTTCCTTTACCCTCCCTAAGAACAGAACGTATTTTATAGTGGGAAGCCTGTAGAAAATTTTCGGTTTATTTACTGGTATTTGCTGCGGTATTGTTCGGGAGTCAGACCCTCGTATTTCTTGAATACTCTGAAAAAGTACTTTACATTGTCATAACCTACGGCCTTTGCTATGGAGTAAAGCTTTTTGTCCGTATTCTTAAGCTGTTCCTTTGCTTTTGTCAGACGGACGGTATTCAGATAGTTGACAAAGTTATCACCGGTCTTTTCCTTGAATAAGTGGCTTAAATAACTCCTGTTCATATAGAACAGGGAGGAAACGAATTCAATGGTCAGGTTTTTCTGATAATTACGCTCGATATAAGCTTTTACTTTTTCAATCGTATTGTCGGAGGCATAGATACTTTTGTCCGCCAGGATATGGGACAGGTTGGTGAAAAATTGAAGGTAATACTGCTTAATCTCCTGCAAACTGAACATGGTATTTAAAATGCTTTGAACGCTGGAGTTAACGGAACCCGGATCGACCTGTTCGAAATACTGGGTCATGATCCATTTTGCTCTGTCTGCCAGGGAAAAGCAGTAGTTTTTGGCATCATAGAGGGTACAGCCGGGCAGGACTGCCAGATAGGAAAAAAGGTCCTCCAGTAGTTCCGGCAGTTTATCTGCCATGCCGGCTTCAATGCGGAATAGCAGTTCCTCCGAACGCTTCCATTCCACCGGAATACTGTACTCATAATCCATTTCCTGATAAAAAAAGCTTTTCCCCTGGTCATTTACTCCCATATGGTTCAGAGCCTTCACCGTTTCCATAAAGGCGGTATTCAGTTCTGTCAGGGAGCTGTGGCTGAGGCTGATGCCATAGGATACCTTCTGACCGGTATGCAGGAACAGAGTTGATAGACTTCGTATTACCTGGCTGCACAAGTCCTTTGTTCCGAGAGCGGAACGCTGGGGCATGAATAAAATCATAAAGCCAAGGTTATGGTTATGGATATGCTGCAGATACAGGGCAAGGTCTCCGAAACCATTCTCACTGAGAAAGTTCTGAAGGGCTTCTTCTTTCAGAGGGACTTCCGAATGTAGGGTAACCAGCACCAGATTATGGGTGTCATTGATAAAGTTAAGCTTTTCCGAGGTAAGCCGCACTTCTGTGGTATGATAGCCCAGTATGCTGTTTTTCAGCGTTGAAATATCATATTCATAGCGGGCGGCTTCTTTTTCTGTCTTGCTGGAAGCCAGTTCATTGTGAATGGTGGAGGAATCTTCAAATCTGCGGATTGCATTTTCCACGGCATCTATAATATCCTCTCTGCGAAAGGGCTTTAAAAGGTAATCCACCGCATTGGCCTTAATGGCATGCTTGGTGTACTCAAAATCCTTATAGCCGCTGATTACGATGATATGCTTATCCGGATAGCGCTTTGTCACTTCCGGCAGGAATTGCCCTCCGTCCATCACTGGCATATTCATATCGGTAATAATGATATCCGGGTTCTTCTCCTCCATTAATTTCAGAGCCTCCATGCCGTTGGAGGCCTCGCCGATACATTCTGCCCGGCCTTCTAGAGCACTCAGCTTTTTTATGGTTCCTTTCCGGATAAGGGATTCGTCGTCCACTACAATATACGTATACATATATGCTACCTCAATTCTTTTTCGTTTAAATAGGGCACTCTTAAGGTGATGGAAGTCCCCTGGTTTTCCGTGCTCTCAATATGCATCCCGTAGCCCTCCCCGTAATAGAGCTGAATACGGGTATGGATATTTTTAAGTCCGATGCTCTGCTTGTTTCTATGGCCCAGCTCTGTAAATTCAGCCTTTTCCTTCAGACTTTTACGAAGCTCCGTCAGGCGTTCCTCCGTCATACCTGTTCCGTCATCCCTTACGGTCAGAAGAATGGAATCCCTGTCAAGGCAGCCGCTAATCTCGATATAGCTGCCTGCGCTGCAATATTTCAGTCCATGGTAAAGGGCATTTTCCACAATGGGCTGGAGCACCAGCTTTAATATTTTATAGGAGTACATTTCCGGGGCTATCGGAAGCCTCAATTCAAAGCGGTTATCAAACCGTATCTGCTGAATGGATACATAATCCTTTACATGCTTTATTTCATCCGCTATGGTGACCAGTTCACTGGTGGTTTTGATACTGTACCGGAACATATCGCCCAGAGCCAGGGACATGGTACTGATGCTTTCGATTCCCTCAATTTCAGCGATACTGTTAATGGATTCCAGGGTATTGTAAAGAAAATGGGAGTTTATCTGGGCTTCCAGGGATTTCATCTGAGAATCCAGGGTAATGAGCTTATTTTCCAGTTCGTTCTTAATATATTGCTCCAGTTCCTCGATCATGCGGTGGTATTCGTTGTACAGCACACCGATTTCATCCGTCCTGTTTAGGTAGTGCCTGTCATTGACCGGCTTGCCGGTGCCACGTAAAGACATCTGCCTGCTTAAGCTGATAATGGGCTTGGTTAAATAGGAGGAAAGAATAATGGAAATAATAACAAAAATTACGGCACAGATAATGGATATGGCGATTAAGGTCACTCTTGTGGAGCCGAATTCCCGGTAAAGACCCTCCGTGTTGAACACCGTTGTCAGGGATAGGCCTTTCAAATCCAGGTCCCGGTGGAATTTAAGGGATTTGGTATAGCTGAAATCGGCAGGCACGGTATCAATATTGCTGTAGAGTACCTGGGCACCCTGCTCAATGGATAACAGGGCCGTATCCGGCATGGTGTTTACCTTGGACAGGTCGAAAACCTCCGGTGTGCAGTCAATCACCAGGACGCCAAGAAAATCCTTGGTATAGACATCATAAAGAGCGGAGGAAAAGGTGATGGATGGTTTGGAGTGGATGATATAATCCTTGGAGGAAATTCCGTCTATGTACATTCCTCCCTGTAAGCCAAGGGTTTTCTTGTACCATTTATCCTTTACGGGGCTGTAGCCGGAGCGGATGTCGATATTACCGCCGTAACCGTAGCCCAGTATTTCGCCGCTGGGGGTAAAGACAAAGATACCGTTAATATAGGAAGAGTTAAAAATCAGGTTCTGGCAGATGAACTTTAAATTGTTGTTGGTTTCAAAAACATCGTAGGTAGTGTAGCCTTCTCCCCTTTTGGTATATTTGTGTAGCTCCTGCACAATGGACTTCTGGCTGCCGGCATCGAAATTGAACAGCTCGGCTATATGCTTGATATTGGACAGGGTAATATTGGCGGTAGAGGCGGCATTTTCCGTGATATTTTCCGCAACCTGGTTGGTCTGGCTGTTAATCAGGCTCATATATCTGTCGTAGGTGTAAATGGATATAATGAGGATGGGTATAATGGAAAGAAGCATGAAAATAAAGAAAAAACGTTTGCGAAGACTCATAAGGGTTATCCTCCGGAAGGAATTTCAATTTGATATAAGTAAAAATAAGCCTGCATTCTGTACAGCTCCGGTAATACTGTGAAACAACATATCCGGATTAACTAACAATAGTATACTACACTTCCCAACAAAAGTATACTCTCACTATGGTATTATTACTACAGATACAAAATAGCTGTTTTGGTTATCAATTAAGAGGAGGTATGTTATGAAACACAAAAAGGTATTGGCATTGGCTTTGACAGGGGTATTGGTATTATCCGCCCTGACCGGCTGCAAGAGCTCTTCATCCGGAACGGAGACGAAGACGGACTCAAAAGGAAACGAAAACGCAGCAAAGGACAATATAACAATAACCATGATGTACTCCGGTACAACGGCGGAAAATGATTTTGAAACAGAGGTTCTTCCAAAGCTCGTACATGAGGCATTTCCCAATATTACCCTGGAGGTGACAAAGCTTCCGGACGATCAGTATTATACATCCCTGAAGACAAAGCTGGCCTCGGGAGAATGCCCCGATATGATTCTCGTACAGCCGAAATACGCAGGAGCCAATTCGGTAATAGGGCTTGCAAAGGCAGGCTATCTGGCTCCCCTCACAGACCTTAAGATTATGGAGAAGGTAGGCGGTGCAGGACTTGAATCCTTTAACTATAACGGGGAAGTTTACGGGGTTCCAGGCGGGGTAACGATACTTGGAACTTATTATAACAAAGATGTCTTTAAAGCCAACGGCCTGTCCGTTCCTACAAACTGGGATGAATTCTTAAATGTTTGCGAGACTCTTAAAAAAGCAGGCATCCAGCCGATTGTCATGGGAGATAAGGATATGTATGTCATGCAGTTTGGGCTCTACCAGCTTGCTGCAAATGTTGTATATCCATCCAATCCTTCCTTTGACGACCAGCTGCGGACCGGTGAAACCAAATTTACAGATAAGGGAATCTGGGATAAGGTTCTAGAGATGTATAAAACCTTATATGACAAGGGATATATTGCATCCAATTCCCTTGGACTGGGTGCCCAGCAGGCTATCCAGAAATTCGTAGACGGAGAAGCAGCCATGACCTTTGACGGTTCTTTCAATGCATCGGCTATCCAGGCAAAGGGTGCGGTATCCTTCGAGAGAGGTTATTTCCCTCTTCCCGGCAATGAAGCAGGAAAACAGGTCTATGCCTCCATGGCCATGGGAGCTGGCCCGGCAATTTATTCCGGTTCCAAGCATATTGACGAGTGTAAGGCAATACTGGAGAAGTGGTTTGACGGTGAATCCGATATTTACAAGGCCTATGCGGATTCCGGCAAGGTCATCGTTACCTATGGCTACGGCTCTGATAAGGTAAATCCTTTATTTAAGGATTTCCTGGACCTGTATAACAAAGGAAATTCCTTCTACTGGTGTAACCAGGGCTGGCCTGCCGGTACGGAAAATGAAATGGAAACTCTGTTCAGCGAAAGCATCGGCGGACAGAAAACTACCGTAGAAGATATTGTAAAAGGTATGCAGTCGAAATTTGAAGAGCTGAATACCGAAAAATAATTGTATTATCGGAGGATGGAAGGAGCGGGAAATCCGCTTCGCCGGCAGGTCTGCCCCGCAGGGGACTGCCGGCCCCTGTCCCCCTTGAAAGGAGCGGCTATGGAAAAGAAAAAAAGATCCTCCGGCAGTCATGCGCTTGTGTTCCCGGACAGAATGTACCTATTTGTGATACCTGCTCTGGTGCTGTTCCTGGTATTCTGGGTTCTGCCGGTTTTCCAGCTTTTTTTCTACAGTGTAACTAATTTTAACGGCGTAAATTACAATTATGACTTTGTGGGCTTAAAAAACTATGCAACACTGCTTAAGGAAGGTACCCTGGTAAATTCCATTAAAAATACCCTGATATATGCGTTAGCAATCGTTATCGGAAGCAATCTGCTCGGGCTTGTAATAGCAATGCTTCTTAACATGAAATTAAGAGGCAAGGGATTCTTTCGTACGGCAGCTTATATTCCGGCACTTTTCAGTGCCATTGTGGTAGGCTTTATCTGGTCCTATGTATATATGCCGGATTCCGGTATGATAGCCTCCCTAATGAATTTAATCGGTTTGGATGGAGCGTCCTTTAATATTCTGGGCAATTATAAGACAGCATTGTACGGTATCGCGCTGGTGGAAATCTGGAAGGGTTTTGGTACCACAATGATTATTTACCTGGCGGGGCTTCAGACCGTTGACGAAAGCCTTATTGAAGCCGGTAAGATAGACGGCTGCACCGAATGGCAGCTGATCCGAAGGATAAAGTTACCCCTTATTTCAGCGACTATAACAATTAACGTGATATTAAATGTAATTGCCGGTCTGAAAGCCTTTGACTATTCCTTTATAATGACCAACGGCGGACCCGGAAAATCGACTAACACGTTGATGTTTACCATATATAAAATTGCATTTACGGATCAGATGATGGGAAAGGCAAGTGCTTTCTCAGTAGCAGCTTTTATAGTTATTATAGCCATTACCATATTTATGCTTATATTTTTAAACAAAAAGGAGGTGGAATTATAATGGCTGGAAAAATTTCATATAAAGCAGCAGAAAAGACAGAAAAGTTCACCTTTTCCATACTCATTATTTATATCCTGTTAACCTGCTTTTGTATCCTTATAATTTCACCTTTATTAATCGTATTTTCCAGTTCTCTTCGGGAACCGGGCAATATGCAGTCTCCCCTTAATCTCTTTGTACAATTTTCTCTGGAAAGTTATATCAGCGCCTTTAAGAAAATGAATT
>JAEYPZ010000101.1:0-8465 GCA_023410275.1 Bacillota bacterium
TAAACCAGGCAGGTCCTTTTAAAAATATTGGAGGAATATTGGCAAATGTCTCTACATTATTCACACAGGAGGGTTTATCCCAAACACCTCTTTGAGCCGGAAACGGGGGTTTTGAACTGGGCTCCCCTCGTTTACCTTCCACGGAATGAATAAGAGCAGTTTCTTCTCCGCAGACAAATGCACCAGCGCCATACCGTAATCCGATATCAAAATTAAAACCCGTGGAAAAAATATCCTCTCCTAAAAGTCCCAGTTTCCTTGCCTGCTTAATGGCTATTTCCAGACGGTTAATGGCAAGGGGATATTCCGCTCTGATATAAATATACCCATACTGGGCTCCTATGGCATAGCCTGCAATTGCCATTGCTTCAAGAACAGAGTGGGGATCTCCTTCCAGTATGGACCGGTCCATAAATGCGCCTGGATCTCCTTCATCAGCATTGCATATAATATATTTTTCATCCGACTGATTCTGCCTTGTATATTTCCATTTGAGACCGGTGGGGTAACCGCCGCCGCCTCTTCCTCTGAGACCTGACTGAACGACTGTGTCAATTACTTCATCCGGACTCATTTCCGTTAGGCATTTTGCTAATGCCTGATACCCATCTGCCGCAATGGATTCATTAATATCTTCCGGGTTAATAAAACCACAATTCCTAAGTGCGATCCGGATTTGCTTTTTATAGAAGGGAATGGATTTTTGTCCTTCCAGTCGTTTTTTAGTATTTGGCTCCACATACAGAAGACGTTCCACCTTACGGCCTTTTATCACATGCTCCGTAATGATTTCCTCTGCATCCTCCGGCTTTACCGTGATATAAAACACATTATCCGGATAAACTTTTAAGATGGGACCTTTCTCACAAAATCCAAAGCATCCGGTAACAACCACTTCCACTTCATTGGTTATTTCGTGTTTCTTTATTGATTCCTTTAACATCTCCACCAGCTTAAGACTATCTGACGCCGTACATCCGGTGCCTCCGCAGACCACTAAATGCATTCTGTAGTTACTCATATGCCCTCCTCCGTATTCCACGTTTTCAAATGATTTATTAATAATTGCATTCTGGAGGAGGCGGCCATTTTTAATATGCTCAATCACAATTTCCCGTCCTCTGTTCTCGTCCACTTTTCCATACAGGACAGACGGCATTCCTTTGGAGATAACTTCCACCACCGGTTCCTGGGCGCAATATCCGATGCAGCCAGTCTGTGTCACGGAAACATTGGCAAGTCCCTGCTTTGCAATTTCATCCAAAATGGCTTTCATGGTGGATCTGGCACCGCTGGCAATCCCGCAGGTCGCCATTCCTACCCGGACTAAAACCTTATCCTCAGATTCAGCAGTGGACCGTAAGTCCAATTGATCAAGAGCTGCCTGTCTGATCTTTTTCAGTTCTTCTACTGTCTTTAACTTAGCCATCACGCTTCCTCCTGATATTCTTCAATGATTGCTTTAACCTGATTCAGTTCAACCCTTCCATATACCTTATCATTGACCATCACAACGGGAGCAAGTCCACAGGCACCAATGCATCGTAATCCTGATAATGTGAATCTTTTATCTTCCGTTGTTTCACCTGCCTTAATATTCAGGATCTTTTCAAACTCTCGCATAATAGCATCAGCACCTCTTACAAAGCACGCGGTTCCCAGGCATACATTGATCACATATTTACCTCTTGGCTCTGTGGTAAAGTAGGAGTAAAAGCTAATGACACCAAACACCTTGGCACTGGGGATCTCAAGCTTTTCAGCAATAAAAAAAATTACATCATTGGACAAATATCCGTAGAGATGCTGAGCCTTGTGCAGTACCGCAATTAACGCTCCTCTCCTGTCTTCCATGCTGTCAATAAATTTCTGCAGATCCTTAAATTTCTCCTGGGTATTGCATTTACTTTCCATAAACAGATCTCCTTTTGGCTTTATGTAGACACTACCTGTCTTACTAGGGATAGATTTCCTGTTTATCCTGTCTTATATACATATAAAATACAAATAATTTAAAAAATTGATTGACTCTGACGGAACGTTATGGAGTATAGTTATCTTATTAAGAGCAGGAGGACAGATCGTATGAGAACCGTAAAGGAAGTTTCAGAGCTTACAGGTATCAGCGCGCGTACGCTTCACTATTATGACGAAATTGGCTTGTTTCCACCCACAGGCAAAAGTGAAGCTGGATATCGGCTTTATGACGATAGAGCCTTAGAAAGGCTACAACAGATTTTATTCTTTCGTGAATTCGGTATACCTTTAAAAGATATCAAAACTGTCATGGAAAACCCTTCACTTGATAGAAATCAGATTCTGCAAATGTAAAGAGAGATGCTGGTTGAAAAAAAGGAACGCATGGAGCGCCTCATTGCCAGCATAGATAAGGTTCTGAAAGGAGACAGCAAAATGGATTTTTCAGTTTTTACCAAAACAGAGATCGAGAAAATGTTTCAGCTTATGTTTGACAGCATGCCGGAGGAAATGCGCCAGACAGCCATTGGTGAATTTGGCAGCTTAGAGCATTGGAAGAAGCATTATATTGAAGCCGTATCTTCAGAAGATATGCAAAAGCGATATGCCAAAGTAGTTGAGTGGTATGGCGGTAAAGATGCTTATTTGTCCACCCTTGAAAATCCCATCAGCAGAGAAGTTGCTGAAAGCTATAAAATGCGGGAGGACACAATCCGAAAAAAGCTGATAGAAAAACGTGGTTCTGACCTTAATTCATTTGAAGTGAAGGCAATTATCGGTGAATATGGTTTCGTCATGAAACAGGTTTGCCAGATGAAAGAAGAAGAGGGCCTGATGCTGGCAGTTGCCCAGTCCTACCGTAACAGGCAATGTCAGCAGGCAATCGATCAGGAATATGGGGAAGGTGCCGCAGAGTTTTTTGCACAGGCAATTGAAGCATTTTATTGTGATTAACTTAGAAAAATAAAAAACTACGAATTTCACAGAGGAGGTAACAAAGGTGAGGAAAGAAAAATATTTATATCTTTATTTGCTTCTATTCTTATTAATGACAATTGGTGCATTTGTATGGCAAATGTTTTTTCCCAATGTGGCAGAAACTTTTTCGGTATGGAGAATGAGCCGGGGCTGGCAGGCCGAAATCGCTTTATGGAATGTGGGGATTGATTTTGGCATTGTTATTACGCTGATCAGGCGTAACATTGAATATGCAAAAATACTCTCGCTTATTTCGGTTGTACTTTGTATTTTATTGGGAGGACACCACCTTATATATGCAGTTACAGCAACGAACGGCAATATCACTCTGCATTGGATTGGCGCAATTGAGGTGCTTCTTATAGGCGGATGGGCTGGTATTTTTGCCCTTATTAAGTCTGACTGTTTTAAAAAAGCAGTATAAAAGCGTATTCAAAAAGAGCCAACCTTCCATTGATAAGGAAAGGCTGGCTCTTTCGAGGTAATAAGATTTATAAGTTCTTATGAACAATTTCTTTTAAAACAGGTAAAACCTCCTCTTCATACCACGGATTTTGCTTAAGCCACCCCAGGTTTAAAGGAGAAGGGTGCACCAATGGAAAATATTCAGGTAGATATTTTTGAAAATTACGTACTGTCTCCGTTAAGCTTTTCTCACGTCTTACATTTAAATAATACTTTTGTGAATAGCTGCCGATTAGAATAATGATTTCAATATCTGGCATCTCCTCCAGTAAACGTGGATGCCACTTTTGCGCGAAACCTTTTCTGGGAGGTGCATCACCAGTTTTTGCCTTTCCCGGATAATAAAAATCCATAGGCAATTGAGCGATACGGTTTGTATCATAGAATATCTCTCTGGATACTCCCAGCCACGCTCTTAATCGATCTCCACTTAAATCATTCCAAAACAATTGAGTTGCTTCTGCTTTACGTCCCGGTGCCTGACCTATAATGGCAATGCGTGCATCTGCAGAGGCTTTAAATATTGGGGATATCCCCATTTTTGTGTAGGATTCATTTATTGGGTCAGCCATGATTTCCTGTTTAATTTTTTCAAATATATTCATGCTTACTTCTACCTCAGACCTCCGTTAAATTCAACTTTTAGCAATCTGCTTAATTTGGCTGTATCATAGCATTTAATTTATTGTTTACGTAAAAGACCGGTCATTCCCTATTATATTGAGAATAAACGGTCTCGTAATTACATCTATGTGAAATACACATTAAGTTTGTTCCCGATTTTTCGCCATTCCAAGATAGCGGTCAAGTTGTTGATCCTCCAGTGTAGCTATCATATCTGCAAAAGGCTTAATATCCTTTTTTACTGCATAAGCTTCCAGGACATTAAAATATTCCAATCGATTTTCCTTAGCAATGGACACCGGCAAAAAGCCATTGGCCATCAGTTGGTAGTTCATAATTAATCGAGAAGTTCTGCCATTTCCATCTGCAAAAGGGTGAATTCTTACAAACTCAGCGTGTGTCCATGCTGCAAGCTCCACAACATTATCTTTGGCTCTGTCCTGTAAATCCAGATAGAACGCTTTCACCTGACGATACATGTCGCTTGGGCTTGGAGGAGTATGTGCTGCACCAGAAATATATACATCAACGTTCCGGTATATTCCTCCAAACATGATATTTTCCATCAGAATAGCATGTAAATTCTTTATAGTCTGCTCATCTAAAGATTTTTTGTGTGTAATACAGTCTTTTACATACTGATAGGCTTTGTTGTGATTAATAACTTCATAGATTTCACGGAGCATTTTGCCGCCGACAGATAAACCTTCTTCCAGTACAACCTTGGTTTCCAGCAGGGTAAGTGTGTTCCCTTCAATGGCTGTAGAATGGTGGGTATATTCTAGCTCAAACGCCTTTGCGTAGCTTTTTACCGTTATTTCCGGGAGTGAATCCTTAATCTGTTCATAGTATTCTTTTTTTTGCAATAATGTCTTATAATCCAAGTTATTCACTCCTATCCTCTCTGTTCTCTATTACGTTATTCTACCATGTAATAGTTAATTATTCAACGTAAGCCTAAATATTATTAATCTATCTTTCAGCGGTACCCCTCCGGATTCCCAATCTGCCACCGCAGGGAATCCTTACACATTTCATCAATTCCCCGCTCCGCTTCCCAGCCAAGTTCTTCTTTCGCAAGGGAAACATCTGCGAAGCATTCTCCAATATCTCCAGAACGGCGTGGTTTGATGGAATAAGGGATCGATTTTCCCCATGCCTTTGAAAATGCTTCTATCATCTGAATCACGCTGAATCCACGTCCCGTTCCCAGATTATATATCCTGACCTGGGAATCATGGGTAGAAAGTTTCTCCAGAGCCTTAACATGACCCAGAGCCAGATCCACTACATGGATATAATCCCTGACTCCTGTGCCGTCTGGTGTGTTGTAATCATTGCCGAAAACGCTGACTTCTCTAAGCTTTCCTACAGCAGCCTGAGTGATATAGGGGGCCAGGTTATTGGGAATTCCAGTCGGATCCTCACCAATCAGCCCGCTTTCGTGAGCTCCCACTGGATTAAAATAGCGAAGTATAATAACGCTCCACTCTGGGTCCGCAGTATGAAGATCCGTGAGAATTTGTTCCAACATACCCTTGGTCTGACCATAGGGATTGGTGATGCTTCCTTTTGGGCACTCCTCTGTGATGGGAACAAAGGCCGGATCTCCATACACAGTGGCAGAAGAGCTGAAAATAATCTTTTTTATTTCATGAGCTCTCATGACCTCACATAAAACAAGAGTCCCGGTAATGTTATTATGGTAATATTCCAAAGGCTTTGAGACCGATTCTCCTACTGCCTTTAAACCCGCAAAATGGATCACTGCCTCAATTGCTTCCCTATTAAATATTTCTTCCAGCGCGTCTCTGTCCAGAAGATCTGCCTTATAAAAAGTTACCTGTCTGCCGGTAATTGCTTCTACTCTTTTCAATGACTCGCTTGAAGAGTTTGATAGATTGTCCACCACAACCACATCATATCCCCGCTCTAAAAGCTCTACACAGGTATGGCTGCCGATATATCCGGCCCCGCCTGTTACCAGTATTTTCATCCGTTATCCCCTTTCTTTCCTCATTTATATTTATTTATAATTTCTTCCATCTCCACCCACTTCTTCTCCATATCTGCTACCAGAGCAAACTGGGTTCTTGCACGATCTAAGTTGTGATTATCCCTGTTGGTGTGGAAATAGGTATCTCCCTGAAGGAAATCTGTTAAGAAACGCATACCGCATTCATAAGTCATTAATTTAGCACCCATAGGGAGCATTGTTCTTTCCTCTGCCGTCAATACCTCTTTGCAGCCTTCCATATAGCCTTTCGTATAGATTTCAAACAATTCCAGAGATAAGGATGCCTTGCTGGAATCTGGATCATCCTCTTCCGCGGTATTGGCTCCGAACCGGATGGCATCACCGAAATCAAAGATAGAGAGCCCCGGCATAATGGTGTCTAAATCAATGACACACAAAGCCTCACCAGTCTGGTCATCAATCATGATATTGTTAAGCTTGGTGTCATTGTGAGTTACACGGAGCGGCAGCCGGCCTTCTCGCAGCAGTTTCATTGCAGTATCTGCCTCGCTTTCCCTGTCCAGTACAAAATTTATCTCTTTGCTGACCAGGTGAGCCCGATTACAGACATCCGCTTTGACCGCTTCTTTAAAAGCTTGCAGGCGAACCGGTGTATTGTGAAAATTCAAGATGGTTTCCGTCAGTTTTCCGGCGGGGTATTCTCCCAGTCTGCACAGGAAACGACCGAAGGCTTTGCCGCTCTGGTAAAAGTCTTCCGGATTTCTCACCTTATCGTAGGTGGTCGCCCCCTCGATAAAAAGGTAACCTCTCCAATAGTTCCCATCGCTGTCCTGACAGTAATCCTTTCCATCCCGCGCTTTAACAATATTTAGCGTCTCCCGGTCCGGATCTCCAGCCTGAGCAATAATCGCTTCACGAAGAAACGAGGTGACACCTGAGATATTTTTCATAAGAGAGACCGGATCCTTAAATACCTCATTGTTGATTCTCTGTATGATGTAAGGCTTTATTACTCCCCTGTCTACACAGACCAAACGGAACGTATCATTAATATGACCATTTCCATAACGTTCACATGAAACCACTTCTCCCTGGAATGCCAGCAGACTAATGGCCTCCCCGATCTTTTTACATTGTGCTTCTCCCATTACTGTTCCTCCCAAAGTTTTTCCGGATAAATACCTGTTTTCTTAAGTTCCCTGATTGCATTTACCACCGTTTCCTTATCTTCTTTGTAAGTGACACCGTACCAACGGTCCACACTCTTCAAAACGGTAACCTCCGCCTTATATTCCTTTAAGAGTTCATCCACCACAAAAGGAAGGAAATATTCACATTTTAACGGATTTCCCGGAAGTTCTTTATCCAGAAAAACGGCAAACCTCTGGTCAAGCTCTTCTATTATACTTTTTGTAAATCCCCACATGTTCATGGAAACAACGGTGTCCTCGCCCAGTTCTGTCCAGGTCTTGCCGTCATCCTCTGTAAATTTCGCCTTATCTCCCTGCTTTTCAATTCTGGTGCGTTCATGAATATCTACAAGCTTTCCATCTTCACTGATGGTGCACACGCCCCTTGCCACATGACCATTTTCCGTCAAGGTATTATAAAGGCGGTAGCCTACCATGGTATACTGATACATCTCACCGTCGGAAATCTCTGACAACTGATTGTATATGGACACAAACGCGCTTTTTCCATAATAATCATCCGCATTAATCACGGCAAAAGGTCCGTCAATCACATCCTGGCAGCATAAAATAGCATGACCGGTTCCCCACGGCTTCACCCGTCCCTCCGGCACCTGATATCCGGCCGGCAGCCGATCCAGCTCCTGGTATACATATTCCACTTTCACGTTGGACGCTATGCGGTCTCCAATGTTCTCCCTGAATTCTTTCTCTATGGCCTTCTTAATAATAAAAACAACCTTTTCAAATCCAGCCTGAACCGCATCAAAAATTGAATAATCAATGATCTTGTTCCTATATGCATCGATAGGGTCTATCTGTTTTAATCCACCATAACGGCTGCCCATACCTGCAGCCATAATCACCAGAACTGGTTTTCCGTTCATTGCTGTTACCTCCTGAAATTTACTATCCTCAGTATAATGAATATGCTTATAAAAATATTTACACGATCTATTATTTTATTTACACGATCGTACTCTTCTTTCATTTTTACAGAAGAATGTGGTATACTGATTTTAAGAATAAACATCAAAAGAAAGGATAACCCATGGCCTATAAAAGCACTTCGCTCCGTCCCTCAGCTGTCATTAAAAAGATTATAACTGTTCACTATTTTGAATACATGAGCAATTTCACTTTTCCCGGTGAAAGCCACGACTTCTGGGAATTTGTCTGCGTTGACAAGGGAGTCATTGACGTGGTGGCAGACGGGAAACAGATCCCTTTAAAGAGGGGAAATATTATCTTCC
>JAEYPZ010000131.1:0-2603 GCA_023410275.1 Bacillota bacterium
CAGAGCGGGCAGGTGTGTCCAGAGGTACTGTTGACCGCGCGTTAAATAAACGGGGGCGGATTGACAAGGAAGTGGAAGAGCGGATCTTTCAGATTGCAGACGAAATCGGTTATGTGCCGAAAAAAGATAAGACGGCAGTAAAAAAGGAATCGGTTAAAATCGGCATTGTAACCCAGCTGGCTAAATCGTCATTTATGATTCCCATCAGAAAAGGGTTAGAAGATGCACAAAAGGAATTGAAAAAAAGAGGAATTGTCTTTGTAATGGAGGAGTGCGTCACTGTAAGTGAGGAAGAGCAGCTTGCAGCCATTGAAAGGCTGGAAAAAAACAAGGTGTCAGGCATTGCGATCATGCCTGTAGAGTGCGATAAAATAAGGGATAAAATCAATTCCCTGATAGAGCAGGGGATCTCAGTCGTAACGTTTAATACGGATATTGTAGGGACAAAACGAAGCTGTTTTGTAGGCCAGGACAACAAACGAAGCGGACGCACGGCGGCCGGGCTTATGGGAATGCTCACTGGTGGACAGGGAAAGATTCTCGCTATTACAGGATATTTTGGGAATAGTGTTAACAGTATGCGTGTAGATGGGTTTGTGGATGAGATAAAGAGGACATTTCCGGGGCTTGAGCTTGTAGGAGTACAAAGCAGCTTTGATGAAAAGGAAGAGGTGGAAAAAATTCTTGTAAACACTTTGACTGCTTATCCGGATCTCCAGGGTGCGGTGATATTCTCAGGAGGCCAGGGGGGCGTAAAAAAGGCGTTTGATGAGCTGAAACTGGATAAAAAGCCCCATATTATTATCTATGATATGACCACGGGAAATATCAAAGCGCTGGAAGAAGGAATTGCGGACTTTCTCATTGACCAGAACGGTTATACACAAGGGTACCGTGCCCTGTTTATTCTCACGGATATCATGCAGGCTGGAAGCGGAAAAGAGCAGGAATTTTTTTATACGGATATTATTATTAAAACAAAATACAATATTTAAAATCACCATGGAATCAGGGGTCTGTTACGGATAAAAAACAGATCCTGATTTTTTTTATGAAGTAAGCGAAATCACTTGCACGCGGAGTGCGTGCGTGGTATAATGTAGGCACATGAGATGAGCGAAAAAGCACGCAAACAGATGGGAGAGGTGTAACGATGGAATATATAAAATTTAACGAAGCCAGAGAGCTTGATTTAATACTTCTTGGCAGAGTGGCCATTGATTTTAACCCTGCTTACAATGAGCAGGTGAAGGAAGAGTTTAAACCGCTTAAGAAGGTTCACATGTTTGAAAAATTTGTGGGCGGTTCTCCTGCCAACATTGCCGTAGGCGTGACAAGGCATGGTATGAAAGCTGGGTTTATCGGAAAAGTATCTGATGACCAGTTCGGCGAATTTGTAGTGGATTATTTTAACGAACAGGGGATTGATACCTCCCAAATTACAAAGTGCAAAAACGGAGAAAAGCTGGGACTTACTTTTACTGAAATGCTGTCCTCCAGCGAAAGCAGCATTCTGATGTATCGAAACTGCATTGCTGATTTACAGCTGAGTGTGGAAGACATCGACGAAGAATACATTAAAAGGGCAAAAGCCATTTTAATTTCAGGTACTGCACTTGCTGAAAGTCCGTCAAGGGAGGCGGCTCTTAAGGCGGTGATGCTGGCTAAGAGAAATGACGTAAGAATTATATTTGATATTGATTACAGGGCATATAACTGGAAAAATACTGATGAGTTATCCATATATTATTCAACTGTTGCAAAAGAAGCGGATATTATTATGGGATCAAGAGAAGAATTTGATCTGACAGAAAATCTGATTAAACCGGGTATGACAGATGAAGAAAGCGCTGCTTTATGGCAGGGATATCATGCAGCAATCGTAGTGATCAAGCATGGTATGAAGGGGTCTACTGCATATACTCGTGATGGCCAGTCATTTTCCATTAAACCGTTCCCGGTAGAGGCAAGAAAGGGCTTTGGAGGCGGAGACGGATATGGCTCCGGTTTCCTGTATGGTCTGTATCAGGGCTGGGATATTATTGACTGCCTGGAATTTGGTTCTGCAGAAGCGTCCATGATGGTAAAGAGCTATAACTGCTCGGACTCTCTTCCCACACCAGAAGAAGTGCATGCATTTATAAAAGAGGAAAAGGAAAAATTCGGTGAGATGATCGCCCGTGTATAAAAATATAAAGGAGAGCGGAACATGTCAAAAACAATAAGAATGACAACAGCACAGGCACTTGTAAAGTTCCTGGATAACCAGTATGTTTCAGTGGATGGAACAGAAATTAAGTTTGTTGAAGGTTTTTTTACAATCTTCGGCCATGGAATTGCAGTTGGTCTGGGAGAGGCTCTGGATACAAATCCGGGACAGCTTCGGGTTCTTCAGGGAAGAAACGAGCAGGGGATGTGCCATACAGCCATCGCATTTGCCAAACAGAACCAGCGCAGAAGAATTATTCCCTGTGCATCCTCAGTAGGACCTGGCGCTGCCAATATGGTGACGGCCTGTGCCACTGCTACCGTCAATAACATTCCGCTGCTGGTATTTCCTGCGGACACCTTCGCATCCAGACAGCCTGATCCGGTACTTCAGC
>JAEYPZ010000142.1:0-134016 GCA_023410275.1 Bacillota bacterium
GTTATAGATAGTGCTAAGGATTCTGCTATCGTAAAAGCCCAGGAAAAGAGTGATAAGAATATCATCACCAATGAAGAACTGACAGAGGATTCCAAGGAAGCATTCCTGGCCTATCTGGGAGGAAGCGCAACACCATATGTTATCATGGTCTATCCTTATAATTTTGATGCCAAGGATGCCGTAACGGATTATCTGGATACGTATAATGAAGGAAAAGCTTCCAAGGACCAGGTGGTCTATACGGACCTTGCGGACACTATGTCAAGCCTGACCAGCGGTATTATGGACGGTATTACAATTGTATTAATTGCATTTGCCGGTATCTCCCTGGTTGTAAGCCTTATTATGATATCGATTATAACCTATACCTCTGTTTTGGAGAGAACCAAGGAAATCGGTATTTTAAGGGCGTTAGGAGCCAGAAAGAAAGATATTACCCGCGTGTTTGATGCCGAGACTGCCATACTTGGGGTATTTTCAGGAATACTTGGTGTTATATTGGCATGGCTTGCGACATTTCCGATAAATACAATACTCTATAAAATGACGGAGCTTACCGATGTAGCACATCTTCAAATAGAGCATGCGGTGATTCTGGTCGTTATCAGTACGGTACTGACAGTCTTGGGCGGTCATATTCCTGCCAGAATGGCTTCCAGAAAGAATGCAATAGAAGCACTTAGGACAGAATAACGCAAGGCAGAATAACTCAGGGCAGAATAAAAAGAGATATATTAAAAGAAAAACGAAAATAATCAGCAATAATAAAAGCAGCGGTCAACCACATAAGTGTACCGCTGCTTTTCAGTATATTCAAAAATTTAATTAATTCTGCCAGATACTGTTGTCAATTTTATTGTCAAATAATTTACTTCCCATGCTGTTGCTGTCCAGGTAAATAGAATATTTCATAGAATTTGTAACAGTATTTGTTTCTATGAGGCTGTTATTGGCATTGACATAGATACCATAACGGCTGGTGTAACTGATATAATTATTCTTCAATGAAAAGGCATTGTCAATATCCTTGATACCCTGAATATGGATGCCATCCTTGACAGTACTGTCGGCATCATTGCCATAGATTTCATTCTGACTGATATCAGCTGAGTTGGTATCATAGGCATATATTCCATTCATAGAGTAACCGGAGATATAGTTGCCATAAATATTGGCATTATCGCTGTTAGTGTAGGCTGCGATTGCATTTCCGCCACTGGAATAGAGCATATTGCTGGTAATGCTGCAGGAACTGCTGGCATTGGAAAGATAGATACCATTTTTAGCCGGATTGGTTATGGTATTCTTATTTATTACAGCATTATTTGAATTCAGTAATCCGATTCCCCCGGCACTTCCGCCAGCTGATCCGAGATTTTCGAGAGTATTATTCTGGACGGTCGCAGTATCACAGCCATTGATCATATAAATGCCGGTGCTTGCCGTACCTGAGATAGTATTGTCCAGGATATTGCTGCTGGGGGCCTTTTCCATGAAGACACCATAGCGCTTGATGTTTTTCATGGTGTTATTTACTATGGTGATTCCGGTAATAGGCCGTTGATAGTTTCCTATTACCCGGATTCCGTCACCCCAGCTTGTAATAACGGAGGAGGTGGATTTCGTGGTATCACTGATAGTGTTGTCGGTTATTTTAATATTATAATTTTCCGGAAGGGGCTCTTTCACAGTAGTGCTTAAGGCCTCCAGATAGTGGTTGGATTCATTGCTGATATAGGTATAGGCTAAGATTCCAACCCCAACTCTGTAAATATTATTTTTACTGATTTCAAGATTTTCATAGTTATAGGCTTTAATACCGGCTTCTGTCAGATCATGAAGGGTATTTCCCGTTATTGTTACATTCTTATGGAATACACCTTTAATTGAAGTATGGGAACCGATTGCCCTGGGATAGTCATAAATTTCATTACCGCGTATTATGACACCGTCACAGGGAAGGTCATCATATTTGATAATTTTTGACTGGTTGGAAGGTACAACAACATTATCATGGACAATATCCAACTGGATGGCTTCCTTTGGCTTCTCACCATCATAGCCATGAAGCTTGCAATTTTCAATGAGCCCATTCTTAATTCCTGCAAAGGTAATCAGATGGCTGTTGACAGGTACATTGCATATTTCTGCATCCTTAACGGTTACATTTGTAGCATGAATAAAGCGGAAGGCTTCGGTGCCCTTGAATTTATCTGCGATAGGAGAAGAATCCCAGACTCCGCCCATAATGGTAATATTTTCAGAGGTAGTATAGCCTCCCTGGTCATTCGTTAGATCATTGGCAATAAAAGAGCCTTTTTGATGGTTTTTATATATCGTGGCTTCTGTATCGGCTATTATGGTTGTATTGCTGTATATCCTTAGCTCTTTTGTAAGAATATAGCTGCCGGCCGGAATATGTATTGTAAGCTTGTATTTGCCATCTTTATTATAGTCAAGAAGATTCTGCAGTTCAGCAGAGGTATAACCCGGAGCGGCACTGACCTCTTTTTCTACCAGAGACTGGGCAGCAGTTTGCTGGGCAGAATTTTGCTGAGTTGCAGTTTGCTGAGCAGAGCTATAAATAAGATCTGAACCGGGATTTGCCAGGACATTAAGTTCAGGCGGGGTGACGAGTGTCAATAGTGCAACAGAGGATAAAACTAAAACATAATTCTTTTTCATATCAAAAACCCTTTCATTATGGCTGCTTCATACCGTAGTTTCTAATCTGCCGTAGCAGTCACTTTTACTTTGTATATCAGATATTCTATAAGTGTATCCCATATAATTGGAATTGTAAATAATACGTAGCGAAATTTAAAGAAATTGTAATCTTTTATACAAATAAAAACAGCAGCAATAGTAGCAAAGTACTATTAGCTGCTGTTTATTGTCGGGAACTTAAATATTTTTCATTATTTCTGCTTCTTTACAGCTGACTTCTTTTCTTTATGTTTCTGCCACATAACCCAAAGAGGACCTGCAATACAGATAGTGGAATAGCATCCGCTTACAGAGCCGATTGCCATGGGAAGCGCAAAGCTTTCAATGGAATCAATGCTGTTAAATTTTGCCATAATATATACAATGGTTACACTTAAGCATACGGCAATGTTAGTATTTATAGATCTTGTGATAGACTGTGATATGGAAAGGTCGGTAAGGGTATCAACCGCTATCTTAGGATGAAGATCGTGGTTCTCACGTATACGGTCGTAAATAACGATGGTATCGTTTACGGAATAACCGATAATACTTAGGGCAACAGCCACGAAGGAATCACCGATGGGAATCCTGAATACCACACAGGTAAAGAATACGACTAAAATATCGTGAATTAAAGCTACGATAGCCATAAGACCGGCAGAGAGACCGCCGATTTTCTTAAAACGTATCCATACGTAAATCATTACCAGGCAGAAGGAAAGAACAATGGCAATAATACCGTTAGTCAGAAATTTATGGCCGAAAAAGGGTTCAACCATGGAAGATTCCGCTAAATCCAGGGAATTTCCAGTGAATTTTGCCTTTAACGCATCATCGAATTTTACCTGCTCCTTGGCATCCATACCATAATTACCGGCAATGTTAAGAACCAATCGTTTATCACCGTTTTTCATATCTTTCGTTAGCTGAGCGGTTACGGGTCTTCCAAGAATATCGGAAGCTGCATCCCCTACATCATCTGCTTTAATATCACCGGTATAAGTATATTTCAGTAAGGCACCGCCCTTGAACTGAATATCTAACTGTACGCCGAATAGTTTCACATTGATAAGACCAAACAGCATAATTGCCAGTGAAATGGCAAAAAAGATATAGCGTTTATTATAAAAATGCATAATTTTACTGCTGCTTGGAGTAATAGATAAGGCTGAATTCATATTCTTTTCGTTACTCATAGTGTTCTCCTCCTTGAAAAGCAAGTATAAAGGGAAGGCTTGCGTAATGCATCGAACTCACTTAAGGAGCGTATCATAAGCCTGGATGCCGTAACACCTGCTACGAAGTTAAAGAATATACCGGTAAGCAGGGTATAAGCAAAGGATAGCATTGCACCGGAGCCAAATATCATAAGGATTACACCAACGATTAACACGGTAATATTACCATCAAATACAGAGGAGAAAGCACCCTTAAAACCGGAAGCGATAGCAGAGCGTACAGTCTTACCGGATTTGATTTCTTCGCTGATACGTTCAGAGATAATAACGTTAGCATCTACACCCATACCGATGGAAAGGATAACACCGGCAATACCGGGAAGTGTCAAGGTCATCTGAGGAATGGAAAGAGCAAGTATCTGTCCCGTTGTCTGGATCAACAGGGAAATACATGCTACACAGCCAGGTACTCTGTAATATAACATAAGGAGTACGCAGATGATTGAGAAGGCAAGAATACCTGCATCAAGCATAACATCCAATGCACCGGAACCAAGTGTCGGGCTTATGGTATTGTGGTTCTTTGTAACCAATGAAAAAGGCAGAGAACCTGAATTAATTTTATCGGAGAGCTGCTTTGCAGATTCGTAAGTAAAGGTACCGGATATTTCTGCTTTGCCGCTTGGGATGGCTTCATTTACTTCAGCAGTCTGAATAAGGGTATCATCCATATAAATATTGATATTCTTACCAACAAGCTTTTTCGTAGCATCGGCAAAGAGCTGTGTGCCTTTTTCATCAAAGGTAAGACTTACAACATATTTATTCGTTTGTTTATTCATTTCAGGGGAGCTGTTACTGACATGGGAGCCTTCCACCAATACATTACCGGCATCATCTTTAAAGGTCAAAAGAGCGGTTTCACCTAACTCGGCAATTGCATTATCCGGATCAAAGTTCTTTTCACCGGATTTCCAGGGGAAACGTACGATAATGTATCCGTTTTCTTTGTCAATTGTTACATCACGGTCGAGAATGTTCTTATTATCAAGTCTGGTTTCAATAATAGAACGGGCAGCCTCTAATTCTTTGCCGGTAGGCTTACGGTCGAGATTAGCTGGCTGGAAAGCTGCTTCCACACCGCCTCGGATATCAATACCGAAACGGATATCAGGAGCTCCTTTGATTTTAAATGAGCCTATTTGCACACCGAACATTGCAGTGTAAGACATAATTATGGCTACAATTAAAACAATAAAAAATACGGGTTTCTTGTTTTTCATTTCTGAATCCTTTCTTTCTGTATATTTTTCATCATTACTGCACATTTTACGCAGGGTGAACCTGGACTGGATGTTCCCGGACCCAGCCAGCGGAATGAAAATTTAGTAAATCATTCATTCTTTATTCACATTTTTATGATAGACTAAATATAAGTCTTTCTTTAGGTGGCCCGTGCCCCCTAAGGGGCAGGCGCGAATACAGTCTGGGCTTGTCCGATGCAGGAAGCTTAAAAGAAAGAACTGCCAGGATAACCAGCATAGAAACCGTATCGGTTAAAAAGGCATGGAGCAGTCCTGTTATGGTTCCCAGGCGGTATGTAATGAGGCGGTATGGAACCTTTAGAAACAAACTTGCATAGTTTTCTTCTAAAGGCATTGAGGGAAGATGGTAATAGAATACATAGGGGCTGTTGCTTGGTAAACTGTTTGTATTGGTAAGCGTATTGCTGCTGTTTGCTGCATTGTTTACGGTATAAAAACAATCGGAAAAGGAAGAATAGGTTATAATAAGAGTAATGATTAATATGGCTTGTCTAACGTTTTTGCGCGTATTTTTCATTAACAACCCCTCCGTTTCCAAAATTTTACGTCCTGTTTAACACATGACGCCACTATTATAAAATACCACAAATTGAAGCATTTGTATATTAATTTTTGTAGGATTTCATAAAAGATGATATCCAATAACCTGGTGGTTATTCAGAAAAAAGAGTTATGGGGCAATGCCGTATCGGGGCTGGATTATGGGCAGTACCGCAAGCCTGTTTACGGTATGTATGGGGAAAGAAAATTTGTGCCTGAGGTCAGGAACTGCAGGTACCGGAAAGGGTATGGTTATTACGGTGAAAGAATTGGATTTTAATGCTGAGGAATTAATCCTTCATAAGATATTGTGGCTAATACGCATAGGAGATTACAAAAAATTAGATGATTATATACAACATAATCAAACCAGCTGCTTCTGGCATAGTGTAGCAGTTGCCTATTACAGTGTGAGAATGGCCAGATTTCTGCACCTTAAATGCAACTATGAGTGTTTGGTAGTGGGTGCGTTACTCCATGATTATGTATTTTATGACTGGCATGAGAAGGATAAGAGCCATCGGTTCCATGGATTAAGACACCCGAAAACAGCATGGCATAATGCACTAAAAATCAAGAATCTTGATAAGCTGGAGGATGATATCATAAGAAAGCATATGTTTCCGCTGACACCTTATCCGCCTGTTTATAAGGAAAGCATTATTGTGTGCCTGGTGGATAAGGCGTGCTCCCTGTATGAAATAACAAACAGGAATGCTTATCTGGGACTGACAAGGAAATATGCCGCCTATTTAATGATTGCATAAATTGCGGTCTTGAACCAAATAGATTTTGATCCAAATAGATTTTAAACCAAATAGGTTCTGAACCGGCGGTGATGGCGGCAGCAGTCTGAAAATGGATGGTAGCAATATTAAAAAATAAAAAGAACATATTATGAAAGCCGCTGGGCGTTATCCTGATATAAAGGATTCCCGGAGGCTTTTATTATTTTATTACAGGTAAAATTGATGTCAGGGGGAAGCTTCTGAAAGGCAGAGGACCTGGCTGCTGTCAGGTGGCTTCCGGCAGGCTGGGAATTCAGCTCCTGGCTTGCTTCAGGAGAAATTGACATTGTGGAATTTGTGGGGTATAATCAGGATACAATTTATGCATCTGTACATACACAATCTTATAAGCATACTGTGAATACACAGAAGACAGCTGCGAAATATCCGGAAGGAGCCAGTGAGGGTTTCGTGTTTACGCCCTGACATGGATTCCTGATAAGATAGGGATTCTGATAGATAGTGAAAACTATTTCACCTTCAAACCCACTGATTATAAAGGAATAAAAAAAGTAATAAATATAAAAGTAATAAGAAAAAGGTGCAGCCTCGAGAATAAAAGAAAAGGCGAATGGAGAAACCATAATGGTAACGATAAAGGATGTGGCCAAGGAAGCAGGGGTAGCAATATCCACTGTGTCTAATGTACTCAATAATGTGGACGTAGTAAGCGAAGAGACCCGTCAAAAGGTATTGGACGCGGCTGAAAAGCTCCACTATGTTCCAAATATGAATGCAAAATTTTTAAAATCGAATAAAAAGAACTCTATAGGCTTATTTTTAACCAGTATCCAGGGAGATTTCTATAAAGACCTGATGCAGGCTGTGCATTTACAGTGCAAGCTAAAAGGCTATCAGCTAAATATCTACATCAGCAATGAAAATACCAGTGAAGAAATCTATAGTATGATAATTTCCTCAGGAGTAGAGGGTGCGATTGTTTTAAATGAGCATTTATCCCAGGAGTATATTGACCGGCTTGCCATGGCACGCATGCCCCTTGTGTTTATTGACCGTGAATACAGTGGGGAGCAGATGTCCAGTGTCATCATAGACAGCATGGAAGGGGCGACCCTTGCTATGGAATACCTGATAAAGCAGGGGCATAGAAGGATCGGCTTTTTCCACGGTATTTTTAATTTTGATGATGAATGCCGCTACAATGCCTATGAAAACGTATTAAAAAAATATAACCTTCCCATTGATGAGTCCATAATCCTAAGGGCCTATTTTGAAGAAACCTTAGCCTACAGCGAAATGAGGGTTTTTTTACTAAAGGGAACGAAGCTTCCGGAAGCTTTCTTCTGCGCAAATGATGAGATGGCCTGGGGCTGTGTGAGAGCTCTTATGGAAGCGGGGATAAATGTGCCTGATGATATCAGTGTGGTAGGATTTGATGATAATGCAGTTGCCAGATACAATACACCAGCCATTACTACCGTGCACAGTCCTGTGGCAGAGCTTGGTACTTATGCTATAACGGAACTTATACGGCTGATGCAAAGCGAAGAGCGGGTTCAGGGAGGAGTCTTCCGCCTGTCACCTGCCCTTGTACTCAGAGATTCCTGCAAGCTGCGCATAGGATAATGACTGGATAGGATGAATATAAGAAGGAAAAGCAATCAGGAACAGTAAGAAAATAAAAAAGCAACCGAAAAAGCAACCGGAAAAGCATACCACTTTCTGGCTGCTTTTTTTTGCAAAAAATTAGTTACATCTACCCCAAAAAAATCTAACCGCATATCGAATATACATATATAAGAGCATAAAACACAACAGGGAGTAATCTGTCCAAAAAAGGAGCAAAGTCTATGATTTACATTCCGGATATAAAGATAAGAATACGCACCATGGAATTTGAGAATAATCAGACGATATTTGACTATCGGAATTCTCTTAAGGTGGAAGAACGAAGTAAAAAATATGTATTTAATGCAGAATTCAACGGAAAAACTGCCGGATATATCACTCTGAATTTAAACAGTGACAAAGGTCCGTTTGCATGGAGGGATATCCCTGAGCTGGAGGATTTGCAGGTGTTTCCTGAATTCAGAGGACTGGGTGTCGGAAATATGCTATTGGATGCGGCAGAAGAGAAAGCAGCGGAAGTCAGTAATATCATAACGGTATGTGTAGGACTTCACAGCGGCTATGGAGTTGCACACAGAATGTATATAGGAAGAGGATATATGCCCGACGGCTCAGGGGTCTGGTACGGGGGCGAACCCCTGAAACCCTATGCCAAATGCTGTAATAATAAAAATCTGGTGATTTATCTGTTAAAAGAACTGAATAATAATTAGTTACTTTTTCTTTGAATGAAAAGATAACTGCTACATAAGTACCATATTTCTATTATTTATCTGACATAAATTAATCAGAAAATAGTAATAAATAATCCGAAAGGCGGATAAAGGGAGGGATAGTCCTGAGAGAACTGGATCACCTGGCATTAGAAGCATCTCAGAATGAAAATGTTTTAAATACTTTTATTGAACAGAATGAAAGAAATATTTTGCATATAGCATCAAAGGTTTCAGGGCATTACATTACAAAAAGTGATGATGAATGGGCAATTGCCCTAACTGCATTTGTACAGGCAGTGAAGGAGTATGACGGAAAAAAAGGAAATTTTTTAAGCTTTGCTAAGCTGGTAGTGCAAAGGCGGCTAATTGATTATTTCAGGCAGCAGAGTAAATACAAACCGGAAGTGACTGTAAATCCGGTTGCTTTTGACATGGAATCTGAGGAGGAAGAAGACAATACGGTTCGGCATGCGGTCACTAAAAAATCAATGGAGTCCGGCAGACAGGAAAGTCTGGCATTTGAAATCAGAACCGTTAACGAAAATTTAAAAGAATATGGCTTTTCCTTCTTTGATTTAACAAAATGCTCTCCCAAGGCCGCAAAAACGAAAATTGCCTGCGGGAAGGTGATAAATTTTTGTATTCAGGATTCCATGGTAGTAAAGGTATTAAAAAACACAAAATTACTGCCTGTAAAAATTCTTGAAAAAAATACGAAAGTACCCCGAAAAATTATTGAGCGCCACCGAAAATATATAATAGCAGCCATAGTGATACTATCCGGAGAGTATCTTGAACTTGCAGAATATCTGCGTTACATCAGAGAGGAGAAAATACAATGAAATCATTAGTAGTTGAAATAAAAGGTAAATTTGCAGCAGTACTGTCTGATGATGGCAGCGTAATAAAAGTAAGAAATAGAAATTATGCAGTTGGTCAGGAAATTCTGCTGGAAAAAGCGGCCTATCAACCGAAAGACGGCAATGAATCGGGCTTACTGCTAAAAGAAAAGGAAAAGGGTATGATCATGAATAAATTACATCTTACAAAAAAACTGGCAGTATGCGCTGCCTGTGTGGTAATCTTACTATTATGTTCCGGTACTGTGGCATGGGCATATACATCACCATATTCCTATGTCAGCCTGGATGTAAATCCTTCCATTTATTACACGCTGAACCGTTTTGATCAGGTAATAAATGTAAAAGCGGTAAATGATGATGGAAAAATCATATTAGAAAAAATTAAAATAGCAGGTTTGAAACATAAGTCTATTGAAAAAGCAATCTTAACTACCGTAGAAAGGATTTCAAAAGAGGGTTATTTCACAAGAAACAATACCCAGGCAGTTACCGGTTCAGCTATTGAAATACCCAATAGTACAAATACAGAAGCAAAAGTAATTACCGGTTCAGCAATTTCCATAGATGGAGGTATTGTAATTACAGTTTCCAGCGGCAATGCAAAATTATCCCATGGGCTTGTGAAGGATATACGTAAGACAGTCAAAGATTTTGTTAAGGAAAATAAGGAGAATGTGGAAGTTGAGGTTTCAAGCGTAGGGCTTGAACGCGTAAAGGAAGCAAAAGAGCTGGGAGTGACACCGGGTAAATTAAATCTGGTTGAAAAGCTAAAGCAAAGTGCGGCTGACCCTAATAGTATCAATATGGAGGAATGGCTGGATAAACCCGTAAAAGATATTATGAAAGAAATAAAGAAGAACAGAAAAGCAGCAGATTCTACTGCCAGGGCTGCTTCTGGTTCAACGGAAGAACAGACAACCGGAGATGATAAATCTTCAGCAGTTAATGATTCCTCTGAGAAGAAAAATTCTGAGAAGTCTAATAATGGCAAAGGCAATAAAGAAAAAAGTAATAAAGCAAATGATAATAAAGGAAAATCCAATAAGGGAAAATCAGGAAAATCCGATAAAGAAAAATATAATAAAGAAAAAGCTAACAAAGAACAATCTAATAAGGATAAAGAAAATAAGGAAAAAGCAAATTATAATAAAGATGATAATGAAAATGGACAATCTGATAAGGACATAGTAAAGAATCAAAAAGCTTCTGATAAATCCGATAAACAAGCACTTAAGAAGAAATCAAAAGAAGCTGCCAAGGTAAAAAAGGAAGAAGAGAAGCAGGAAAAAATGGAGGAAAAAGATCAGAATCAAAATGATAAGGATGAAAATAAAGTGAAATCACAATCCAAAGAAGAGAATTACCAGGATGAAAGTGATAAATCCGATGAAAATTCATACAGAAAGTCTAAGAACGGGGAATCGGCCAAAGGGAATTCAGGAAACAACTCACAAAACAGTGGATATGCTAAACCAGAGGATAGCGGGAAAGGTAACGGAAATAAACAACGGTAAATATACTTTAATACAGCTTTAGAAAACCCAATAAAATCTCATTTAAATGAAAAACAGATAGCCTGCTATTATTTGGCAGGTTATCTGCTTTTCATTATCCCGGCATAAGGGCATTTAAGGATGCCAGGAAGGCTAATCACCCGCTCCGGCAAGGAGCTGTCAGCTGTTTTTTATGATATTCTCCAGTTCCAGCTTTGCCTGGCGCAGGGAGCTTTCTGTAGAACTCTTAAGGCCTTTTAGCTGATTCAATACTCTGTCAACTTTTGTTTCCAAGCCTGCGACGGCATCAATGGAAGAATTAATTTTTGACTGAACCATCCAATCAGAGAAGACACCGTCAAAGAAGTAGTCTGCAAATTTCGTAAAACCATCTATTTGTACATTGATATCTTCCTCCATTTGAATATCCGCAAGTTCAGAATGAAATTGATGTAAAAGGGACTGAACTTCATTTATGGAGTCTTGGGCATCGTCAAGACGAGAGTGCTTAATAACATCACTTATCAGGCCGCCGCCCAATAAATCATAGGTTCCCCAGCTATGGGCACTATCTAGGCTTTCTTCTGCTTCCCTTACTTTCGTAATTACTGAAGTGCCGGCTCCGATGGCCTCATTAATTTCGGTAAGGTTTTTTTCACAGAAATGTATTTTTTCTTCGGCAGCTTTGATTTTGCCGGGATTTTCAGGATCGCTTTCCGACAGCAGCCGGTACTTTTCTTCATAAAGCTTCCGATATGTTCTTTCACAGCTTGAGAGGTTAACTCTCTCTTCTTCCAGGCTCCGTATGGTAAGCAGAAGAGCTGCAATCTGCTTTTCAGCTTCGTCAAGCTTTACCCTGGCTGCTGCAATTTCCTGATATTCTTTTGCTTCTTTTTTCTCTTTCTTGTTTAACAGTTCCAGAATCAGGTTATTTAAGCTTTTTTTAAACAAGCTGTTATAATCTTCTTCCTCTTTTAAAAACTGCTGCTTTAAATTGTCCCTTTTGGATTCCAGTTCATCCAATTGTTTCCGGCAGTCGGAAAGCTTACTGCCAAGATGATTGTATTTGTCCATTCCCTGACGGCTTTCATCCAGTCTTTGATTCAGTTCTTCATACATTTTTATAACTCCCTTTCTCTCAATATGTAATCTTATGCTTCCGTTTGATAAAAAGAAAGCACAATTATCATAACATGAAAAGATTAAAAATACATTAACTAACAGGAAGGATTCGTTTAAATAAAAGAATAAAAGGTTGTTACATGCTTGCACATTGTAACAGCCTTTCACCTGTCTTAATGAAAATGATTTGGTCTGGAGATATCCCTTAAGGTATCCTCTGCACTGTCGGAAAGAGCAGGTTCCAGAGAAATATCGCTTAAGGCTACAATTCCTACCAGAGAATTGTTTTCTACTATAGGCAGCCGTCGGATCTGTTCCCTGCTCATAATTTCAGCAGCATCCCTTACATTCATATCAGGGCTTCCAAGAGAAGGACTTTTTGTCATAACATCGGAAACCTTCTGGCTCTTCCAATCCTGGCTTTCGGCAATACTGCGCAAGGTCAGATCACGGTCTGTAACAATACCGACAACCTTTTCATTATCGCATACGGGAATGGAACCAACATCATGCTGTTTCATTAATTGTGCACATTTTTCTACACTATCGCTGCTGCTGACACATGCTATATCTGTTGACATAATATCTTTTACCTTCATTTAAACTCCTTTCGTAAATATCAAATCCTGGATTTGATATTTTTAAATGCGTTTGATTGCCTTCAATCTTAGAATACCCATGCTGACGTTGTTTTATAATTGGATAATGAAGCTAAGTTATGTTATAATACCAGCTGAATGGATTTTAAAAAATTTTAATTTTGATTCGGATATCGTAAGTCAATCTCAGCATTTGACCATGCAGGTACACGACATTCTGACATCCGAATCCAGGTTATAAAAAATCATTATTTAAAAAGGAGGTGGAAGATACTGCTGTCAGAAGTAACTTTTACTGTCGGACAGGAAGAACTTCCTGTACGAATCATATATTCAAAGAGAAGGACCATCAGCCTTGAGATAAAGGCAGAAGGGACAATAAATGCCCGTGTCCCGGATTTTATACCGGATGCAGATATAAAAAAGCTCATAGAAGATAATAAATTAAAATTATACAGAAAATATAAGGAATTTTGCCCGGAGGGTAATAAAACAATACCAAAGGGCGGAAGCTATGATAAGCTATATTATAATGGTGCAGTGCTTCCCTTCGTATTAGGGGAAATAAATTTACTTATTGTAAAAAAGGGAAGTAAGGATTCAGTCAAACTTTACTATAGAAAGCATCCGGACGGGAGCAGGAGCCTTACGGTAGAGACCGGGTCTGAGGACAGCGTTTTAATCAGAGACAGTATCACGGACTGGTACCGCAGGTATGCGAAGGAAACCCTGCTTAAAAAAACTGCTTATTACAGCAAAATAATGCAGACAGATTACCAAAGAATCACGGTAAGGGAGCAAAGAACCAGATGGGGCAGCTGCAGCAGCAAAGGGAATCTCAATTTTAACTGGAAGCTTATGATGATGCCCGAGACAGTTATTGATTATGTAGTAGTTCATGAGCTGGCCCATCGAAAGCATATGGATCATTCACCTGCTTTCTGGCGGGAGGTAGAAAAAATCCTGCCGGACTATAAGGAAAGGAGAAATTGGCTCAGGGAAAACGGAAGGAATTTTTCTTTCTATTAACCAAAGAAATGGAAGGAGCCTAGCTTTCTATGAACAAAAGAAATGGAGGAAATTTTATGTTATTTTTATGGTATCCCAAATGTACAACCTGCCAGAAGGCAAAGAAATGGCTGGATGATAATCAGGTTAGCTATGAAGCAAGAGATATTAAGACAGATAATCCAACCTTTGAGGAAATCAAGGAGTGGCATAATAGAAGCGGACTGCCCCTGAAACGCTTCTTTAATACCAGCGGTCTGGTATATAAGGAAAAGGAGCTTAAGGACAAGCTGCCCGGTATGACAGAAGAGGAGCAGTACGAAATTCTTGCATCGGACGGAATGCTTGTAAAACGTCCTATGATTGTTGATGAAAAAAAGGTACTGGTTGGATTTAAACAAGAGGAATGGGCTGCCTTCTACGGAAAATAAGAAGGAGAACGGGTACTTGATAAGCAGACAAGGAGAATTATGAATAGATTATTAGTATCCGAATAAAATGCAGGAATAGAAGATGCTTAAGGCGTTTAAGGCTTATTCTAAATCACTCTAAAAGTACCATATCCTTTAATGTATTTATTTAAAAGATATGGTATTTTATTATTTCATTCTATCAGGTTCCGGAACTGCTGTCTGTGCCGGATTTGTTGTTATTTACACCGGAATTGCTGTTGTCCGTACCGGAATTCCCATTGTCCGGTGCCTGGGGAGGAGTATTTCCGCTGTCTGTATTTGGCTGCTGGTTCTGGCTGTTATCACTGCTTCCGCCAGGCCCTCCATTACCCTGTCCCCGACCGCCGCCAGGACCGCCGTTCTGTCCGCCGCCAAAGCCTCCGGGTCCTCCGGTGGTTTGAATGGTCGTATTGGCATTAACTGTATCGGAGATAGTAAAGGTATATACGGAAGTGCCGTTGGAGTAAAGGGTATATTTTTGGTCTTTCTCTAAAAGAGGAGAGGATATCAGAAAATATTGATAGTCCTTTTCAGGGGTATAGGATATAATTTCTTTACCGTCTTCATTCTTTAGAGTAAGCTTGGTACCGGCTGTCTGTTTGCTGTCAAAAATATAGGCAGCGGAGGCTTGCTTGGATTCATCCGAAGGAGCCTGGGCCATACCGGAGCTTCCGGCAGCAATGAGGGTTCCGCCATTCATTGCAAAGGTAGTATCAAAATCCAGAGGGCCATTGCCGTCATTGGTAGGACCGGACACATAGACGGTTCCGTCATTTATCGTAACAGATCCATTGGCATCCAGGCCATCTCCGTCAGCATTTACCGTAATGGTTCCGCCGTTAATCGTAAGTGCTGCACTGCCGCTTGATTCCTGGCCTCCCGGACCGCTTCCCCCGGCTGTCTCTGAGCTTTCACTGCCGCCGGAAGCATTGATACCGTCATCACTTGCCTTAATGGAAATATCACCGCTGTTAATGATTATATTTTCACTTTCAAGGCCTTCATAGCTCTTCTTAATAGTCAGCTTACCAACGGAAAGAGTAAGTGCTGAATCTGCATGCATGGCATCATCTCCCGAAGAGAGGGTAAAGGAGCCGTCGGTAACAGTAATAGTGCCATTACTGTGAAAGCTGTCGTCAGAGCTGTCTACGGTAAAGGTACCGCCGTTAATAGTTAAAACAGATGCAGATTTGAAGGCTTTTGCACTGGATTTCTCAGTCTCTGAAGAAGAGGCAGAGCTATTTTCTTTTGGCGTTTCGGCTGTTGCCTGGGAAGTTATGTCTGCCTTGGAATTCGAATCAGAATCTGTTGTATTGCCGTCATTACTGCTATTGCCATTTGGAGCGTTTTGGTTTCCAAAGGATGGCCTCTGGCCGCCGTTTCCTCCAAAACCTCCTCCAAAGTCATTATTTGCTTTAGCTGTAGCATTAGCACTGCCGCCGTTTGTGGTCACATCAAAGGTACCGTCGTTTACTATAAGGCTCGTTTCTGCCTGAAAGCCGTCAGCTCCGCTGGTAATGTGAAAGGTACCCCCGTCAACGATAATAAAGCCTTTGCTGGTATCCTTGGTATTTGAGGCCTTTATGGCATCCCCGGTAGAATTCACCGTGATATTTCCGCTTTTAATGGAGAGGGAATCTTTTCCGACTATACCGTCATCCACGGAGGTTATATTAAGGGTTCCGTCTACTATTTTTAAATCATCCTTGCATTGTATGGCATTGTGATAGTTACCTTTTACATTTAAGGAACCACTTCCGTTAATGGTAAGGTCGGATTTTGAAAAAACCGCTGCACTGGGCTCATCGTCAGCAGCATCGGCATATAGATATTTTGCGGCATCTGTTATGGTATTTTTGCTTCCTTCTGCCAGAATCAGATATGTATTTTTAGCGTTTTTTATATAAATTGGAGCAGTGGTACTGCTTGTCATGTCGGCATTGTTTAATACAATTCTGACATCATCCTTATCACCGGCTGCTACAATAAGGCTGCCGTCAGTTAAAGTGCCGCTTAGGACATAAGTACCGGATTTTGTAATGGTGGCAGTATTATCCTTAACCGTAACACTGTTATCACTACTGGTTATGTTCTGTTTGTCGAAGGTTATTTTTACGGCAGAAGCTTCATCCCAGGAAGCATCCAAATCCTTATCGCTGTATTCTCCGGTGGTTTCCTTGACAGTACTTACAACAGAAGCTTTGCTTTCTGTCTGAGTTTCCTGCTGGGCATTGGAAGCTGTTTTACCGGAGGAGCTGTCCTTTTTATTGGTGCAGCCTGTAAATAAAAGCAAACTTAGTATTAGTATAAGGCTTAAGCCTTTTTTTAGCTTGGGTCGTATCGCCATGTATTTTACCTTTAAAGGGCTGTCAGGAAAACCTTTCGCCCCTTTTCCTTTCTTACTATCTTATAATTCCATGTTAACAGTCTGCTGTATCCTGCCGCAGATGATTGTAAGATTACCATTTCTGCAGCGGATATCGTCAATCATTTCTTTTTCCTTACTACCGTCCAGCAGCTCAATTTCATAGTATAAATCATACATACTTCCTAAGTTGGTAGTCTTTACCTTTGTAAGAGTGACATTTTTGGTATATTTTTTAAAGATGTCATCAAATACGTCCGTATAGTCCAGATTTTCCGGAATTGTAATGCGAAGCTCCTTCTTTATATTCTTTTTATCACCAAAGCTGATACGGGATAGAAGAAAGAGGGTAAGACCGATGATTACCGTTATAAGTACAGCATAGGTAATATAGCCCATACCGGTTGCAAGCCCGACTACCATGGCAAAAAAGATACTGCTGATTTCTTTTGAGCTTCCCGGTATGGAACGGAAACGGACCAGACTGAAAGCACCCATAACGGCGACACCGGCTCCCAGGTTGCCGTTTACCACCATAATTACAGCCTGTACCAATGCCGGTAAAAGGATAAGGGTGATAATAAAGCTCTTGGTATAGGTTCCCTGAGTCATATATATTACTGCAATAATACCTCCCAGTATAAGGGATACTACAGTGCATATTAAAGCAGTTTCAATGGTAAGACTGCCTGTTACTGAAGCTATAATGCTTGTAAACATAAGTTTCCATTCCTTTCGTCTATTAATTGTTCTTTATAAACATTTCCGTATTTGGAGAAAGATAAGGGATAAATCATAAGATCCGATAAAATACCGGCAAGCCATAGGGGATAAGCGCTGGGAACTTTTATTTCCATTAATACAGCACCCTTTTCAAGCAGGTATTTGCCCTGGTCACCTTCCGTAAGGTCAAGCTCTGTCATCCGGCTGCGGATGTTCTGGTCAAAGGTTATTCTGATATCGGAATCCTCCATGCCATAGAGTGCAATTCTGTCGTATGCCAGATAGACCTTAGGTACAGGGTGGTAGAATTGAATAAAGTAATCAATTTCCTTTAGAATCTGACTGTCCATGGAGGGATGGATACCGTGTTTAAGGTACCTCTTTGTTTCCTCCAGGGTCATGGAAACTCTTCTTTTGTAAACAACTCCTTTATATTTTTTCTTGATTTCCAGAAAAACAGCGGAGTTATCCGTAGGTATTCCATAGCTTCGCAGACGAAGCTTTTCCTTATAGACCGGCCCTTCTATGGAAGTACGTACCAATTCGTAATTTTCTGTGTCAAAATAAATATTGCAGATGGTATGAAGTCCGTAATGATCCATTTTCATAAAGGGCAGCAGTTTTTCTTTTAGTAATTCATAGTCCTTATTGGAAAGCAGGTATTTTTTTTCGACCCGTTCAAAAATATTGTTAGATTTCATCTGGTTCATAAGCATTGCTCCTTCCTTAAGAATATGATAAATTAAAATAATGTTTCGTCTGTGTAAAATTTATGTAAATTTTATGAACTTATAAATATGGCATAAATAAAAAAAGATATCATAAATCATGGTTTTAGCATGATTTATGCTATCTTCAGTTCTGTATAATATTACGGTTTAATTTATAATGTTTCGTTCATACTTCCGGTTCGGTAACCCTTTAAATCTAAGGCCGTATAAGAAAATCCGAGCTTTTTATAATACTCCTGGACTTCTTTCATAAGGGTTAAATTCAAAAATTTTTCCATTTCTATCTGTCCGACTTCAATTCTTGCAATATCTCCATGATGTCTTACACGAACCTGGCGGAAGCCATGATCCAATAAGAATTGCTCTGCCTTATCAACCATTTCCAGTTTTTCTTTTGTAATCTTCTGACCGTAAGGGAATCTTGAGGAGAGACAGGCAAAGGCAGGCTTATTCCAGGTAGGAAGCCCCATTTCCTTTGATAATGACCGGATTTCCTCTTTTGTAAGCCCTGCTTCTCTTAGAGGGCTTAATACCTTATGCTCTGATACTGCCGTAAGTCCGGGACGGTAGTCGCCCAAGTCATCCATATTGGAACCTTCTGCAATATAGGAGATACCCTTGGCTTTTGCAATTTCATCAATTTTTTCAAATAATTCATTTTTACACAGATAGCAGCGGTTAACAGGGTTATCGGCAAAGCCGTCCACATCAAGCTCTTCTGATAAAATAACCTCATGAGGAATTCCATACTTCTTTGTAAATTCCACTGCTTCCTTGTATTCTCTCTCCGGGTAGGTAGAAGAGCGGGCTGTGATAGCAAGTACTTTATCGCCTAATACATCATAGGCTGCTTTTAATAAAAAAGTGGAATCCACACCGCCGGAAAAAGCAATACACAGGCTGTCAAGAGCGGAGAGATTCTTCTTTAATAAATCAAATTTTTCCTGTAAATCCATATCATCCTCTTTTCTATATTTCATGTAAGCTTGAAATATTATTATACATCTATGATTCGGGTTTCATCAGTTAACCTCAGCTTTTGTTTATGTATATTTGGGGTATAAAAATGCAGCGAAGCGACTTTCACTGAGTGCATTTTTATACTCCAAGTATACCTTCAATAAACATGACTTTGACTGATGATGCCCGAATTATGAATTGTCAACAATCTAATAGTATAACACCAGGGTAGGACTTGTCAACATGGAGAAAGAAAGTGTACAGGATATGACATGGAGGCTATTTTAACGGAAAATTACACTGCTGGTATTTGCAGATTTTCTCAGGGCCTCTTACAATAGTTCTGACAATATTAAGGGCTCCGTCTTCATCGGCCTTTACCCTCCATTCCACCAGATTGATCGTATCATTTATAATCTCAATACCGGTAAGGCCCTTGGAGTGGATACAGCAGCCGGTATTAAAATAAGGTAATTCCTTTACCTTGGGAAAATGGGGCCTATGGGTGTGACCGCAGATTAACATCCGTTTATTTTTATTGATCCATACCTTATAGTTTTTTTCGATTTTATGACGCTTGTAAAGGTTCTTAGCCGGGCTGGCAGGATTGTGAAGTCCCACAACATGAAGGAAACGCCAGATATAGCGAAGCATGACCATGGAGATAAACCATAGCTGGTCATTCATCAAATCCCCCTGATGACCATGGACGACCAGAATCTCCTGGCCTGTTTTCCGGTGTTTTAATACGATAGCCTCATAAGGAATAAGATTCTTAAACAGGCTCTGTCTTTTTTGCTTGTATTCATCATAGAAGCTGTAATAATTCTTCCTTACATATTTACTTTTTTTCAGATATATATTATGGTTGCCAAAAAGGAAGATAAGCCTGCCCTCGTTTGCAAATTTCTTCATGCCAAGGAATACATCACTGTGAGCCAGACGGATATAGTTGAAATCAGTATATTCCCATAATTCATCCCCATCCCCGGCCTCTATATAGGTATATCCGTTGTTATAGTAGTAATCCAGGGCGTGAAGAAAGACATGCTGGTTCTTGGCAAATTCATCCGAAGCGCTGTCATCTCCTCTGTGACAGTCGCTGAATATAATATATTTGGAATCCTTATCAAAATACTCTACCTTTGCTGTTTTGTAAGCCTGTGTAAGACGTTGTTCCGTAAACATTCATAGCCTCCTAAAAGATAATATAACGAAAAAGTAAGGGCAATTTACTAAAATTAATTGTAAAAACCGAAGGAATCTGATACTCTTAATTCTGTGCAATATTGCAGGGTTTATGCCATATTGCAGAAAAAATGATGGCAGCTTCCAATACCGGGAAATAAAGAAAATACATGCTAGCCGGAGAGCCGGTCATGGGTACGCATTGGGAACAAGTGTAAAATCAAAATAATAAGAAAGGATGCCCAAGGGCATTATGTGATATGAAAAGCTTTAAGAAAATTTATATAGAGATAACAAATGTCTGTAATCTATCCTGTAGCTTTTGTCCCAGGACCAAAAGGGAAATAGCCTTTATGTCGGAAAGGTCCTTTAAAGAAATAATCCAAAAGATTAACCCCCATACGGATTATGTCTGCTTTCATGTGAAAGGAGAGCCTTTACTGCATCCCAAGCTGGGAGCTTTTCTTGATATCTGCAATGACCATGGAATCAAGGTCAATATCACGACCAATGGTACCCTGATTACAAAAGTATTAAAGGAGCTTGCGGGGAAGGAAGCCTTGCGGCAGGTGAATTTCTCCCTTCACAGCTTTGGAGGCAGAGAGGAAGAGAAGGAAAAGTATTTGCAGGACATACTTTGGGCTTCGGAAGAGCTTCTAAGGACAACAAAGACGAATATATCATACCGTTTCTGGAACCTGAACCAGGAGGCTGACCAAGGCCAGGCAGAGGAAGAGGAGAGCGGTGAGAACAGTGAAATGGACGATACCGGTAAATATCTGAAAATAATTGAAGAAGCCTATGGGATAGAAGGTTCACTTAAACATTTGGCAGCTCCCGGAAGAGGGATAAAGATTGCGGACAGGGTATATATCAGCAGAGATTACCAATTTACCTGGCCCTCCCTTAGGGAGGAAGAGGATGAGGGAAAGGGATTTTGCTATGGCTTACGAAGTCATGCGGGAATACTGGCGGATGGTACGGTAATTCCCTGCTGCCTTGACGGGGAGGGGGCAATAAGCCTTGGCAATATACATGAGAAAAGCTTAGAGGATATCATAAACAGCCCCCGGGCCAAGGCAATCCATAGTGGCTTTTCAAATAGAAAAGCCGTAGAAGAATTATGCAGAAAATGCGGTTACCGAAAGAAATTTTCTCTTTCCTGAAAATATACGGGCTTACGAAGAAAAAATCATATGAATAAAAAACATTTGTACGTAAAAATCATACGGAAGTTAAAATCAAATTAAAAACATACGAAGAATAAAATCATACAGAAGATAAATCTTATGGAATTAGAATTCTACGGAAAGAGAATTATACGAAAGATAAGTAAAAGGGGACTGGTGCAAAAAGATTGCGCCAGTCCCCTTCAATATATCCTATTATTTATTTATCCGATTGAAAAGCTTTCCAGAAGTCACCGTCTTTATTGATAATATTGCTTATGCTGTCAAAGGGAATCTTAAATTCAGGAAATCCTGCAGCATAAGGAGCGATATCGTAGGGATAGAAATAAAGGTAAAGGTTATTGTTATCCAAATAAAAGTACTGGTCCTCCTGTATGGAGGTGAAAGCATCATTAAAATACATGGACTGCTCTTTTTTAGACTCTTCTTTGATTTTAGCAGCAACCTTCTTGCTTAATACCTTTACATAGTCACTGTCTTCAAGAAACAAATCCTTAAGCTTGTAAATTTCTCCGGTCTTAAGGTCAACCGGATAGTAGTTGTTAATCGGCATACCGTGGGCAGCTCCAAAGGAATAGTCATAGCCTGATTTGTTTAGGAGTAAAAGGTTATTTATTGTTTTTCCTGTGAAGGAATCATCGACGGAGAGATTATCTTCCTTTTTTATATCCTTGCGGCCTTCAACAAAAATTGTATATAATTTCTCATTTATCTTTTTTTCTACCGAGCCGTCAGAAAGACCGGTAAGGACCGGATAGTGAACTACAACATATTTATTTGGCTTGAACTTTTCTGCTTTTAAGATAAGAGAAGAACTGAGCTTCACATCATCTGAGGTCTGGTAAAAGACTTTTCCGTCAGAGGTTTCGTAAGTCAGGATATCATCTATCTCTGCTTTAATTACATTTCCGGTAAGGGTGAGTTTTCCCCTTCCTTCAAACTTTGGTAAAGTATCTGCCACTTTACCCTTTGTATCTATAAAATAAGTGCTGGTATCATCCGTAGCCGAGGCATATCCGTTACTGTAGCTGCTCAGATCATAGAAAATATAATCCGTAAGCTTGGTACCATTTGCATCAAAGAGGGCATAGGGAGTAGTAAAGGTAGAGGAATAGTCCTCTGTTCCGCTTTTTTTCATAACGGCGAATATATTATTGCCTAAATACATGAGGTTACCGTATCCGGTGTAGTCAGAGGATACATTGTTGGGAAGAGGAAGCTTTACGCCCTTGTAATCCATTGCCTCCATGATACTGCTTCCGACGCTGTTGTAAAGAATATAGCCATCACGGAAATCAGAAATATAAATGTCGTTTTTATTGATATCAACGCTGCTTAGTACTTTGCCGGTCTTATCGATTTTTTTAATCTGTTTGTCCGCATATACATAAGCTGTACCATCCTTAAATACCGATGCCTTGTCGTATACGGCAGGCAGAATGATATTGCCGGCAGTATCTATATAGCCTTCCAGGGTTTTACCATCCTTGTAATCATCAAAAACAGCCATACCGTCATGAAAACTTCCTATAGTATAAGTACTCTTGTAGATGCTCTTGCCAGTATTATCAATAACACTGTATTGATTATCTTCCGAATTAAATACTACGGCAAAGCCTTCACTAAAATCAGAAGCCTGATCATAGACTGGATTGATTACAAAAGCACCGCTTTCATCAATATATCCATATTTATTTTCATCCTGGCTCTTTACATAGGCGGGTAACAGGCGGGTTGAGGTACTATCTCCGGCAGCTTTTGATTTATTGTCATCTGCATCTGCCGTAATAACATCTGTCCGGCTGGCAGTATTATTTACATTTTTAATCACTTGTTCATTTTCATTCTGTTTGCTGCAGCCGCTTGTCGCAAGAATAGTAAGCAGCAGTATTGAGAATATTATTTTTTTCATCCAGCTTCTCCTTGTAGTCTTTGAAGGTTTATATGATCTTTTCGATAAAAGTTTTATATCTTTGTTATAAGATATTCCAACATAATACCCATGCATATCGCAAGAATGATGCGATACTGATTAAATAAAAGATTAAAAATACAGAGCATTTTGCAATCTAAGTCTTATATCATTATAACAGTGATATTAGCAGGTTTCAAATTAAGTTTGTGTGACAAAATCATTACATAATTCACTTTCTATTTAAAATATCCGCCAGTTGGTACAAAATTTACAGGAGCAAAAGAAAGCTTTCTATAATAGCAATATATGCCTTTAAATGATTTTCGGTATTATAACTGTGCATAAAACAGCCTGATACAGCAAAAATCTGCCCTGTATCTGGGCGGAATCAATATAGAATCAGGGATTGTCTGTTTCGAGGCGGTTAAAAGCCATCCGGCATTGTCATAAAATATCCTGGGATTGGGAAGTAATGAGCAGGTTATTAAACAGGAAAAGGACCAATGACAGAAAAAATCTGTAAAAACAGCATTAAAATCAATGAAAAGAAAGTAATGCAATAAATATTTTGACGAAAGATACAAATTGGGATATAATTATAGAAAATAATAGGGCAGAGGTAATAATTGACAATAACTGGAAAATGAAATACAATGAGAACAGACTATCTGTTAAAGATATCATTTAATTCCAGGAAGGTTAAGGTTAGGAGGTGAGACAGATGGGAGATAAAAATCCAAAGAAAGCACCTAAGAAAAAACAGGGTGCAGAGAAATCGGCTCCTCAGGCTTCTTCATCGGCAGCTGCTTCTAAGAAAGCAAAATAAGGAACAGAATAACAGACATAAAAAATTCCCCTTAGAGGGAATTTTTTATGTTATGCCGGAAACCGGGGAAGAGGTTGAAGCTTTGTTTTCAGCCTATATGGTGTTTTGCCGGCAGATAATTATATCAATAGCCATATCAGGGTAAAGGAAATCAGCACCTGGATTATGGCAAATTTAAATACTACCTGCGTATTGGACCAGCCTAGCTTCTTCCGTACGTGGTCGTGGATGGGAGTTATGGTATTTTTTAAAATATGGACTTTTAAGAAGCGGATTAAGGATACCTTTATAAGGCCAAGTCCGCCATCTAAAATAAGCATAAATGCTGCAGGGATGTAAAGCAAAGGGCTGCCCGTTTTTAATATGGCAATGGCGATAAAAAAGCCAAGAGCTCTGGAACCGGCATCCCCCATCATCATAAGGCTTGGGGTAGCATTAAACCACAGGTAACTCATAATACAGGAGACCATAATCAAGATCATATAAGTATCATTAGGGTCCATGCCCTTAATTCTTCCTATGCCAAAAACCGTTAGCAGTGTAATCACGGAAAGAGTACCGGAAAGGCCGTCAACACCGTCAGAGCAGTTGGTTACATTAATAGATACCCAGATTAATATGGTAGCCAGGATGACAAACAGGGCAGGAGGGACGGTTACAGGGCTGCTTATAAAGGGGATTTCAAAGGTGGAGGAATTAAAGTTAACGTAGGTAATGGCAGTGGTAAGTGCTATGGCAAAGTCTAAAAGTCCCTTCTTTAATTCTCCCCAGGGGGTTTTGGAACAGTCGTCTAAAAATCCCGTCAGCATGGCAGCTAAGAGCATAATGACATAGATCAGTTCCTCCGTGGTAACAGGAAGGAAGAGCAGAGTGGAAATAGCAAAGGTGAGAATAAATAAGAAGCCTGCCCCTCTTGGCTTTCCCTGGGAGAGCTTACCGTCATGGGCGAATTCCCGGCCTCCGTCTCTTGGCAGTATACCTGTACCGAATTTTAACAGCAAAAAGGTAACCGCATAGGTAAAAAGAATACCGATTAATGCTGTCATTCTATAATCTAAGTGTGTATTTAGCAGAGTTATCATGATTTTCTCCTATCATTTATTTTTTGCAGACGGTGCAGCTGTGGTTTTAAGGTGATTTCCGAAACCACCAGCCCATCCCTGCTCGTTATCATCATTTGGACAGCCTTTGCCACCTCTTCGGGCAGCAGGTAAGTGTCAGAAGTTTCGCCTTCCTTAAAGTCTGCGTTCCGGTAAAAATTACTTTTTGTCATGTCCGGGTGTATGGTGCATACTTTAACACCATACTTTCTTACTTCATCGAACAGGCTTGCAGAGAAGCTCGTCAGAGCTGCCTTTGTGGCACCGTAGGCACAGCCGTGGGTATTGCTCTTTGATGCAGTAACAGAAGATATGTTGATTATAATTCCTTTATGTTTCTTTAAATCTCTGAGTAAAAGCTGACTTAACAACAAGGGCACTTCTACATTTACAGAGACCATTTCATGTATTTTTTTCTGATTTAATTCTTCATGGGGACCAAAATACCCTACACCGGCATTGTTGACTAACAGGTGTATTTCTTCCTGCTTTTGTATCTCTTTGATATGTTCTGTTAACCGGGGGGTATTGGTGATATCACAGGTAATGGGGCAGAAGCACTTACTGTTTGGCGTATCCGGCGGAAAATTCCTGCCGAAAGCATAAACCCTGTAATCAAGCTTAAGCAGCATTCTGGTGATTTCCAATCCGATACCGGAAGAGGCACCGGTCACTATTGCTGTTTTCATGTTACTGTCTCCTTCCAGAGATAAATATTATCCTCCTTCAGCCATTTCGTCAACTCTAAATTGCAAAAGTCAAGGATTTCTTCTGCCAGAGCTTTATCATAACTTAAGACCCCGGAAGAAGTGGAATAGGGATATTGCAGAACAAGGGAGTCCCTGCGCTGCTTTCTCATGACCTTCATGAAGTCCTTCGGTATACGAAAACAGCCAAGGCTTGCATCCTTTATCTTATCGGGAGGAATTCTTTCAAATACTTCCAGAAAAAAGACGGAATACATTTCCTTCCAATCCTTAACGGCCAAAAGGGGATCAAAGCATAAACGTACCGGAAAACCCATGGAAAGGACGTTATCGATAGCATTAAGCCTTTGTGGGAGGGTGGGGGTATGATGCTCCAGGGCTTCCTGTACAAAGGGAGGAGATAAGGTCCAGGCAAAAATGAAATTCTTTAAGGGCGCAAGCTCTTTTAAAGGAGTAAAGGCGGCACTTTTGGTACGGCATTCAACGGTAAGCCCTTTATGGGAGGCGGCAAAAGCATGAAAGGATTTCACAAATCCAAGGAGGGGTTCCAGAGCCATCAGGTCCGTATCATAGGAAATGCACAGGTAAATATCTTTCTGTGAAAGCAGCAGCTCCAGTTCATGAAGGGTATCTTCCAGATTTACGAATATTACAAGGTTTGCACTCGGGTACATGCCCTGGAGGTAACAGTATTCACAGTCATAGATACAATTCATAACACAGGAGGTATAGTAAAAGTGGCTGTTTCCAAAATCCTGACAGGTAGGAGCGCCTTCGTAAATTAAGGAAGAACGGTTTTTGGCAAGTATCAGGGAAGGACTCCTTTTTTGCTCCCTATAATTTTGACCGCTCCGGTTAAATACATCCTTGTAATGGGTTACAGGTATAAGCTCCGCATCAGGATAACGGTCCAGAATCCTTCTGGTAACGGTATAATCATAAGCTTCCTGTTCTATATATATGTGAGAAAAAAACGAATTATAAAAGGTTTTTCTTAAAGTAGTCAAGGTATTTCTTTCCTTCCAATTTACTCTTAACCGGCAGAGGCATTTCCTTAGCCAGCAAACTGGTAAAGGAGAGAAAATCCCCCTTTACCAGCTTGCAGTACCGCAGATACTGCGTAAGCTCGTGCTCCATGGTTACCGATAATTTCAGGCTTTCTGACAACTGGCGGATATATTCGGTTTCCTCTTTAGTAAAATCATTGGTCGTTTCTGAAAATTTATTCAAAAGCCCGTTTATCCATTGGGCTATCACTTCAACATTATCACCGACCAGCCTGGAAACATCAATTGCTTCCTTCAAAGAAGGGGGTGCCGGCATAAGGTAGTCGGATATTATCTTAATGAAGAACATCTGATGGGGCTGAAAAAAGTAACGTCCTGCCTTATAGAGGGCGGCAGCTTCCATATCTGCAAAGGGTAATGCGTTCTCCGCCGGTAAGGCTGCGCCTGATTTTATGAAGCCATTTACCGAAGCAGAACTATTTTCATTTCTGAAGCCATCTTCGGAAGCAGAACTATTTTCATTTCTGAAACCATTTTCTGAAATGGAACTAGTTTCATTGCTGAAGCAATCTTCCATAATGGAACCTTCTGAAGAATCCGGAAGTTCCGTCTGCCTGCGGCAGGAGGTAATGATACTGCCCTCCCGAAAGGGATGGGAATATAGGACATCGGGGTAGTAGGTACGTCCTGTTTCTGCTTCTATAAGCTTATTGCACAGCACCGGAGTTCCAAGGGGTAAGTCCCTTCGTCTGCTTCCGCAGATGCCGATATTTAAAAATAAATCAGCAGCGGCAGGAGATTCCCGGGTCAGGAAGGCGGCGGTAATGATGGCAGCTTCCATAGGGCCGGTACCCGTTATATACAGTGCGGTATCCTCCTTTCTAAAAACCTGGAAAGAAGGGTAGGACAGGTCTTTTTTTAGGTTATAAAATTCAATAAAAGGCTTTGCTTCACTATAAAGCGCAGCAGAAATAATCAGCATAGCAGTAAAGGCCAAAAAATAAGCCTGCTCCTTCCAAAAAAATCTTACCTTTAATTATGTGTAACTTTTGGGTACATGTCAATCTATTCGTTAGAATTTATCGAAAAAAGATTGATAGATAGGATAGAAATAGATATAATATTGAAATAAAAATGTAGAAGGACTGAAGAATATGAATTTTTTAATGCCCGGTGAATGGAAAAAGCATGAACGGACTTTTATAGAATGGCCGGTAAAGGCATCCCTCATATACCCTGAAAATTATGAGGAGGTACTTAGGGGATATCAAGAGGTTATAAAGGCAATCAGTGAATTTGAGCCGGTTACGGTTATAATAAACGAAGGAGAGAAGCACCCTTACCTTTCGGAGATAACAAAATATGCAACGCTTCTTGAAATTCCCCACAACGATGCCTGGTGCAGGGACAACGGGCCTACCTTTGTCTATGGAGAGGAAGGGGAGCTTACTGCAATGAACTGGAAATTCAATGCCTGGGGAGAGAAGTACAAGCCCTATGACCTGGATGATAAGGTAGCCGGGAAAATTGCAGCGCACTATAATGTGCCCCAGGAGAGGGTGGATATCGTATTGGAAGGAGGCTCCATTCATTCTGACGGGGAGGGAACTCTTCTGACAACGGAAGAATGTCTCCTGAATAAAAATCGGAATCCCCATCTGACACGGGAAAAACTTGAAGGCATCCTTAAGCCAAGACTTGGTATTCAGAAAATAATCTGGTTAAAAAAAGGCCTGTATGGTGATGAAACAGACGGCCATGTAGATAACGCAGCCTGCTTTGCCTGCCCCGGCAAGGTTATTATCCAGGTCTGCGAAGAAAAGGAAGACCCCAACTACCTTATAAACAGAGAAAATCTCAGGCTGCTGGAAGAGGAAAGGGATGCACTTGGAAGAAGCCTAGCAATTGTAAAACTGCCGCAGCCCCCAAAAAGGGAGTATGAGGGTGAGCGGTTAACCTTAAGCTATATTAATTTTTATTTTGTAAACGGAGGAGTTATCCTGCCCGTATTTGGTGAAGATGCGGCGGATACCGATAAAGAAGCAGAAAGAATTTTAAAAGAAACCTTTCCGGATAGAAGAATAAGAACTGTGGATGGAATGCCTCTTATAAAAGAAGGCGGAAATGTTCATTGCATTACCCAGCAGATGCCCTTCAGGAAAATAACTGATTGAAAAAACGTCTTTTAACACATATTAACAACGTAAATGCAGTAAAAAATAGAAGGAGAAATTCCATATCAGAATCTCCATACAGAAAAGAGGTCGCTATGAGAAAGGTCACAGTTGCAGCTACTCAGATGAGCTGCTGCGATAATATAGAAAAAAACATTGAGAAGGCGGACAGACTGGTGCGGGAAGCAGCCGCAAAGGGAGCCGGCATCATTTTGCTTCAGGAGCTTTTTGAAACCCCCTACTTTTGCCAAAAGGAAAAGCCGGAATATTATGAATATGCGGCAGAGATTGCCGAAAATAAGGCAGTAGCGCATTTTAGCAGGCTTGCGGCAGAATTAAAGGTGGTACTTCCCATAAGCTTTTATGAAAAAAGTAATTATGCCAGATATAATTCATTGGCTATGATAGATGCGGACGGTGAAATCCTGGGAGTTTACCGTAAGAGCCATATACCGGACGGGCCGGGATATGAGGAAAAATATTACTTTAACCCGGGAGATACCGGCTTTCAGGTATTTCAAACAAAATACGGCAGAATAGGAGCAGGTATCTGCTGGGATCAGTGGTTTCCGGAGGCTGCCAGATGTATGGTACTCATGGGAGCGGAAATCCTGTTATATCCCACTGCCATCGGCTCAGAACCGGAGAGCAGGGATGTCGATTCCAAGGGACACTGGCAAAGATGTATGATTGGGCATTCTGCCAGCAACCTGGTTCCGGTGGTCGCCTCTAACCGTATCGGAACAGAAAAAGCGGAGGATTCTGAAATCACTTTTTATGGATCCTCCTTTATAACCGGCGGCACCGGAGAGGTGATTGCGGAGGCCGGCAGGGAGAAGGAAGAAATTTTGACAGCGGAGCTTGATTTGGAAGAACTCGAAAAGGCACGTATTGAATGGGGAATATTCAGGGATAGAAGACCTGACCTGTATGGTACGATTTTAACTTATGACGGCAGAATCCGTTAGAGTTTTAAAGGAGGCTATTTTATGTTTATTTCAGTAAAAAATCCGGAACTGCTTAGGATAACAAGCAGTGTTGACAATACGGCCTTTTTTGGCGGTGATCAGGAATGGTATGAAAAGAAGTGGAATAAAGATGCCGGCTGCGGGGCAACCAGTGCCGCCAATTTATCTGCTTATCTGGCTGCCTCCGGTAAAGGCTTAAAAAATCTATATCCTTATGAAACAATGGAAAAATCCGATTTTACAAAGCAGATGGAAGATTTAATATTATATGTTACACCGGGAGCAATGGGGGTCAACCATGTAAAAAAGTTTACCGATGGTTTTGACCGGTTTTTAAAGGACCGCAATGCCGCCTTAACCGCTAAGGTTCTGACAACAGACAAGGTACCAAAGGCGGAAAGAAAGCTCTCGGAGCTTATGGAATTTGTAAGGGACGGTCTTTCAGCGGATTGTCCGATTGCTTTCCTGAATCTTTCAAAGGGTGAGGAAAAGCGCATACAGGGCTGGCATTGGATAACCATAACGGCTGCGGAGATAACAGAGGATACGGTAAAGGCAATAGCATCCGATGAAGGAAAGAGAATCGAGTTTGATTTAGGACTCTGGTTTCTTACAACCCGCAGACACGGAGGCTTAATTTATTATAGTTAAAAATATAGAAACGGATATAATCGTGCAGTTAGTATAGATTTAGGGAGGGAGTTTGTTTCCCTCCTTTGTTTACAATTGTCAAAGTTAGCGAACCAACTAACCTTTATATAATGCTTATTAGTGGATGTATTGCTCTTTTTTAGTCAACCATTAAGAACCACTTAAAACCAAATTTGTCTTTTAATCCACTCATACAGGTCGCAAAGTCCGGCTTATGAGGTGCTTCTATAACAGTACCACCTTCTTTTAAAATATCAAATACCCTCTCGACATCTGCAACTGTGTCAAATACCACAGTAAGGAATAAAGAATCTACTTGAATTCCCGATTCCCTCTCGTTCTGTGCCGCCATCAGACAACCTAATCCTTTGTTTTCCTATTCGGGCTTCGGTATGGTATATAAGGTTTGTTTGTTCATCTTTTCCCTGCCAATCAACTTCTAAATTAAAAGCTTTTTTATATAATGCAATCGCTTCCTCACAACGCCCACCGCAATGCAATGTTGGTATAACAATCAAAATCTTCACCTCCCCAAATATAAAGTATATCCAATTTGCACCTTGTAAACGATTGCAAACTAAATGTATGGTAATATTATACAGTATAAGAATGCTTAAAATCAATGTATTTGTCATTTACATCTAAATTGAAAAAGAGTATAGAAAATAAATGGGCATTAGCATTGTCTTCATCACCAAACTTGAAATATTTACTATTCAGGACTCCACTATATAAAAACTTCATAAAGCACTTGACAAATGCAATCAAATAGGATATATATAAATTATATTGTAAACAATTAAATTATAAAAAATATAAAAACAAACAGGAGGCCTATTATGGAATTTTATAATTATTCAGCAGTAAAAATGGATGGAAAGGAACATTCTATGGAGGAATACAAGGGGAAGGTATTAATTGTAGTGAATACAGCCAGTAAGTGCGGCTTCACTCCCCAGTTTAAGGATTTGGAAGAGTTGTATGAGAAATATAAGGCTGATGGTCTGGAAATAGCAGGATTCCCCTGTAACCAGTTTGCCACCCAGGACCCAGGAGATAATGATGAAATACATTCCTTCTGCCAGCTAAATTACGGTGTTTCCTTTGATATGTTTCAAAAGGTAGATGTGAACGGAAGCAATACCCATCCTCTTTACAAATACCTGAAAAATGAAGCCAAGGGTACCTTGGGAAGCAGTATAAAATGGAACTTTACGAAGTTTCTTGTTGACAGGGAAGGAAATGTCGTAGAAAGATATGCACCCAATGTTAATCCAGCCAAAATGGAAGATAAGATCAAGGAATTGCTTGGGAAAAACTGATTACACGAATATTAAAGGCCTATTGAATTATATAAAATCAGGAGTTCCCTGTAATTGGAACGGAATACCGGGATTATCATGTAAGATGCCAAGATTCCAATGAAGTAAGAGATTGTTACAGAAGATTAAATTATAAATCATAAATAAATCAAAAACCATATAAGGAGCAAGGGTTATCTTGCTCTCTATATGGTTTTTGAATAGCAGGACAGTTATGCTTATTTTATAACTGTTCTTTTCTATAGTTTTTGTGCACAGTTTTTTGGATGCAGTTTTTGCGCATGGTACTTTGAGCACAGTTTTTTCACATGTTTTTTACGCACAGATTCTGTCTATATCGTCTCCATTTAAGGATTCTTTCTCAAGAAGTTCTTCCGTGATTTTTTCAAGTAAGGTAAGATTGCTTTCTAACAGCTTCTTGGTTTCATCATATAATTCCTTCATCTGAAGGCGGCATTTGGAAAGAAGTTCTTTATCCATGGTATCTTCCAGGGCTGCCTGGCTGAACATACCCATCTCGTCATCCATACCGTACCTGCTCATATAGTTATAAAGGAGGGTAGAAGCTTTTTCGATATCATTGCTTGCTCCGGTGGTGATATCATCCTTGCCGAATATAAGCTCCTCGGCAGCTCTGCCTCCCAGTAAGACCATGATTTCTGAAAGTATCCCCTGTTTTGTCTTGAACAGGGTGTCCTTTGGAATTGACAGGTTGAAGCCGCCTGCCCCTCTGACACTGGGAATTATGGTTACCTTGGATATATACTGGTCAGGAGTCAGAAGCTTCGTAACCAGGGCATGTCCTGCTTCATGGTAAGCCGTTATTTTTCTATCCCTTTCAGAAATATAGCTGCGGTCCATAACAGGGGCACCGGCGATAACGGAATAAAAGGCCTTATCCACATGCTCCTTCGCAATAACGGACTGCTTCTCATTGGCAGCATTGATAGCCGCTTCGTTCAACAGATTTTCCAGCATGGCTCCGCTGAAATAGACCGTGGATTTTGCCAGGCTGTCCAGATTTACGTTATCGGCAAGGGGTTTCTCATTGGCATATAAGCTTAGTATCTTTTTACGGGCATTTACATCGGGAAGACCGATTTCTACCTGCCTGTCAAAGCGCCCCGGCCTTAAAAGAGCATCATCCAGGGTGTCCAGCCTGTTGGTAGCTCCGATTACTACAATACCATTATTATCGTGAAAGCCTGACATTTCTGTCAGCAGTGCGTTAAGTGTCTGATCACGCTCATCATTGCTGGCATTGGCGTTTCTGGCACGTTTTTTACCGATAGCATCGATTTCGTCAATAAAGATAACAGCTCTTTCACTTTTCTTGGCCTTATTAAAGAGGGAGCGGACACGGCTTGCACCTACACCGACATACATCTGAACGAAATCAGAGCCGCTCATGGCGTAAAAGGGTACTCCGGCTTCCCCAGCAATTGCCTTTGCCATCAATGTTTTACCTGTACCGGGAGGTCCGTATAAAAGAACTCCATTTGGCATTCTTGCACCTACACTGTTATACTTTTCAGGGTCCTTGATAAAAGAAATGATATCCTCGACCATCAGCTTGGCTTCTGTGTTACCGGCTATCTGGTTAAAGGTAATGGATGGTGCTGAAGGCGTTTTCTTTGAGGAATCTGAAATAAGAGGCTTATCACCGCCATTCTTTCTGATAAAGAAGAAAATGGCACTTCCTGCTGCTACAAGGAAAAGGACCTGAAGCATTCGAAGAAAAATGCTGTTTTCCGTGTAATTAATTTTTATATTATGAAGCAGTAGATATTCTGTAAAGTTCTCCGTTTTAGGATCAGGGATGTTATATTTTTTCAGTCCGTCCTTTTCAATCATGGCATGAAAAGTGGAACCGCCCGGTGTAATTGTAACAGAATTTACCTGACCATTTTCCGCTGCCTGAAGGAAAGAGGGGTAGGACATATCCGTACTTCGGTAGTTTAAATTCTCAAATCCAAGGGCGCCCACACAGAATATAATAAGCGCACCCAGGATGAACCAATATAATTTCTTCATGTAATATCCTCCCGGTCGTGAATGTAGTTTACATAATCAATAGGACTATTATAGAACAATATATACCATAAATCTACAAAAAATTACTGGAAAATATGAGCGTTTATGGCAGTGCCGCAGGAAGGATATCTTTTATTGAAGGTCGAATAGTTAATAAATGGTAATAAATTCTGCTGTTATGGATAAAGCAATTGAAGTTGTATGTATGCTTAAGGCAGATAGGGGGTGGGATTACCGCTTGAATCAATCAGGTTTACCTCAACAAGAAGCATCTTATCAACCCAGTCATCAAACCGTATATGCTGGCCGGTCAGCAGCTCATATGCAGTTTGTGCTCCTAAGGAGCCCATTTCATAAGGATTCTGGGCAATGGTACCTTGCATGAGACCTTTCTTTATGGCATCAATTGCGGCAGAATCACCATCAAAACCAATCAGCATAATCTTTCCGGTCTTGCCCGCTTCTTCCAGAGCTCTGGAAGCTCCCAGTGCCATGCGGTCATTTTCACTGAAAACCACAGCCAAATCGTCCCCATAGGAGGAGAGAATTTCTTTCATCGCCTGATATCCTAAATCTTCTCTGGAATCGGCTCTGATTTCTGCCACTACGTTATATCCTCTGTCATTCATAACCCTTTTAAAGGCGTCGCCTCGTTTATTGGCATAGGTTGCCGTTTCTTCTGTTTTGATGATTGCAGCATTTTTGCTCGTAATATTATTGGTGCTGATTAATCTTAAAGCATATTCAGCAGCCAGGACACCACCTCCGAAGGAATCGGAAACGATAAAGGCGTCATAGAGGGAATCTCCCGTTCCGATATCGACAATTACAAGAGGAATGCCGGCGTCCTGGGTCATGGAGGATATGATTGGCATGGCATCGGGATTGATGGGGGATATGACAAGAGCGTCAATGCCCTGGGCTATCAGATTTGTTACACCGGATATCATCTCGGAAGTACTGCTTTTCTGATTATGTGTAATTACATTCATACCAAGTTCTTTTGCCTTATCAATTAAACCATTCTGCATTGTATTGAAAAATTCATAATCACTGTTATATACGGACCAGCCAATGGTATAAGGTTTGGTGTTTAAATTTGTGCCGTTTGCGGGAGAGGTCGTCTGATTGTTATGGGAAAGATGGTCATATAGTAAAAGAAGGAGAAGAGTAGCCGTAATCAGGATAAGACCATGTATAATTTTTCTTATAGGATGTTTCATTGCACCAGGGCCTTTTATTGGTATATTTCCTAATATATGCTTAAGCATCATTCAACATACGAAACTAAAAATCTTTTTCAGGAGATTAAAAACTGCGTATGGCAGCATTTTCATATACCATATGAAGAAAAAATGATGCAGGAGGATTGACAAGCCAGGACTTGTGTTGTAAGATAAAAAACATGAATTGAATATGACCTCACTATGGCAGTGAGGTAGAGGAGCGGTATTTAACAGTCTTAATCGGAGCAGAGGAGCTGGGAAGATTGAGAGAAGGAAATATCGCCGAAGTGGTTATGCATCCTCAATGCATACTGCTGGGTCTGCAGTTAACAGCTGCAGGACTGTCTTATCAGACCACCCAGTCTGATAAGTTGTGCTATCTCATCTGGGATTGTGTGGGCTGTTTTTAGAAAGTCCTTTTAGAGCTAAGGGGACTTTTTTTATTGTACATTACCCTGTTAAAGGGACGAATTAAAGGAGAGATGAGTTATGAAAAAAAGATGGATGGCAATATTAGCAATAACCTTGTCCATTGCAGCAATCCTTACAGCCTGCGGTACCAAAGATACCGGAAGTGCGGGAAGTGCCGGAAGTCAGGGCGAAGCGGAGGGTAATGCCGATGTATTCCGTGTAGGTATGGAGTGCGGTTATGCACCTTTTAACTGGACACAGTTAGGTGATTCCAACGGAGCAGTGCCAATTGACGGTGCTTCCGAATATGCAGGCGGGTATGATATTGAGATTGCCAAGAAAATTGCTGAGGGTATGGGTAAGAAGCTTGTAGTTGTTAAGACGGAATGGGACGGACTTTTACCTGCGTTGACTTCCGGAAAGATTGATGCCATTATTGCCGGTATGTCACCTACTGAAAAGAGAAAAGAAACCATAGATTTTTCAGATAATTATTATAAATCAAATCTGGTTATGGTAGTTAAGAAGGGCAGTGCTTTTGAAAAGGCAACTTCCATTCAGGATTTTAAGGGAGCCAAAATCACAGCTCAGTTAAATACCTTCCATTATACGGTAATTGACCAGATTAATGGTGTTAAAAAGGAAGCTGCGATGGATAATTTCCCTTCCATGAGAGTTGCATTGGAGTCCGGTATCATTGACGGATATGTTTCCGAACGTCCGGAGGGTGTCAGTGCTTCTAATGCCAACGATAAATTTGTCATGGTGGAATTTAAGGATGGTTTTCAGACCTCGGATGATGATACGGCAATTGCTGTCGGCTTAAAAAAGGGCAGTGACTTAACAGCTAAAATAAATGAAGTTCTTGCGGGAATTTCCGAAGATGAACGTACAAGCATTATGGATACCGCTATTAAGAATCAGCCGGCGGCTAAATAGCCTTTGCCGGAAAGAAATATTTCGCTGAGGAAAAACCGGGTGTGATGTCTGCAGCCGGTTTTTCTTAGAGTTTGGAGGAGAAGGATGAGTTTTACACGAATAGCACAAACATTTGCTGACTATTGGCCCATGTTCCTGCGGGGCTCCTGGTCAACCTTATACATATCAATTATCGGAACGGTTATAGGTTCCTTCATAGGGCTTTTGATAGGAGTTATCCGTACCATTCCGGTACCGGAAAGAGGAGTTAAAAAGATAATAATAAAGATAATTAATGCAATTCTTTCTGCTTATATCGCACTGTTTCGCGGTACGCCCATGATTGTACAGGCTGTACTTATATACTACGGCTCTGCCGAAGCTCTGCACATAGATATGAACAAGACCTTTGCGGCTATCTTTATTGTTTCCATTAATACCGGTGCCTATATGTCTGAAATTGTAAGAGGCGGTATTATATCCGTTGACAGGGGACAGTTTGAAGCAGCACAGGCAATCGGTATGAATCATATAAAGACCATGCGGTATATCGTTATGCCGCAGGTAATCCGTAATATCCTGCCTGCAACGGGCAATGAGTTCGTTATTAATATTAAGGATACGTCTGTGTTAAGTGTAATAGCCGTATCAGAGCTCTTCTACCAGTCAAAGTCAATTGTAGGTACCACCTTCCATTATTATGATACCTTCTTTATAACCTGTATTATTTACTTTATTATGACCTTCACTGTTACCAAGATTCTCAGATTTGCGGAGAAGAAACTGGACGGACCGGATAATTATATACTCCTTGGCAACCAGATGCAGGTTGAAAAGCCGGAAGACGGTGCAAAAAGGGCTGCGAAATAAGGATAGAAAGGAAAGCAAGGATAATTATGGATAATTTAATTGAGGTAAAGCATTTAAGCAAATCCTTTGGCGAACATACCGTATTAAAAGACATTGATTTTAGTGTGAACAAGGGGGAAGTAATCTGTATCATAGGTTCCTCCGGTTCCGGTAAATCAACACTTCTCCGCTGTATTAACCTGTTGGAAAAGCCTTCGGGCGGAGAGATATTTTACAATGGTGAAAACATCCTGGATGACAGGCATGATATTTATAAATACCGGACAAAATTAGGTATGGTTTTTCAGCAGTTCAATCTTTTTAACAATTATAATGTACTGGACAACTGTGTGATAGGTCAGCTTAAGGTCCTTAAAAGGACCAGGGAAGAGGCGAAGGAAGTTGCCCTGAAATATTTAAAAACGGTGGGAATGGAGCAGTTCGTTAATGCAAAACCAAGACAGCTCTCCGGCGGCCAGAAGCAAAGGGTGGCAATTGCAAGAGCTTTGTCCATGGAACCGGATGTCATGCTCTTTGACGAACCCACTTCAGCTCTTGATCCGGAGATGGTCGGTGAAGTCTTAAAGGTTATGAAGGAGCTTGCAGGAATGGGACTTACCATGTTGATCGTAACCCATGAGATGGGTTTTGCAAGGGACGTGGCGGACAGAGTCGTATTTATGGATCAAGGGGTCATTGCGGAAGAAGGTAATCCGGAAGATATCTTTAATAATCCGTCTCAGGAAAGAACAAGGGAATTTTTAAGCAGGGTTTTGGAGGAATAATTAAAAATATAAAATATTGGACATTATACCGCCCGGGAAAACGCCGTTATTGGACTGATGGAATACCGCAGTTGCATTAATCAGCCACTTTCCCGGGTTATTTGCTGTCAATGCGATGTCGGTGCGGACACCGGAATTAAACTCCAGGGTATCATTAACAATATCCAAGTACTGATTATCCCTTGAGAAGCCATTAACGGACAGAACCCGGAAATGATGACCCTCCAAGTGAATCCAGCCGGCTTCTCCGGCTTTTGAAAGAAATCTCATCCGTACCTTATCGCCGTCACATAAATAGATGGGAGAGGTATAGGGATAGCACCTGCCGTTAAGGGTAAAAAAGTTCGGATTTCTGTGGAACATGTCGGGGGTATAGCAGCCGGGTATGATTTTACCCAGGGGCAGTTCCGATACATCCCATTGCTGCATCAAAAACACAAAATCCTTATCCGGAATATCGTCTATTTCTAAAGTATCCCCAAAGGGAAGTATTATAAGAATACCGATAAGCCCCAGAGAGACTTGAAAATCCTGTGAGGAATGATATAGAAAGGCACCTGGTTTGTCACATAGAAGCTTGTAGGTATAGGATTCATCAGGATTAATGATTGGCCCGTTATAATTAAAATCCGGCAAGCCTATAATCGCACCGGGCTTGACATAGCCCTGTATTGTAAGATTTGTAGGAACGGGGAGTTTATTTTCCAATGTTAAAAAAAGCCATTCACCCTGCCTCATGATAATTACGGGGCCAGGTGTTTTTTGGTTGTAGCCAAAAGCATCCAGAGTGATTTCAGGCAGAATTTTCTGTTCAACCGATTCCGCCCGAAGGCTGAAACGCCGGACTTTATAGGAGGATTGATAGGGGGCTATATCCATGTCAGGTGCCATAACATGGGATTCCCACTTGTAATACAGATTTTTGGAATCTATCAAATTATCAATTTGTCTTTCCATTTTTGAAACCTCTGAAAAATTAGACTTTAAAGAACCTTAGCAACATTAAACAGGTTATTTACCACAAGCCACATCCCTGGGAAATAGTTCATGATCTGCCATACGCCGGCACCATTTAATTTAAACTCCGGTATCAGGCGGTATTTGGCATTCATACTTCTGGCGTCGTCAAACCATACGACATGCTCTACTCCATCGGAATTTGTATAGTAGTAAAAAGGAGCCTGGGAGGCTTCATCGAACTGGATGGTAACACCATACTGCACCCCTCTGTCAATGGCCTGCACATTGCTGATAGTCTCTGCTTTGGATTGTCCTTCAACGTAGGGAAGAGGCCAGTCATAAGCATAGTTCGGCATACCCATAAGGATCTTATCAGGGTCAATGACGGAGACGCCGTAGGAGAGTACCCTTCGGACGCTGTTTAAGGGGGCGGTTGCCATAGGAGAGCTGTAAGTATATCCCCATTCATATGTCATCAACAATACCTTGTCAGCAATAGCACCAATTCGCGGGTAGTCATGGGCCTGGTAGAGCAGTCCGGCTTGTTCACCGGAAGTTTTGGGTGCCAGTGCAACTGTTAAAATATATCCGTTAGGCTCCAGCTTGTTTTTTAAAGCAGAAATAAAGCTGATAAAGCCTTCTTTGTCTTCGGGACGAACAAATTCAAAGTCAATATCAACACCGCTGTAATTTTTATTCTGGACATTGGAGAGAATATTATCGATGAGACGGCTTTGGCCCTCCGGGTTTGTAAACATTGCATGGGCGATATCGTTGCTGAAATTACCGCCTGCATCCATTGGAGCCAGGACCATGAGAGGAGCGACGTTATAATCTCTGGCCAGCTGGATTAATTCTGTATCGTCAATTGGGATTAAATCGCCTTCCGGTGTAAAGCCATAGGTAAACAGGGATAGATAGGTCAGGAAGGGAAGAGTTTTTCTTAAGACTGTCCGGTCGATGTAGGGGTAGGCATAGGCATTAATTACGATGTCGCCAAAGTTTTCGTCACGGCGAAAGCGTATAACAAGAACACTTCCCGGAATCAGGGATTCTGTGTTGGCTATCCAGGGATTATTTTGAAGAAGCCTTGTAGGGGTGACGCCATATTCTTGTGCAATGCCATATAGAGTGTCACCCTCTGCTACTGTATGAATTACTTCAGGAAATTGTATTACGAGACTTTGACCGACCAAAAGATTATTGGCATTTGATAATTCGTTATCTGTAATGATTCTGTTGGAGGTAACACCATATTGATTTGCAATAGAGGAAATGGTATCACCCGGCTTGACAACATATATGGTCATAGAACTTAAAACTCCCGCTATCAGACTTTATAATCAATGTATGCAAAGATGGCAGGGGTGTGATAACTTTTATTCCTCATCTGTAAGAAGTTCCATGATGGAATGAAGGTTACCGATGGTCTTGGAAATGGTCTCTTTGTCAAAGCGGACAGAGCATACAAGGTCCTTTGGAACATTAATTGCCAGAGACTTTAAATCGCGGCCCTTTTCTGTCAAGGTAATAACAACATTCCGCTCATCATTAGAGCTTCTGACCCGGTTAATTAAATTCTGGGCTTCCAGCTTTTTTAAGAGGGGTGTTAAAGTTCCGGAATCCAGATAAAGCTTATTACCCAAATCCTTAACAGTTAGATTATCCTCCTCCCATAAAGCCAGCATAGTAATATAGCCGGTATAAGTCAGACCAAGAGGCTCTAAGATAGGCTTATATTTTTTTATTATTTCTTTCGAGCAGACATATAGCGCAAAGCAAAGCTGATTGTCAAGCCTGAGGATTTCATCGCCGGATGGCATTTCATTTATTTTATTTTTCATATTTATACCCATTGCATATCCCAGCCAGGCCAGCAGGCCGGTCTGTGATACTGCCACAAATAAAAATAAGTGAAAGAAGCTGTAAGTGGCATCCTTTCAAAAATAATATTTTCTTTCACTCTTATATTTATTGCATATCCCAGTCAGGCCAGCAGACCAGCCTGTGATAATGCCATAAATAAAAATGCAAATTAATTTTATGCAATTTAATAGTAATAAAAAACTAGTAAAATGTCAATAGTAAGTATTGACAAAACAAATAATATTTTATACAATCTAATTAAGATAAATAAAATTAAATCAACTTAAATTTGTGAAGGAGGATTATTATGACAGTACATGATTTTAAAGTAAACAATATAAAGGATGAAGAAATCTCATTGGATGCATACCGCGGAAAGGTGCTTTTAATTATTAATACCGCTACAAGGTGCGGTTTTACACCTCAGTACGATGAGCTGCAGGATCTTTATGAGAAGTACAAGGACGAGGGTTTTGTAATTCTTGATTTTCCCTGCAACCAGTTCGGGGCACAGGCACCGGGAAGCAACGAGGAAATCCACAGCTTCTGTGATGCCAAATTCGGAATCACTTTCCCCATGTTCTCCAAAATAGAAGTGAATGGAGAGAATGCACATCCTTTGTACAAGTTCCTTGTCAGCCAGAAAGGCTTTCAGGGCTTTGACGAAGCACATGAATTAACTCCCGTTTTAAACCAGATGCTTAAGAAAGAAGACCCTGACTTTAACAAAAAGCCCAGTATCAAATGGAATTTCACCAAATTCCTGATAGACAGGGAGGGAAATGTGACAGCCAGATTTGAGCCTACGGATGATTTAGGCTATGTAGAAGGCAAAGTAAAGGAACTTCTTTAATATTTAAGAGATTGACAATTATAATATAATTCTATATACTTAACCATAAGTTAAATGTGAAGGGGCTGCAGACGGTGTTTGCAGCCTCTTCGATTATATGGTTTTCTTTGGACGAAGGGAAAGTGACAGTCAAAATATTCATTGGACACCTTTCAAGATATCAGTTTACTAGGTGAAATTGTAAAAAAACAGAAAGAAATCAGTAAAATGATTGACAGATTAATGCATTGAAAAGGAAACACCTAAATGATAAAATCTCATCAATAGAAATTGCATGCACTCTATCAGACAGAGACGTCATTACGAAAGTAATGGCGTTTTTTATTGGCTGTAATGACTGCCTTGCTAGCAGTTACCAGGCAAAATCACTAACAACATTCTTTGTTTAAGGAGGATTTTCGTATGAGACAGGTCGCAATTTACGGCAAAGGCGGAATCGGTAAATCAACAACAACACAAAATTTGACGGCGGGCCTTGGTGAGATGGGCAAAAATATCATGATTGTAGGATGTGATCCCAAAGCGGATTCAACAAGACTTATTCTGGGAGGTCTGGCACAGAAAACAGTTCTGGATACATTAAGGGAAGAAGGAGAGGATATTGACCTTGATTATATCCTGAAGGAAGGTTATTCCAAAATCCGCTGCGTAGAGTCCGGCGGCCCGGAACCCGGTGTCGGCTGTGCAGGAAGGGGAATTATTACCTCCATTAACCTGCTGGAGCAGTTAGGTGCTTATACGGATGATTTGGATTATGTATTTTACGATGTATTGGGGGACGTTGTATGCGGCGGCTTTGCAATGCCAATCCGTGAAGGAAAAGCACAGGAAATCTACATCGTGGCTTCCGGTGAAATGATGGCCCTTTATGCAGCCAATAATATCTCAAAGGGGATTCAGAAATATGCCAATACCGGCGGTGTAAGGCTTGGCGGAATTATCTGCAATTCCAGAAAGGTTGATGGCGAAGCGGAACTGGTAGCTGCCTTTGCAAAGGAGCTTGGTTCCCAGATGATACATTTCGTACCCAGGGATAACATGGTACAGAGAGCGGAGATTAACAAAAAGACCGTTATAGACTTTGACCCAACAGTGAACCAGGCCGATGAGTACAGGGCATTGGCACAGAAAATTGACGGCAATGACATGTTCGTAATACCAAAACCCATGAAACAGGAAAGATTGGAAGAGCTCTTAATGGAGCATGGCTTAATGGATATCTAAATGAGAAGGAGGTACCCCTGATGTTATTAGTAAGAGCAATTATCAGACCTGAGAAAGTCGGTGCAGTGTTATCGGAGCTTTTAGCCGCCGGTTATCCTGCTGTTACCAAAATGGATGTTTATGGACGCGGAAAGCAAAAAGGCGTGAAGGTAGGAGAGATATTTTATGATGAGATTCCCAAGGAAATGCTTCTGATCGTGGTAGAGGATGCAGATAAGGAGGATGTGGTAAAAATCATTATGAAGTATGCAAGAACAGGTGAGACCGGACATTTTGGTGACGGCAGAATATTCGTAAGTCCTGTAGAAGAGGCTTATACGATCAGTACAAAGAAAAAAGGCTTGTAGAAAAGAGAGGTCGGCTACTATGAAGGAAGTTATGGCAATTGTCAGGCAGAATAAAGTAAACGTAACGAAGGAAGCGTTAGCCTCTGCCGGGATACCGGCTTTTACCTGCAGAAAGGTATTAGGCAGGGGAAAGAAATTAATCGACATGAACCTTATTACTACTATTGTAGAAAACGGTGAGATTCCTCTTGATTCTACCGGTGAGCATTTATCGGAAACCACAAGGCTGATTCCCAAAAGGGTTTTTACCATTGTTGTGGAGGATGATCAGGTATCAAAGGTAGTGGATGCCATTATGGAGGTAAATTCGACGGAAAATCCAGGAGACGGCAAGATATTTGTACTTCCCATCTATGAAAATTATCAGGTGCGTAACGGGGAAGCAACAACAGAAGCATATTAAAGGAGGTGGCTGGTAATGAGTGCAGTTGATAAAGTTCTGGATCAATATAATTCCCGAGTCTACAAGAATAGAAAAGAGCACATGGTGGATATCGGAAACAATGAAAACAATAACCAGATTGCAGCAAATGTGCGTACCATACCCGGCATTATTACTCAGCGCGGCTGCTGTTATGCAGGCTGTAAGGGCGTTGTATTAGGGCCCATCAAGGATGCCCTTCAAATAGTCCACGGGCCTATCGGATGCTCCTTTTATGCATGGGGAACCAGACGGCATAAGGGAAAGAAAGAGGAAGGTGTGGATAATTACCTGCAATACTGTTTCTCAACGGATATGCAGGAGCCGGATATCGTATTCGGCGGTGAAAAGAAATTAAAACAGTCAATTACGGAGGCGATGGACTTGTTTCATCCTTCCACCATATTTATCTGCTCCACCTGCCCGGTAGGATTAATCGGTGATGATATCCATGCCGTAGCCAAATGGGCGGAAAATGAGTATGGCATCAAGTGTATTGCATACAGCTGTGAAGGCTATAAGGGAGTCAGCCAGTCGGCAGGACATCATATTGCCAATAATCAGATTATGCGTTTCGTAATTGGCGAAGGTGACAGGGAAGTTAAGAATAAATTCTCCGTTAACCTACTGGGAGAATACAACATCGGCGGAGACGGCTGGGAGACCGAGAGAATCCTGAAACGAATCGGTTATGAGGTAGTTGCTACCTTTACCGGTGACAGCAGCATGGAGGATTTAAAAAATGCCCACAGGGCCAATTTAAGTCTGGTACAGTGCCATCGTTCCATTAATTATATTGCGGAAATGATAGAAGAAAAATACGGTACACCCTGGATGAAGGTTAATTTTATCGGAGTGAAGGGTACCATTGGTACCCTAAGAAAGATAGCAAAATTCTTTCAGGATGAGGAGCTTATCAAAAGGACGGAAGAGGTCATTGCCGATGAGCTGGGACTTATCCAGGACGATATGGCATATTACAAGAGTAAGCTTAAGGGCAAGACTGCCGCAATCTATGTAGGAGGCTCCAGAGCCCATCACTACCAGTTCCTTCTGCATGACCTGGGTGTCAATACCGTGCTGGCCGGCTATGAATTCGGTCACAGGGATGAATATGAAGGAAGAGAAGTACTTCCCTTTGTAAAGCCCGATGCGGACAGCAAGAACATTGAATCCATTACGGTAGAGCCGGATACGGAAAAGTACCATCTCTATCTTCCCAAGGAAGAATTGGAGAAGCTAAAGGAAGAAAAGGTTATTGATTACTATGGCGGTCTGGTAAAGGATATGCCCGATGGTACCTTTATGATTGATGATTTAAATCATTTTGAAACAGAGGAATTCTTAAAAATATTAAAACCGGATATCTTTTTCTCCGGTATTAAGGACAAATTCGTGGCACAAAAAAGCGGTATCCTTTCAAGACAGCTTCATTCCTATGATTACAGCGGACCCTATGCAGGCTTTCGGGGAGCTGTGAATTTTGCAAGGGATGTAACCATGGGTATCTATACCCCGGCCTGGAGCTTTGTAAAGGCTCCCTGGAAAACCGTTCCGATTCTTACAGGAACCTTTGGAGGTGAATAAGAATGCTTGATTATACAAAAAAAGAACTCTATGACAGAACAGCCCTTCGCGTGAATCCTGCAAAGACCTGCCAGCCCGTGGGGGCCATGTATGCAGCACTTGGCGTACATGAATGCCTTCCTCACAGCCATGGTTCCCAGGGGTGCTGTGCCTTCCACCGGATGTATCTGACAAGGCATTTCAAAGATCCTGCCATGGCAGCTTCCAGTTCCTTTACGGAAGGTGCTTCCGTATTTGGAGGCGGCAGTAATTTAAAGACAGCGGCAAAGAATATCTTTGATATTTATAAGCCTAAGATTATTGCGGTGCACACCACCTGTCTTTCCGAAACCATCGGAGATGACCTGAATGCCATTATTCAAGGCATCGACATTCCGGAAGGCAAATACATTGTGCATACCAATACGCCCAGCTACAAAGGCTCCCATATAACCGGCTTTTCCAATATGGTAGGAAGTTTTATCAGCTATTTATCGAAAAAAAGCGATAAGAAAAACGGTAAGACAGCCATTATACCGGGCTTTGTAAATCCCGGTGACATGAGGGAGTTAAAGAGGATTGCTGAAATCATGAAGGTTCCTTATACCATGCTCCCGGATACCAGCGGCGTAATGGACAGTCCCATGACTGGAAAGTTTGAGATGTTTCCCAAGGGAGGAACCACCGTTGAGGAAATCATCGAACTGGGAGATTGCATAGAGACCCTTGCAATGGGCAAATTCGCCAGTGAATGGGGAGCCCAGACCCTTAAGAAAAAATGCGGCGTTCCTTATGAAGTGCTTCCCATGCCTATCGGAATAGCGGAAACAGATAATTATATCATGGCTCTTTCCTCCCTTTCTAAAACGGAGGTTCCCTATGAATTGGAGGAGGAACGGGGACAGCTGGTAGATATTTTAATTGACATTCATCCATATACCTATAATAAAAAGGCTGCCATTTACGGAGATCCGGATACCGTACTTGGACTGACAGAATTCCTGTTGGAGATGGGCATGATTCCCAAATATGTCCTGACCGGAACGCCGGGAGATGCTTTTAAAGACGAGGCGGAGAAATTATTTGAAAAATACGGCATGAAGGACTGTACGGCAAAGGCCTCCGGTGATTTATATGAACTGCACCAATGGATTAAAAATGAAGGTGTGGATTTGCTTGTAGGAGGAACCCATGGAAAATTCATCGCAAGAGCGGAGGATATTCCCTTTGTAAGAGCCGGGTTTCCGATTATTGACCGCTATGTCCATTCCTATATGCCCCTGGTTGGCTATAAGGGAGGCATGAGACTCGCAGAACTGATTACCAATGCCCTGATGGACAGACAGGACAGAGACTGTGCGGAAGAAGATTTTGAAATGGTAATGTAAGTGCAGGTCAGCTATATACAGAACAATATGAAACTCCCGTACCGTGACGATTGTGTCATTTTACGGGAGTTGTGCTTATTTAAAGGGCAGTACAAAAGGAAATCAGCGGAAAGGAGCCTGACTATGGGAAATGCAGAGGTATTAGAAGACAGAAAAAAATTTATTTATGAAAAAAATGAAGGCTGCGGCGGAAACGGAATGAGATGTGATGCCGACAGCGTATCCGGTTCCGTCAGCCAGAGGGCCTGTGTTTACTGCGGAGCCAGAGTAGTGTTGAATCCCATAACAGATGCCTTTCATATCGTCCATGGTCCCATTGGCTGTGCCAGCTACACCTGGGATATCAGAGGAAGCTTATCCAGTGGCGATGAGCTCTACCGTAACAGCTTTTCCACGGATTTAAGAGAACCGGATGTCATATTTGGCGGTGAAAAGAGGCTTACCATGGCCATTGAGGAAATTGCTGAAAAATATCATCCAAAGCTTATCTTTGTCTATGCCACCTGTATCGTAGGTGTGATTGGAGATGATGTGGAGGCAGTCTGTAAGGCCATGTCTGAAAAATACAATATGCGTGTGATTCCGGTAAAATCTCCTGGTTTTTCCGGTAACAAATCCCTGGGGTATAAGATGGCCTGCAATGCCATTATGGAGCTGATCCTGCCCCATCATCCTCCCAAAGGGAAAGGGATTAATATCCTGGGGGATTTTAATCTGGCAGGGGAGCTGTGGATTATCAGGGATTATCTGAAGAAAATCGGAATACCGGTGGTCACGGCCTTTACGGGGGATTCCAGCTATGACACCCTTATAAAGGCTCCTTCGGCCCGGTTAAATATCGTACAGTGTGCGGGCTCCAGTACTTATCTGGCAAACCGTATGGAAGAGGAGATGGGAATCCCTTTTATTAAGGTAAGCTTCTTCGGCATGGAAGACACTTCCAGTTCCCTTATCCGCATTGCAGAAGCACTAAAGGATGAAGCGGCAAGACAGAAGGCAGTTGATTTTGTTCGTGAAGAAGCAGAAAAGCTGGAGGACTTCTTAAACCTGTATAGAAGGAATCTCAAGGGCAAACGGGCTGCTATCTATGTAGGAGGAGGCTTTAAGGCTATTTCCCTTATAAGGCAGTTTAAGGATTTAGGGATGGAGACTGTTGTGGTAGGGACTCAGACAGGGAAAAAGGATGATTATGAAATCATAGCCAGTCTGGTTGATAAAAATACTGTGATCTTAGACGATGCCACACCTTCGGAGCTTGAAAAATTTATGAAGGAAAAAAAGGCGGACATTTTAGTCGGTGGGGTCAAGGAAAGGCCCCTGGCTTACAAGCTGGGGATTGCCTTTTGTGACCATAACCATGAAAGAAAGCATCCTCTGTGCGGGTTTGACGGAGTTGTTAATTTTGTGAGAGAAATTAACAGCAGCGTGAATAATCCTGTCTGGAACTATATCAGAGAGGAATTATAGCAAACATGCGTTAATTTGGCATTCACGAAAGGAGTTAGGTTGAAAAATAAAAAACATTTTTCAACTACGTATTCTGGAATATCAAATCATAGATTTGGTATTCACGAAAGGAGTTAAAATGAGAGAAGCGCTTGTTAATCTGAATGTTAATCCATGTAAGATGTGTATGCCTATGGGGGCGGTTACTGCCTGCTACGGTATTAAGAAATGCATGTCGATTCTCCATGGTTCCCAGGGATGCAGTACCTATATCAGAAGGCATATGGCTACTCATTATAATGAGCCGGTGGATATTGCCTCTTCTTCTTTAACAGAGGAAGGAACTGTTTACGGAGGAGAGCAGAACCTAATCAAAGGACTCAAAAACCTCATAACGATCTATCAGCCGGAGGTTATTGCTGTCGAAACTACCTGTCTGGCAGAGACCATTGGTGAGGATATTGGGAGAATTATTGAAAAATTCCGCAGTGAATATCAGGAAGCAAGGGATATTGAGATTATACCGATACCATCGGCAGGCTATGCAGGCACCCAGTTTGAAGGCTACATGAAGGCACTTTGCCAGATTGTGAAGCATGTTAAGATGGAGGAAGAGAAAAACGGCAAAATCAATGTGGTAACATCTCCCCTTTCACCGGGGGATATCCGGTATTTAAAAGAGCTTCTGGAAAGTTTTTCTCTGGATTATATCCTGCTTCCTGACCTCTCCGAAAATCTGGACGGAATATATCAGCCTGATTATGAGAAGCTTCCGGCAAAGGGCACCGACATTAGGGACATCAGAAAGATGGCAGGAGCTGCTTTTACCATAGAGCTCTCTTCTTTTACGGAGGAGAATCCTTCCGTTGCGGAGTATCTGTATGAGCGTTACCAGGTTCCCTATGAGAAATGCAATGTTCCGGTAAGTGTAAGAGATAACGATAAGCTGGTAAAATTGCTGGAGAAGCTTTCCGGCGGAAAAATTCCGGAGAAGCTGAAAAAAGAAAGAGGACGTTTCCTGGATGCCATGGTAGATGCCCACAAGTATAACGGTGAAGCCAGGGCGGCAGTATTTGGTGAACCGGATTTCGTATACAGTACCGTCCGCTTATGTGCGGAAAACGGCATCCTTCCGGTAATTGCCGCTACAGGCTCCAAATGTCCATCCCTTAGAGAAAAGCTTAAAGACGAGATAAAGGAGGTTGCTGACCGTTATTTTTGTATGGATTATGAAATCCTTGATGATACGGATTTTAAGACCATAGAAGAAAAGGCAGGGGAGCTTTCCGTCAATGTATTAATTGGCAATTCCGACGGCAGAAGGATATCGGAAAAACTGGGAATAGAGCTTGTGAGAAGAAGCTTTCCGATCCATGACAGAGTAGGAGGACAAAGGCTCAGAACCATTGGCTACAGCGGCGCACTAACCTTCCTGGACGATATCTCCAATGTCATACTTGCAGGAAAGGAAAAGGGCTTTCGTAAGGAACTGTATGACAAATATTACCATAAGGATCAGGAGGAGGTATATGAAGAAAAGCAAGAGGATATAGGCTTTATGAAAGTGCTGAAAAAAAAGCCTGCAGAGGGAAAAGATACGAAAAAAACAGAACTGTCTAAAAGTGTGGAAATTACCGAAGGTATAAAGGTTCCGGAAAGCATGCAAATTCCAGAAGGCATGAAGGTTCATGAAATGCAGATTTCCAAAGGCTTGGAAGTTCCAAAAAGAATGGAAGGTAATAAAACAGAAGCTAAAAGTACAGAAGCCTCGTCAAAAACGGATACTCAGGGAAAGACAAAAACTCCGGAAGAAAAAACGAAAACCCATCCCTGCTTTAACTGCAGCGCACATGATTATGCAAGAATGCATCTTCCCATTGCACCGAAATGCAATATCAGCTGCAATTACTGTGTAAGAAAATATGACTGTCCCAATGAAAGCAGACCGGGTGTTACGACTCAGGTATTAAGCCCAGAGGAGGCCTGTGAAAAATACAGGGAGGTGAAGAAGAAGGTTCCCAAGCTCTCCGTTATCGGCATAGCAGGACCGGGAGATGCCCTTGCCAATTTTGAGGAAACGAAGCGCACCCTGTCTCTCATACGCCAGGAGGATGAAGAGGTCACCTTCTGCCTTTCCACCAATGGGCTGATGCTTCCACAGTATGCCGGTGAGCTGATCAGGCTGGGAGTGTCCCATGTTACCGTAACAATGAATGCTGTGGACCCAAAAATCGGAGCCCAAATATACCGTCATGTAAATTACATGGGCAATTCCTATTTTGGAGAAACAGCCGCAGCTATTCTAATGGCAAACCAGATGGCAGGAATCCGTATGTTAGCGGAGGAGGGAATTATCTGCAAGGTAAATATCGTAATGATAAAAGGCATCAACGATGAGCACATTCCCGAGGTTGTTAAAAAAGTAAAGGAATTAGGAGCGTCCATTACGAACATTATGCAGCTTATCCCGGTGGAAGGAAGTGTTTTTGAAAATATTCCCCTTGTCAGCAATCAGGAAATTATGGCCATGAGAAAGAACTGCGGTGAAACCATGAAGCAGATGTACCACTGCAAACAGTGCAGGGCAGATGCTGTCGGAGTATTGGGGGATGACCGCTCCTTTGAATTTAATGCCTGTCATAAGGAAGAAGCTGAAAGGACAGAAGAGGAAAAAACACAGGAAAAAGGCATATATGTGGCGGTTGCTACCAAAAGCGGAATTCTTGTTGACCAGCACTTTGGCCAGGTATCGGAGCTTTATATATACGAATACCGGAGCGGAACCGCATGCTTTAAAGAAAGACGGATAGTTGATAAGTACTGTAACGGTTCGGAAGAATGCGATTTAAAAGAAGACAAAATTACCGCTATCCTAAAAACTATTTCCGACTGCAAGGCTGTAATCGTAATGCGGATCGGGGAATCCCCCAAAGCGAAGCTGAAGGAAAAAGGGATAGAAGTATTTACCACATATGACCGGATAGAAGCTTCCGTAAAGAAAGCGGTGGCGGAGCTGAAGATGTAATTTTAATATCGAAAGGAGAGCTATTTATGGTAAGTCCGAAATATCATATATTTGTATGTACCAGCTGCAGAATAAACGGGGTACAAAAGGGGTTTTGCTTTTCCAAGGATTCTGTTGATATCGTTCAAAAATTTATGGAGGAAGCAGGGGACAGGGACTTGTCCGGTGATGTAATGATAACGAATACCGGGTGCTTTGGAATCTGTGACAAGGGACCGGTTGCTGTGGTTTATCCGGAAGGAATCTGGTACGGTAATTTAACGGAAGACGATGTGGAAACCATTATGGAGCAGCATATTGAAAACGGCATTCCGGTAAAGGAGCTTATGATATAAAAAAATTTAGGTCAGGGGATTAGGAACCAGCGGTTTATGAATTCAGAGGGGAGATGGTAATATGCTTCGTATTATTGATAACACATTGACTGGATTTGACCATTGCTTGCCGTCAAAGGAGGAGTTACAGCTTTTTTGCAGGCTGCTAACGGAAATCGGAATAGATGCCATTGAAATTTCCTTATCGGCCTTTGAGAGAATGGAGCAGCTGCCGGAGGAAGGGAAATATATACTGCGGATTGATTATTTGGAAGATATGGCGGAATACCCCGGATTTTACCGGTATACCTGCCATTTTTATGATAATCTGGAGAATATGATACCGGAAATCCAGATAAATGATACCAGAGAGCTGATAAAACTGAGGGCCCTTAATCATTGCAAGGAGCTTCGCATTGCAGGATTGGATGACCTGATGTGCAATAGCTCCGATAAGGCCATGGAAGAAATAAGAAAAAGCCTCCCTAATACGAAAATCATATTAAATCCCGAAAATACCTACCACTGTGCCAGCGCCCTGGCAGTCCAGTGGCTCCTAAGCTATGGCAGTGATGCTACGGTAAGCTATGCCGGACACAATAACAACGGTGCCACGGAAGAGGTCATGATGGCCCTCCGTCTGGCTGCAAGGCATAAGACAGGGAAGGATTTCACCGTACTTCCAAGGCTTACGGCCCTATATGAAGGAATAACCGGGAAGATAATAGGAAATAAGAAACCGGTAATCGGCAAAAGTATTTTTAAGGTTGAGTCCGGTATCCATGCCGATGCTATGAGTAAGAACCCGGCAATTTATGAAGCCTATGAACCTGCCTGTGTGGGCGGCAGAGCAGAGCTTGTAATCGGGAAGCACTCAGGCAGCAAGGCTGTCAGGATGAAATTGGAAGAACTGAAATTACCGGTGCCGGATGACGAAGGAATTCAAAGGATATTGGACTTTATAAAGGGAATTTGTGCCATCAACCGCAGCAGCCTGTGTGATGAGGAATTTGCAGAGATAGCAGTAAAGGTGGGTGCCAATGAAAGAGGTTAAATACATCGTTGATACGACCTTACGGGATGGGGAGCAGAGCCCCGGTATCGCTCTTCGAAGAGAGGATAAGGTTAAGATAGCAGGGCTTTTAGACAATATCGGAGTATATGAAATTGAGGCGGGAATTCCATGCCTTGGAAAGAAGGAAAGCGATTGCATTGCGGAGATTGTTTCCTCTGTCAGGACTGCCAGGATATCGGTCTGGAGCCGTATGAACGCGGAGGATGTGAAGCAGTCTTTAATCTGTAAGCCCCATATTCTGCATATCGGAACTCCGGTTTCCTATATTCAGATATATAGTAAGCTTAAGAAAAATAAGGCCTGGGTGCAGAAGAATATTCTGGACTGCGTCGATATTGCCTTAAACCAGGGAGTGGAAGTTACTGTCGGACTGGAAGATGCCTCAAGGTCCGACATCGGCTTTATTTTAAGCCTTGTAAAAGAGCTGAAAAAAGCCGGTGTCAGAGTCATCCGCCTTGCTGATACGGTAGGTGTTCTGACACCGGGAAGGACCAAAGAGCTTGTGGGAACAATCAAATCCCATTGCGATATCGAAGTCGAAATGCATGTTCACAATGATTTGGGAATGGCAGTTGCCAATTCTATCGTAGGAGCAAGGGCAGGAGCAGCTTATATCGACTGTACACTGTTTGGTATCGGTGAAAGAACCGGGAACTGTAATTTTTATGACTTTATCCATGCCAGCGATGCAATCTTTCAATTTGCCATGTCCAAGAAGCAGGTAAGGCAGCTGGAAGAAGAGTGCTACGAGCTTTTAAAGGGGGCTATGTAAATTAAACCGTCTGAAAGCCGGAAACCAGAAGCTGTAATTCCCTGGCTCTGCTATTTACCTTATTGCTGACATCCGCTATAGAAAGGATGGAAGCTAATATCTCTTCCGTACCGGCAGAGGTTTCTTCGGTGGTAGCTGCATTTTCCTCAGCACTTGCAGAAAGGTTGCTGATATGGGATACCACATAGCTGCAGCTGGAGTTCATCTGGCCGGTTACCTGGTCAAGTGCGTCAATCTGGGTGTTGATGATTTCAAGACTCTCGGCAATGGCAATATATTTATTCTTGGTATCATCCACGCTCTGAGTCTGGGCCTGTACGGTGTCTCTGACTAAAGCACTTTGCTCTTTTGCCAATAGAGCATTGTCCTGCAATTCTTTAAGCATCTCATTAATAATTCCTGCGGAATGTGAGGACTGCTCGGCAAGCCTTCGAATCTCATCGGCAACCACAGCGAAGCCTTTTCCTGCTTCGCCTGCTCTGGCAGCTTCAATGCTGGCATTTAAGGAGAGAAGATTGGTCTGGGCGGATATTTCGGATATCAGGGAGCTTGCTTCACCGATTCGGTCCGCACTTGTATTAATACTATCTATCACATCTAAGATCTTATAAAAAGTATTCCGGCTGCTTTCATTGACTTTTGAAAGGGTATTCACCACCTCAAGTCCATCCGCTCCGGCTTCATTTATCTGCCGGGCTGCTTTGGAAAGGTGCTCACCGCTTTCAGAGCCTTTTCGTACAATCTGTTCCAAACTTGCAATTTCTGCCGCGGACTGCTCCGTATCGGTTGCCTGTGCGGTGGCAGTGCCTGCTATTTCTTCGATTGCCTTTGCAATTTCACCGGTTGCGGTACTTACCTCACCGGCACTCCTGACCATTGCCTGGGCGGCGTCACTTACCTCCCTGGAGGTACCGCTGATCTGCCCTACAATTTCCTGAAAAGAGGAAAGAACGGTATTAAAGGAAGAGGATAGCACACCAAGTTCATCCTTGCTTTTTAAGAGGAGAGGCTTTTGGGCAAGGTTCTTCTTCGCAAGCTCATTCATGCTGTCTGTTATGGCTTTTATGTGCTTTTTGAGATAGCGGATGATTATTATGGAAATAAGAATAATGACAGCGATAATACCTGCCGTTGCAACAGCTATAAGTATAATCTCCCTTTGAATGGAGTTTTCCAGCTGCTTTGAGGCAAAGTCCCCATATAGGGAAAGTAAATCCTGCATATCATTGAGGCAGTTTCTGGCGGCATCGAAGGAATCCTCCATTTTGCGATAATCTCCCTCGCCGGTTTCGGGATTATAGGCTGCCTGCCAGGCGGAAAAATTCGTATTAAATTCATCCAGCAGCTGTTTTAGTGTCTTTTCCTTTTGCAAATAACCATTGGGATCATCGGCAGTGTCCGAGCCGTTAAGCAAAACAAAAAGCTTGTGGGGGGTATAAGAATGAAGGAGTTCGGAGTCATTCTTTAAATACTGTGAAAGCTTATTGGCATTGTTGCCTGCCTGTTCCACATTTTCTTTATAGGCGGCTTTCAAATCTGCCAGTTTTTGCGTATCGGAACTATCGGAAGAATTAATCTTTTGTGCAGCTTCACTTGCCTGATAAAAGTCCCTGTCGCTGCTTAACAGGCTTGTATGGGTTAAATATAAATCATTGTATAAAATGTCCCGGCTCCTATTATAGGTAGAGTTAATGGTGGTGATAAACAGAAATAGCAGAAATGATAATTCCACAATAGCCGGTAAAATAATAAGGAGCAATTTACCTCTGATAGATAGATTTTTAAACATAGTATTAGCCTCCCAGCTCTATTATTATAAAAAGTAAGCAATTCATTCTGCTTAGCGTAATTATAACATCGCATAGGGTAAAATACTACAAAATAATATCAAATATGCTAATATATGACATAAACTGCAGAATAAAAAACTGCACCCGGTCGCAGACTTACAGCCGGATGCAGCTTCTTATTCTGCCGCAATGTATGAATATCAGCAGGATGCCATTGTGCTTGGGATAATGGCGCTATGACATAATTCTATTTTTGGAAGTCTTTCATATAATCGCCGTGGGCGGCGATTAGTTCGTCACACATACTCCGGATATCTTCCGTATTCAGCTCGGCAGCGGTATGAGGGTCCAGCATGGCAGCCTGGTAGATGTAGCTGCGGTCTTTGGTTACAGCAGCCTCAATGGTTAAAAGCTGGGTATTGATATTCGTCATATTCATAGCGGCACATTGAACCGGCAGCCGTCCTACATGACAGGGGTTGATTCCCCTGTTATCAACCAGGCAGGGAACCTCCACACAGGCATCGGCGGGGAGATTGTCAATCAGGCCTTTATTTAATACATTGCCGCCGATTTTGTAGGGCTTGCCCGTAACGACTGCTTCCATAATATAAGAGGCATATTCGTGGGAGCGTTCATGGGAGATATTGCCGTTATCCAATATCCTTGTCTTTTCACTTTCCCAGTCGGCAATCTGTTTTACACATCTTCTGGGATATTCATCCAGCGGGATATTGTATTTCTCAATCATTTCAGGGTAACGGGATTTGATAAAGAGGGGATTGTATTCTGCATTATGCTCACTGGATTCGGTACAGTAATATCCGAAGTTTCTTATGTATTCAAAACGTACCATGTCATCATGCTTTTCACTGGCGTTTTTCTCGGCTGCTCTCTTTTTGATTTCCGGATACAGGTCATTGCCTTCCTTATCTTTCAGCTCCAGCAGCCATCCCATATGGTTAATACCGGCTATGAGTTCCTTACGTCCCTCAAGCTTATCCTCCATGCCAAGCTTCTTGAGAAGGCCTTCGGAGCATACCTGGACACTGTGGCATAAGCCGACGGTCTGGATTTTAGAATAGCGCTGCATGTAACCGGTAAGCATTGCCATAGGATTGGTGTAATTTAAGAATAGGGTGTCAGGGCATACTTCTTCCATATCCCTTGCAAAATCAGCCATTACAGGGATGGTTCTGAGGGCCCTCATAATTCCGCCGATGCCCATGGTATCAGCAATCGTCTGCCTTAAGCCATATTTCTTCGGAATCTCAAAGTCTGTTATGGTACAGGGATCATATCCGCCCACCTGGATGGCATTTACTACAAAATCAGCATTTCGTAAGGCATCCTTTCGGTTATCCGTTCCAAGATAGGTCTTGATGGCAGCGCGGCCCTGATTTATGTTTTTGTTGATTGCCTCCAGAATAATTTGTGATTCCGCAAGCCTTTCCGCATTGATGTCATAGAGTGCGATTTCACTTTCGCAAAGTACCGGAGTGCACATGCAATCACCCAGGACATTTCTCGCAAATACGGTACTTCCGGCTCCTAAAAATGTAATTTTAAGCATTTTCTACTTTCCTCCTGTTTGGGTAATTAATATAAGCCCATTTTACAGTCCGGGGAGGCATTTGTCTTTTGCTTTTGTTTCTAACTATTTGTCATTTTGTTGCAAAAATTTTTGATTCTTTTAAATTGTATTTCCGCCGGATTTACGGAAAGCTTGAGGAGAAGCACCGCATTTATCTTTAAAGTAATTAGAAAAATAGTGCTCGTCATGAAAATCCAAATCAAGTGAGATTTCCTTAATGCTCTTCGTGGTATTTAATAGCAGAAGCTTTGCTAAATCCAGCTTTTGTTTCATCAGGTACTGGTATGGTGTGATGCCGTATACCTGCCGGAATATCCTTATTGTTTGGGAGGGGGAACGATATATAAGTCTGCTTAGGGTGTCCAGGGATATCTGCTCCTTATTATGCTTCTCTATATAAGCCTTTAAAAGAGCGGCCTCCTCTGATTCCGGGGAAACATCGGAATGCAGGTGTTCCTGAAGAAAAAGAATCATCTCAAAGAAAATAAGGGAAGCATCTTTTGTAAAGCTTTCACTGTTCCCGGAAGCCTGCGCCTTTTTAACTATCCGGAAAAAATACGGACTTAAGTCAATCCCTTCAATATGGGAAAGGCTGTTTAGGCCATAAAGGGAAAGAAGGACGTCAATGAGGGGACCTTGGGCATTAAACCAGATTTTGGTCCAGGGATTTTCTTTATGGGAATAATACTCATGATTGCTGTATTTTTTTAAGATATAACCATCTCCCTTTGCAGCGGTAAATATTTTACCGTCACAGATAACGGTGCCTTCCCCTTCCAAAATGTATTCAAATACATAGATGTTACTGTTTCTTCTGGATATCCGGTAGGAATCGTCGCAATAGGAGATTCCCGTTAAATCTATGAAAAATTCCGGGTCCCGTCCACTGCCCGGTAAAAAGCTGTAAATATCCTCTCTCATGCGTATAATCCTCACCTTTATATCAATAATCTCTATTTAAACAGTCATATTATAGCATTATAATATAAATTAGTACATAGCTGCCAATAAAAGAAAGGATGACATGGAGTGATGTTTTAAGCTGTTTTTGAATAGCAGTGGGCTGTTCTGAATTCAGGCTGGCTTAAAGCCGGAGCTCCATGAAATAGGTGTGAACATGAGCGATTTGAACAGTATGGATTTAAAGGGACAAAAAACCAGGGAAGATTATCCGAGACCCCAGTTTGTACGAAAGGACTGGATGAACCTGAACGGAATATGGGACTTTGAAATGGATTTTGGCAAGAGCGGTATGGAGCGGAAGCTGTACGAGGAGGAAAGCTTTACAAAGAAAATTCTTGTTCCGTTCTGCCCGGAAAGCAGTTTATCCGGTATCGGATATAAGGATTTCATGAATATGGTGTGGTACAGAAGGAAATTTAACATAAAGGAACTATCCGAAAAGCGTATTCTGCTGCATTTCCAGGCGGTGGATTATCATGCAAGAGTCTGGATTAACGGACAAAAGGCCGGAGAACATAAGGGTGGGTATACTCCTTTTTCCTTTGATATAACCTCCTTACTAAAAGCGGGAGTTAACACCATTACCCTGTGTGCGGAGGATGATTCCAGAGCCAGATTCCAGGCAAGGGGAAAGCAGAGCGAGCAGTATTACTCCATAGGCTGTGATTATACCAGAACTACCGGAATCTGGCAGACAGTATGGCTTGAAACCGTACCGGAAAGCTATTTAAAAGATGTCAAATTCTATCCCAATAGTGCTGCCGGATTATTAAGCTTAAAATGCAGCGTTGAAGGGCCGCTAAAAGGTCTGAGCCTTCGGGCAGAAGCTTCCTATCAGGGGAAAGCCATGGGAGAGGAGGTCGTTTTGGTGCAGGGCAACGAGGTGAATTTCTCTCTTGCTTTAAAGGAAAAATACTTATGGATGCCCGGTAAACCGGAGCTCTATGACCTGAAGCTGACCTTGCTAAAGGAGGGAGCCGTAACGGATGAGGTTGGCAGCTACTTCGGTCTCAGGGATATCTCCTATGAGAAAGAAGGGGTAAGGATTAACGGAGAACTGATTTACCAGAGACTTGTTTTGGACCAGGGCTATTATCCTGACGGCATTTATACCGCACATTCTGAGGAGGCATTAAAAGAAGACATCCTGTTGTCCATGGACATGGGCTTTAACGGAGCCAGATTACACCAGAAGGTATTTGAACCCAGGTATTTATATTGGGCCGACCATCTGGGCTATCTTGTCTGGGGTGAATATGGCAGCTGGGGAATTGACATAACGGAAAGCTCTGCCCTGAGTATATTTTTACCGGAATGGATGGAGGCAGTGAACAGGGATTTTAACAGCACAGCCTTAGTTGGCTGGTGTCCTTTTAATGAAACCTGGGACAGGAACTGCATATGGATGCCGGACGGAACCTATAAATCCGGTGTCAAGCAGGATGATTCTGTCGTAAGGCTTGTCTATGAGGTGACTAAGGCCATGGACGGTATGCGTCCCGTTATCGATACCAGCGGAAACTTCCATGTGGTTACGGATATTTTTGACATTCACGATTACGAGCAGGATGGTACCAAATTTGCAGATAAGTTTGAGTCCATGAATAATGGTGGTGAGACCTATGTGACCTTTTCTGAACGCCAATCCTATCAGGACCAGGCCTATTTCGTTTCCGAATACGGCGGTATCTGGTGGAGCGAAGAGGACAGACAGGGCTGGGGGTACGGACAGAGGCCGGCAAGCAGGGAGGAATTCCTTGAAAGATACAGGAGCCTTACCACAACACTTCTTAAGAACAAGCGTATCAGCGGCTTTTGCTATACACAGCTTTATGATGTGGAACAGGAAATGAACGGACTCTACACCTATGAAAGACAGGCCAAATTCAGCCCTGAGGTAATAAAAGAAATAAATAGTCAAAGGGCAGCTATTGAAGAATAGAAAAGTCTATGAGATAATAGTGAAAGAAAATATCATTTTTGAAAGGATGCCACTCATTATTATTTGTGGCAGTATCGCAGGCTGGTCTGCTGGCCAGCCTGCGATATGCAATGGGTATAAATATGATCAGCAAATCTGATATCAATATTTATTATTGCGGTGAAGAAGCCTGCAATCCGGGGCATTTTTTTGGCCCGGCCATACGTCCCCACTATCTGATGCATGTTATCTTGAACGGCAGAGGCTTTTATGAGGCAAAGGGAAAGAAATTTGAGGTAAATAAGGGAGAAGCATTTCTTATCCGCCCTCAGGAAATTACTTATTATGAAGCGGATAAAGAGGAGCCCTGGGAATATTCCTGGGTTGCCTTTGATGGTGAAAAAACGGAGGAAATGTTAAAAAAGGCAGGCTTTACAGCCGATAATCCTATCTGCAATATTCTAAGGCTGGAGGACTGCAAAAAATATCTTCATCAGCTTGTATCCATATTTGATAAGGCAGACAGCAATGAATATGAATTAACCGGGCTGTTTTATCTGATTTTTTCTACTGCCGAAATAGTAAACCAAAAGGAAGAGGAAGCGGCGGAGCAGGGATATTACGTGAAAGCTCTTACCTTTATACGGCATAATTACGGCTATGATATAAAGGTATCTGACATTGCAAGGTATGTTGGAATAGACAGAACCTATCTGTTTAAGATCTTTAAACATTTTCTTGGAAAGTCCGTAAAGGAATATATGACGGAATACAGGTTGTTAACTGCAAAATACATGCTGCAGCACAGCTCTTATAACATGACGGAGGTGGCGTTATCCTGCGGCTTTTATGACCTGTCATCCTTTTCCAGAAACTTCAAGAAGGCAGAAGGGATTACTCCGATGCAGTATAGAAGCATGTCTTTAAAGGAAGCAGAACAATAATATTACAGTTCAGCCAGCCATGTATATCTATTCATGTAAATTTTAGTGGAATTGGAACAGGAGCTAGCAGCTCCGAACAGAAAATGCCTGAACTGAACCGGAAACCATCGTCCGTTCCCAAAGACTTAAATGAAAAGCAAAGTTGAACTTTAATCAATAAATTGTTTTGAAAAACACACCAGGAATAGTCTAAAAACCATAATTCATATAATCTAAGGATTGTATTCTTTCTCGAACCCTATTATAATATATAAGTTGAATTTAAGAACGGCTAATGTGAAAAATTAAATTTGAATTTACTTTTCACACCCGGACAAGAGTAATAAATCATCTGCAAGCAGATGGTTTATGCCATGGGAGCTATGGGAAAAGAAAGAGGGCACTTAGAATATGACATTGGATCAGTTGAGGATTGGCAGAAAAAGCCATATTATTTCCGTAAACGGAAAAGGAGCCTTAAGAGACCGGCTGCTGGATATGGGATTGACACCGGGAACGGAAGTTATGGTAAGAAGAATGGCACCCTTTGGAGACCCCATTGAAATTCTCTTACGGGGATATGAATTGACGCTGCGTTTGGAGGATGCGAAAAATATAGAGGTAGAAAGGGTGAAATTATGATTACATTTGCTTTGGTCGGTAATCAGAATTGCGGAAAGACAACTCTTTTTAACCAGCTTACAGGCTCCAACCAGCATGTGGGAAATTTTCCTGGAGTAACCGTTGAGAGAAAAGAAGGAATTGTCCGTAAGCAAAAGGATATTACAGTAGTTGACCTGCCTGGTATCTACTCCTTATCACCGTATACAAAAGAGGAAATTGTTACAAGGGATTTTATTGCCAAGGGGCATTCCCAGGGCATTATAAATATAGTGGACGCTACAAATATTGAGAGGAATTTGTACTTAAGCCTGCAATTAATCCAGTTTGGAATACCTATGGTAATTGCTCTTAATATGATGGATGAGATAAGTGGCAACGGCGGTACCATACAGATAAAGGAAATGCAGGAAAGGTTAGGGGTGCCTGTCGTTCCTATCTCAGCGGTTAAAAATGAAGGGATTGACAAGCTGATAAGCACTGCCGTTGATGCCGTAGCAAGGAACCTTTTACCTAAGAAGCAGGATTTTTACGGCGGGCTGTGTGCAGAGGCACTGGCTGATATTACAAGGCTGCTGGAGAGGTCGGCCGGAAAGCATCATATCACCGCAATTTTTGCAGCTACGAAGCTCCTTGAAAATGACGGCAGAATGGCAGAGGATTTGCTGTTATCCGAAGAAGAAGTAAAAACCATCGATAGAAGAATCCGTAAGATGGAAAATGAACTGCTTACGGATAGGAAAGCAGCGGTAGCAGATATGAGGTACCGCTTTATTGATGAGTTGTGTGCCAAAACGGTTGTTAAACCGAAGGAAAGCAGACAGCATAAAAGAAGCATCCGCATTGATAACGTACTTGCCAACAGATATCTTGCAATTCCTATTTTCCTTTGTATTATGTTTATCATCTTCTGGCTGACCTTTGGGGTAATCGGAAGCTTTCTGAGCGATTTGCTTGGAAATGCAATCCAGGTGTTTTCTGATTATATAAGGAATGTTCTGATTACGTACGATGCAAGTCCTGTTATGGTTTCCCTGGTGGCAGACGGTATCCTTGCCGGAGTAGGCAGCGTATTATCCTTTGTGCCGACTATTGTGGTATTATTTCTGTTTCTTGCCCTGCTGGAAGACAGCGGCTACATGGCAAGAGTTGCCTTTATAATGGATAAACTGCTTCGAAAGATTGGGCTGTCGGGACGCAGCTTTGTACCTATGATTATCGGCTTTGGGTGCAGTGTTCCGGCTGTAATGGCAGCCAGAACACTTCCCAGTGAAAGGGACAGAAAAATGACGATTTTCTTTATCCCTTTTATGAGCTGCAGCGCCAAGCTTCCCATATATGGAATGATTACCATGGCATTTTTTCCGAAATACAGGGCTCTGGTCATGATTTCCCTATACATATTCGGAATGCTTATGGGAATTGTCAGTACCTTATTTTTAAGAAAACATATTTTTAAGGGTGAGCCTGACCGGTTTGTCATGGAGCTGCCCAATTACCGTATGCCGGGGGCAAAAAGTGTAATGCTGCTTTTATGGGATAAGACCAGGGACTTTTTAACACGTGCTTTTACCGTCATATTTGTTGCTACCATCGTAATATGGTTCTTACAGAAATTTGACTGGCATATAAGGCCGGTGGAGGATAGTTCCGTCAGCATACTGGCCGGTATCGGACATATCATTGCTCCGGTGTTCAGGCCACTTGGATTTGATGATTGGAGAGCCTCCACCGCATTATTGACCGGATTTATGGCAAAAGAAGCTGTAGTCAGTACCTTCAGCGTATTAACGGGAGCCGGTTCCTCCAAGCTTCCCATGGCTTTAGGGCAGCTAATGACGCCCATGGCTGCTTATTCCTTCTTAATCTTTACTTTGATTTATTCTCCCTGTGTTGCGGCAATCAGCGTAATTAAGAGAGAATTAAACACCCGTACTGCTATAAGCGTAGCCGCTTATCAGACAATTGTGGCGTGGATTTGTGCCATGGTGGTCTACCAGATAGGACGGCTGCTATTTTAATAAACGTGGATAATAATCTATTATATTAGTCTGTTACATACAGGTAAATGCAGAAGCCGCCTGTATGTAGGAGACTTTTTTTATTGCAATGATTCTGGGTTTCCATTTTCCAGTAAATACCTGATGGCAATTGGAACAAAGAGCAGCAGACTCTCGTCTAATGGTTACAAAGGATGATTACTTACAAATCAGTGCCTGGTGCCTAAAGCACACAGGTAGCTGGCGTAAATTATTAAGAAGCAGTTTTATCTGTTTTTTGTATAATATCGCAAATAAACTTGCGAAATTAAAGCATTTTTCAATTACGTATTCAGGAATAACAAATCGAAGATTTGTTATTCACGAAAGGAGATAATATGAGAAAATACAACCGGATATTATTTATTGTGATTGGCATTGGTCTGGCTTTGTTATTAACCGTTTCTGCCAAGCTGGTTTTTTATAGTACTACGGCAGAATCTTTTTCAAGCAAGCAGGCTGCCTATTCGGTAATGGACAGCAAAGCAGAATCCATTATACCGGAAAATAAGGATGTAAATACAGAAGCAGGGCGCTCACCTATTGTAATTCTGTCAGTTATTACAATTATATTAATATTAAGCGGTACAGTCTATGTAGCACAGAAGGAACAGGAAAATAAATAACAAAAAGGAAAGGAAGAAAAGCTTTATTCGGGTTCATCAGAACAATTTCAACTAAATGGTACAAAATTCGACAAATGTTAATATATTAGTATAGGTGATAGGAGCAAACCGTTTTTGGTAATTAAAAACCTTAGGTTCCTGTCACCAAGCCTTCCTTTACGCAGAAGCCGGAAGAGTAAAAAAAGAAAGGAAAATGCGTTTTGAAATTTATCAGTAAATTTCATACGAATTGGAAGAAAGAAAGGGTCGGATTAATACCATTTGATGTACAGGAGATTTATGAGGAAGCCAGTGAAATACCTCAGGGAATACAGCTGATTAATGCTCCGTATCTTTGGGAAGCCGGAAAGAAAGGGGACGGTGTGGTAGTTGCCATCATTGACACAGGCTGCCAGACTGATCACCCGGACCTTGCGGGAAGAATTGTCGGTGGAAGAAACTTTAGCAGTGATTACAGTAAGAATCCTGATAAATATGAGGATAACAACGGACACGGAACCCATGTGGCAGGCACTATTGCAGCCATTGAGAACAACACCGGCGTAGTAGGAGCAGCTCCCCTGGTTAAGCTTTTAATCGTTAAGGTACTTGATAAGAATGGAAGCGGAAGCTATCAGAATATCATTGACGGAATTAATTATGCGGTAGCCTGGAGAGGAAGCAACGGGGAGAAGGTAAGAGTAATATCCATGTCCCTTGGCGGTCCGAGCGACGTAACAAAGCTTCATAATGCCGTAAAAAATGCAGTAGCTAACGATATTTTGGTTATTTGCGCTGCGGGAAATGAAGGAGATAACAACAGTAAGACCAATGAATACAGCTACCCGGCTGCTTATGCTGAGTCAATTGCCGTAGGTGCCGTAGATTTTAATAAAAAAATTGCAAGCTTTAGTAACAGCAATGACAATGTGGACCTGGTAGCACCGGGAGTAAAAATATTATCCACTTATATGGGAGGCAAGTACGCTACTTTAAGCGGTACCTCCATGGCGACGCCACATGTTTCCGGGGCATCCGCACTTATTATAAATGCAAGTGAAAGCAAATATAACAGGACACTTACCGAAGCAGAACTATATGCCCAGCTCATAAAGAAAACAGTTGATTTGGGAATTGATAAGAGAAGCCAGGGAAATGGACTGTTAGATTTATCAAAGGAATAAATTTTTAAATATATAAGGCAGGAAACGAATTTCCTGCCTTATATCATGTTGTCTCTTTCAATATTCAGTTGTAGGTGAATTACCCTTGTAAAGCGAATCTACTTGATTAGTAATCATTTTCTTGACATAAGCCAGTCCAACTTAACCATCTCCTAAATCTGCTGTTATTGGGTTACGCTGCAGTTCGAGACTTACTGCAGTTTTTATCTCTACGTCATTGGAATACATCTGCATTTGCTTTTGTATCCATTCCTTATTATGTACCGGAAAGGCTTAATTATACGAAGAATCCTTATGCAAATAATGGCAATAGAATAAAGAATACAAAAGAAGCCTTCCGAAACGAGAATTCGTTAGAAGGCCTCTTCTGTTAACATCCCATTTTTATTTTGTATACAGAACGGGAAAAAAACTGTATTTTCAATTTTATATTGAAGGATAACTGCACAAATGCCTTTTGGTTCCTTCCAAGACATTACTCGTTAACAAAATCGACTTCTATTTTTTATATAAGCAATCTGCATCAGGTTCATGTTCTTAAAAGGAAGGTGTTTGATTTGCTATCCACTCTTTATTATGTAATATTTTAAGAAATATATACTTATGATTTCGATTTTTTTTATTTTTATAGGAACTTTAAAGACAGGAGGGCTTTTCAGATATCTTTTGAAGGTTTTTTGTGAACATTGTAAAACAAGGTTGTAATCTAAGCATGGATACAATATAATAAATAAATGTACAACTTGAATAGATTAAAAATCGGAGAGAAGCTAAATGACAAACTGGATTATTGACTTTATGAATCAATTTGGGTATCTGGGAATAACATTTCTGATAGCCCTTGAAAATGTATTTCCACCAATCCCTTCGGAGGTTATTCTTACCTTTGGCGGTTTTATGACCACCTATACCACTATGACAATAGAGGGAGTTATCCTATTTGCTACTTTAGGCTCCTTGCTTGGAGCGGCTATTCTTTATGGGGTAGGAAACCTTTTATCCATGGAGAGAATGGAAAAGATTCTGGATGGTAAGGTAGGAAAGATCCTGCACCTTAAAAAAGAGGATGTGGGTAAGGCCTATAGTTGGTTTAATTCCAAAGGAAAAGTAACAGTGTTGGTATGCCGCTGTATTCCTGTTATCCGAAGCCTGATATCGATTCCGGCAGGCATGGCCAGTATGAATTTTTGGGTATTCTTTCTTCTTACAACCCTGGGCTCTTTAGTTTGGAATACGGTTCTGGTACTGCTAGGAAAAGCAGCCAGTGATTCCTGGGCAAAGATAGTAGAAAAGACGGATACGTTTACCCACATTACAATCGTGGTACTTGGAATATTGTTTGTAATATTTGTATTCTGGTTTTATAAAAAGAAGAAAAAATCCAAGGATGATAATGAAAACTAAAAAAAAGCAGGAATGGAGCATATATCCATTCCTGCTTTCGTGATTTAAAAGGCTGTTTCTTCTTTGGGTTTAAAGGATTCACAATCCGTATCTTCAGACTTGGAAGAGTAGGATTCAATTTTGCCGACCATAATTTTATCCAGTGTACAATGCTGTGAATCACCTGCATGATATTGACATTCTGTTACTCTGCAACCGATGCTTGAATTAACATCCATTTTTAAATCTCCTTTCTAATGGGTACAATGACTTTTTAGCGAAAGATTTGAAAAGTTCTTTGCAGTAGTTAGAATGTACTTTTTACCTTTTTTTATTCAGTTATATATTGTCAGTGGGATACAAGTAATTTTCCGCCGGAATATACTTTTTCAATGTTATAATCCTTATCCATAATAATAAAATCAGCACGCTTGCCGGCAGCGATGGAGCCGATTTCCTCCTCTGCGTGAATTGCCTTTGCAGGGTAAAGGGTCGCACTTAGCACGGCCTGTTCCACAGGAATACCGATTTCAATAAATTTTTTGAAGGCTTTATAAATCGTTGTAGTGGAACCTGCAATGGTGCCATCCTTTAAGGTCGCTTTTCCGTCCTTTACAAATACCTTTTGGCCCCCTAATTCGTAAGAGCCGTCTTCCAGACCGGCAGCACTCATGGAATCTGAGATAAGGATCAATTTTTCCGGAAAGGCTTTAAATACCAGGCGCATTACGGAAGGATGAATATGGATACCGTCACATATAATTTCGGCATTAACAGGGTAATCGGACACGGCACCAATGATGCCGGGAGCTCTGTGATGAAGTCCGTTCATGGCATTAAAGAGATGGGTAACATGACTGGCACCTGCCTTGATGGCTGTAACAGCGGTCTCATAATCGCAGGCTGTATGTGCCAGTGAGATTACTTTCTTTTTGCTGTATTTCTCTATAAAGGGAATAGCACCCGGCAAGTCGGGGTCAAGATCAATTAAACGCACCCTGTCTCCCGAGAGGTCATTGAGCTCTTCATATTTCTGCTCGTTTATGGAGAGAAGATATCTGGTGTCATGAGCTCCTTTTTTAGCAGCGCCAAGGAAGGGCCCTTCCATATTGATACCGATAATACGGCTGCCTTTGGTATTGTTTTCGCAGGCTTCCTTGATGTTAAGCATAGCTCTTTTGTATGTATCATAGCCAATGGTCATGGTAGTGGCAAGAATGGAAGTAATTCCGTTCTCGCTGTAAAATTCACACATTTTCTCAAGCTCCTCAGGAGCAGAAGTGGTGAAGTCGTAACCGATACAGCCGTGGGAATGAAGCTCAATAAACCCAGGTATGATCAGCTTGCCGCTTAAATCAATAATTTCATCGTCTGTCTGTTTTCCTAAAGCTGCCTTCCCTGTAGCTTTGCTGTCAATGGTCTCAAAGCGGCCGTCGGAAACTGTGATGTCTGCGGGTAGGAATTTACCGTCTACAAATACGAATGCATTTTTTAATATCATAATAAAACCTCCTATTCAAATGAATAGACCACTGTCAAATCAGGATGGAACTGGAGGATAGAAGCAGGAATCTCCGGAGTTACCGGTCCAAATATTGCTTTCTGGATAATATCCTGTTTGTCAGGGCCGTTAGCAACTAAAAGTATTTTTTTTGACTGCATGATGGATTTAATACCCATGGTTATAGCTTTTTTCGGAACCTCATCAAGAGAATTGAAGAAGCGGGCATTTGCATTTCTTGTAGTATCATCCAGTTCAACCACATGAGTAGTTTTCTCGAATGAAATATTCGGTTCATTAAAGCCGATATGCCCATTGTGTCCGATACCCAGCAATTGAAGGTCAATACCGCCAAGGTCAGCAATCACCTTCTCGTAACGCTCACATTCTTCCTCCGGGTTACCAGCCAGTCCGTTGGGGACATTTGTATTTTCCGGCTTGATATTAATATGCTCAAAAAAATGCTGGTTCATAAAGAAGCGGTAGCTCTGGGAATTTTCAGGAGACAGACCGTAATATTCATCCAGATTGACGGATGTCACTCTGGAAAAATCAATGTCACCCTTCTGATACCATTCAATGAGCTGCTCATAGGTTCCTACCGGAGTGGAGCCTGTAGCAAGACCGAGAATACTGTTTGGCTTTAAGATAACCTGGGCGGAGATTACATTTGCCGCTTTTCTGCTTAAATCCTTATAACCGTTGGCTTTTATTAAGTTCATTTTTATACCCGTTACGCCACAAATAAAAGAGGTTGAAGGAATTTGTATTGTGGCATCCTTTCAGTGTTAGTATTTCCATTCAACCGAATTCCCATGCAGTATCGTAGGCTTACCTGCAACACTGCTTATAAGTAAATCAAAAAATGCGCTGCATTTTTTGATTTACTTGTTTGGAAAATTCATGTAATGTTAAGAGCTAATTATTAAGGTTCTTATATAAATCATAGTAGCTTACGAAACAAAAAAAATCAAGGAAAATAAAAAATATTTTCAATAAAATAAAGAAATTATTTTCATAAAAAACTGTTTATGAATAGAAAATCTGTTATATATAGCTCTGATTCTGATTATTATAGCTCCTTATTGACAGGATGATACAGGAAAGATAAAATTAATATGAAAATTATTTTCATAAGAGCCGTTGCAGCTTTAGGGAGGAATGCTATGGGAGGAATATTAGAAAGTATAGAGAAGAATTATTCAAAATTTACAAAATCGGAAAAGAAGGTTGCGGATTATATTTTTGAAAATCCCAGAAAAGTACTGTACACCTCCATAACGGACCTGGCGGCTAACTGTAAAGTCGGAGATACGACGGTTTTTCGTTTCTGCAAAGAATTGAATCTCAACGGTTATCAGGAATTTAAAATGCTTCTTGCCCAGGACATCACAAAAAACGGGGGAGAGAAGGAAACAGTGGCAGGGATTATTGAAGGCAGTGATGATACAAGGACCATTTGTGAAAAGACCCTGTCCGCTCATATGGATGGCTTGAAGGAGACCTTTCAGCTGCTGGATTTTAACCAGCTGGAAAGGGCAGTGGATTTTATGTCTGCCGCAAGGCGGATTCATTTCTTTGGGGTGGGTTCCTCCGGTGCCATTGCTCTGGAAGCAAAGCAAAAATTCATGAGAATTATTCCAAATGTAGAGTTTGTGTCAGATTCCCATATGCAGCATATTGCCGCTTCTCTTTTGGATTCCAGGGATTTGGCCATTATATTTTCCTACTCCGGCTCTACCAAGGACATGATAGAAGTCCATAAGCTGGTAAAGCAAAATGGCTGTCCCTCTGTTATTATAACCCATTTTACAAAAACAGCCCTGACAGCCGGAGCAGATGCAGTTCTTTTATGCGGCTCCAATGAAGGCCCTTTGGATGGGGGGGCCTCCACCACTTCTATTGTTCAGCTATATATACTGGAAGTGCTGTATCTGCAATATTTTGTGAAGCATTATAACCAGTGTGCGGAGAGTAAGGCAAGAACCACAGAAGCAATAACCATGAAACTCTTATAGAGAACTGCAATAGAGAAAAGAAAGGCTGCAGCCCCTTATACAACAGGGGGCCACAGCCTTTTTCTATCTTCAGCCTTATCAGGCAGATGTTCCAATATACAATTTAATCTTATCAATTCTCTTTTGTTTAACGGAGAGGATTTTAAATACCAAATTATCAATCTCTATTGTGCGGTCTTCATCATCACTGGGAATTGCACCCATGGTATCAATAAGAAAACCGGAAATGGTGTCATAATTTTCAGAAGATATGTCTAAATCCAATTCATCATTCAACTCATCGATAGTAAGGAGTCCGTCCAATAAGTAAGTAGAATTATCCAGCTTTTTAATCTTGGGAACATAAATGTCATATTCATCCTCGATATCTCCCATAACTTCTTCAACCAGGTCTTCCATGGTAACAATACCGGAGAAGCCGCCGTATTCGTCTATAAGAACGGCAATATGGTTTTTAGAGACCTGAAGCTCTTTAAACAGCTCATATATATTCTTGCTGTCGGGAACCAGATATGGCTTTGTTAAGATAGTACGGATGTCAACATTATTATAGCCCACCTTAATGGCTTCCTTCATAAAATCCTTGAAATACAGGATACCGATTACATTGTCTATATCATCCTCATACACCGGAATACGGGAGTATTTGGTATCAAGCAATTTATCAATATAATTTTCAGTGGGTTCCAGGATATTAATTGCAAAGACATTAACCTTCGGAGTCATGATTTCTTTTGCCAGTTTATCATCGAATTCGATAATGGAATTAATCATTTCTCTTTCATTTTCATTAAGAACACCATGAACTTGTCCTTCATCAATCATTGATTTGATTTCTTCTCTGGATAAAACATCTTCCTGTACAGCAGCCTTTGAACCAAATATTCTCATTACCAGGTTAGTGGAAAAGGTAAGAAAACGAATAAAAGGAGAGGTGATTTTGGAAATCGTATTAATCGGCTTTACCACAAACATACTGATTTCCTCTGTCTTATTCAGAGCAATCCTTTTCGGCACCAATTCACCGAAGACCAGGTTAAAATAAGATAAAATCAAGGTAACTGCAAAAAAGGAAATCTCATCTCCGTGGGGTATATGGAGTTTTAAAAACCAATTTCCCAAGGGGCCGGACAACCCGGTAGCGGCAGATGCACTGGAGAAGAAACCGGCTAAGGTAATCGCAATCTGTATGGTTGAGAGGAACTTGGTAGGCTCCTCCATAATTTTCTGAACCAGACCGGCTCTTTTGTTACCGTTTTCAGCCAGCCGCTTAATTTTGTTCTTGTTTGATGATACCATAGCCATTTCGGCACAGGAAAAAAATGCATTGATAATTGTAATAATGATTAGTATCAGTATCTGTACTAAAATATTATCCCCGTCAGGGTCAGGATCCATTGTAAATATTCCTCCTAAAAAAATTTTGTATCCAGTATAGCATAAAAAAGGAAAAATAGCAAGGTCAATGTATAGCTTTAAGAAACAAACTGTCTAAATCCTGTCTGAATTTAATTTTTATTTGTAAATAAAAATTGGATAAATTTACTTGTAAGGCTCGTAATTTTGTATTATAATATATAATACAAAATTACAATATGCCGCTGGTTAAGCTTACTTATAATGAGGAATCGGCATAGAAAGAGGTTGAATTGATGGAAAGATTAGCATTAAACGGAATATTGCTGTTTCTATATTACTTAACTCTTTTTTCTGTTTCATTTACCTATTATCAGGAAAGAAGAACAGCAGGGGGAAAGCCGCTATATGTCTCCATACCTGAGTGGGCTCTGAATGAAGGGAAAGTGAAAGAGCTGCTGGCTGTATTAACCCATAGAAGCCGTATTTTAACCTGTATGTTTGCAGCCTTTTCTCTTTATTTTTATCTGCCCCTCCCTCATAAAGGAGTAATCTGCGCAATTTCCATTTTTTTGATGTTTTTAATTTATTCCGGAATAAACAAAAAGGGCAGGGACTCCCTCCTTGCTGTTAAAAAGGAAGAGCAGTGGACTATGGAAGCGGAGGAAAAGGGGTATCAGTTTGACTTAAGCCTTAGTTCCGGCTCCAGGAAAAAGCTCCCTGCCCTTTTGCTGCTCATTCCAGCATCAGTACAGGCAGGCTGCATAATTGCAAGCTTTCGGATAAATAATACGGCCTTCATAGCTTCCAATGGTTTCTTTATTATTCTGCTGATTATATTATATATTTTTTGGTCAAAAAGCCCTGCCGTAACTTATTGTTATGATACGAAAATTAATCAGCTTTTAAATGAGAGCAGACTCTATAATATTGGTAAATTTATATTCCTGCTTGCATTAAATGATGCCCTTGTAGGAGTGTTTCTGCTGTTTGCAGGGAATCTGAAAGGCAAAAGTGTATATTTCTCAACTGCCGCCTTTGCTTTCATTGCTGTAATAATCCTTACCCTGGCCATACAGAGCCTGGTGGGGTTAAAGGAAATGAAAGAGCGCGTATTAAAAGGGAAGAAGAAATACAACTACAATGAGGATGAATTCTGGAAAATCGGTCTGCTGGGAGCTTCCTACAATAATCCCTATGACCCGGCAATATTTAAGGCAAATAACAGTAAAGGAACCTCCTGTGGCATTAACATGGGAAATCCCAAAGCCAGGCTGATGGTTGTCGTTTTCTTTAGTGCCCTTTTCCTGTTATTGTCTTATTTCTTTCTATATCCCTGGATGCTTGATGCGCGCCATGAACTGACGGAGCTTACCATAGATAAGCAGAGAATCACCGTTACAAGTCCATTTTATAAAGAAGAGGTAGAAATTGATACTATTCAAAAGGTGGAGCTGTTGGAGAAAATACCCGATGGAATCAGAACCTTTGGCACTGCTAATGGAATCTATGCCACCGGAAACTACCGCCTTGACGGAATAGGAAATTGCAGGATGTATATTGCAGCCAGGCATAGGCCCTTTATCGTATGCTATACGGAGAATGGTGTTATTATCATCAATGATGATGAAAAAGAAAAAACGGAAAAAATATATAAAGAACTAAACAGCTTACTGGGGGAGGAGATTAGTTATGATAGTCAGCCTTGATTTTAAAAGTGAGGTGCCAATTTATCTGCAGCTTCGCAATGAGATTATAAGAGGAATCGGAAGCGGCATGCTGTCCATGGGGGAGAAACTTCCCACAGTACGAAATCTGGCACAGGACATCGGAGTCAATCCCATGACGGTGAATAAAACCTATGCCTTATTGAGAGACGAGGGCTTTATCCTGACGGATGGCCGGCGGGGAGCGTTTGTTATAAGCAGAACAAATACCGATGCGGCTTATAAGGAAAAACTGACAAAGCAGATGGAAATACTGGCTTCGGAAGCAGCCATTAAGGGTATGGGAGAAAAGGAGTTCTTAACTCTGTGTGAAAATCTCTACCGAAAACTGAAGATAAAAAAACTTGTGCCGGGAGCGGGGATATCGTAAATGGAAAGTCAGGTATATATTGCAATTTGTGAGGATGTGGAGGCAGAATTGAAACTGCTGGCAGAATATGTTACCTCATGGGGGAAGAGGAAAGGGGTTGCAGGCAGTATTAATCGATGGTATTCTGCAACAATCAAAACAATGTGTTAATATACAATTTCTATTATAAAAATACATGCATTTATCACGGCTGAGTTCATAAATTTATCCGTTTGATCTAATTCAATAGTACTATAAAAACCTAAAATGATTAAAATTGTTTTATTGTATACAATTACACCAAAAGCTTAAAGCCTTGAATTTTCTGGTGTTTAAACCATTAAGCCTGATTTTTGTCCGAAAAAGTCAGGTTGACAGTAGTAGGAAAATGGGGTATAATCGGTGGAAAAGCAGCATTTTTAAGGTTATGTGTTTAAAATGAAAAAATGCATACTTTTTAAGTAATGAAAACTGGTGAAAATGACGGCAGGCAATAGGATTTACAGATTGACGAGTACAGCAGACAGCAAAGACAGCTTTTAATCAAAAAAGTTGTTGAAAACCGATGTCCTCAACCGATGCAGGGTATCGGTTTTTAAAAGTGCCGGTCCTGAGATATAGTCAGGAAGGACACATAGCTAGAAAGGATGATTAGGTGAAAGAATTGTTACAAAAATTTAATTTCTCAGATGATGTAAAAGCAATACTGAGCAGCTGTAAGAGCGTAGTAGTACCTGCTACGAAGGAGGAATTACTTGCTCTTTCCTTTGGTCCCCAAGGAGGAAATGAATACGAAGTCAGATATGAGGTAGAAGGAAAAGGTTCCGTTCTGGAAGCTACCGTGACAAGGTGCCGAAACGGTGTAATCGGCAACTATCCGGAAGATTATATGAGAAGAAGGGATCCTGACTGCCTTATTGTATCCGATGAAAAAGGAACGGATAAACCTAGATACCAGGAGCTTTATCACAGAGATTTTAAGGAATTAAGGGAGGCGACCCTTAACTGGCTGAAGGAGCAGGATTTGCTTATTGTTCCCTTTATGTCAGGTGGTAAGGAATACGGATATCCCTCTATTTTACTTGCGCCTGTCAATGCGGCATTTTTTGGTGCAGCCATGGCAGATTTGCAGGAGTTTGTCAGCATAAATGATATGGAAGAGGGCTTTACTCCCAAAGCCGTTGTTTATCTGGCCCCTCCTTTCCGTCACACCTATTTTGACGGTAAGCAGGTTGTTGTACACAACAGGCTTGATGATGTCCATGAGGTATTCTCTTATAATCTCTATCCCGGTCCCAGCGCTAAAAAAGGTATCTACGGAGTATTGTTAAATATAGGTGAAAATGAAGGCTGGACGACATGCCATGCTTCCACTGTAAAGGTAATCACTCCTTATGACAATGAAATCGTCATAATGCATGAAGGTGCATCCGGTGGCGGAAAGAGTGAAATGACCGAAAATATCCATAGAGAATTGGACGGTAAGGTTGTTCTTGGTGTGAACACCATTACCAAGGAAAAAACATATATCGAACTGGTTGATGCCTGCGAGCTTCGCCCTGTTACCGATGATATGGCATTGTGCCATACGGATATGCAGAACGAAAGCCATAAATTAGTGGTAAAGGATGCGGAAGACGGCTGGTTCTTACGTTTGGATAATATTAAGAAATATGGGGATTCTCCTCAGTTGGAAAGTACCTTAATTCAACCGCCGAGACCTTTAGTATATATAAACATGCAGGCTATTGAAGGAGCAACCTGCCTTCCCTGGGAACATATTTTAGATTCTGACGGCAAGCCCTGCCCGAATCCAAGAGTAATTCTTCCAAGGGAGTTTGTACAAAACGTAGTAAGTGACCTTGTAGAGGTAGATATCAGAAGCTTTGGTGTAAGGACACCGCCCTGTACCAAGGAAAGGCCAAGCTATGGCGTTATCGGCTTATTCCATATACTTCCTCCGGCCCTTGCATGGTTATGGAGGCTGGTAGCACCCAGAGGCTACAACAATCCCAGCATCAATTCCTCCAACAAGATGACAAGTGAAGGTGTAGGCTCCTACTGGCCCTTTGCAACCGGTAAGATGGTAACCCAGGCTAATCTTCTGTTGGATCAGATTAAAAATTCCACCCATACCAGATATGTACTGATACCAAATCAGCATATTGGTGTATATGAGGTAGGCTTCATGCCTCAGTGGGTTGCAAGAGAGTATATTGCAAGACGAGGCGGAGCAAAATTCAAGCCGGAGCATTTAACGGAAGCACGCTGCAATATTCTTGGTTACTGTCAGGAATCCATCCGTATTGACGGACGCTATATCAGAAAAGATTTCCTTCGTCCTGAGCTTCAGGCTGAGGTCGGTATTGAAGGCTATGATAAAGGCGCTCAGATGTTAGTTGATTTCTTTAAGGCTGAGCTTGAAAAGTTCAATACACCGGAATTGGATCCCATAGGAAAGAAAATTATCGAATGCTTTTATAATAATGGCACGCTGGATGACTATTGTGAAATCCTGCCCATGAGATATTAAGAAAGCAGCATAAAGAAGAAAGAGTCTGAACTGATTTAAATATGAAAAGCCCGGAAAGCTTGCCTTTTCCGGGCCTTTTTATCGTGCTTGCAGGATATTAATTGAGAGAACTGCACATATATTTTATACAAGGACACACTAAGAGAATAATGTGAAAATTAAAAAGCAATTTTCACACACAAGATTGTGCCTGTGAAATCCCCGGCTTAATCTTGCGGCGAGTTGGGAAGGCATGATGGTTAGTATGTATTATGTGAGACAATTCAACGTTAAATAAAAATGCTCTTACCCAAGCTCAGTTATCTAATAAGGCGTGGCTGATGATGCAATAACTGTTATTTTGGGGAGGTATTAACCAGATAGCTGCAGCTTTTTATTATGCGATATCGGTTCAGATAATTGATTATTATTAATCTGCTTTGCCATATGCAAGCGGTTAAGAACTCTTATTATAGCTGTTGCGATAATTACTTGGTGACAGTCCGGTAATTTTCTTAAATGCAATACTGAAATTATGAACATCATTAAAACCAATATTATAGGCGACTTGGGATATACTGTGATTGGTGTCTGAAAGCTCTGCTTTCGCATGTTCCATCTTTGCTTGGAGCATATGTTGTTTAATAGTTATACCTGACTGTTTTCGAAAGAAGGCGGGCAGGTATTTCTTACTATATCCAAAGTAAGAAGCCAATTCACTCACCTTAATGTTTTCGCTTACATGCAGAGTAATATAATCACAGATATCATGATATAGCTGCTGTTGCAGATTCCGGCCTCCATATTTTTGAAAAAGGTAGCTTTGATTAGAAAGCTCTGCGAGGATAGCAGAAGTAAAGTATTGATTTAAGAGAGTATCCCCGTATCGCCTGGCTGAATCCTGGAGTTGCTTCATTAGAATGATAATTCTCTCGGAGGAGGTGAGAATACTTTGCTCCGGAATCAGCAGATGGTCTGCAGCGGAAATAATCCCCGCATTGCCGCTGTCCATTAATTTGGGATCGTTATAATTGTAATTATATGTAAAATGAAGCCAGTAGAACGTACAATCAGAAGCCTGATGGCCATATTGAAGCTCAGTAGGCTGCATAAGAAGATATTCTCCTTTTGGGACAGTATATTTATTTATGCCGGAAGTAATATATAAAGTGCCATTCGTAACAACTATCAGTTCGAAATCAATCAGGCGTCTGGTTAGATGCATCCATTCCGGTGTAGGAGACTGGAATTTTCCACACCAACGAAAGATAAATTTTTTTTCAGAGTTAAAATCAAATATCTGCATTATAACTATCTCCTTCTTATATAATTTAAGCTGTATTAGAATTCATATAAAACATATGACTTTTTCATACCATAGTATACCTTTTTCTATTCATGATAATTCAATCATTTGATATAATCAAGGTGAAGTGATATAAAACAAAATAATGTTAAGGAGTGGTTATTAATGGAAGAATTAAAAGGCAATAAAGTCATAATTCACGACGGCGAATTAAGACGGAGAGAACAAGCTAACAGGGATTACCTAATGCGGCTTATCAGCGATAATTTACTTATGAATTACAAGGTAGAAGCTGGCAGGTATTCGGAACGGGAAATTCCGGCAGATGCACATACAGGCTGGGAATCTCCGGTATGCCAGCTAAGAGGGCATTTTTTGGGACACTGGCTGTCAGCTGCAGCAATCCATTATGGTGCGACAGGTGACAGAGAATTAAAATTGAAGGCAGATCTTATCATAGAAGAACTGGCTGAGTGCCAGAAGGATAATGGGGGACAATGGGCTGGAGCGATTCCGGAGAACTATCTTCACTGGATTGCGAAGGGGAAAAAAATATGGGCACCTCAGTATAACCTACATAAAATACTGATGGGGCTGGTGGATATGTATCTTTATGCAGGCAATAAGAAAGCGTTGGAAATAGCTGATAAATTTGCCGACTGGTTTGTTGCATGGAGCGGTACCTTCTCCAGAGAGAAATTTGATGACATACTCGATGTAGAGACAGGAGGTATGCTTGAGATTTGGGCAGAGCTTTTACAGATAACAGGAGATGATAAGTACAGGACACTTCTGAAACGATATTACCGCAGCAGGTTATTTCAACCTTTGCTTGAGGGGAAGGATCCACTGACAAATATGCATGCAAATACAACGATCCCAGAGGTATTAGGCTGTGCAAGAGCATATGAAGTAACAGGTGAGGAGGAATGGATGAATATTGTTAAGGCATATTGGAATTGTGCCGTAACAGAGAGAGGTTATTTGGCAACCGGAGGTCAGACCGCAGGCGAAGTGTGGATGCCAAAGAATAAAATGAAGGCAAGGCTTGGGGATAAGAATCAAGAGCATTGTACTGTGTATAATATGATGCGGCTGGCAGAATTTCTATTTCGCCATACCGGCAATCCGGAATATCTTCAATATATGGAATATAATCTGTATAACGGCCTCATGGCACAAGCTTATTATCAGGAATATAAGCTTACTGGAAATAAACATAATAATCCGGAGACAGGTCTCCTTACCTATTTCCTGCCAATGAAAGCAGGCCTGCGTAAGGATTGGAGTAAAGAGACGGATAGTTTTTTTTGTTGCCATGGAACCATGGTCCAGGCAAATGCAGCTCTGAATAGAAGTATATACTATCAAGCTGAAGATACGATTTATGCAGCCCAGTATTTGGATTCAGAACTAAGAACAGAAATAAATGGAGCCGAAATTAAAATTACACAAAATCAAGATGTTATGAGTGGGAGTATGCTTGCATCATCCGATACTGCAGGTTATCAAGTGGTAAATGAGATTACGGCTCGCCATGAAAACCTGCCAGAGTATAAAAAATTTGACTTTACTATGAAATTAGCATCTCCGGCAGAATTTACAATGGCATATAGAATACCAGAATGGATCATATCAGATGCAGTTATCTATATTAATGATGAGCTTCTTGATAAATCCAGGGATAGCCGTGATTTTTACAAAATATCCCGCAAATGGAAGGATGGAGATAAAATTAGTATCATTCTTCCCATCGGCATACGGTTTATACCACTTTCAGATGATAACAGTATAGGTGCTTTCCGTTATGGACCAGAGGTACTTGCGGGCATAGGTGAGGAAGAACGGATAATATACTTGGAGAACGATGATATAGAGTCAGAAGTGGTAATGGAGAACGAACGTGAATGGGGCAGCTGGAGATATTTTTTTAAGACAGCAAATCAAAATCCTGTAATTCAATTAAGAAGAATTAGGGATATAGGCTATGAGCCTTATCAAATATATTATAAGGTGAAGAAAAACTAAACACACATGCAGTTTGTATGGCAAGGTAGCAGAGGACTTCTATATTTGAAACGGCTCGCCGGATGGTATAGTTCCGAAAAATTGAGGTCAAACTATATACCGCAGATGATACTTTATAGATATATTCTTAGATACTTTAGAAAATTATAGAAAGGAGGCCCGAAATTTAGATGCCAAAAGACAGCCAGCCGGATAATAAAAAGGCCCGAATGGAAAAGGCGGATAATCAGACACCCATAACCAGAGAAAATCAGAACCAGACCAGAAATGCAAAGAAACAGTCTGCAAAGCATAATGATGTTTAAAGAATGAGAAAGAGGTTACTATGGCAAAAGCAGGAATGAGACGTCCGGATGAGGAGGAACCTCATGGAACCATGGGGCATATAGGCATTACCAGGAAAAAGAACGAGGAGAAACCGGTTCCGGAAATACAGGGAAAGGCCAAAAGCGGTCATGAAAAAGCAAATCCCATAAAATATGACGGGAAATAGTAATATAGGAGGGCAGCTGCAAAATAAGCAGCTGCTCCTTCTTATGGGAGGAGGAATCAATCATACACTGAAATTGATAATAAAAGTAATTGGGGCTTGCAAAGGTTATATCCGAGTATTATAATAGGGATTAAATTAGTGGGGATTAAAACAGTAGGATTAAAATACAAGTTTTTACTAAGTGGCATCCCTGTACAGAATAAAAGAAAGGTAAGTGGTGAGTACTATGTCAGAACAATTACTTGAAATCAAAGGACTTAAGGTCAGTGCTGATGGGAAAGACATTTTAAATGGATTAGACCTGAATATAAGAAAAGGTGAGGTTCATGTTATCATGGGTCCCAATGGAGCAGGTAAATCAACTTTAGGATATTCGATTATGGGACATCCGAAATATGAAGTAGAGGAAGGAAGCATCCGTTTCGAAGGAGAGGATATTACATACGAAAAGACGGATGTAAGAGCCAAAAAAGGTATCTTTTTATCCTTCCAGAATCCCGAGGAATTAGCAGGAGTAAACCTGGAGAGCTTTATGAGGACTTCCAAGATAGCCGTAGAAGGCAAGCCTTTAAAGGTTTTGGCATACAGAAAGGAAATGAATAAAACCATGGAAAGCCTCGGCATGGACAGGGAATATGCAGAGAGATATCTGAATGTAGGCTTTTCCGGCGGTGAAAAGAAGAAATCGGAAATCCTTCAGATGCTGATGTTAGACCCCAAGCTTGCTATATTGGACGAAACGGATTCGGGCCTTGATGTAGATGCCGTTAAGATAGTTTCCAAGGGGGTAAAGGCCTTTAAAAATAAAAACAATTCCCTTTTAATTATTACCCATAATACAAAAATACTGGAATATCTTGAGGTTGATTATGTGCATATTCTGGTTGACGGAAAGCTGGTCAAGACAGGTAATGCCTCTCTTATTGAGGAAGTGAACAGGAAAGGCTTTAAGGAATTAGCACTCAGCTAAAGAAAGGAGGACATCATGGAAACGGTTAAGAATAAGACTTATGTAGAGGATGTCAATAGAAGTATCTATGATATTAAGGATAAGGTAAATGCCTCCTATAAGACTTCCAGAGGCTTGACCCCAGGAATTGTAAATGCCATATCATTAGAGAAGAATGACCCTGCCTGGATGCGTGAATTCAGACAAAAATCCTTAAAAATATATAATGAGCTTGAAGTTCCGGTATGGGGACCAAGCCTTGAAGGGCTTAATATGGAGGATATCGTTACCTATGTAAGGCCCAATACCAAGATGCAGCTGAAATGGGATGAGGTACCGGAGGATATCAAAAATACCTTTGAGCGTCTTGGAATTCCACAGGCTGAAAGAACCTCTCTGGCCGGTGTGGGTGCCCAGTATGATTCAGAGGTGGTATACCACAACGTAAGAGAAGAAGTAAAAAGCCAGGGTGTCATATACACCGATTTGGAAAGTGCCTTAAGGGAGCATGAAGATATTGTAAAAGAACATTTTATGAAGCTGGTAACCCCCAGGGACCATAAATTTGCCGCCCTGCATGGTGCTGTGTGGAGCGGAGGCTCCTTCGTATATGTTCCCCCGGGCGTTTCGGTGGAGATTCCCTTACAGTCCTATTTCCGGTTAAATGCACCTGGAGCAGGACAATTTGAACATACATTGATTATTGTAGATAAGGGAGCCAACCTTCACTTTATCGAGGGATGTTCGGCACCAAAATACAATGTGGCCAATCTTCATGCCGGCTGTGTGGAGCTGTTCGTACGGGAAGGTGGAAGGCTTCGCTATTCCACAATAGAAAACTGGTCCAAGAACATGTTTAACTTAAATACCAAGCGTGCATCGGTAGAAAAGGATGGCATTATGGAGTGGGTATCAGGTTCCTTCGGCTCCAGAGTATCCTACCTGTATCCCATGAGCATCTTAAAGGGGGAGAATGCCAGAATGGAATATACCGGCATTACCTTTGCCGGAAAGGGACAGAACCTGGATACCGGTGTTAAGGTGGTTCATGGTGCTCCAAACACCTCCTCCCATATGAGCTCCAAGTCTATTTCCAAGGACGGAGGCTGCTCTACCTTTCGAAGTGCCGTTGTTATGGGAAAAGAAGCAGACGGTGCCAAGTGTGCGGTATCCTGTGAATCACTGATGCTGGACTCCCAATCCCGTTCCGATACCATTCCGGCTATGGATATCCGCAATGATAATGTAGATATCGGCCATGAAGCAAAAATCGGCCGTATCAGTGATGATACTATATTCTACCTTATGAGCAGGGGATTAAGTGAGGCGGATGCAAGAGCAATGATAGTAAGCGGATTTGCGGAACCCATTGCCAAAGAGCTGCCCCTGGAATATGCACTTGAAATGAACCAGTTAATACGGCTTGAAATGGAAGGAAGCATAGGATAATTGTTCTGTAAAAGGAAAATCAGAAAGGATGGGTGCGAATATGATACTGGAATTAAAGGAAGCGAACAAACTGCCCATGAAAACCTTCCGTTGGCTGGGCGTAAATGAATTAAAACTTAATAGGGAGATACCCGATATCAAGCCCTTTCAAAGGATAGAACCACAAGGGGAAGGTGTTAAGGAATTGGTAATAACCAGAAGCAATACCTTTCCTCATGATAAGATGCCCCTTACCGGAATGGGTGAGGAAGCGGCAGAATTTATACATCAAAACAAGAACCAGGAAATGACGATTACAGTTCCAAAGGGTAAGAAGGTGAAAGAACCGGTATTTATCCGCTACAGGCTGGAAGCAGAAAATCCTGTGCTGATAGAGGAGACTCTTATTCTAGCGGAAGAGGGCAGTGAGATTACACTGGTAGTTACCTATGAAGGAGAAGAAGAGGCAAAAGCCTTTCACGGCGGATTATTCTATCTGAAAGCTGCAAAGAATGCGGTGATAAATCTGATACAGGTACAGCTGCTTCCTGATACAGGCTTTCATTTCAGCAATATCGGAGCACAGACAGATATCGGCGGGCAGGTCCATATTACCCAGTGCGAGCTGGGAGGGGGCCATGCAATCAGCGGCATCTTGGGAGAATTAGAGGGTGATGACAGCGAGCTTCATGTGGATACCATTTATTTTGGTGACAGGGACAGAGTTCTTGATTTTAACTATGTGGCAAACCATTACGGAAAGAATTCCAAAAGCGATATGACAGTAAACGGTGCACTGGCCGGCACCAGTAAGAAGATATTCAGAGGAACCATTGACTTTAAGAAGGGAGCTTCCGGCTCGGAAGGAGCCGAAGGAGAATATACACTGCTCTTTGATAAAAATATTAAAAATGTATCCGTACCCCTTATTCTATGCGGTGAAGAGAATGTGTCAGGAAAGCATGCCGCAAACAGCGGAAGAATCGAAGAAGAGAAGCTTTTTTATATGATGTCCAGAGGACTTAGTGAAGAGGATGCCAAGAAAATGATGTTAGAGGCCTGGTTTCATCCCGCAGTACAAAACATTCCTTCTGAAGATTTAAGGGAAGAGGTATCAGAATATGTAAAAGGGAGGTTGAACCATGTCAAACCCCTATAGAAAAGATTTTCCCCTGCTGGACCAGAAGGACAGGGTAAAGCCCCTGATCTATCTTGATAATGCAGCCACTACCCAGAAGCCGGAAGCGGTCTTAAAGGCCATGGAGGATTATTACCGGGAATACAACGCAAATCCTTACCGCGGCCTGTATGATATCAGTGAAAAGGCTACAGAGAGGTATGAGGAAGCCAGAAAGGTCACTGCTGAATTCATTCATGCCGAAGCTTCAACAGAAATCGTATTTACCAGAAATACAACGGAAAGTCTGAATTTGATTGCCTATAGCTATGGCAGAAGCTTTCTGAAGGAGGGGGATGAAATACTGATTCCCATATCAGAGCACCATAGCAACCTCCTCCCCTGGCAGCAGCTTGCAAGAGAGAAAAAGGCGGAGCTTCGCTACCTGTATCTGGATGAGAAGGGACATTTAAAAGAAGAGGAGCTTGAAGCTAAAATAACTTCAAAGACCCGTATAGTAGCTTTAGCCTGTGTTTCCAATGTCCTTGGTACTATATTTCCTGTGAAGAAAATTATTGATAAGGCTCATAGTGTAGGGGCGGTAACTGTTTTGGACTGTGCCCAGAGTATTCCTCACTACCCTCTGGATGTAACGGCACTGGATACGGATTTCGCAGTATTTTCCGGACATAAGATGCTGGGCCCTATGGGAATCGGAGTGTTATATGGAAAGAAAGCTCTGTTAGAGAAAATGCCTCCCTTTTTGACCGGGGGTGAGATGATTGATTTTGTTTCAGAGCAGGATGCTACCTTTGCTCCCCTCCCCCAGAAATTTGAAGCCGGCACTCCTAACGTGGGAGGCGCAATCGGGCTGATGGAGGCAATAACCTATATTAAAAATACAGGTTATGAAAAAATTCAGGCAATTGAGGAAGAATTAACGGCATATGCTCTTGACAGATTAAGAGAATTGCCATATGTTACTATATATGGGGAGAAATATCCCAGTGAAAACAGAAGCGGTGTCATATCCTTTAATGTGGAAAATGTGCATCCCCACGATGTTTCCTCTCTATTGGATGCGGACGGTGTCTGTATCCGTGCAGGTCATCACTGTGCCCAGCCTCTTATGCGTTATATGGAGGTAGCTGCGACCTGCCGCGTATCTTTTTATTTATATAATACAAAAGAAGATGTGGATGCTTTTATTGAAAGTCTTAAGAAAGTAAGGAGGTGGCTTGGACTTGGGGATTGAAAATATTTATTCGGACATTCTAAGGGAACATGCCAATTCCAATCACAATAAGCATCATCTTGGGCATCCTACCCAGACCCAAAGGGGAATTAACCCCAGCTGCGGTGATGAAATAGAGCTGGAATTACAGTTGGAAGACGGAATTATTAAGGATGCTTCCTTTGTCGGCAGCGGATGTGCCATATCCCAGGCATCTGCCTCCATTATGGTTGACCTGATCAAGGGAAAAAGTATAGAGGAAGCTAAGAAGCTGGCAAATACCTTTACCGGCATGATAAAGAATGAGATAACCGAGGAAGAAGAGCTTGAAAGCCTTGAGGATGCCATAGCTTTGAAGGATATATCCCATATGCCTGCCAGGGTAAAATGTGCAGTGCTTGGCTGGCATACCTTAGAGGAAAGTATAAAGGACAATCATGAATAAGCTCTTCCTAAAATCAACATAATAAAGGTATTTATAATGCCATATGAAAGTGCATAGAGCAGCTTTTTTATGGCATTTTGACTTATTTTTAACAGTCTTTTATGACAGCTGCTAATGTTTAAAATTATAAAAAGCGAGGTATCCAATGACAAGATTTGATGAACTCTACCGAAAACTAACACAGGATTATGTGGAAGGGAAGGAGGGAGAAAACAGTTACAGTGATTATGACCCCCATCATCTTGACTGCCTGCTGAATCCTGAAAAGTATCCTCCGATTTTACAGATCGGAGAATGCCAATGTCCCCCGGACGGCCCTTCAGCCTGTATAGACAGCTGTATTTTTGAAGCAATTACAAAGGATGAAAACGGGAAGCTTATAATAGATAAGGATTTATGTGCAGGATGCAGCGCCTGTGTGGATGCCTGTAAGGCGGACAAGCTTGTGGCCAGCAGGGATGTGCTTCCGGCACTGTCTGCTCTGCATCAGGCGAAAGGCCCTGTATATGCTTTGATAGCACCGGCCTTTTTAGGACAATTTACGGAGGATGTGACACCGGGAAAGCTTCGGAGTGCCTTTAAATATCTGGGCTTTGCCGGCATGATTGAAGTGGCGCTTTTTGCGGATATCCTGACCTTAAAGGAATCCCTGGAATTTGACCGGAATATTGTGACCGAGAGGGATTACCAGCTTACCAGCTGCTGCTGTCCTATGTGGATCGGGATGATCCGAAGGGTCTATCATGACTTGATGCCCCATGTGCCGGGCGCGGTATCGCCGATGGTTGCATGCGGACGTACCATAAAAGTGCTCCATCCCGATGCGGTTACCATCTTTATTGGTCCCTGCGTGGCTAAGAAAGCCGAGGCGAGAGAGAAGGATATAAAGGACGCTGTGGACTATGTTCTTACCTTCCAGGAAGTACAGGATGTCTTTGAATTTGCCGGCATAGACCCTTCAAAAATGGAAGAGAGCGAGAAGGATCATTCCTCCAGGGCAGGGCGTATTTATGCCAGGACCGGCGGAGTAAGCGAAGCGGTAAAAAATACGTTGGAACGGTTAAATCCCGACAGGAAGATTCACATCCGGACGAAGCAGGCAGATGGAGTTCCTGCCTGTAAGCAGATGATAAATGAACTGATAGAAGGAAAGACAGATGCTAACTTTTTTGAGGGCATGGGATGTGTGGGAGGCTGTGTCGGCGGTCCTAAGGTAATGATAAACAGAGAAGAGGGGCGGCAGCATGTAAATGATTACGGTGATAAGGCGGCTTATCCTACGCCTATTGACAACCCCTATGTAATAGAGCTTCTTCACCGCCTGGGATTTGATACGGTTGAAAGCCTTCTGGAGCACAGCGATATTTTTACAAGGGATTTTAGGGATGACAAACAGTAACCTGTAATAAGAATAAAAAGTCTGTAAATGCAGTATTTAGTACTGCATTATGCATGTTGGTTAAATATTTAACAATCTTAAGGACGGTAATAGGATAAAATTTGTATAGGATGCTAAAAAAAGGTAAAAATTATGATGATTATTTGTAAAGTTCTTGTATAGACAAAAGAGTATATGTAAAATACTCTATAAATTGAGATAATATAAAAATTTGCTGTAGATTTATTAAGGAAAATGGTGTATCATTAATCCCGTGGTTTTAAAACCGGACAAATCAATTAATGTATGAAATTACCGGTAAAACCCGGTGGAGAAATGCGGTGTATTTTTCCAATTCCTTAATTATGCAGTATCGCAAGAAGACTTGCGATATCCTTATTATTTCGGCAGGATTTGATTACAGGCAGACCTTCAGGTAAGCCTGCAATCCGGCGAAGTAAGATTGGTTAAATTTGGGATTAGATTTGGGTTTAGGATTAGGTTTAGGATTAGGTTTAGGATTAGGAGCTTTTCAACAGGCAGAATTCAGGTGATTTTGCAGAAATAGTAATCTGTATCCAGGGTGATTTGAAATAATTAAAAATTTCACAAGGAGGATTAGACATGAGAAAGACCAAAATAATCTGTACATTAGGTCCGGCAACGGACAAGGATGATGTAATGAAAGAGTTGGCTTTGGCAGGAATGGATTGTGCAAGGTTTAATTTTTCACATGCAGACCATGAGGAGCATTACAACCGTTTAGTTCGTTTGAGACAAATCAGGGAGGAATTAGACATCCCCATAGCGGCTCTGCTGGATACCAAAGGACCAGAGATACGTATTGGCAAATTTACAGATAAGAAGATTAATTTGGTTAAGGGGCAGACTTTCACCCTGACTACCAGACATATTGAAGGAACACAGGACTGTGTATATATAAATTATGAACATCTGGTAAAGGATGTAATAGTTGGTTCTACCATACTGATTGATGACGGTTTGGTTGAGCTTAGTGTTATTAAGCTTACGGATACGGATATTATCTGTACCGTAAAAAATGACGGAGTAATATCGGATAACAAGGGAGTGAATGTTCCCGGAACGAAGCTTACCATGCCCTTTATCAGCCCTAAGGACAGGGATGATATTATCTTTGCCATTGAAAACGGATATGATTTTATTGCCGCTTCCTTTACAAGAAATGCAGCGGATATCATGGAAATCCGGAAGATAATGCAGGAATATAGCTGTACAACTACCAATATCATAGCTAAGATTGAGAATATGGAAGGCGTTGAGAATATCGATGAGATAATTGAAGCTGCCGACGGTATTATGATAGCCAGAGGTGATATGGGTGTTGAAATACCGTTGGAAGATGTTCCGGTTATCCAGAAGATGATTATCAAGAAGGTATATAATGCCGGCAAACAGGTCATAACAGCAACCCAGATGCTGGATTCCATGATGAAGAACCCAAGACCTACAAGAGCGGAAGCAACAGATGTTGCCAATGCTATATATGACGGAACCAGTGCTATCATGTTATCCGGAGAGACTGCAGCGGGCCTTTACCCGGTAGATGCCTTAAAGACCATGGTGCGTATTGCTATCCGTACAGAGCAGGATATTGATTTCAAGAAGCGTTTCAAGCTCCTTGAGGCGGAAAGGAATCCCAGCATAACAGACGCTATATCCCATGCAACCTGTACAACTGCCCATGATTTGAACGCTGCTGTCATTATAACAGTAACCAAATCCGGCCAGACAGCAAGAATGATATCCAAATACCGTCCTTCCTGTCCGATTATCGGATGTACCACAGAAAAGCATGTATGCAGACAGCTTAACTTATCCTGGGGTGTTACACCTATGCTGATCAAAGAAGAGGAAGATACCTTCGTATTATTTGATCATGCAATTGAAACCGTAGAGAGTAAAGGCTATCTCCATGACGGAGAGCTTACGGTTATCACAGCCGGAGTGCCTCTTAGAACCTCAGGCACCACAAACATAATAAAAGTTCATATCGCAGGAAGTCATTATTAAAATTCAGATAAAGAGCGGGGAGTTTATGGCGGTTTCTATTTTTCATACCTTAGAGGAAAAGCAAAGGGAAGACATCCTTAAACTGATAGCTGCCTGCAATGAATATGACGGACTAAAACGGCAGCCTTGCCTGAAGGAAGAAGATAATTATGACAGGGAGCTTAACAGTTATTTCTGTTATTATAAAGAGAATATACTGTTAAGTATTCTGATTCTTTATCAGCCCTTTAAAGAGGAAGCCGAAATCTCAGCTTATACCCTGCCTTCTTATCGGAGGCAGGGTTATTTTAAAGCTCTTTTTCAAACAGCACAAAAAGAACTTTGTAAATATGGGATTCGTCAGGCAGCATTTGTAGCAGAATATCAAAGTGAGGCTGGAAGGGCCTGTGCTCTGGCACAGGGGGCAAGACTTATCAGGTCGGATTACCTTCTGGCCTGCCAATTGGGGCAGCAAAAGAAATGGGAGGTACGGCAGGACCAGGAAAAATTGCTTGTTACAGATTTAACAAGCAAAAATCTAAAGGATGGAATAAATGCTTTTGAACAAATATTCGGCTGGGAGAAGGAGCAGATAGAAGATATGCTGAAGGAATCTTTAAGCTCCTTAAACTGCCGAACCTATCTTGCTTATATAAAAGGCAGAATTGCAGGAATACTCAGTGTTCAAAGCAGTGAGACAGCAGCCTCTGTTTTTGGCTTTGGTATCATTGGGAAATACAGGGGAAAAGGCTACGGAAAGTACTTTCTCTCCCAGATTCTGGACCGTCTTGAGAAAGAAGGAAAAGAGAAGGTTATTCTCCAGGTGGAAAGTGAGAGCCGGGAAGCTTTTATGCTTTATAAAAAAACTGGTTTTACCATATCGGAGGAGTACGATTATTATTACAAAAATATAATATAAGGCTGGGTTAGTAACAAGTGTCTTTGGTTTGGCATATGATAGTTTAAAAGATTTTACGAGGCTTATATGGCTTATACTATCATTCTGGATCCCGGACATGGAGGATATGACAATGGTGCGGTATATTTCGGAAGAATGGAAAAGTACGATAACCTTGACCTGGCCCTTGCTGTAGGAGAGATTTTGGACAGCAATGGAGTGAATGTGCTGTTTACAAGGGATGATGATATCTATGTTTCGCCCCTTGAAAGAGCATATATGGCAAATACGGTGCCGGCAGATTATTTTGTTTCCCTGCACAGAAATTCGAGCAATACACCCAATACCTACAGTGGTGTACAGAGCTTGGTTTATAGTATGAACGATCCCTCCGCCATGCTTGCGGAAAATATTAATCGTGAGCTGGAAGGAGTAGGCTTTACAGATCTTGGTGTGGCAGCCAGAACGGATCTGGCAGTCCTTCGGAGAACAGATATGCCGGCAGTACTCACAGAAGTGGGATTTATCAATACCGATGCAGATAATACCTTATTTGATGAGAGATTTGACGATATTGCCAATGCAATTGCAACGGCAATACTGGATACCCTTGAGGAACAGAAAGGAAATGAGGGCGAAACTTCCAATGAAAACGAATCTTCCAATGAAAATCAAACATCAAGTGAAAATGAAAATTTTAACATGAATGGGAATACAAGTCCCCATGAGAGTTCAGAGGTCGATACGGAATATCAGGAAGGTGAAAACCAGGGGGAGCAGCCGGTCTATCATATACAGCTTGGTTTATTCAATCAGATAGACAATGCCAGAAATTTGGTAAATAATATTAACCAGTCAGGCTATAAAGCTGATATCATGCGGCAGGGTGACCTTTATGCCGTTGTGGTGGGGGATTATACCAGCCTGGATGAGGCTGCAAAAATAGAAGATAGGCTTAGGCAGCAGGGATATAGTACCCTTGTTGTAAGAAGCGGAAGCAGATAAAATAAAAAGGATATAAGGGTTGGTGCAGATTTTGTATGGTAATGCATCAATCCTTTTTGCTGTAATAAAAATTGGGAATAGGAAAAGGACGGGAACATATTTATAAATTTTTCATAAATTGATATCAAATATAATATTGTGAGTATCGTATCAGTAATGAACTGCAGTATACCAAGGGAGCCGGTATGTTATGAATGATAGGGAGAGGTATAAGATAATCAGTGAGGAGTATGCCGATTTTGTAGTTGAGTATGATAGTGATTTGAACTTTTTTGAACGGTACCAGAACAGCACCTATAATCTAATCAACGAGAAGTATGCCGTACTTCACATACCGGTAAACTATATTAATAATAATGCAATTCAGGAGTTCGGGTATCATATAATGCCGAAATGCTTTGGACTGACAGCCTTTATAACCGGCAGTGTGGAAGGCGTCAAGGCTCACAGTGTTTATTCCGGTGAAAATACCGGTAAAGGAATTCTGATTGGAATAGTCGATTCCGGTATTGATTACAGGAATCCTTTTTTTATAAAAGAGGACAATACAACTAAAATAGAATTGTTATGGGACCAGTCCATAGACAGCAGCAGATATCCTTCCGATTTTTATTACGGGACAGAATATACGGAACAGGATATCAATATGGCATTACGGTCGGATAATCCCCTGGAGTTGGTTCCCTCCCTGGATATTATCGGAGAGGGAACGGCTATGGCAGGTGTTGCAACCGGTATGTCCAATAGTACCATTGATACCATTGGAGTGGTACCAGGTGCAAGCCTGGCAATAGTGAAATTAAAAACGGCTAAAAAATACCTGATGGGATTTTATGGAATACCGGAACGGGCGGTCTGCTATCAGCAAAATGATATTATGATGGGGGTGGAATATTTACTCAGAAATGCCAAAAGGCTTGGCAAACCGGTTGTGATCTGCCTGGGACTCAGTTCTTCCCAAAGCTCCCATAAGGGAGAGGATATTATGAGCAATTATTTTAACGAAAATGCAAATCAGGCAGGCATATGTATGCTTATGGCTTCCGGAAACGAAGGGGATCAAATGCATCATTATTATAAAAGTCTGATACCTCCTAATACAACTGACATAGTATATCTGCATGTCGGAAGGGAAGATAAGAATTTTACTGCGGAAATGTGGGGATTTCTTCCCAGCTTATTAAATGTTATGATAATTGCCCCGGATGGCACCCAGATATATGAAATACAGGCAGATTTTTCTTCTCAACGGAATATCAGCGTAACTTACCTTGAAACGATTATATATATTGACAGTTACAACAGCGAAAAATATTCTGAACAGCAATTGATCATGTTCCGTTTTCGCAATATGCAGGAGGGGATATGGCGGTTCGTTGTATCCGGTACACTAAATATAAGATCGGAGTTTCATATCTGGCTGCCCATTCGTAATTTTATTACGGAGGAAACCTATTTTTTTAATGCAGATCCATTCACAACCATATCGGCACCTGGCAATGCAGAATCCCCTATTACTGTAAATTCCTATGAACCGGTAAATATAACCCTGGCCCCTTTTACCGGAAGAGGTTTTACATCTGCCAATTTCCCCAAACCTACCATAACCGCACCCGGTGTCAATCTTCTTGCTCCTACTTTGTTCAATACCGTTGCTCCCATATCGGGAAGCAGCCTGTCAACAGCTTACACAGCCGGTATCTGTGCAGGATTAATAGAAGAAAGTATCCGAAGGAAAGAGAGAAGCATACTGAATACCGCCTCTATTAAGAACGCACTGCTGATCAAAGCAACAAGGCAGAAGAATACCATATATCCCAATCCTGAATGGGGATATGGCTATATTCAATAAAACAGGCAATAAATATATGTTTTTTTTGTATGTTTTTCTTGACTATTTGCCTGCTGCATATTACTATAGGATTAGTTTTAAGCAATATAACCAACTGAACATATCGGTTGATGGAGTTGGGAGAGACTGTGGTGTACACAGCGCCGAAGGGGATTCGCGATAACTCTCAGGCAAAAGGACCAGCTCCGGACGATACTCTGGAGAGCGTAAGCACCGACGAAGCAACCTTTATCATTTTAAGGGGAATCTTTCAGGTAAAAAAACAGAGGCGTACTAAGTTTATTTAGTACGCCTTTTTTTCGTGCTTAAACAAAGGTAAGGGAGGATAACGGAACAGGTACGGGCAAGCCTCTCTTATAAATTTGGCGCAATCCTTAAGCAAATGGTTAAAAATAAAAAAGGAAAGGTAAGACGATGGATAAAAAAACTCCTCTTTATGAATGCCATGTCAGGTCCGGTGGTAAGATAGTGCCTTTTGCAGGATATCTTCTACCGGTACAGTATGAAACTGGTGTAATTGCAGAGCATATGGCTGTCAGAAAGGCAGCCGGCCTTTTTGATGTATCCCATATGGGAGAAATTCTTCTAAAGGGCAGGGATGCTCTTTCCAACATCCAAAAGCTTGTGACAAATGACTGCGGGAACATGTTTACCGGGCAGGTCAGGTACAGCCCTATGTGCTATGAGGACGGCGGAGTGGTGGATGACCTTCTGGTTTATAAAAGAGAGGAAGAATCCTATCTCCTGGTGGTGAATGCCTCCAACCGCTTAAAGGATGCCGAATTTATAAAAGAGCATCTATTTGGGGAAGTGACCATGGAAGATATCTCCGATTCTGTTGCCCAGATTGCCCTCCAGGGACCGTCTGCAGAAAAGATACTTTCGAAGCTGTGCAAGGAATCGGATATTCCGGTAAAGTACTATACCTTTAAAGAAAGGGTAAAGACAGGAGAAATAACAGCCTTAGTTTCAAGGACAGGATATACCGGCGAGCTGGGTTATGAATTGTATGTAAAAAAGGAAGACGGAGAAAAACTGTGGGAGCTGTTAATGGATGCGGGAAAGGAGGAAGGGCTGATTCCCTGCGGACTTGGAGCAAGGGATACCTTAAGGCTGGAAGCCGCCATGCCCCTGTATGGTCATGAAATGGATGAAACCATAACCCCCCTTGAGACCGGGCTGACCTTTGCCGTAAAGCTTCATAAGGAGGATTTCATCGGTAAAGTCGGACTTATAAACAGAGGGGAACCTAAGAGAAAGCGGATCGGACTGCGCATTACGGGAAGAGGGATTGCAAGAGAGAACTGCCCGGTCTATGCGGGAGATACTCTGATCGGGTATACTACCTCAGGTACCCATCTTCCCTGCCTTGGCTTTCCGGGAGCTATGGCTATTGTGACAAAAGAGTATGATATAAAGGCTGGACTTACGGTGGAAATCAGAGGAAAAAAGATAGAGGCCGAGGAGGTGCCGCTGCCTTTCTATAAAAATACTGTGAAATAATCAAAAAGCTAAGCAAATGACAAGACCAATGATACTTAATATATTATAACTAAACGGAGGAATATTATGAGCAGCTTATTATTTACCAAGACACATGAATGGGTGGAATTTCTGGATGAAACAACGGCAAAGATAGGTCTTACCGATTATGCACAAAAGGAACTGGGAGATTTGGTTTTTGTTAATCTGCCGGAAGAGGGTGAAGAAATAGGAGCAGGAGAAAGCATTGGAGATGTGGAATCCGTAAAGGCAGTATCGGAGGTTTACAGTCCTATATCCGGAACTGTGCGTAAAGTAAATGAAGAACTCCTTGACCATCCCGATTTAATCAACTCAGAACCTTACGAAGCATGGTTTGTAATCTTTGAGAATATCACAGACAGGGAAGAACTTATGGAAAAAGAGGAGTATGAACGCTTTTTGAACGGGGAGGAATAATATGGGAACTTATGTGCCGGGTACAGGGGAAGAGCAGAAGGAGCTGCTGAACTCCCTGGGAGCTGCCGGTATGGAGGAGCTTTTTGTAACCATACCGAAGGAAGTACGTCTTAAGAGACCCTTAAAAATATCTGATGGTGTCAGTGAATTACAGGTCAGGAAAAAGATGGCCGGAACAGCGGGAGAGAACCGGGTATTTCCATCCCTGTTCAGAGGCTGCGGGGCATACAGGCATTATATTCCCTCCATTGTAAAGCAGGTCGCTGCAAAGGAGGAATTTATGACTGCCTATACCCCTTACCAGGCGGAAATCAGTCAGGGGACCCTCCAGGCTATTTTTGAATTTCAGACAATGATATGTGACCTTACAGGCTTAAATGCTGCAAATGCTTCTGTCTATGACGGTTGTACTGCCGCTGCGGAAGCAGTTATTATGTGCCGTGAAAGGAAAAGAAACAAGGTACTGCTAAGCGGAGCATTGAACCCTCAGATAATAGAAACCGTAAAGACTTATATGGCAGGAACGGGAACGGAAATTATTGTGGTACCCGCTGCTGGCGGAGTAACAGATAAAACTGAGCTTAAGCGGTTATTAGATGAGAAGTCAGCCTGCTTTCTCATTCAGCAGCCGAATTACTATGGATTACTGGAGGATTATGAAGAGCTGGGAAACCTGACAAAGGAAGCAGGAGCAAAATATGTAATGAGCTGTAATCCGATCCTTTTGGGCATCTTAAAGACTCCAGGTGAATATGGGGCCGATATTGCGGTGGGAGAAGGCCAGCCTCTGGGCCTGTCCCTGTCCTATGGCGGACCCTATCTTGGCTTTATGGCAGCTGTTTCTGAGCTTATGAGAAAGCTGCCGGGAAGAATTGCAGGGCAGACCCTGGATACAAGAGGAGAAAAAGCCTATGTATTGACTCTTCAGGCAAGAGAACAGCATATCAGAAGGGAAAAGGCGGCAAGCAGTATTTGCTCCAATGAGGCACTTTGCGCACTGACAGCCAGTGTCTATATGAGTGCCATGGGAAAGGAAGGTCTTAGGCAGGCAGCCACCCTTAGTATGTCAAAGGCTCATTATCTGGCAGAAAAACTGTGCGCTCTGGAGGGCTTTTCCATGGCCTATGAAGGGGATTATGTGAATGAATTCACCACGGTATATAAGGGAAATGCAGAAAAACTGCTGCGTGGACTGGAGGATTACGGAATATTAGGAGGTCTTCCTCTTAAGGGTGAAGATAGGGGCAAGATAATATGGTGCGCTACCGAAATGAATTCGAAGGAAGAGATAGATGAACTGATTGACAGGATAAAGGAGGTGCAGACCCATGAATCTGGTATTTGAAAAAACCAGGGAAGGACGTGGAAGTGTTCTCTTACCGCCTCTTGATGTGCCGGAGGCAGAGTTAAAAGTCTGTTTTAAAAGAGAGAAGGAGCTTCATCTGGAGGCATTGCCGGAAACGGATATCAGCAGGCACTATACGGAGCTTGCAGACCGTGTATACGGTGTCAATAACGGCTTTTATCCTCTTGGCTCCTGTACAATGAAGTATAATCCCAAGGTTAACGACGAGGTGGCAGGACTTTCCGGTTTTACAGATATTCATCCTCTGCAGCCGGATTACACCGTCCAGGGGGCTCTGAAGGTATTAAGTGAGGCAGAGGAATATCTTGGGGAAATAACCGGGATGGAGCATTTTACCTTCCAGCCGGCGGCAGGGGCCCACGGTGAGTTCACAGGGCTTAAGCTGATAAAAGCCTATCATGAAAAGCAAGGGGACAATAAAAGAAATAAAATTATCGTGCCCGATTCCGCCCATGGTACCAACCCGGCCAGTGCGGCCATGGCAGGCTTTGAAGTTATCAATATACCCTCCAATGAAAAAGGATTAGTTGATGTTGCTGCCCTCAAAAGAGCGGTGGGGGAGGATACAGCAGGGTTTATGCTGACAAATCCCAATACATTGGGGCTTTTTGACGAGAATATTTTAGAAATTACAAAGGTTGTACATGAGGCAGGCGGCTTGAATTATTATGACGGAGCCAATCTCAATGCGATTATGGGAATAGCCAGGCCGGGAGATATGGGCTTTGATGTCATGCACCTGAATCTGCATAAGACCTTTTCAACACCACATGGAGGCGGCGGTCCCGGAAGCGGTCCTGTGGGCTGTAAGGAAATTCTTGCACCATTTCTTCCTCTTCCGAGAGTTAAGAAGGACGGCGGTAACTATATCCTTTCCCATGAGGGGGAGGATTCCATCGGAAGAGTAAGAGGCTTTTACGGCAATTTCCTGGTGGTAGTCAGAGCATTGACTTACCTTCTGACCTTGGGCGGGGATGGACTTAAACTGACCTCCCAAAATGCGGTATTGAATGCAAATTACCTGATGGAAGGCTTGAAAGATACCTATCCGGTACCATTTGCAGGGCCCTGTATGCATGAATTTGTAATCAGCCTGGAAGAACTGAAAAAAGAAACCGGGGTTTCTGCCCTTGACATGGCAAAGGCACTTCTTGATTACGGCGTACATCCGCCGACCATGTATTTCCCTTTAATAGTACATGAAGCATTTATGCTGGAGCCTACGGAGACGGAGAGCAAAGAAAATCTTGACAGGGTAATTGCTATTTATAAGGAGCTTTATGAGGAGGCGAAAAAGAATCCTGAGGATATTAAGAATAGCCCTAAAAAGACGGTAATCGGACGTCCTGATGAAGTTATGGCAGCAAGAAATCCGGTTATCCGCTATGAATTTCCTTCCACATAGCTTGAAGAATCCGGTTATCCGCTATGAATTTCCTTCAGCATAGCTTGAAGAATCCGGTTATCCGCTATGAGATTCCTTCCGCATAGCCTGCAGAAATCCAACTATGCGCTATGAGTTTCCTTCCACATAGCCAGCAGGAAATGATTATCGTTGTGAATTTCATTCCGTATAAAAATTTGCAATACAATAATTTACTATTTAGAGGAGGAAATTGCTTGATAAAGGAACTTAACTATTGTATCGCAAAAGGTGTTAACCCTTTTGAGAACCTGGCTTTGGAGGAATACCTGCTGGAACATGTAAAGACGGGGGAATGCCTTTTATATCTCTGGCAGAATGAAAAGACGGTGGTTATTGGTAAGAACCAGAATCCCTGGAAGGAGTGCCGTCTTGAGGAGCTAAACTCTGACGGCGGCAGACTTGTAAGGAGACTGTCCGGAGGAGGTGCTGTATTCCATGACCTTGGGAATCTTAATTTTACCTTTCTTGTCCGTAAGGAGGATTATGACGTTAAAAAGCAGATGACGGTAATAGTTGAGGCAATGAAAGCCCTTGGAATACCGGCTGAGATAAACGGAAGAAATGACATTACGGCAGAAGGGAAGAAGTTCTCCGGGAATGCCTATTATACCGACGGAATCCATTCCTACCATCACGGCACTCTCCTTATAAATGTAGATAAGGAAAACCTCTCGAAATACCTTAACGTTTCCAGGGAAAAGCTGGTTTCAAAGGGTGTGGACTCTGTAAAAGCCAGAGTGGTAAACCTAAGGGAATTCAGAGAGGACATCACGGTGGCTCTGGTAAGGGAAGAGCTGATAAAAACCTTTTCAAAGGTTTACGGGCTTCCCGTCAGCTCCTGTGAATTCCAGGGGGCAGAGGAAGGGGAGCTTCAAAGGCTTGCCGGAAAATTCTCCTCCTGGGAATGGAACCTGGGGGGGAAGCTTTCCTTTGATTACCGGATGGAAAGGCGTTTTGCCTGGGGAAGTGCGGAATTGGAATTAAAGGTGGATAAGGGAAGTCTGTCTGATATAAGAGTTTATTCCGATGCCATGGAGGTCGAAATCTTTCAAAAGATAGCAGAGGGTATCTCCGGCTGCCGTTTCAGCAGTAAGGCTATGGCAGAACGATTGCAAGAAATAAAGGGAAGAGAACCGGAGATGACACATATTCTATCTGACATCATAGCCTTGGTGGAAGAAGAAAAAATATAAGGCTAAAAGGAGAAAACCATGGAAGAGAAATACCAGCTCATAGTAATAGGGGCCGGACCGGGGGGCTATGAAGCTGTAATCAGGGCAGCACAGCTTGGATTAAAAACAGCCATAGTAGAAGAAAGAGAGCTTGGCGGAACCTGCTTAAACAGAGGCTGCATTCCGACAAAGACACTGCTTCACAGCTCCAACCTTTATTATGAAACAAAGAATTTTAATGAGATTGGCCTGTCCATACCGGACATATCCTATGATTTTTCTAAAATATATGAGAGAAAAGACCGGGTAGTGGAAAAAATACGGGATGGCATCGCAGGTCTTCTGAAAGCAAATAAAATAGACGTTTTTAATGCAAGGGCAGTGGTGGAAAACCCGGGCAAGGTAAGGCTTTATTTTAAGGAAACAGGGGAAGAAAGATATCTGGAAGGCGAAAACCTGCTGCTGGCTACAGGCTCCAAGCCATTTTTACCGGATATAAAAGGGGTTGAGCTGCCCGGAGTTATGACCAGTGATGAAATTCTTAACGGAAATTATGGGTTTAAAAAGCTTGTAATAGTAGGCGGAGGAGTCATTGGATGTGAATTTGCCACCATATTCAGTCAATTTGGAATCAGTGTGGAAATCGTGGAAGCGGCAGACAGGATATTGCCGTCTCTTGATAGGGAACTTTCACAGAGCGCTTCCATGAACCTCAAGAAAAAGGGTGTGGGAATCCATACAAAAGCAAAGCTTGAAAAGCTGGAAGAAAATAGAAAGGAAGGACCCAGGGAGCTGAAAGTAAGTGTTTCTTCCGGGGATACCTTGAAGGAGCTTGACGCGGAAGCCGTTCTTTTATGCATCGGCAGAAGGGCAAATACGGATCATTTATTTGCAGAGGGCCTGCAGCCTGAATTGGACAGGGGAAGAATAAAAACCGATGAAAGGTTTATGACGGATATTCCGGGAATTTATGCTGTAGGAGATGTTACAGCCGGTATCCAGCTGGCCCATAATGCTTCTGCCCAGGGAATCAATGTGGCAGAGCTTATCGCCCAGGGGAAAAGCACAGTTGACCTCAAAACAATCCCCTCCTGTGTCTATATGAATCCGGAGCTTGCTGCAGTGGGATTGTCCGAGGAAGAAGCCAAAAGAACGGGATATGACGTAATGAGCGGAAAATACCCTATGTCCGGTAATTGCAAGACCGTTCTTTCCATGGATGAAAGAAGCTATATAAAGGTAGTGGCAGATAAAAGTACCGGTAAACTTCTTGGAGCACAGATAATTTGTGCCAGAGCAACGGATATGATAGGAGAATTTTCTCTTGCCATAGCAAAGGGATTGACAGTGGAAGAAATGCACTCTGCCATAAGACCCCATCCGACCTATGAAGAGGGAATTACGGAGGCTTTGGCAGATGCGCTTACAGGAGCCATTCATTTGATGCCAAGGAAATAATCCTTGCCGCTGGAAATCTTCTGAATAGAATAAAAAAATCAATAGTAAGCGGCATGGTTATGTAATTTCAACTGATACTGAGAAATTGTTATCTTATAAAGCCTATGAGGCAGAAACAAAATATCACATAGAATAAATTGACGGCTAAATGTTTTGTAAAAAAACAGGCGGAGCAATTTTATTTTATCTGTTATTTTGTTACTGCCTTATTTTTATTGCATTCTTGTAATATCAGACTTTATCGGTAACATAAAAAAATATTTGGCGAAATGTTGAATGGTGAGCAAAAGCACTTTTCATTTGCGGGTATTTATGGTATGATATATATAACAAAAACAAAAGAATATATCAAAAATTCTGATATAAAAGGAGAAAAGGCTTTGGAAAAGTCCATCAGGCTGGATTTGGATGAAAAAGAAAGAATGTCCCGGATTGCAAAGGCCTTGTCAGCAGAGACACGAATCGATATAATAAGGCTTTTGTATGGGAAGAGTTATAACATTAATGAGATTGCAGAGCAATTAAAGCTGCCTCAGTCTTCTGCAGCGACACATGTTAAGGTCCTGGAAGAAGCTGGGTTAATCGAAACAGAACTGGTGCCTGCCGTCAGGGGTTCCATGAAGGTCTGCAGGAGGGCAGCGGATTCCATCGAGTTTTTAATGAAAACGGATTTGGAGGAAGATGCTGAGGTTATTCATATGCCCATTGGAAATTATGTTGATTACTATGTAGAACCTACCTGCGGAATTGTAAGTGAGAAGGGATATATAGATGAAGAGGATGAACCCCGCTGCTTTTATAATCCTGCCCGTACGGGGGCGAAGCTGCTCTGGTTTGGAAAGGGCTATGTGGAATACCGCTTCTCCAACCACCTGCTGACGAACAGGCAGCTGAAGGGCATGGAGATTTCGATGGAGCTTTGCTCTGAGGACCATGAGTACAATCTGGATTACCCGTCGGATATAACCCTTTGGATTAACGGCCTGGAAGCCGGGACCTGGACCTGTCCCAGTGACTTTGGAGGAAGAAGAGGCAGACTGAACCCTGCCTGGTGGCCGGATAAGAATACACAGTTTGGTGTTCTTAAGACCTGGAGGTTTACAAAGGAAGGAACCTTTCTGGATGAGGCACCTGCCAGTTCTCTTCCCATAGAGGCTTACCATCTGGAATCCAATGGCTTTATTTCGGTTAAGCTTGGGATTAAACCGGATGCCAGGTATGCAGGCGGAATTAATTTATTTGGCAGCAGCTTTGGCGACTACCAGCAGGACATCCGGATGAAGCTGGTATTTTAGCTGTTTTGCCGTCCGGACAGAATGGTAAAGAGTATCAGTACCGAAATAGGACGTTCCCCTGATAAGACCTGGATTGTGCCGCAGATATGCGGTATGTTATGGGAGCAGGAATGACGTAAAGCAGCAGAAGGATATTTTATAGAAAATAAAAATGAAGGATAAGAACAAGGAGGAAGATTATGAAACAGGAATTAATAAATAGCTTCAGAGAAATATTTGGAGAGAAGGAGCCGGAGCTTTTCTTTGCACCGGGAAGGGTTAATTTGATCGGCGAGCATACCGATTATAACGGTGGGCATGTATTTCCCTGTGCTCTGACCATCGGAACCTATGGTGCTGCCAGAAGGAACGGTGAAAAGGTATTACGTTTCTATTCCCTGAACTTTAAAGAGCTGGGAGTTATTGAGGCAGGCCTGGAAAACCTTGTATACAGAAAAGAAGATGACTGGGCCAATTATCCCAAGGGCGTAATTAAGACCTTACAGGATAAGGGCTATCAGATAGACGAAGGTCTGGATATGCTGTATTGTGGAAATATTCCAAATGCCTCCGGCTTATCCTCTTCCGCTTCCGTAGAAGTGCTTACCGGATTTATTGTAAAGGAACTATTCCACCTTGATATCAGCCTGGTTGATATTGCACTGGTAAGCCAGTATGCAGAAAATCATTTTAATGGGGTGAACTGCGGTATTATGGACCAGTTCTCCATTGCCATGGGTAAAAAGGATCATGCCATATTCCTGGACACCAGTGATTTATCCTATGAGTACGCACCAATTAAGCTTGAAAGCTCCAAAATCGTAATTGCCTGCAGCAATAAAAAAAGAGGTCTTGGAGATTCTAAGTATAACGAAAGAAGACAGGAGTGTGAGGAAGCCCTCGCTGCCCTGCAAAAGCAAGTGGACATTAAATCTCTTGGAGAATTAAAAGAAGAGGATTTTGAAAAGTACAAGGCAGCAATTGGAGACCCCATCCGTACAAAACGTGCAAAGCATGCCGTATATGAGAACCAGAGGACCATACAGGCTGTAAACGCTCTGAAAGCAGGAAATATTGCTTTATTTGGTGAGCTTATGAATGCTTCTCATGTATCCCTGCGGGATGACTATGAGGTTACCGGAATAGAACTTGATACCTTAGCAGAGGCAGCCTGGGAGCAGGAGGGTGTTATAGGCTCCCGTATGACAGGAGCAGGCTTTGGCGGCTGTACGGTAAGTATTGTAAAGAACGACTGTGTGGAAGCCTTTATTCAGAAGGTTGGAAAGATTTACGAAGACAAAATAGGGTATAAGGCTGATTTTTATGTAGTAGAAGTGGGTGACGGCCCTGTAAGGCTGTAGTATTCAGAAAGAACCGCATTAATAACCCGTAAGAGGGAAAAGAACTGGGATATAAATTAAAAATAATGAAAGATCTAATATATATTATAAAAATTAAAAAGCTAAAGAATTATTAAATGAAAGACCAAAAATTAAAATTAAATAAAAATTAAAAATTAAATAAAAATTAAAAAGAAAGGCAGGAGAAATGTATGACAATATTAGTATTAGGCGGGGCAGGTTATATCGGTTCCCATACCGTATATGAATTAATTGAAAGAGGCGAGGATGTCGTTATTGTTGATAACCTGGAAACCGGATATAAGGAAGCTGTTCATCCGAAAGCCAGATTCTATCAGGGAGATATCCGTAACAGGGAATTTGTTGACAGTGTATTTGACAAGGAGAAGATTGATGCCGTAATTCATTTTGCAGCCAATTCTCTGGTGGGAGAGAGTATGACAAACCCGCTGAAATATTATGACAACAATCTTTGCGGAACCAAGGTACTCCTGGAATCCATGGTGGCTCATGATATGAATAAAATTGTATTCTCCTCCACTGCAGCTACTTACGGGGAGCCGGAAAAGGTGCCCATCCTGGAGACAGATAAGACGGAGCCTACCAATTGCTACGGTGAGACCAAGCTTTCCATGGAGAAGATGTTTAAATGGACGGACAGAGCTCATGGCCTGCGGTATGTTTCCCTGCGCTACTTTAATGCCTGCGGCGCACACAAAAGCGGTCAGATCGGGGAAGCCCATAATCCCGAAACCCATTTGATTCCCCTGGTACTTCAGGTACCCAATAAGAAAAGAGAAGCCATTAATATCTTTGGTGAGGATTATGACACAAAGGATGGTACCTGTGTAAGGGATTATATCCACGTAACAGATTTGGCACAGGCTCATATTCTTGCTGTGGAATACCTGATGAAGGGAAATGACAGTGATATCTTCAATCTTGGGAACGGAGTGGGCTTTACGGTAAAGGAAATTATCGAGGCCGCCAAAGAAGTGACCGGTAAGGACATACCGGCTGTTATTTCACCAAGAAGAGCCGGAGACCCTGCAAAATTAATAGCCTCCAGTGAAAAGGCTAAGAAGGTGCTTGGCTGGAAACCGGAATTTTTGGATGTAAAGGAAATTATAGCTACGGCCTGGAAATGGCACCAGTCACATCCGGAGGGCTACAAAACGGTTAAATAACCAGGCTGCCGCAGCTGGCAGCAGTATAAAAGAGCAAGAGGATAATATCATGATTTATGAATACATCAGGGCGTTAACAGAATATGCAGTAAATGCCGGGCTGGTACAAGAAGAAGACAGATGTTATACCATCAACAGGCTTTTGGAAGCCCTTGGACTTGAAGAGTATGAGGAACCACAAAGAGCGGAAGCAGGGGAAATACTTGCAGAAGGAAAACTGGAAGACATATTACAGGGAATACTGGACTATGCGGCGGATAAAGGGCTGCTAAAGAGTAACAGCATTGTTTACAGGGATTTATTTGATACAAAGATCATGGGGCTTTTGGTTCCGCCGCCTTCACAGGTAATAAAAAATTTTTATAACCGGTATGAGGAGAATCCGAAAAAGGCAACGGAGTATTATTATAAGCTCAGCCAGGATTCTGATTATATCAGAAGATACCGTATTGGGAAGGATATGAAATGGGTTACCCGGACGGATTACGGAGACATCGATATCACCATAAACCTTTCCAAGCCGGAAAAGGACCCCAAAGCCATTGCAGAAGCTAAATTAAAGAAGCAAAGCGGTTATCCCAAATGCCTTCTGTGTGTGGAAAATGAAGGCTATGCCGGAAGGGTGGACCATCCTGCCAGACAAAACCACCGGATTATACCTATCACAATCAATGGGCAGGACTTTGGTTTCCAGTACTCTCCCTACGTTTATTATAATGAGCATTGCATTGTGCTGAACAGAGAGCATACACCAATGAAAGTGGATAAAGAGACCTTTCAGAAGCTCTTTGATTTTGTAAAGCTTTTCCCCCATTATTTTATCGGCTCCAATGCAGACCTTCCTATTGTAGGGGGTTCCATCCTGACCCATGACCATTTTCAGGGCGGTAATTACGAATTTGCCATGGCAAAAGCACCCGTTGAAAAGGAATTTAAGATAAAAGGCTATGAAAAGGTCAGGGCGGGTATTGTGAAATGGCCCATGTCTGTAATACGCCTTCGAAGTGAAGAGGCAGCAGAACTGATTGAGCTTGGAGATTATATCTTAAGGACCTGGCGGAACTATACCGATGAGGCATCCTTTCTCTATGCCTATTCCGATACTTCCGGTAAGCTTCTGAATAAGCAGGAAGCAAAGGAAAGAATTCAGGCAGGAAATGTAGACCTGGAGCCTCATAATACCATAACTCCCATTGCCAGAAAAAAAGAGGGAGTATATGAGTTCGACCTGGTACTTCGTAATAATGTAACAACAAAAGAACATCCCCTTGGTGTTTACCATCCCCATAGTGAGCTTCACCATATCAAGAAGGAAAATATCGGATTGATTGAGGTAATGGGCCTTGCCGTGCTTCCCGCCAGATTAAAGGAAGAGATGGAAGAGCTTCGTACTGCCATTCTTACCGGCAGGGATATTGGAGAAGAAGAGGATATTTATAAGCACAAGGAATGGGTGGAGGGCTTCCTGCCGAAATACGGAGATATCAACAGGGAAAATATTGATAGTATCATACAGGAAGAGATAGGCTTAGTTTTTGAAAAGGTATTGGAGCATACCGGTGTCTATAAAAGGAATGAAGCTGGACAAAAAGGCTTTGATGAATTTATAGTACAGTTAAATAAAAATAGGTCATGATTTTATAAGAGAATTTTATAAGACATAATTAAAAAAGCATTCAAGAAAAAATTAAGAGGTTGCCGCAAAGGATTTATACCGGGTGATTTCATGATAAGTTTGGGTATCGATGAAATCTGGTATATGTCTCCATTTTGCGGCAGCCTTTTATAGTTAAAAAAAGGATATAATTATACGTTAGTAAAAGAGCATAAACATAAGTTATAAAAAGTTTATAAATATATGCTATCCAAAGGGTATAAACATGTGTTATAAAAAGAGTATAAACGTATGTAAGTAAAAGAGTATAAACGTATGTTAGAAGAGTATAAACATATGTTAGAAGAGTGTAATCATATGTTATTAAAAACTTAATTATATCTATTAGAAAAAGAATGCAGCATATGTTAGAAAAAGAATATAGAATATATTAGCAACAAAATATAACCATAAGTTGGAAAAAATAAACGTACAGGTTGACATATTTTGAAGTATATTCTAATATTTAGAATTAGTATCTGGTTTTAAACTCAGTACAAATAGCCGTTTTATTATTTCTGTAAAAATAAAATATAGTAATGTAGTATCAAAATATGGGCAGGAATGCTAACTGGAAAGGGTAATGGGATAACAGCATGGGTCAGGAGTTCAACTTAGAAAGGTATATGACAAACGGAGTGGAAAGCATTGTAAAAGGAGCATTAAAAGCCTCTCTTTCCAATCCGAAAGAAAGTATTTTCATGGCAAAGTATGCATTATCCAGTAAAAAATCCTCTGCCATAAGGAAAAAGGCTGAAGAAGCGGGAGAACATATTCCGGCATTTCTGATTGCCAGCATTACAAGTAAATGTAACCTTCATTGTGCAGGCTGTTATGCAAGAGCCAATCAGGCCTGTCACGACGGAGAAGAAAACAGGCAGCTTACGAAGGAAGAATGGCTGTCTGTTTTTGAAGAGGCAAAGGAAATCGGTGTGGGCTTTATTTTGCTGGCGGGAGGAGAACCTCTGATCAGAAGGGATGTAATAGAAGCAGCAGGTAAGATCTTCGATATTTTATTTCCGGTATTTACAAATGGAACCCTTATAGAAGAACAATACATAGGACTTTTTAATAAACACAGAAATTTGGTTCCCATATTGAGTATGGAAGGCAGGGAAGAGGGAACCGATTCAAGACGCGGAACAGGGGTATACAGAAAATTGGAACAATCCATGGAATTGTTAAAGCAGGATGGGATTTTATTTGGCGCTTCTGTAACAATTACGACGGAAAATATAAAAGAAGCTGTCTCTTATGAATTTCTGGATAAATTGTATTTGCAAGGATGCAAGGCAGTTATTTTTGTAGAATTCGTACCGGTTACGGAGGAAGCAAAAGAGCTTGCGCCGGGTGATGGTGAGAGAACATATCTGGCGGCTGCATTAAGGGACATCAGAGAGCATTATGAGGACATGGTATTCATATCATTTCCGGGAGATGAGAAATCATCAGGAGGCTGCCTGGCAGCTGGGAGAGGATTTTTTCATATTAATTCCCAGGGAGGTGCGGAGCCCTGCCCTTTTTCTCCCTATTCTGATATCAATGTGCGTGATACCTCTCTAAAGGAGGCAATACATTCCAGGCTGTTCCAAAGACTGCGGGAAGAAAACGTGCTTATGGAGAGCCATCCAGGCGGCTGTGTTCTTTTTGAAAAAAGAGAATTGGTCGAATCACTTTTATAAATACAGCTATCCTAAAATCCAAGATAAAATATTCGGAAAAAGTAAGAGTGAAAGAAAATATTGTTTTGAAAGGATGCCACTTACAGATTCTTTCACTCATTTCTATTTGTGGCAGTATCACAGGCTTGCCTGGGATATGCAATGGGTGTAAACATGAAATTAGGAATTGCAGGCTCCGGTATGATTGTAAAGGAATTCCTTTCGATAATACCATATTTGGAGAAAATAGAAGTAACTGCTATCTGCGGCAGAAAATCAAGTGAAGTTAAATTACAGGAACTTTCGGAGAAATATAGCATAAGAGATATATTCACTGATTATGATCAATTTTTAAGCAGCCCTATTGATACGGTATATGTTGCGGTGCCGAACAGCCTGCACTTTGATTATGCAAAAAGAGCACTGGAAGCCGGCAAAAACGTTATCCTGGAGAAGCCTTTTACCTCTGCCTATCAGGAAGCCCTGTTGCTGTGCAGCCTGGCAAAAGAAAAGCAGCTTTTCCTTTTTGAAGCAATTACCACACTTTACTTGCCCAATTATCAAAAAATACGTGAAATGATACCAGTACTAGGAGATATCCGAATTGTTCAGTGTAATTATTCCCAGTATTCCAAAAGGTATGACAGCTTTAAGGAGGGAGTTATTCTGCCGGCCTTTGACAGGGAGCTTTCAGGCGGTGCTTTGATGGATTTGAATATTTATAACATCCATTATGTAACAGGACTGTTCGGCAGGCCCAGAAATGTTGAATATTACCCCAATATGGAGAGAGGGATAGACACCTCCGGTATTTTGATACTGGAATATGATACCTTTAAATGCACCTGCATCGGGGCCAAGGACTGCAGGGCGCCTATTGCCAACAATATTCAGGGGGATAAAGGCTGTATCTATCAGAATACGCCGGCTAATGTCTGCGATAACTTTGAGGTCATCTTAAATAATGGTGAAGTTCAAGCTGTCAATGAGAATCGCTACCCTCACCGTATGGTAAATGAATTTATCGACTTTGAAGCAATGATAGCTGGTAAGGATTATGAGAAGTGCTATCAATTGCTTGATCATAGTCTGATAGTATGTGAAGTTCAAGCTGCTGCCAGAAAAAAAGCCGGCATTGTATTTCCGGCGGACTGACCGGAAGAAAGTTATAGTTAATGTTGATTAGTAAATAGAATATAAAACATGATACAGGGAGAGGAACTATATGGCTTTTGGTAAAGAACTTGGTGATATGTTTAAATATCTTGCTGCTGGAAAAGATTTATATGGATGTAACTGATAATTTGGATAAAGGACAAGCGTATGTATAATATACTGATTGTAGAAGACGATAACACAATAGCCTCTTTGCTAAAGGAAAATCTTATGAAATGGGGATTTCAGACAGAGGGAGTGAAGGATTTTAACAGGGTGGCAGAGGAGGTCACGGATAAAAAGCCCCACTTGGTGCTTTTGGATATTTCTCTGCCCTTTTATAATGGATTTTATTGGTGCGGTGAGATTAGGAAGAATTCAAAGGTTCCTATTATCTTTCTGACCTCCCATACAGAGAATCTGGATTTGGTAATGGCAATGAACATGGGCGGGGATGATTATATTACAAAACCCTTTTCCATGGATATATTAATTGTTAAGATACAGGCACTTCTTAGAAGAACCTATGATTATTATGTAGAAAGCAGAACCCTCGAGGTACGGGGAGCCTCTTTAGACCTTTTAGATACCAGCTTAAAGACAGCAGGAAAGGAAATAGAGCTTACGAAAAATGAATTTAAGATCATGAAGCTGCTTATGGAAAATAAAAACAGAGTTGTGCTAAGGGAAGAAATCATGGAAGCCCTGTGGGACAGCGAATGCTTTGTGGATGATAATACCTTAACCGTTAACGTCAACCGCCTTCGCAAGAAGCTGGAGGATATGGGACTGAAGGAGTTTATACAGACGAAGAAAGGCATGGGGTATCTGATTCATGATGAAGGAATACTTTAGCTACCGCCGGGCGACTATTTTTATACTGTTTCTGGTGTGGGCTTTTTTTCCGTTAATACATTATCTGTACGGGCAGCCAATGGCATCCATCCTGTATTCCTGTATCATACTGACCTTTTTGTGCGTACTCTATCTGGCCGTGGATTTTATAGCTTTTTCCAGGAAGAAAACGAGGATGGCATTGTTACTGGCAGAGCTTTCCACTGAACCCAAGGACCTCCCGGAAGCAGATAATTCCCTGGAGAAGGATTACCAGGAGATGATTTTGGGACTTTATCTTGAAATGAAGAAGAACTTTGCCTATATGGAGAAGGAACATCAGGAGCAGATGGAATACTACACTATGTGGATGCATCAGATTAAAACTCCCATATCTGCTATGGAGCTTTCCCTCAAGAATCAAAAGACACAGGAGAGCCGGGTAATTGAAGGAGAGCTGTTTAAGATTGAGCAGTATGTGGAAATGGCTCTGCATTATATTAAGATAAAAAATCTTTCATCGGATCTTGTCATCAGGGAATATGAAGTATCGGATATTGTGAGGGCAAGTGTGAAGAAGTATGCTTCTCTTTTTATCAATAAAAAGCTTTCGGTCTCCATTGAGCCTGCAACGATGTATGTGAAGACGGATAGTAAATGGCTTTCCTTTCTTGTCGAGCAGCTGCTGTCCAATGCAATAAAGTATACAAATGAAGGCGGAATCAAAATCCGTTACAAAAAAAATATCCTTATTATCGAGGATACGGGAATCGGCATCAAAGAAGAGGACAAGGAGAGGATATTCGAGAAAGGATATACGGGCTATAACGGAAGGATTGACAAGAAAGCCAGCGGAATCGGTCTTTATCTGGTAAAAAAGGTGGCGGATAATCTGGCAATCAGGGTGGAGATAGAATCAAAGCTCGGGGAAGGGACAAAGGCCGTCATGATCTTTCCGGACAGTGACAGAATTATGATTGAATAATGTTTGAATACCGTGACAGAATGTCATGTTATTAATGTGACATAATTGTAAGAAAAGAGATTCAATTTGTAATGTGAATCGATGGCACGGATAATTGCCCTGATTTATAATTTCTGTATGCTTGATAAAGCAAAACAGAAATAAAATCATAAATGCAATAGTGTGAATTAAAAGGTAATTTTCACTTACTATTTGGGCAGTTTCGCAAGTAGACTTGCGAAATGCATGGAGGTATAATATGGAATTATTACAGGTACAGAATTTAAAAAAGGTATATAATACCAGACTTGGCGGGCAGCAGGTACAAGCCCTCCACAATGTTTCCTTTGACGTGGGAAAGGGCGAATTTGTGGCAATTATGGGGGCCTCCGGTTCCGGAAAGACCACACTGTTAAATATAATAGCTTCTTTGGATAAAGCGTCCTCCGGAGAGGTCTTTTTGGAGGGAAGAGGACTTTCCGTTATAAAGGACAGGGAGCTGTCGGCTTTCCGAAGAACGAACCTGGGCTTTGTATTTCAGGATTTTAACCTTCTTGATAATTTCTCTGTAAAGGACAATATCCTTCTTCCATTAGTGCTTTCAGGTGAATCCATTGATGTCATGGAGGGGAAGCTCATGCCTCTTGCCAGACGTCTCGGGATTGAAAAGCTGCTGGAGAAGTTTCCCTATGAGATTTCCGGTGGTGAAAAACAAAGGACTGCCATGGCAAGAGCCGTTATAACAGAGCCGAAGCTGATACTGGCAGATGAGCCAACCGGTGCTCTGGATTCCAAAGCTTCTTCCCTGGTACTTTCCATGTTTGAAGAGCTTAATAAGAACGGACAGACTATTCTTATGGTTACCCACAGTACCTTGGCTGCCAGCTATGCGAAGAGGGTACTGTTTATAAAAGACGGGGATTTATTCAGCCAGGTGTACAAGGGAGAGGATACCAAGAAAGAATTTTTTGATAAAATTGTATCCACACTTTCCGTATTATCCGAGGGAGGTGCTGACATTGGCTAAGAGTTTTTACTTACGAATGGCAGCGACCAATTTGAAAAGGGATAGACGGATGTATGTGCCCTATGCCATATCTTATATTATATTTGCAGCTATTTACTTTATGGTAATAACCTTAATGACTACGGACGGGTTAAAAAATGTCCCGTCAGGAGGTACCCTTCAGGCGTTGTTTACCTTTGGTATGATTGTTATGAGCCTTTTGACGGTTATCTTTCTGGTCTATATCAACAGCTTTCTGATAAAAAGAAGAAAAAAGGAATTTGGACTATATGGAATTCTTGGACTGGAAAAACGCCATGTAGGCAGGATTATCTTTGATGAGAACCTTATTTTGAGCATACTGTCTTTGGTCTTTGGTCTAATATCAGGCTGCGTATTCGGAAATCTGATTTTCCTCTTATTGCTTCACACCTTAAGAGTATCACCGGACAGCAGGTTTTCCATACCCTGGCAGGCATTTGTCTTCACAGTGGTGCTGTTTGCGGTAGTATTTCTAATCAACACTGCGTTTAACTTTATACAGGTAAGGCTTGCAAATCCCATAGACCTTCTGAAGGGGGAGCATATGGGGGAGAAGAAAGTCCGCTTTATACTTATAAAGACAATAGCAGGTGTTATACTGCTCCTTACTGCCTATTACATGGCCAATACCGTGACAAGCGGTGTCGCTGCCATATCCAAATTTTTTCTGGCAGTACTGCTCGTAATAGCGGCAACCTATCTGTTATTTCAAGCCGGAAGCCAGTTTGTGCTGAAAAGGCTCAAGGCAAGGAAAAAGTTCTACTACAAGGCAAATAATTTCATAGCGGTTTCCGGTATGTTTCAACGTATGAAGCAGAATGCGGCAGGGCTAGCAACCATCTGTATCCTCTCTACCATGGTGCTGGTTACGGTATCCACCTGCGGAGCTCTTTATCTCGGACAGGAAGACATGATTCGTTCAATGAATCCCAATGACATTAATATTGCACTGCAGGAGTTCCTGAGCCAGGAGCAGGTCAACGAAGTAACGGATAAAATAAAGGAAGAAGCTAAAAAGAATTCTGTAGCAATTGAGGATATGTACAGCTATCATTCCTTTTCTTCCATGGTATTTTTAATCAATGGAAAGCTTTTGACCTATGGAAGTAAGGAGCTGAATAAAGGCGGTTCAGGTATTGACATATACGGTTTTACTCACAATATTCAAATTCTGCCCTTATCAGATTATACAGCAGTTACCGGCGATAAGAAGACCCTGAAAGAAAATGAAGTCATCTTACTGACGGATGATAAGACGGCCGAAAAGCTTCATGGGAATAAGCTTGGTGATGATTTTACAGTCAAGGATATCATAACTGATTCAAAATTTCTCCGGGGAAAAAATGCAAAGGTCGATGATATCTTCATTGTAACAGCAGAAGAAAAGAGCGGAACAAAGCTGGTCGGGCAAATGTTTTCCAATCCGGTGGATAATGTCTATGCCAGCCGGTTTATTGTCAACATGGAGGGGAAGGAAGATAAGCTTTTGGATTTCTGCCAAACTACAAAAGCTGCAATTGCACAGTTTGCTGCCGGGAATTCCAAGGGAGATGCTTATTCAACAAGCATCCAGTCCATCTATATAAACCGGCTGGATGGATACAGTATTTATGGTGGCCTGCTGTTTTTAGGCATATTCTTTACCATCATGTTTGTGGCAGCTACCGTACTTATTATATATTTCAAACAGGTATCGGAAGGCTACGATGACAGAAGCAGGTATGTTATTCTTCAAAAGGTTGGCATGGAGGATACGGAAGTTAAAAAGACAATCAACAGGCAGATTTTGCTGGTATTCTTTTTGCCCCTTGCAGCGGCCATCCTCCATGTCATGGCTGCTAAGCATATGATATTAAAAATGCTGGAAGCATTTTCTTTAACGAATGTATCCCTTACAACCTGGTGTATTATTATTTCCTGTTTGGTATTTACATTAATTTATATCATTGTTTTTCGGCTTACTGCAAAGATTTATTATAAAATCATCAAATTTAATTAAAATAAGCCCTGAATTCTTAAGTTTTTTAAGAATTCAGGGCTTATTTACATCGGACGGCAGTATTATTTTCTGGTATTTTGTGTTATACTTTATCCTGTAATATAGCAGATGAAATCTGTAAAGATAGAACAATGATTCAGGTGCACATTCTGCTGCCGGAATCATAGATAAGTGATTACAAAAGGCAGGAAAGGTTCAATATGTATTCATCGAAGGAAATAAGTGTTTTTGATATTATAGGGCCGAATATGATAGGACCCTCCAGCTCACATACAGCAGGGGCCCTGCGCATTGCAAGACTGGCTGCCAATATGGTAAAGAAGCCCATAAAGCATGTGACTTTTATTCTGTACGGTTCCTTTGCAATGACATACCAGGGCCATGGCACGGACAGGGCATTGGTTGCCGGAATTATGGGATATGATACGGAGGACAAAAGAATTAAGGAATCCTTCCGGTATGCCAGGGAAGAGGGGCTTTCCTACGAGTTTCGGATTAACAGGGAAGAAAAAGGTGTCCATCCCAATACGGTAGATATCTTCATTACCGATGAGGACGGTGAGGAGACTACAGTCACCGGTATCTCCGTAGGCGGCGGAAGGGCAGAGATTAAGAAAATTGACGGTGTGGACATTGATTTATCCGGGGACTACCATACTGTTGTGATAAAGCACAGGGATTTAACCGGCGTGGTGGCAGGCATAACCCATATTTTAAGCGAGTTTTCCATCAACATTGCTTTTATGAAATTATACCGCGAAAATAAAGGTGCGGTAGCCTATTCCATCATTGAAGCTGATGATACCATAGAAGGTGCGGTAATTGAAAAAATTGAGGAGCTTCCCAGTGTTTATCAAGCTTTTCTGATAGAGAAGATGTAAAGAATCCAGCAGGCTTTCAGCCTGTGAACATAATACAGGAGACAGAAGAAACGATGGAATTTAAAACAGGTAAGACACTGCTTCAGCTATGTAAGGATAATAACCTTCCCATATCGGAAGCCATGCTGCTTCGGGAAATGGAGATAAGCCAGCTGGGGCGGGAAGAAATCTTTAATAAAATGAGCCATTCCTGGGATATTATGAAGAATTCCGCCAAGGATGCCTTAAAGGGAAATTTAAAATCCATGGGTGGTTTAATCGGAGGAGAAGCCGTAAAGCTGACCGGCAGAAGGCTGTCGGGAGAAGCTTCCGCCTGCGGACAAATAGTTTCAAAGGCCATTTCCTATGCCATGGGAGTTCTGGAGGTCAATAGTTCCATGGGGCTGATTGTAGCGGCTCCCACCGCAGGCTCTTCCGGGGTTATACCAGGTACTTTTTTAGCTCTTCAGGAGGAATACGGATTCACAGATGAGCAGATGGTGATGGCGTTGTTTACGGCAGGTGCTATTGGTTATCTTATAACATTCAATGCAACAATAGCAGGAGCAGAGGGCGGCTGTCAGGCAGAAGTAGGAAGTGCCTCTGCCATGGCTGCCGCTGCCGTGACGGAATTGCTGGGCGGTAGCCAGGAAGCCTGTCTTCAGGCGGCAACCAGTGCAATCTCCAATCTGCTTGGACTGGTGTGTGACCCCATCGGTGGACTGGTGGAGGCGCCCTGTCAGCAAAGGAATGCAATTGGAGTATCCAATGCAATGATTTGTGCGGAGATAGCCTTAAGCGGTATTCGAAATGTCGTACCCTTTGATGAAGCAGTAGATGTTATGTTCCGTGTTGGCAAAGCACTGCCGGGAGAGCTGAGAGAAACGGCTCTCGGAGGAATGGCTGCCGCTCCCAGTGCCTGCTCCTTATGCGGTCTGTGTAATTAGGTTTTAGCTCAATGATATTCAGATAATTTGAAATAATATTTGTAAGATACAAGAAAGCTTTTGGCCCTTGGCAGAGGAATAACTTTGCCGGGAGAAGGCTCACTTGTATCTTTTTTTGATTGAACTCCCGTATATTGAAAAATGAGAACCGGATTAAAAAAAGATTAGGATTACAATTTAAACTTGACTTTTAAAAGGAAAATGCGTATATTTTATTTAGCAAACAATATTATACGTCATATAATATTGTATAAGTTAATAATATAATATATTTTACAATATAGAGTATAAAAGTTGTAAATTGAGCAGAAAGGAAGAAGTTACCATGGTATTTAATACAGGAGCTGCACTACTGGATGCAATTGTGCTTGGTATTGTATCCAAGGATAAGGAAGGTACTTATGGCTATAAAATAACCCAGGACATACGGCAGGTTATTGACATATCGGAATCAACTCTTTATCCGGTGCTAAGGCGTCTTCAGAAGGAGGATTGCCTGGAGGTCTATGACCTGGCCTTTGACGGCAGAAATAGAAGATATTATAAGATTACGGATAAAGGAAAGGCCCAGCTGAGACTTTATATAAAAGAATGGAAGAGTTATTCGGCGAAAATCAATAACATTTTTGTGGGGGTGGAGGTCTTATGACAAGAACGGAATTTATGCAGGAGCTTGAACGTCTCTTGTCCGGCATATCGGAAGAAGAAAGAAGAGAGGCGATTGAATTTTATGAGAATTATTTTGAAGAAGCAGGAAAAGACAAGGAAGATGAGGTTATAAAGGAATTAGGTTCACCGGAAGAGGTTGCCGAAAGCATTAAAAAATCCCTTGAATACGGCAGTACGGACACCGGGTATTTTGCTGAAGACGGATATCATGAGGGTTATAAGGAAAAGGCAAACCTGCCTTCTTTTGAAAGGCATTTTACAGGCGAAGAGAATAGGGATAGAAGCAGCAGGAATACATTTTCCGGGCAGGAGAGAAAGGGCAGCAGTTATGCACCGGAGGAGAGAAAACCGAAAAAGAGACCGATGAATACCTTTCTCTTTATACTGTTAATCATATTTGCCCTGCCAGTTGTACTGCCTTTAGTCATTACAGTGTTAAGTCTTTTGTTTGCAGCAGTCATTACAGTAGCGGCCGTTTGGATTTCCTTTGCGGCAGTGGCAGTTTCCCTGGTGTTTGCCGGCATAGCCCTTGCTGTTATCGGAATTATTCAGCTTTCCGTAACACCTGCCCTGGGACTCAGTGTGATAGGCGGTGGTTTTATAGTTCTTGGATTGGGCATTCTCTTTACAATAGCTGCTGTTTGGATAGCCGGTAAAGCAATGCCGGCAGTTATTGGCTGGGCAAAACAAATCCTTGGGAAAATCTTTCAAAGAAGGAGGGCTTATGCATGAGAGCGTTTCTAAAAAATCTGCTCCGCTTAGCAGGCGGTGCTATCGCAGTGGGAATTCTGTTAGTTGTGATTGCGTTCAGTATGGATAACAGGGTATTTACAAAGTGGTATAATGTAGACTACGATATCGGAGATGGCTGGAGGCTGTGGAATGGAGTTGAAAGCGGCAGGGAAGATACGGCAAAGGCTGAGGATACAGATGAGGCCAGTGCCGTCAGTGATGATTCCTATGTTCTCACCTATGAGAAGGTTAAAAGTCTGGATTTCAGCATGTTTGCAGGAAAGCTCCATATAGAAGAGGGAAAGGAATTTACCCTCAAAGTCAACGAAGAAGGCAGTAAAAGAATAAGCAGTGAAGTTACGGATGGAGTATGGACGTTAAAGGAGAAATCCATCAGGGAGAAAAATTCCGGCGGAACAAACAATATTACTATATTTGGAGTTGATATTAATTTGGATAATCCAGCTCATAGAAAGGATTTAACGGAAGTATATATAACGATACCAAAGAATTTTACAGCGGATAAGATATCACTGTCAGTTGGTGCCGGTACAATCACGGCAGAGAGCTTGTCTGCTAATTCCGGCAGTATTTCAGTAGGTGCCGGAACCTGCAGCATAGAGGAACTTAATGTGAAAGACCGCTCCTCCTATCAGGTAGACGCAGGAATGTTAAAAATTAATAACGCTATTATAAAGGATGGTACCATGACCTGTGCAGCAGGAAAAATCAGCATAGAGGATGGAACAATCCACAATAGCACTATCAGCTGTACGGCAGGAGCAATTGATATAAATGGAAGCATCACCGGTGACAGCGATATCAGCACCTCTGTCGGCTCCATCAATCTGAGGCTTGATGGAAAAGAGGAGGATTACAATTATACAATTGACTGTAATCTTGGCTCCCTGACACTTAACGGAACAAAATACAGCGGAATCAACAAGCATATTGTACAGAAAAATTCCGCACCGAATAATATGGCCTTAAATTGTGATATTGGAAGCATTTCAATGAATATTGATTAAAGGGTTAAGAAATGATATCATCATAGTAAAGCTTTATTAAAAATTAAAATAAAAAAGACAGCTGCTGCCGGTAATAATCCATGATAAAAGCAGAGCAGCAGGAAATAATCAAATCAAAGATTTGATATTCAGGAAAGGGAGATAATATGGAAAATAAAAAATTATACCGTTCAAGAAGAAACAGAATGATAGCTGGAGTATGCGGTGGTGTTGCGGAATACTTCGACATCGATCCGACCATAGTAAGACTTGTGACCGTACTTCTTGCATTTTTTGGTGCGTCAGCAGGCTTCTGGATATATCTGATAGCTGCGATCATAATACCGAATGAAGAGTATTAAAGTCTTACATCTGTGAATATCATTTTGGTTTTGGTTATTTACAGAAAGGGTCAATTATGATAAAGTAGTTTAAAACCCCTAGGCAAGCTATAGGCTTGCCTAGAAATATGTAAAGCTTTAACGGAGGACAAAAAATGCAAAAAATAATTGATATCCTTGGGAAGGAAGTAATGGAGGCATTTGAGGCAAAGGGCTATGAGAAAAAATATGGCATTGTCACACTCTCCAACCGGCCTGATTTATGTCAATATCAATGTAACGGTGCCTTAGCAGCAGCAAAGGCTTATAAAAAAGCTCCCCTTGCCATTGCGGGAGAGGTTGCCCAGATATTAAGCAGCAGCGAAAGCTTTGAGAAAATCGAAGCCGTTGCACCCGGCTTCCTTAATATCATATTAAAGAGTGAATTTATAACCGGTTATGTAAAACAACTTTCCAGAGACAATCAATTTGGTTGTGAGAAAACGAAAGAACCTAAGACCATTGTAATAGATTACGGCGGTGCCAATGTGGCAAAGCCCCTCCATGTCGGACACTTAAGGCCGGCAATTATCGGTGAAAGCATTAAAAGGATTGACCGTTTCCTGGGCCATAATGTTATCGGAGATGTTCATTTAGGTGACTGGGGATTACAGATTGGTTTAATTCTCATGAAGCTTAAAATGGACCAGCCGGACCTGGTATATTTTAAGGAAGATTATAAGGGAGAGTATCCCGGTGAGGCTCCTTTTACAATAAGTGAATTAGAGCAGATATATCCAGCTGCCAGTGCCTATTCCAAGGAGAACGAGGAGTTCAGGGAAGCAGCCAAGGCGGCAACCGTTGAGCTTCAGAACGGAAACCCCGGATACCGTGCCTTATGGCAGCATATATTAAATGTTTCCATTGAAGATTTAAAGAAGAATTACGACAACCTGCTGGTAGATTTTGACCTTTGGAAAAAGGAAAGCGATGCCCAGGGCTATATACCCGGTATGGTGGAATACCTGAAAGAGCATAATTATGCGAGAATCAGTGAAGGTGCTCTCGTTGTGGATGTAAAGGAAGAAACCGATACGAAGGAAATGCCCCCCTGCATGATTTTAAAGTCTGACGGCGGTACCCTTTATAATACCACAGACCTCGCTACTATGGTAGAAAGAATGGAGCTGTTTAACCCGGACGAAATTCTCTACGTGGTAGATAAGAGACAGGAACTCTATTTTGAGACTGTATTCCGCTGCGCCAAGAAAACCGTGTTAGTTCCGGAGAAGACCAAGCTTACCTTTCTCGGCTTTGGCACGATGAACGGAAAGGACGGCAAGCCCTTTAAAACAAGAGACGGCGGGGTCATGCGTCTTGAAAACCTGATTCAGAATATCAGCAGTGCTGTTCTTGATAAGATGCTTGAAAATCGGGAAATGGAAAGAAAAGAAGCAGAAGAGATAGCAGGGAAGGTAGGACTTGCCGCATTAAAATACGGTGATTTGTCAAACCAGGCCTCCAAGGACTATGTTTTTGATTTGGAGCGTTTTATTTCCTTTGAAGGAAATACAGGACCCTATCTGCTTTATACCATTGTCCGCATCAAATCTATTATACAAAAATACGGCAGTGAAAGAATTGCGGCAGATGCCCTGCAGCCCGGAAAGACACCAACTGAAATAGACCTGATGCTGGAGGCAGCCAAATTCAATGAAGTGGTAGAAGCGGCAGGAAATGAATATGCTCCCCATAAAATCTGCCAGTATCTCTATGGATTAGCCAATGCCTTTAACAGCTTTTACCATGAAAATAAGATATTGACGGAAGAAGATAAGGAAAAACAGAAATCCTGGGTAGCTCTTATCACCCTGGTAAAGGAAATTCTTGAAACCGGAATATCCCTTTTGGGCTTTGAAGCTCCTGAAAGAATGTAAATATAAAAAAATCTTGCATTTTAAAAATAAACGTTGTACAATGCTTTTGTGTCGAAGGCGCAGCTCCTGGTTGGGGTGCGCCTTCGACACTTTTTTTAGTTATAAAGCAATGCAATCCGTACAAAGGAGAAACAGCTTATGGAAAAAAAATTGGTGAAGCGCAGAAAAAAGAAAGAGATTGTAAAAGAAAAGAACAGAAAAGGAAAGAGAAAATCCGATGATGCAGGCAAAGCCGAAAAAAGGATGTTTGGAATACGGTTTAAATTAATAGTTGGCTATGCCATTCCGATTTTATTTATAATTGCACTTGGCTGCCTGTCCTATTTTAAGGCTTATAAAGGTCTGGTATCAAACTATGAAAAATCCACTGAAAACACAATGAATATGGCTTCAAAGTATCTGGATTTCGGATTCAGCGGGGTGGAATCCATAGCAGCCCTGTATACCAGGGATACGGATGTATATTATTATGTCCAGAATTTAAAGTACAATGACGATGTCATGAGAAAATCCTATGTCCAGACACTCGGCATGGAGCTTACAAAAAAAGCAGAAGCAGAAAGCATGATTGAGGATATCCATATTATTACGAAAACGGGAATACCGATTGTTACCAGCGGTAACAGGTCCGTAGACGGTTTTTACAGTGATTTAAAGAAGGATACCGGTTTTGATAAACTTAGCAACTCAAAGAGCAAAAATTTCTGGGTCGGAAGCCATCCTTTGATTGATCAGAAGCTTGGAACAAATGCAGACGAATATGCCTTTTCCCTGGTTCAGAAATTCCAGACGGATACCGGAGCTGTAATTGTTGACATAGATAAAAATGCAATGAATAAATTCCTGGAAGATTTGGATTTTGGAAAGAACAGTATTGTCGCTGTGATTACTTCCGACGGAAAAGAAATCCTGGCGAAAGAATCCTCCCAAAAGAAAACGGCAGGTAAGGATATCAGTGTGGGGGACAGAAAGGAACAGTTCCATTTTACAACGGAGGATTATTATAAAAATGCCATGGAGGGTTCGGCGGCAAAGGGACAGAAATATGTCAGCTATGACGGTAAGGAATATCTTTTCCAGTTCGATAAGATATCGGATACGGGCATTATCTTATGTACCCTGATTCCTAAGACAAGCTTTATGGAACAGGCTGAAAGCATCAAACGCATTACCAGCTGGATGGTTGTCGTTGCCAGTTTGATAGCTGTTATGATAGGAATTTATCTCTCGGAGGGGATTGCAAGAAGCTTAAAGCATATTAACGGAACTCTGAAGAAATTAGCGGAGGGAGATTTTACAGCCTCCATGGAGCATAAGCATAAGGATGAATTCATCATTCTGGCGGGAAATACCATGGAAATGATTGAGAATATGAAAAAACTGATACAAAAGGCTGCCGGCGTCAGCGGACTTGTTGCACAGTCGGCGGATAATGTATTAAAGGCCTCGGAAGATATCTCCCTGGCAAGCAGTGAGATATCCACTTCCATAGGTGAAATCGGACATGGAATATCCGGCCAGGCACAGGATTCCCAGAATTGCCTTTCCCAAATGGATGAGCTGTCCGAAAAAATTAAAACGGTGAACGGCAGTGTGAAGGATATTGAAAGGATAGCCGGAGATACCGGAAATATGATAGCTCAGGGAATTGGTACGATGGAAGAACTTTCAAAGCAATCGGAAGCAACCAATGATATTACCAAAAATGTTGTTGATAATATTATAGCCTTGGAAAGCAAATCCCATTCCATCGGAAGAATCCTACAGGTAATCAATGAAATAGCGGACCAGACGAACCTTCTGGCCTTAAATGCTTCCATTGAAGCGGCAAGGGCAGGTGATGCCGGAAGAGGCTTCTCCGTTGTAGCAGAGGAAATAAAAAAGCTTGCCGAACAATCCATTACGGCAGCGGAGGAAATCAATAAGGTAATTGAGCAAATCATAAAGCAGACCTCCGATACCGTAAATATTGCCAAGGATGCGGAGCAGATTGTAAACAGGCAGAATGACATAGTTGACAATACCATTGATACTTTCCGAAATATGGGAGACGGTATAAAGAAGCTTACCTCCAGCCTCTCTGTGATCGGGCAGAATATAGGGAATATGGATGAGGCCAGGGCAGGGACACTTAGTGCTGTTGAGAGCATTTCTGCCATATCACAGCAGACACTGGCAGCTTCTGAAATGGTGGAGGATACGGTCAGGCTTCAGAATACTTCGGTGGAGGCGTTAGAAGAGGCCTCCAGAATACTGGCAGGAAACTCCATGGAGTTAAAGGAGGCAATTAATCAATTTCGTATTTAAAAATGAAAGATAATTGTTTATAATAACATATTAGATGGGGCTGTTGCATGGCAATTTGCGGCAGCCCTGATTTGTCAATAGTGGATTTCATATCTCAAGGAGGATAAAAGAATGTATCAATATACAGCAAAGCTTGTTATTTACAGAAATACAAAGGAAAGTGATATCCTGTATGCGCTTTCTTACATTATAAGAAATCTTGATGAGGAATATCCCGTTCTGATACCGGAAGGCGCGGCAAAAGAAAAATATATCACGGATATTTATGAACAGATAAACAAACTTTTGGTGCTGGCAACGGAATATGGCTTTGATAATAATCTCTGGCAGAACTATCTTGCATTTCTTCTTGCTTCAAGTGAAAATCCCTTTAGCATCAGCTGTGAAAAAAAGGGCATGCTGGTGGGCACTGTAAATACCTTTGCAGGCTCCGACCTGAAAATTTTTAAGGAATTATTTGAATATGATTTTGGCAGGATTGAAGAAAGGCTGGGGCTTAACTGCTTTTCTACAATAACACATTATAAGGCAGTTGAAAAAAGCGAGAAACGCTATAATAAGAGCGTAAGTAATAAAATAAGGCTGCTTTCGGAGCAGATTGCAAAGGCTGTTACGGAGGAGGAGCTCCTTAATATTATAACCTCCTTTTACCGTGATTTTGGTGTGGGCATGTTCGGATTAAACAAAGCCTTCCGTTTACAGGAGGAGAATAGCGGAGTTGAGCTTGTACCCATTCTGAATACGGAGGATATTCTGCTTTCAGACTTAATTGGTTATGAGCTGCAAAAGAAGAAGCTCATTGAGAATACGGAGGCCTTTGTTAATGGCAAAAAGGCAAATAACTGCCTTCTTTACGGCGACAGCGGTACAGGAAAGTCCTCCAGTGTTAAGGCAATACTAAATGAATATTATCAGTCAGGACTTCGTATTATTGAGATTTACAAGCATCAGTTCAAATATCTGTCAAGTATTATTGCAGCAGTTAAAAACAGAAACTATAAATTTATTATATATATGGATGATCTGTCCTTTGAAGAATTCGAAATTGAATATAAATATCTGAAAGCTGTCATTGAAGGCGGTCTGGAGACGAAGCCTGATAATGTACTGATTTATGCTACTTCTAACAGAAGGCATCTCATCAGGGAGACCTGGAGCGACCGCTCCGATATTTCAAAGGATGAGCTTCACAGAAGTGATACAATGCAGGAAAAGCTGTCTCTGGTGGCACGTTTCGGCATTACGATCAATTACTCCGCACCTGCCCAGAAAGAATTCTATGAGATTGTAAAGGGGCTTGCCGGTAAGGAAGAGGGCATCGGACTGACAGAGGAAGAGCTCTTAAAGGAAGCAAACATCTGGGAAATGAGCCATGGAGGCCGTTCAGGAAGAACTGCCCAGCAATTTATAAATTACCTGCTTGGAATGAGAGAATAATGGAACTTTTTAATAAATAATGATATTTATTTTCAATTGGATGCAATGTATCGTTGACAAGTTTCTGCAATGGGCATATAATACTATACAAATGATAATGGTTTTCATAATGAATAAAGGAGTGTTGAATATGTCACTAGCATTTGCCGGAATAGGTGAAACAAAAGTAATAGTAGATTTTACAGGCAAAGATGATGTGAGACGTCATTTGCAGGATTTGGGATTTATAAAGGGCGAAAGTGTTAAATTGTTGTCAGAGAATGACAGCGGTTTTATTATTATGGTGAAAGGTGTCAGAATTGCGATTAATAAAAATCTGGCATCTAAAATTATGGTGGCATAGGAGGGGGACAGGATGACTTTAAGAGACTTAAAACCGGGTCAGGCCGGTACTGTAGTCAGTATCGGAGAGAAAGGGCCGTTAAAGCGCAGAATTATGGATATGGGTATTACACGGGGTGTCGCTATAAAGGTAGTAAAGGTCGCTCCCTTGGGAGATCCCATAGAAATTAATATAAGAGGATATGAATTAAGCCTAAGAAAAGATGAGGCAGCACAAATAGAAGTTAATGTGAAATAAAAGACATTTCACACCCTGATTTATGGCAGTGCCACATCTGCAAGCAGATGCGGCATGCAATGGGAGTTAGTATGAATTATTGAGAAGCATAATTCATACACAAATATGTGCTGGCGCCCATATTTGCGGCGCGTTGGCAGCATGGAGGATTAGTATAGGATAAAGGCTTCATCATGGGAGGATATTGAAAATGAAAGTTAAAATTGCTTTAGCGGGTAATCCCAACAGTGGTAAAACTACCATGTTTAATGATTTGACTGGCAGTACCCAATATGTTGGCAACTGGCCCGGTGTTACGGTAGAAAAGAAGGAAGGTATTCTGAAGGGTCAAAAGGAAGTTATCATTCAGGATCTGCCGGGTATCTATTCCCTTTCTCCCTATACACTGGAAGAAGTGGTTGCCAGAGGCTATCTGATTAACGAAAAGCCGGATGCCATTATTAATATTATAGATGCTTCAAACATTGAGAGAAATCTTTATCTGAGCACTCAGCTTCTGGAGCTTGGAATACCTGTGGTAATGGCTCTTAATATGATTGATGTGGTCCGCAAGAACGGGGATACCATAGATATACAGAAGCTGAAAGAGCTGCTGGGGTGTGAAATTGTTGAGACTTCTGCATTAAAAGGAATTGGCTCCAAGGAAGTGGCGCAAAAAGCCATTGAGCTGGCGAATGCAAAAAAAGCGGCAGCACCGAAGCATACTTTTGGCACGGGAGTAGAAGATGCTCTGACAAAGATTGAAAATACAGTCAAGGGTAAAACCGGCAATCTTAATGAACGCTGGCTTGCCATTAAGCTTTTGGAACAGGATGAAAAGGTTATGGAGCTTTCCCTGGATGACGGAACGCTGAAGGCGGTAGCGGACATTGTGAAGGAATGCGAAGACAGTCTGCAGGACGACGGAGAAAGCATCATAACCAATGAGAGATACAATTACATAAGCAAAATAATGAAGCAGGCAGTGCATAAGAAGAACAGGACGCAAAAGAGCGCGACTGATAAAATTGATGCCATAGTTACCAACAGATGGCTTGCACTTCCGATTTTTGCTGTTGTTATGTTTCTCGTGTATTATATTTCCATTTCCACCATAGGAAGTATTGCTACCGATTGGGTCAATGATGTATTGTTTGGCGAAATCATCCCTCCTGCCGTAGGAGGCTTCCTTGATAACATCGGAACTGCTGCCTGGCTGAATTCTCTTATTTTAGACGGTATTATAGCCGGTGTAGGCGCTGTTCTCGGCTTCCTGCCTCAGATGATGGTGCTGTTCCTTTGCCTGGCTTTCCTGGAAGATTGCGGATATATGGCGAGAATTGCCTTTATTATGGACCGTATATTCCGTAAATTCGGGTTATCCGGTAAATCCTTTATTCCCATCCTTATCGGAACAGGATGCGGTGTTCCGGGAATCATGGCGACTCGTACCATCGAGAACGAGCATGACCGGAGAATGACCATTATTACAACAACCTTTATTCCCTGCAGTGCAAAGCTTCCTATTATTGCGCTGATAGCAGGTGCTTTGTTCCCTGGTTCCTCCCTTATAGCTCCTTCCGCCTATTTTGTGGGTATGGCAGCGATTATTGTATCCGGTATTTTATTAAAGAAAACAAGAATGTTTTCCGGTGATCCTTCACCTTTTATTATGGAATTGCCTTCCTATCATATTCCCGGACTTAAGAGCATATTGATCCATGTTTGGGACCGTTCCAAAGCTTTTATTAAAAAGGCTTCTACAATTATCCTCCTTGCAACGGTTCTGGTTTGGTTCTTAGGCACCTTTAACTGGAGATTACAAATGGTAGATACGGAATCATCCATTCTGTCAACCATCGGAAAGGTAATAGCACCTATCTTTATTCCTTTGGGATGGGGTAACTGGAAAGCTGCAGTAGCAACAGTAACAGGATTAATTGCGAAGGAAAATGTAGTTGGTACCTTTGGTATACTCTATGGCTTTGCCGATGCGGGAGAGAATGGCGGTGCCTTCTGGAAGAGCCTTCAGGGTGAATTTTCACAGCTTTCCGCTTACAGCTTCCTGATTTTCAACCTCCTTTGTGCCCCTTGCTTTGCTGCTATCGGTGCGGTAAGAAGTGAAATGGGCTCTGCAAAATGGACACTTTTCTCCGTGGGATATCAGACATTATTTGCTTATGCTGTAGCAACTGCCGTATTCCAGGTAGGAAGTTTGATTTCCGGCAAAGGATTTCATGCAGGAACAGCAGTAGGACTCCTTTTAATCTTATTACTGGTTTATCTTCTGGTACGCAGGCCCAGTGAGGCAAAAGATAAAAATATAAAAACAAAATCAGCTGTAAATGCAGGCAAGACGGTCTAAGAATAGTTTGTAGCTTATTGTTATTGTTTTAGGAATACCGGTATAATCCGGTATTCGGAAAAGAGGTTTGTATGATTGCAAATATAATCGTTGGTATTATCGTGTTTGGCGGTATAGGGTTTTCCGCCTATAAAACCATAAAGTCAAAAAAAGAAGGCACCAGCTGTGGGTGCGGCTGCTCCGGCTGCAGCAAGGCAGCGGATTCCTGTAAGAAATAAACGTATTTAAGCAATTGGCCTTTTACCAATAGCAATATTGGCAGAGGCCTTTTGCTGATTGTTATTGATGAAAAATGCAGCAGCCGACTGGTCCTAAAACATGTGCAGGAATGGAGGAGTACTTATGAATACGACAACTGAGAAAGATACAATCTTAGCTAAATTTCATAAAAAAGAACTCATTATCGACCAGCTTAGAAGGAAAAAGTTCCGTATTACGGAGCAAAGACGGTTATTAATTGATGTTATTTTAGAGGATGAATGTTCCAGCTGCAAGGAAATATATTATAAAGCAGTAAAGAAAGATCCTACCGTAGGAATTGCCACGGTCTACAGAATGGTCAAGACACTGGAAGATTTGGGAGTTATTAATAGAAAGAATCTCTACCAGATAGACTATATAAATTTGAATCTGGAAGAAGAGCAGGTGCTTTTCATAGATGAAAAGTCGGATAAAACCGTTAAAGTAAAAAAAGGGCTATGGTTTACGGAATTACAGAGGACCTTAGCCGCACAGGGGATTGATGATATAGAGAATATTACGGTATTGATTAAAAACCGGAAAAACGAGGAAGAGTATTGCGAGGAAGAGCTATTTGATTCATGCAGCTGTTCCAATACTGCCTGTAAGTATCACTGTAAAAAACGAGATAAATTGGCCTGATTTCAACATGGAGTAAAGCAGGCGTTTAATATGCAGTTAAATAAAATAAGAAAGGCTGTTTCAGGCAGCTTTTTTTATTTTATTTTTTTATAAAAAGTTCTTGACATAAAGATAATTGCGGTGTACTATGTATATAGTTCACTAGTAACATAACAAACAATAAAACAAAGGGAGTGTTTTATGATTTACTATTCTTAATAATAGCCAAAAGTAGGGTAAAGAGAGAAGAGAGGTATATATGGAATTTGATAATAATATCCCAATTTATATTCAGGTCATACATGATATCAAGAAAGATATTGTAACAGGAAAACTTGCTTTGGGAGATAAGATGATTTCGGGAAGGGATCTGGCATTAATGTATAAGATCAATCCCAATACGGCAAGCCGCATATACCGTGAGCTGGAGGCTCAGGAGATATGCTTTACCAAAAGAGGATTGGGTACTTTTGTTACCGAAGACAAGGAAAGAATAAGTAATATAAGAAAAGACATGGCAAATGACCTGCTGGAACAGTTTATTTCAGGAATGTCCAACTTGGGGCTGCAGAAGGATGAAATATTTTCAATGCTGGAAGAGAAGTATCAAAAATTTGATATAACAGAAAATGCAAAATAATAGGAGGGACTACTATGTTATTGGAATGTAACGGACTGGTAAAAAAGTATATGTCAAAGACAGCCGTAGATAATCTGACTTTGAATATTGAAAGAGGGAAGATATACGCTCTCTTGGGACCAAATGGAAGCGGTAAGACTACTTTCATGAAGATAGCTGCCGGATTGGTAAAACCCAACAGCGGAAGCATAACCTTTTGCGGAAACCCAATTGGTGTGGAAACAAAGAAAAGAGTTGCCTATATGTCAACAGAGCCCTTTTTCTACAATTATATGACCATTGATGATGTGGGAAAATATTATCAGGATTTCTTTGAAGATTTTGATATGAAAAGATATGATGTACTGCTTGAAAGAATGGAATTAAATAAGAGAGACCATGCAAAGGCATTGTCCTCCGGCCTTGCCGCAAAGCTAAAAATAGCTGCTACATTGGCACGCAAGTCAGAGCTTTATATGCTGGATGAACCTCTGAACGGAATCGATATTATTTCAAGAGAAAGAGTAATGACAACAATACTGGAAACCGCAGGAGATGAAAATACAATTATAATCTCCAGCCATCTGGTAGATGAGCTTGAAAAAGTAGTTGATAATGCTGTTTTTGTTAAAAAAGGTGGAATTGTTCTGGAAGGCTCGGCAGAGCAGCTTAGAGAAAGCCATAACAAATCCATGGTGGAATTATACAAAGAGATTTACGCATAGGGAGGGGTATAACATGTTGAAGTTAATGAAATATGAATTGAGAAAGCAGGCTTTTTCCAAGCTGATTATTTTAATTGTTGCAATGCTGGGTGAGCTGATATTTTTTACCGGCTTAATCCTGGATCATCAGAATACCATGGGGCTTGCCATTGGACTGCTTAGTATGTTTACCATGGGGGCAATGTTCTTTATTGCTTTTGAATCCATTATTACTTATCATAACGATCTGAAGCAAAAGCAAAGCTACATGCTCTTTCTGACACCAAGAAGCACCTATAGCATCGTAGGAGCCAAGGTTATAAGCTCCGGATTACAGATAATACTAGCAGGCTTGGGATTTGCATTAATATTTGCAGCGGATGGGGCAGCATTATTGGCAAGATATTCCTCCATCAAAGAAATAAGAGATTTGATTCGTCATTTTTTCAGTATGCAATACAATATCGATATTGACAGTAAATTGGTAATCCTGGTAATTCTGTCACTGTTAATTTCCTGGATCAGTACGATAACACTTGCTTATTTTTCCATTACCCTTAGTACAACTTTCCTGGCAGATAAGAAAGGAAAGGGATTTATCAGCTTTTTAATTTTCATATTACTGGAGTTTGTAATTGCGAAGCTTTCAGATTTAATCACCGGTATTCCAAATTTATCCCGGAGTGAAGGAGATGTCCTGCTGTTAAGTATCGTGTTCTATGCGGTTATGACTGCTGTCACTTATCTGGCAACAGCATGGATGTTAGACAAAAAGGTCAGTGTATAAACGGACATAAAAAAAATCCCCTTAAGGGGATTTTTTTATATTGTAACAACATCTCCAAAGGGTAATCTGCCGATTTCCTCTTCAATAAGCTTTAAAATCGCTTCCGCATAATCCTTTACTTCCAACTGTTTTCTTTTTATGTCAAAGTATATAATCTCGAAAGGTATACTGCCTAACATCTCTCCCTTAGATAAAAGAAGGACTTCTCTGTTTTTGTAATCTAAAGTAATAGGTTGAGCAGTGGAAGTGAAAGGAATATCACCGATACATAATTTAAAGATGACTTCTTTCATTAAATCAGCCTCATCCTTATAACCATCGGACACACTAAGATTATCCATAAAATTCATATTAACACCCTTTCTCCTTTTTTCTTCATAATATACTATGCTTTTCAAAATAATGCAATAGATTTATGAACTTTTTGTAAAATATGATAAATAAAAAATAAAATAGGAAGAACAATTGAATATATTGTCAAATGAAAATGCAGGAAAATTGCAGAAAGAAAGATGATAGGATTTATAGGTAATGGGATTGACAAAATCAGCCGTTATCAGTATGATAAGTTTCGTACGTTATGAATACAGAAAATATGAAAAGCTTAACGGCTGATTTATAGAAGTACCCAAATTCACGACGCTTCGGTAATATGGAAGTTTAAAGTGCAATTTTCACACAATGTGCCTGCGTCCAATAGTTTGCAGGCTTTAAGAAAGGCATGGTTTCTTATATGATATATTTAGATTATGCGGCACATACACCGGTATGTGATGAGGTATTAAAGTCCTTTGAAGAAGCGGCGGTTGAATTCACGGGAAATCCCAATTCTCCTCATACGCCCGGTGTTCTGGCAAAGAAACGATTGGATGAGGCAACAGGAAATATAGCAGCTATGCTTTCTGCTAAAACAGAGGAGATTATTTATACTTCCGGTGCCAGTGAATCCAATAATTTAGCGATAAAAGGCATAGCAAAAAGCTATCAAAGATATGGAAAGCACATTATCACTTCCTTTTTGGAGCATGCATCGGTCACAGGTCCCGTTGCGGCACTGAAAAACGAAGGCTATGAGGTGGATTTTGTCAATATCGGAAGAGATGGCAGTATCGATCTGGAACATTTAAAGGAGCTGTTACGGGAGGATACCATTTTGGTATCCATTGCCTATGTTGACAGTGAAATCGGAGTCATCCAGCCTATTGACAAAATATATGAGCTGGTTAAGACAAAGCCCCATTGCTTTTTACATGTGGATGCTACCCAGGCAGTAGGTAAGATACCCGTAGCCTTTCATAACATGGATTTACTGACGTTATCAGGACATAAGATATATGGAATAACCGGAAGCGGTGCATTGTTAAAAAAAGAGCAGATAATGCTGGAGCCTCTGATACACGGAGGGCTTAGCACCACAAGCTTTCGAAGCGGTACTCCGGCCCTTGCCCTTTGCGTATCCCTGGAAAAGGCGCTGGCATATACAACAGGACATCTGAATGAGTTTTATGAAGAGGTAAAGGAAAAGAACTTATTGCTGCGAAAGGCATTAAAAGAGAATAAAAATATTGTTTTCAATACGCCGGAAGATGGCTCCCCTTTTATCCTTAACCTAAGCCTGAAAGGCGTTAACACCAATGCCCTGCAGGCGGCCCTTGACGAGGAGGGAATCTGTGTGGCAACGAAATCTGCCTGCTGTGCAGTAAATACGGTCTCAAAGCCGGTTTATGCCATGACGAAGGATAAAAAGCTTGCATTAGCTACCCTGCGTATCAGTTTAAGCCACCTTACGACCAAGGAAGAGATTGAGCGGTTTCTGGATGTTTTTCTGAAAGCATTGGTGTAAATTAATGGTTTATGTTTATTGAATGCCATGAGTTTTTGCTTAATGCCAGCATTGCAAGTGAGCATATGTATGGATGATGCAGGCATAAAAAACTGTTTATATAGCAGAAAAGAGGTATGTATGGAAAAATATATCGAAGTTGAAAGAAGTATCATAAAGAGATTCCGCAAGGAAATATGGCGTAAATTTATAACGGCAGTCAATGATTACCAGCTGATTAAAGAAGGGGATAAGATTGCGGTTTGTATTTCCGGCGGCAAGGATTCCATGCTTTTAGCTAAATGCATGCAGGAGCTGAAAAAGCATGGAAAAGTCCATTTTGACCTGGTGTTTATGGTAATGGACCCGGGGTATAATCCCTATAACAGGCAGATTATTTTGGATAATGCAGAGTATCTGAATATTCCAATAGAGGTATTTAACAGTAATATATTTGAAGTGGTAGCCTCTGTACCGGATTCCCCCTGTTATCTGTGTGCCAAGATGAGGCGGGGGTATCTGTATAAGCATGCGCAGGAATCAGGCTGTAATAAAATAGCTCTTGGCCACCATTTTGATGATGTTATAGAGACTGTGCTTATGAGCATGTTATACAGCGGGCAGATGAAGGGAATGATGCCGAAGCTCCACAGTACCAATTACGAAGGAATGGAGCTTATACGGCCTCTTTACATGGTCAAGGAAGCCGATATCCTGGCCTGGAAGAAATACAATAACTTAACCTTTATCCAGTGTGCCTGCAGGCTGACAGAAAACTGCATGCTGGGAGATAATGGCATGGGCTCTAAGCGTCAGGAGATGAAAGAGCTGGTCAAGAAATTCCGTCAGACAAGCAGTGTAATTGATATGAATATCTTTAGAAGTATTCATAATGTAAACCTTGATACCATGATTGGCTACCAGAAGCATCAGGTTCCCCACAGCTTTCTGGATGATTATGACAGTGAGCTGCCGGCTGAGGAAATGGCTGAAGAGGAATAAAGCAGGAGGAGAACATTGAAAACACAGGATTTTTATTATGATTTACCGGAGGAGTTAATCGCACAGGACCCGTTAGAAGACCGTTCCGGCTCCAGGCTTATGGTACTGGATAAGGAAACCGGTGCCGTAACACATAAAATATTCAGACAGATAACGGAATACCTTAAGCCCGGAGACTGTCTGGTGGTAAATAATACAAAGGTTATCCCGGCAAGGCTTCTCGGGGAGAAAATCCATGAGGACAGCCAGGATAAAGAAAAGGGAGTCCATGGAGCCAGGATAGAACTTTTACTCCTTAAGCGCAGAGAAAATGACATCTGGGAGACTCTTGTAAAACCGGGTAAGAAGGCCCGGACCGGAACCAGGATAAGCTTTGGCAACGGTTTGCTGACAGCGGAAATAATCGATCAGCTGGAGGACGGCAACCGTTTGGTGCAGTTTTCTTACAAAGGAATTTTTGAAGAAATACTGGACCAGCTTGGTGAGATGCCCCTGCCTCCTTATATTACCCATGAGCTTGCGGACAAGAACAGGTATCAGACAGTATATGCCAAGGAAGAAGGCTCCGCGGCAGCGCCTACGGCAGGCCTTCATTTTACAAAGGAGCTGTTAGCGGAAATAGAAGCAATGGGAATACCGATTGTGAATGTAACCCTGCATGTAGGACTTGGCACCTTCCGCCCGGTGAAGGTGGAAAATGTACTGGAACACCACATGCATACGGAATTCTACCAGGTTTCCGGCGAAGCAGCGGCTGTTATCAATGATACCAGGAAAAAGGGCGGAAGAGTTGTCTGCGTCGGAACTACAAGCTGCCGAACAGTGGAATCCGCAGCGGATGAATCAGGAATAGTGCATCCTGGCAGCGGAGATACCTCTATCTTTATCTATCCCGGCTACAAATTTAAGGTATTGGATGCTCTTATAACGAATTTCCATCTGCCGGAATCCACCCTTATGATGCTGGTTTCCGCTTTAGCAGGAAGAGATAATATTATGGCAGCCTATGAAGAAGCAGTGAAGGAACGCTATCGTTTCTTTAGCTTTGGGGATGCGATGTTTATTTTCTAACCTAAAATGTTACATTTGTGAAGTGCTTACAGGAATCGAAAAATAGAGGCAAATAACAAACCCAGGGGTATTCAATCCTCCTGGGTATTTTTAATTCATTTACTCTTATAAACGAAAGTATGAGACAAACCATTTTTGAACACGATTGTCCGAGTCAGCAGCACGTTGTAAAGGTCGTTTAGACCGTCATTTTCTATATAGTCAATATTTTTGAACGTATCCCCGAAAAGAAGTCTTTCTTGTAATTCTTTTGGAGATGCTATTGAATCAAAGCCTTCCTGGGAATTAAGTTGGGATAAAAAGGTAGATATAATCTTTTTGTGGTGGTATAATACGATTATTATTTTGTTTTAGTTTAAACGTACGAACTGTACATTATTTATGAAATGCGTATTACTAATTATTTATATTATAAAATATTATATTAGGAGGAATTAACAATGAACTCGTTTCCTTTTGACAGATTAAAAGAGGTTTTTATAAAGGAGATAAAATCTGTATTTACACAATTTATTGATAAGTATAAAGATAAAAAACCATATATTTTCACAATAGGCGTTCCAGATTACATAGCTATAAATCATCCAAAGTCCTATTGTATTTCTTTTAACGGAAATACAACTGATGAGTTTGAAGCCGAAGGCTATTGCTATACCACTACGGATCACGGTGAGCTATATTACAAATATTGCTCAGATGAATGGGATGACCATTCTATTTCAGAAAATGACTTTCCGGAATGCAACAAAATTGTTTTGGAGTATATTATTGAAAATGAAAATGCTATTTCTGATCAAGACTTCAATTACAGCGATGAATTTTTTCAATTCAGAGAGGACTTTTTTGATATTTTGATAGAATCTATAGAACAATTAAGAGCTGAAGGATTTTTTAAATCAGTATATCAGGAGCATATATTGATTAATTTTGAAGTAAGAGAATACTACCAAGAGGATGAAATGCTCGAAATTTTTAAAAGGCTGAATACAGAAGAAGATTCATGTTTATATGCAAAGTGGTTGTAATAATGAGTGGGGGGAGAAAGAGAGCGTTTCAAGTTCCGTGTAAACGGTAAAACCAATGTAAAATATGTTGATAGTTATTAAGGGCAGAGACTGATTTTTGGGTTTCTGCCCTTGCTTGTATTATAAGACGATTTTTGAACATGTC